>JBKUOG010000072.1:0-1637 GCA_046957575.1 Lachnospiraceae bacterium | reverse complement strand
GTAGGGTTCTGGGCAGTGACAGTTATGTATTTGGGACACTAAATCGATGTTTTGAAAACTAAGAAAGGAGCCGTTCCCCGGCCGGGAAAGTGTACACGGAACCTTTTAGGGAATGAAAATTTTAGTAGCGTGTGAGGAATCACAGGCAGTAACCATGGAACTGAGAAAGCTGGGTCACGAAGCGTATAGCTGTGATATAGAACCATGTTCTGGCGGACATCCAGAGTGGCACCTACAACAAGATGTGATTCCATTGTTGGCGCAAAAATGGGATATGATAATCGCTTTCCCACCGTGCACTCATTTAGCGGTATCAGGAGCGAGGTATTTTGACCAGAAACGAAGGGACGGTAGGCAGCAGCAAGGCGTTGATTTCTTTATGCAGTTTGTTGCCGCGAATTGTGAAAGAATAGCAATAGAAAATCCTATTGGAATAATGTCAACCCAATATCGCAAGCCTGACCAGATAATACAACCGTATCAGTTTGGACACGCGGAAAGGAAAAGTACCTGTCTGTGGCTTAAGGGATTGCCATTACTGCAACCAACTAAGGTTGTTGAACCAGAATTACATATATGCAGTAACGGTGTAATTGATAGCAAGTGGCATTACAATACGTATGGTTTGCCAAAGAAAGAGCGGTCAAAAATACGTAGTAAGACTTTTCCGGGAATCGCCCGGGCTATGGCAGAGCAATGGGCAGGTATTAATCAGGGAAATTAGCATTTCCGATAGAACCGGAGGAAAGGAAAGAAAAATGAAAACTTTAAGATTTCAGGGATATAGTGATGATACTTTTGGTGAGTATGGGGTAACAAATCAGGACGTTGATAATTGCGGGAGCTGTAAGCCGATTCAGTGTTTAATTACAGCAGGGACGGCAAGCCTTCTTGTGGTAGGGCACTATACAGCAAGCCACATTAACGGAGGATGCTGGGTGATTGGATTTAGCATGGAATCAGAAGGAGATTCATTACCAGACTGGCCTATCAGGTTGGTTAATGGAGATTGTGAGTATTCGCCGGTATTAGAAATTGACGTTCCGGACCGTTTTAATTTGGAATGGTTCAGTGATTGTAGAAAAGTAGAAAATTAGGATTTTGGAGGGAAAAAAGTGGAGTTTATAAATGTAAAACAGACAGTGGGAGTTCCAAAAATCTGCCCAAATTGTTTATATGGCGGTGGATTCAGATGTGGAAATGCAAACAACAAAGAAAAAATTATTTTATATGATAGTAGTCCGTGCGAATATTTTTGGTTAGATCAACACAGATTTCCGGAGGCGGAAAGAAACAGGTAAACTGACAAAATTAACGTTTGAGAAAGGACTGTAGCTAATGAAAATTGAAAAGGCCATAGAAATTATAAGAAGAAAAACAACAATCCCTAATGATGGTGAAAGTTTTTCCGATATCGAGGAGGCGTATAAAATCGCTATAGCATCTATGCAAAAGGACATTTACAAGAGATGTACATATGATAAGGGATTTTATCCCTGTCCCAATTGTGGCACATCAACAACGGAAGATTGCGTAAGCACGGGTCGCTGCTCTACATGTGGACAGGCGATAATCCACTAATATTAAGATTTAAAGGAGGAAAGAAAGGAATGGGTAATGCGATGGAATGCGATAAC
>JBKUOG010000071.1:0-1646 GCA_046957575.1 Lachnospiraceae bacterium | reverse complement strand
CGTGACAGCATCCGGCGCGGTCTGAAGCAGCTGGCAAAGTATTTTTAGGATAGAATAAGCAAATGGCGCAAGGTCTCAAAGTGCTTCTGGCACAGGGCCTTGCGCCCCATCTGTAACAGCAGCTTTAAGGTGTATTTCGCAGAGCTGTCCTTGGGGCAAAAAAGCAGGAGACCTTTCAGATTTCCAGCTTCTTTTGTGCTAGTGATAAATATCCAAAATGCTTTTGACTTAACTCAAGTGGTTTTTTGGGATTGTATCTATAGAGTCAAAAGTCAAGATGATTTTACATCCACAGTTAATCTTACTGTCAATGGTCATAGTCCCTTCATGTGCCGCTACAATTTGTCGAACCAAAACAAGACCCAGCCCATGTCGAAGATCTAAGCGCTCATCTGTGCTTTCTAAATAATGAGGTTTTTCTTTTAGTTCTTGTAGTTTTTCTTCAGAGAGTCCTATACCATCGTCTTGCACAATAAGCTGAATGGTATTTTCCATCCGTCTTAAAGATAACAGAATCCTACATCCCAGCGGGTTGTGCTTCATACTATTTTGAACAAGATTATTCACGGCTCGTGAAATCAATCTGGCATCACATTCTAACATAGTGTTTTCAGCGTCAGTAGCAATCTCAATTCCAATATTATAGCTATCGGAAATTCCCATGTTCAATAGCTCTGCTACATAGGATCGCAGCAATTTGGATAAGCGAACCATCTCTTTGTGAAGTGGTTGCATTTCATATTCCAACTGTGAGACTAAATTCAAATCCTGCACCAGTTCTTTAATTTTTACGCTTTGCTTCCGTACTATTTCAGCCTGTTCTTGGATGGTCTGGCTGGCAGATTCATTTTCCGCAATGCGGCCCGCATACCCCATAATCATGGAGAGCGGTGTGCGGATGTCATGGGAAACACCGCTGATCCAGTTCGCCCGCGCCACATTTTGTCTGTTCAAAATAGAAGAAGCCTTGTTCACGCTATTGGCAATTTCCGATAGTTCGCCGCTGATATGAAGTGAAACAGGCTTTCCGTCTGCTAAAGTTTCCACAGCAGACACAATCGGTTCGGTATTACGGATGATTTTGCGTTTGGAGAAATAATAGGCACAAAAGAGGCACAGTACATCCAATCCCAACATTCCAAGCACAAAGACGGGGAGCCGTCGAAGTGCTGAAATGGAATAGTAATTGCTGGTGAGTTTTGTATAGCTGTCTTTTGGATAACCCAATACCAACAGTCCATCATCGGTGTTCCAGACAAAAACCGGATAATCTTCAATATATCCTTTTGAAAACAATGCGACATCTTGAATAGTGTAACTTTCCGGCACTTCATCGGGCAAATCAACCGACCAATAACACTGTCCATCAGCGTTGAGATAAATTGCCCAAATATGATTCTGCCGGAGCTTTTGTACCGCATTGTCTAATAATCGCTCCGGTGTAGCGGCGGCAGCAGTCATTTCCAACATAGATTGCGGGGAAGAATTTCCATAATCCTCAGTCACAATTTTTTGAAAAGTTAGACTAAATACTACCGCGTTAAGAAACAGCAATATCAGGATAAAGGCAGCAAAAGACGCAAGATGTTTCGATATATAACTTGCAAATGATCTCATGGCATCACTTCCTTGCTATCAGCTTATAG
>JBKUOG010000070.1:0-1734 GCA_046957575.1 Lachnospiraceae bacterium | reverse complement strand
CTATACCGGCATATAAGAACTTTTGAAAAGATAGTCAAAAATTACTTTGTGATTTATGTAAATTTCTAACGCAATTTTTCCAGCCATATCTCTGTCCGATGTTCTCTTAGGAGATTTTCCATAAATAGCAAAATGATGTTCTTTATATATCCAGTCTATCATGAACATATCTCCGGCTTCATTAACCTTCATATAAGGGAAAATATATTCATCATCTGCGGTCAATGCCGTCCATTTAATTTTAGTAGACTCTATAAAAGTTTCATCAGGAAGAGATAGATTTTTTCCTTTACTGGCAACAAAAGTACATACTCCAACATTATCTAATTCAAATTCAATTTGTAATTCATCTTCATTAGATTTCTTTACCTCAACATTTGATGCAATGGATGTATTATCTAACACTTCTTTTGGATTTCCAAATTCTTTTGAATTTACTATTTCTGTCTGTCTTAAATCTAAATCCCCAAACTCTGCTGGTACGGAATATACCGTTCCGTCCTGCAAATAAATTTCTTTTATAATTCTAAACCAGCCTTCGTGGAGTTCTCCATATAACCATGCAAAATCTATATCTATAAATCTATATTCTCCCGGCTCTAATTCGTAGCAAATATCACTAAAACCATAGTCCTCCAATAATACTGGAAGCTTTTCCCAAATACCGTCATGAAGAACCTCCATAGTAAATGCTTCGCCATAGCTTATCGTTTCATTACTAACATTCGTAAGTTTAAGTTCAAGACTGTCAGAAGTCCATAATTTTATTCCCGCAGTTACATAATCAAGATACTCGGTACTTTCTTCCTTTTTCGTCTTCTCTGCTTCAAAGAGTGCGAAACCGGAATCGTATTTTACATATAATTTTTGAGGAATTTTCGGATCCCGGTAAACTTCCTGACCCACATTTAAGTGGGTGCCACAGAAATCTTCAGTGGGAAATTCTAAATTATTCACAAAAGCTACCTGACCTAAAAATTCCCAACTTTCCTCTTTTGGAAGGTCAAAGCCGGTGGCATTGTACAGATACAGAGCGCCATCATAAAAAAGGGAGATACGTTGTACCTCTTCGGAAGCATAACCTGTGGAAGTAAGAGTGCTTGATTCCGGCATTGTCTTGTAAGCAGTCTGACAACCGACTAGAAGCAAGCAGGAAAGCCCTAAAGTCATAAATAATTTTTTGCTTATCATAGTACCGCCTTTCTGCATTTTTTGTTCCAAAACAACATTCCTGTTATCATTATAAAGGAACCACAGTCTGGATACCATAAAGATTTCCTTATATTTCCTTACAAATTTTATTTGCCATAATCATTCTACCATACCGTTATGAATAAATAATCTCATGCAAAACAATTTCTTCTGCCCGGTTGTGAATGTTATTGCACCGCCGCACCCATTCCATTTGACAGGTACGCTTTAATTCCTCGGTCACGCCCTCGGCAGCTTTCATCTGCTCCATGATGGTGTCTAACCGTTTCTGTGCCTGTTCGTTCAGGTCTGCAAGATATGTCCACAATTCCCCGGTCAGGGTCAATGTGTGTAATCTGGCTGGGCAGACTTCTCTTAAATATTCCCGGTGCATCCGTCCGTACTTTCCGATGGGGCGGTGTTCCTCCGGCAACTTCAAGTCCGGGATGTAGTAATCTCCAACAAGGATATAATCAATTCCGTTTTCTTTTATTCTTGGTTTCAATTCGCTCATGTTCCTTACCTCCTGTGGAAGCAGGCTCG
>JBKUOG010000069.1:0-1767 GCA_046957575.1 Lachnospiraceae bacterium | reverse complement strand
TTTTATCATAGAAGACCTTTTAAATCTTTATTTACAGAAAAACTTTCATAGACTCCCCAACTTTCAGCATTTCTTCCGTAGCACCGAATGCCAATAAAATATATTCCGGAAAGAACATCACGATAAGCCATACAATACAAGTAATTCCCACTGAAAAGGCAGACGCCTGATACAAGGCTGCCATAACCCTTTTATAATTTCCTGCCCCAAAGTTATTTCCTACAATGGGCTGAATACCTTGACTAATACCACTTGCAGGCATAATCACAAAGGTCATAATACTTGCAACAACGGCATATACGCTAATTGCAGTATCCCCGCCATATTTTCCCAACTGTCCGTTATAGACTAAACTAATTAAGCCCATAGCCATTTGTGCAATCCAAAAGGCAAATCCACAGGATACGATTTCTTTAGATAGCTTGAAATTAAAATGGAATGTTTCTTTTTTGATTTCCGCTTTTGTGTGTCCGTTCCAAACAAGATACATACCAAATAGTGTTGAGAAAATCTGTCCAATTACGGTAGCCCATGCTGCACCTGTTACACCCCAGTTCATAACTGCCACAAATACAGCGTCAAGAATAATGTTGGTTACTGCTCCGATGCCGGTCACACACATACCCATAACAGGTTTTCCTGATACTCGGACGAAATCGCAGAAAACTTGTGTAAGTCCCTGAAACAAACAGCCTAACGCAACAATTCGATAATATTCAAAGGCATACGGATAAGAGGTTTCTGTTACTCCGAAAATTTCCAAAATAGGATTGGCAAAAATCAGCAAAATTGCCGTCAATGCAAGTTCAAAAATAACAACCAATATCAAAGCATTTCCAAATGAAGCATTCATTTTTTTCTGTTCATTTTTCCCTGCAAATAAACTGAATAGGGAAGAACCGCCTGCACTGCAAGTAAGTCCAAATGCCATCATCATATAAGAAAGCGGAAAACAGATTGATAGTCCTGCCAAAGCAGAAGTTCCACTAAAGTTCCCCACAAAAATACGGTCAACGATATTGTAAATTGCCGTAATTAAAAGTGAAATTGCTGCCGGAATAGAATACTTCAAAATTAAGGGAAATAGTTTCCCTTGCGAAAATTGATTTTCTTTGTCCATATAAATTCCTCTCTTTCTATAAAGTTAGTTTCCTAAGTATATGGATTGAAATTAAGGATAACCTATCTGGATATTCATTCAGACAGATTATCCATCATCTTTTCAATCACTTCAAAAAAAACTTTCATATCTTCCTCGGAAATTCCTTTTGTAAGTGTTTCCTCTAATGAGGTCAAATCCTCTACAACCTGTTGTTTATACATCAATGCCTTATCGGTCAAGACAATCTTCTTTAGCCGATTATCGTAAGCAACAGGCTCTCGTCGAATAAGTCCATTTGCTTCCATTTGCTTTAACAGCTCTGTTGCCGTAGAGGGGCGTATGCTATATTCTTCTTCTATATCTTTTTGGAAAACATCTTCTGTTTGTGCAAGTAAAAAATGAAGTGTTCTTCCCTGTGACCCACTAAACTCTTTTCTCGAAGAAAGCATATCTAATTTGCGGCGAAGTTTGTTGGAAAGTTTACTGACATACCTTGCTGCACTTTTTGTAAGTGAAACCATGCTGCGCTCCTTTCTATTAGTTTCCTAAGTAATTTTATGCCTATTGCAGTGGTTTGTCAAGTACATTCCCGATATAACGGACCTATGCGGATAGGAAAACTCTTATGAAAACAAGCTTTCAACGCTTTTTCCTGTCTGAATCTT
>JBKUOG010000068.1:0-1775 GCA_046957575.1 Lachnospiraceae bacterium | reverse complement strand
TACTCCCGTGAGAGTTCGAGTCTCTTCTTCTGCATTATAAGTAACGGTTAAGTTCGATTACAGAACTTAACCGTTTTTTTATTTCATAGGAAAGTTCTACGACCTTCCCTATGAAATAAAAACGCTCCGCGGGTTGTGCACAGATGCGTAAGGAAATTATTTGCCTGCGGCAAATTGCATCTGGCACGCAAAGTTGTCAAGCCCCTCAAAGAGTGAGGGAGGGGTTGGGGCGTTGAAGTGGGCTTGCCCACTTTGTTCCAAAGAAGATTGCTTCGGGTCACCGATCAGATTTTAGATGCACGGATAGGAAAGATCAAGACATTTAATACAGAATGTAGGGCTGTTGCAGAATAATAGATTTTGCAGCAGCCCTGTTATTTGTTTGTTATACCTGAGGTTTCTGCTCTTTTTTCACAACCTTGCTTAGAATAAAGGAAAGAACGATACACAGAGCAGCAGCGGCCATTGCATATGCCCATGTCATGTTATAACCGGTTCTTCCATAGTTATCCATCCAGCTTCCGACCAGAGTATACATGAACATATCAGGCATATAGCCAAGTGCGGAAGAGATACCGGAGACACGGCCACTGAGCTCAAGCGGAATGCCCGCGTCCTGATGTACTGCGAAGTATTGGCTTCTCACTGCATAGATAAATATAAATCCGATACATCCGCCGACGATTACTTTAATACGTGAGTGCAGCTTATCAGCAAGGAAGCCTCCGACGATACCTCCGACACCCTGGAGTAGATACCGAATACCGCCCAGAGTGGCAGCTGTTGTTGCGGTAAGTCCATAGAACTGCTGAGCGTATGTTGTAACATATCCGATCAGACCGTTTATTACGCATAACTTTGGGATTGTATGGTTTTTGCCTTGTTTTTTCTGAAATAGTGCCCCCCTGTTAGAGAACGGGGGCACATACAAGGCTCGCAGTCTCGCCCAGCCGTCAAAGGACGGAAATGCTTTGTCATCCAAGCCTGTTTTTCCCTTTTCTAACAAGTACCATTTCAATCATTATTCATATTTACGGGCTTAATCAGATAGGTTTTACTTTTTGAATGTTCTTATATTTCATTCTATTGTGCTTATTCGATTACAAGAACATAGTAATTCTTATATGCTTATTTGTCAATATCTTTTTTTGCCTTTAAAAGCCATATTAGGCGTGATAGACTTATAACAGTGAAGATATAATGAGATATGGAGGGCTATGCGATGAAAATAAGCCATTTAGGAAATAATATACAGACCATAAGAAAATTCAGAGGAATGAAACAACAGGAGCTTGCGGACAAAATTGGTATCAATATGCAGAGCCTTTCCAAGATTGAAAGAGGGTTGAATTATCCTGCTTATGATACGCTGGAAAAGATAATGGAAGTGCTGGACGTAACACCGAACGAATTGTTATCGGGGGAATGGAAATATGCCAATCAAGCAGAAAAGGAAGTCTGCCAGTTTCTAAGAGCGGAAGAACGTTTAAATGCAGAACTGAAACATGGACATTATGATAACTTCTTTGACAGCGAAGAAGAATGGCTGGAATATGAATTAGAACAGCTACGCAAATATATTACAGATTACATCAGCGGAAAGAACATGGAAGCGTCTGACCTTTACCCAATCAAAGAATTTATCCAGCATTTGAAGTTTCAAAAAATGTTAGACCGTTATGATGATTTATACAGCATGGATATGTTCGGGGAAAGCACAGAGGGACACAAGTATAAAACACCTTACTATGCTGTAAAAAGGATAAATCCAAATT
>JBKUOG010000067.1:0-1803 GCA_046957575.1 Lachnospiraceae bacterium | reverse complement strand
GTCTGTCTGTCTGTCTGTCTGTCATAATTGTATACTTTTTGTTCTTTATCCGCAAGTTGAATCCTCTGTTTTTTACATATATTTTTTTCTTTCATATTATTTATCGACAATACTTTCACAAAAATCAGCTTTTATCATTCAAAAATATCTGGAGGGGCTGCCTGTTTGGGTATGAAAGGATTCTTTGCTGTCTCCTTCCATTGCTGCCAGCAACCTACACTATCGCAGTCCATTTTGATACGCTATAATGAGGACCGTAATGCAACGATAGTCACTCACAACAAAAAAGGAGAGAATCACAATTATGAAAAAATCAACAAAACTTATAGCTGCATTATCCACTGCGGCAATCTTATCTGCAGGTACCCCTTCCTTCTTAAATGGACCGGCTTTGGCTTTGGCTGCTTCCTCCGGCTGGGTTGAAGAAAACGGAAATTTTCGCTACTATGATTCTGATGGCTACTATGTGACAGACGCCTGGAAAAAGCGCGGAGACGACTGGTACTATTTAAATGATGAAGGTCAGATTGCTACCAATGAAATGATTGAAGAATACTATGTTGATGAAACCGGAAAAAAGGTGGAAAACCAGTGGGTTTCTATTGACAATGATGATATGTTTGATGTTCCGGAAGCTCAGGATACTCTGTGGTATTATTTTGGAAAGGACGGACGTTCCATCCGTTCCAAATGGCAGTCTGTTGATGGGAACTGGTACTATTTTAATGAAGACGGCATTATGCTGACCGGCAGACAGATCATTGAAGACTCTGTGTATTATCTGGGAGACAATGGAGTTCGCCGCACTGGCTGGATTCAGCTTTCAAACGAATCCGAAAACCCTTCTGATGAAAGTTCCTGGCACTATTTTGAGAAAAATGGAAAAATGGTTCTCAATGAACTGGACAAAAAAATTGACGGCAACTACTACACCTTTGTAGACGGTGTTATGCAGACCGGATGGTACAAGCTGCCGGAAGCTGCAGCTGCTACCCCGGCAAATGCAGACCAGGCTTCTGAACAGAATGAGCAGGCACCTCTTTCCATTGCTGGTTATCAGTATTATGAAGAGGACGGAAAACGGGCCTCCGGATGGTATGATATTTATGGCGCAGAAGGCATCAGTGATGACAGCGAAACCTATCGCTTCTATTTCAAAAAGGGAGTGCCCATGGCTGCATCCTCAGGCGTACAGATCTTTACCATCAATGCAAAGCAGTATGCATTTAATATGAAAGGAGAAATGCAGACCGGAAAGCAGATCATCACGACAGAAGACGGCCAGACTGCCAATGCCTACTTTGCCGAAGATGGCGTTATGAAAACCGGAAAGCAGGCAATTGCTGATGAAGAATCCGGCGTTACTGAATACTGGTATTTCCACACTGACGGCGCCCAAAAAGGCCATGGCTTTAACGGTATCCAGGATAACCGCCTGTATATTGACGGCCGGCGCCAGGATGCAGACAGTGAACTGCGTTACGCACCTGTCGAATTTAATGGCAAACAATACCTGGTAAACACCAGCGGTATGGTTCAGCGTGCATCCTCATCTTCTAAATCCTCCACAAAGCCAGAACTTGGCAGCGGATATAAGGATATGAAAGACTCCAATGAAAAAATCTGGGTGGTAGATACCCAGGGTGTTATACACTAATTTAGTAACCGTTCAGCCTTGCATCTTCTTGCCCGCCTGTGGCGGACAAGAAGTGTCTGGCGTCAGCCCTATGAAGATTCAGATAGGAAACCTCTTATGAAAACAAGCTTTCAACGCTTTTTCCTGTCTGAATCTTCGCATGGCTG
>JBKUOG010000066.1:0-2847 GCA_046957575.1 Lachnospiraceae bacterium | reverse complement strand
TCCTCCCAATGCACTACATTATATAAAAGAATTTAAAAATTTCTGCTTGGTAATTCATTAAAATTTTCTTAAGATTGTAATAAAAAAGCTTGTCTGTTGACTGTTTCAATCAGCCTTTACAATACCTCTTCGCTTTTATTCATTGACATATATCTAATAATATTCTATACTTTTATTAGATATTTATCTATTATTTTAAGAAAGGTTGTGATCTGTATGTACCGTACCCTCTTTCAAAATCGAAACTATGTAAAACTTTTGTCTGCCAATATGATCAATCGTCTTGGTGACGGGATTGATTCGATTGCATTCACATGGCTGACCTATGCTCTGACGAAAAATGCCAGTCTTTCTGCCATTGTGTTTGCAGCCAATGTCCTTCCTACTGTTTTATTCCAGCCACTGGCCGCTCCATTTGTGGACAGGATGCAAAAACAAAAGGTTATGGTGTGGTCTGATCTCCTTCGCGGACTCTCTCTTTCAGGATTTTTGCTGCTGTTTCTGACAGATTTTCTACAGCCATGGATGTTTGTTGCATTTACCTTTCTCTTTAATAGTATCGAGGCATTTCGCATTCCCGCCGGAGTTTCTTATCTGCCAAAAGTGCTTGCCAACGAAGAGCTTGACGAGGGCATCAACTTCAATCAGATCAGTTCTCAGGTCTGTATGATCGCAGGAACTGCTGCAGGAGGAGTTCTTGTGGCCATAGCCCCCGGCCTTGCCATCGGTCTGGATCTGCTGAGTTTTTTCCTTTCTGCATGCCTGATTGGTGCGATGAAAGTAGAAGAACATCTGGATATGGCTATTACGCAAACTAATTACTGGGAGAATCTAAAAGGAGGCGTTCTTTATTTTTGCAAAAACAAGTTGTTTCTTCTGTTTGTCAGCGGAGCTTTGTTATGCAATGCACTTGCCACGATCCTTTCCTCCCTTTCGGCGGCCTACATCAGCGGAACCTTGAATAAATCCTCAGAATACCTTGCCTGCGCTGATATTCTGACGACTTTATCGAGCCTGCTGCTTCTGTTTTTCTATCCGAAAATCCAGAAACTGATCCGGCCGTCTTTTGTCTATACCTGGTGTTCTCTTGGGATATGGGGACTCTTTTATCTGATTCTGGCAGTCCTTCCTTCCCTGAATGGAGGCATGACTCTGCCAGTATGGATTGGACTGTTTTGTATACAGGGATGCGGTATGGGAATTTTTCAGGCATTTCTCAATACTACGTTTGTCAAAATCGTAGAACCCGAATACCTTGCCCGCGCCGCCGGATTTTTTAATTCTGCCGGAAGTGCCATCATGCCGGTTCTCTCTTTTCTGCTTGCGGGAATTGTACATTATATAAAAATCCCCATGATCTTTCTTGGAACAGGGATCTTTTCTCTTCTGCTCCTTTTCCTTTTCAAGATCAGCAGATGCGGAGACCTTTTTGACCGGGAAATATCAAAACTCAAATAAGAATATTTAGATTAGAAAGGAATACTTTTAACCATGAACAAACTGACACCTGATTTATATGCAGAAGCATTTGGAATTTTAACACGAAAACTTTTAAAGGATGACTGTCTCGCGATGCGTAACAGCATTCTCGCAAAGCGGCCGGAAAAAGAACTGATCACAGAGCTTTTCCAACCTTTGCTGGAAATGATGGAAGCTTCCGAATCGCTCACACCGAATCTCTCAAATCCACTTTATACACAACTTACACCGCCAGATGAGGGGAATGTTCCTACTTTTTTCATTCGCGATTTCTTTTACATCTACTATGATATCATGGAGCACGGCGTCTCTTTTGATGATATCTGCAGGCATTTTGAAGATGATCACGGCGCAAAATGGACCGCTTCCATCCTTCATCTTGAAGAAACGCCTTCCGATCCGGTATCCTGTGTCCTGAAAAGTTCTCTGGATGCTCCTGAAAAACTTGCCATGCTGCAGATTTTATTAGATGGAAAGACCTGGATAGAAGAATGTCTTTTCCTGTTAAAACAAATCGCCGCCGCTATTGAGCCGATTTTTAACAAATATCATTCTCTTTACACATACTGCGATACTCTGGTTTCCTCCAAAGACTGCCAGAAAATCCTGCTTCGCAGAATAGGAACGACACTCCCGCAGGACACCTGCATCCTCCCTTGTCTTTCCTTTTGTAACATGGCCGATTTTTATATTTCTTTTGCTGCTAAAACACAATGTTCCAATATTCTCCGTCTGGGTATTCTGTTCTGTGCGATTGACTTTTTTCTTCCAGAAGACTTTACACTCGATCAGATCAGCGAACATCTGAAAATGCTCTCAGATCCTACCAAACTGGCAATTCTGGCAATTCTAAAAAAAGAACCCACTTACCAGAGTGATCTGGCAAAAAGGCTCTCTTTGACAACTGCGACCATTTCGCATCATATGAATCAGCTGTATCTGAATGGTTTTGTATGCCATGAAGTCCGCAATAACAAGCTGTACTATTTCTATCAGTCAGATATGGTAGAACATACGGTAAACCAGCTTTTTCAGTATCTGGATTCCTGATGGCCTTACTCAATCTGCCAGTCGATCGGTGTCACCCCATGTTCTTCCAGAAACTGATTGGTCTGGCTAAACGGCCTGCTTCCGAAAAATCCTCTGTATGCAGACAGAGGACTCGGATGCGGCGCCTCAAGAATCAAATGCTTCGGATTGTTCAGCATCCGTTTTTTGCGCTGTGCCGGCGCTCCCCACAGAATAAACACGATCGGCCGCTCCTGTGCGTTGACTGCCATGATTGCTGCATCTGTAAATTCCTCCCAGCCGATCCCTCTGTGGGAATTTGCCTCATGCGCCCGCACCGTCAGCACCGTATTGAGCATC
>JBKUOG010000065.1:0-2940 GCA_046957575.1 Lachnospiraceae bacterium | reverse complement strand
CAGCAGTCGGATGCGGAGAATTTGAAAATGTGGAAAGCGCTGTGGATAAACTGGTTCATGTGGTGGAAACTGTGGAGCCGGAAGCAGAACTTGTGGAAAAGTATGAAGAACGCTATCAGAAATTCAAAAAATATTATCCGGCATTAAGAGGATTGTTTTAATATGATGAAAAATACTGCAAAGTTCTTATGGGACGATGCAGTATTTTTATTGGAAAAAAGCAGAAGAGTCTGCTACAATGGAGGCATCTTGAAAACTCGGCAGGACCGGAAGATTGGAGGAGAGTTATGAGAAAAACAGCAGCAGTGATTGGAATTGGATTCCTTAGTACAGTTTGGCTGACAGGCTGTGTGTCTGATGAGATGATTATACAGGCAAATTGGAAAATGCAGCTTCCGGATGGCGGAAAAGAGCTTTATCATGCAGATACGGGGGCTTCTTTTCACGGAGATGGTGAGAAATATACGGTGCTTCAGTATGAGAATACAGAGGATATCAGTAAGTTTTTGAACTGGAGGGCCGATGATGACACCGGTACTTTGTATACAAATTCCTATTCGGAATTTGCAGAAAACTGTCTGAATATCATCGATGTTCCTCAAAAGGAACGACCGGATTATGAGGAATGTGTCTATTCATATCGAGAAAGAGAAACAGACTCTTCGGAGCTGCTTCTGGCGTATGATAAGGAGAAAGAGCAGCTTTATGTGTTGGAAAGTGTGCGATGACAGGTGATTTATGATAAAGAAAAGTTTTTTTATTCGGTAAAAAGAAGTATTCCCATTTTGATCGGTTATTTTCCGGTCGGGATGGTTTATGGGATTTTGATGGCGAATGCCGGGTATCAGTTCGGATGGTCAGTAATTATCAGTATGTTTGTTTATACAGGCTCACTTCAGATGCTTATGGTATCGTTTCTGGTGAATCAGATTCCTCTTATGACGGTTGCGGTTACGGCACTGCTTTTGAATAGCCGCCATATTTTTTACGGTTTATCTTTTATTGAAAAGTTCAGAGAATATGGGATCTGGAAATATTTTTTGATTTATGGTCTGACAGATGAAAATTATTCTCTGCTTTGCTCTTACAAAGAAACAGACGGAGTGAATGAAAAATGGGTACACATTTTTTCAACGATTCTGCTTTGGGTTTATTGGATTACATTCTCCGGAATAGGAGGTCTGGTGGGAGAAATGATTCCTTTTGATACGACAGGAATTGATTTTGCACTGACCGCACTTTTTGTTGTAATATTTGTAGATATGATAAGGGGCACAAAAGCAAAACTTCCGGCGCTGGCAGCAGCTTTGTCATCAGTTTTGTGGATAGTGCTTGTAGGAACAGAGCGGTTTCTGCTGCCTTCCTTGCTCACAACGGTAGCAGTTTTGATATTTTTTAAACCTTATCTCTCAAAAGGAATGGAGGAAAAAACATAATGCTTTCTATGGGATATACGATATGTATGATTGTGGTGTGTGCGTTTTGTACATTTGCAGAGCGTTTATTGCCATTTTTGATTTTCAGGAAAGGCTCAGTTCCAAATCTGGTGAGATATCTTGGAAATATTTTACCGGTTGCAGTGATGGCAACTTTGGTTATTTACTGCCTTCGTGCTGTTGATCTTTCTTCCTGGGCGGGATTTATGCCGCAGCTTATTGCGGTTGCTGTGACAGCAGGACTCCATTTCTGGAAAGGAAATACTCTGTTGAGTGTGACGGGAGGAACGGTTTGTTATATGGTGTTGATTCGGAGTGTATTTTGAGAATTAATATTGCTGTTGCCTGGATAGCAGGTAACCAAGGGAAACTTTGTGCATACAATAAAGAAATCCGTATTGTTTAAAGGAAAA
The DNA here is from genome assembly GCA_046957575.1 of Lachnospiraceae bacterium. Classification (GTDB taxonomy): domain Bacteria; phylum Bacillota; class Clostridia; order Lachnospirales; family Lachnospiraceae; genus UMGS1370. Next base: position 1,091 of record JBKUOG010000065.1, on the reverse strand, counting down.
CGGTAAAATGGAAGAAATTATGAAATATGTAAAACCTGAATTACTCATGGTGGCAGTGGTCCTGTATTTTATTGGAATTGGATTGAAACAATCTCAGGCGGTAAGAGATAAGTATATCCCGCTTATTCTGGGTGGAATCGGGATTGTGTTATGTGCGGTATGGGGCTTTGCATCCTGTCCGACAAGCACTGGACAGGAAATTGCAATGGCAGTATTTACAGCAATTGTACAGGGAATCTTGACAGCAGGGCTAAGTACATATGTGAATCAGATGATCAAGCAGATCGGGAAGGAAAATTGAAACCTTTTAGATACCGCAAGTGCCGCTGTTCCCACAAACCGACGGGCTGTTCTTTTAATTTTATGGTTTTCAAATTTGAATTTGGTGGAGGATGTCTTATGTCAGGGAAAGAACTTTGGGAAGCATTTATTATGGAGAATAACTTTGTCGAGTGCCATTACGAGACATGGGCTTTTGGGGTGGAAGCGGATTTGCTGGCTCATTTAGTTGCAGCTGGCGAAAAAACTGCTACCGCTTCAGCTTATCCTCTGTACGAATTGGAAAACGAACCTCTGCCTGCAATAGGAGCGTATAGTGTTATTTTGGACTCTAAAGACAATGCTGTTTGTATTATTCAAACTAAGAAAGTAACCATTGTCCCATTTTATGAAGTATCAGCAGAACACGCATACAAAGAAGGTGAGGGGGATAAATCCTTAGATTTTTGGAGAGAAGTTCACGAAAAATTCTTTACGGAATGTTTGAATGAAGCTGGATTGAAATTTACTCCTGCTATGAAAGTTGTATGTGAAGAATTTGCAGTCGTTTACAAACAATAAGGATTTTAAGAATGAGGGAGGTTCAAAATGGAATTTAGAGAAAGTGACAAATCTAACTACGGGGATTGTATGGCATTGACTATGGTACATATTCCTTGAAAGGCTGTACTCAAATGATACTCAATTGTACTCAAAAATAACACTTATCAAAAAAAGAGGAAATGCCTGAAAATCAAGCATTTCCTACAATTTTTCCAAATGGACCTGGCGGGAGTCGAACCCGCGTCCAAAAGCCTATCCCATGTACTTCT
>JBKUOG010000064.1:0-3089 GCA_046957575.1 Lachnospiraceae bacterium | reverse complement strand
CCTGTATCATAGAACATTTTTGTGCCCTGTGCCGTATGTCCACAAAGTAGGAATCAGGGGTAAAAATCAGAAATTTCCACGATTGCGGAAAGTGTGATATAATCCAACTAAGCGGCAACAGAGAAACCGCTGGAAAGGAGTGTGCACCCATGAAAGGAGCAACTACCATACAGGAACGCCTTTGGGAACTCCGCAAGGACAAAGGCTTGAATCTGGAAGAATTATCAAAGCTGACGGGTATTTCCAAATCAGCTCTTGGAAGTTATGAAAAAGAGGATTATAAGGAAATCAATCATGGAAACCTCATCACGCTGGCAGACTTCTATGAGGTTTCCGTCGATTATCTGCTGTGCCGGACAGAGAACCGCAATCCAGAAAATATAGAACTTACGGAACTGCATATCAATGATGAAGTTGTGGAACTTCTGAAAAGCGAACGCTTCAACAACCGGCTGCTGTGTGAGATTATCTCCCATGAAAAATTCCGGGAACTGCTGGCAGACGCAGAAATCTATGTGGATGGGATAGCAACCATGCGTTTCCATGACATGAACAGTTCGCTGGCTGCTGTGCGGGCTATGATACTGGAAGCACATCCCGAAGCGGCGGCAGACCGGGCAATCAAAGTATTGGAAGCCTGTCAGGTAGGGGAAGAAGATTTTTTCTGCCATGTGACACATAAAACATGGGACACCATTCTCCATGACATACGCAAGGCACACGAAAATGACAGTGAAAGTGCACCGGATACCACACCCGCCGATGAGCTTATCCGGGAAGTCCAAAAGGCTATGCAATCGCCGGGAGACAGAGTGCAGCAATTTACAGAGATATTCTGCAAGGCGTTCCAGCTCAAATATAAGCGGCTCTCGGAAGAAGAACGCACCACCTTGAAAAAGCTGTTCCGCAAGTCCCCACTTATCAAACATTCCGGCATGAATTTCCGGCGCAGACCTTGGAAATGAAAACTGCCGTTGTGGGAATGGGTGTTCCTACAACGGCAGCGTCTTTTATTCGCCGATATATGTAATTTCTATTTCATAGCTACCATCCTCATAGTAAGTGTGGAAAGCATAGTCCCCGATTTGCATATCCCCTTCTGTGACAGGGTAAAAAGTCTTTTCCTCTGCATCATAAATCACAGCTTCGTCTATAAATTCATCTTCAACAATAGTCAGGATTTCCCGGATACAATCATCACAAAAATGTGTTTTCATTTTGTGGGCGCTCACAATGCCCCGTCCCCGGTCAATGGAAGCGGTGGCGCTGCCACTATTGGAATTTGACATTATCATTAAGTGAGCTTCGCTGATTTCATCATATCCAGAGGTAATCATTGTGCTGCCGCTTTCCCGTTGGCTCTTAATCGCCTCGGTATTATCGAATATTTCCAACCCATAGGCTGCGCCAGTATTTAGGAAAACCAGATTGATACGCTCCGGTAGCTCCCGTTCCAGACAGCAGCCGTCAGCCGTATTCGGGATATATCGGATAAGATTTTCAACATCCTGTCCATACTGGCTGTACACCAAATCGTACCGAATGGTCTGAGCAATTTCATCATATTCATCATCGGTGGCTGTTGCCATGTAAGTAACAACTGTCTCTAAAAATTCTTCCATATCTTTCTGGTTTTGGTGGTTCGTCCATATATTCCCGGCTATAATACCGATTGAGAAAAGTCCAAATGTAGCAACCCCTATCATAAAACCGCCATAAAGCAGGGAACGCTTGTCATGCTGGCTTAAATGTTTTTTATCCATGTCCAGTTCATCATCTTCCCAGAAATCCAGCCAACAGTCCCGCATTTTTCTCCATATATTCTTCATATCCACACCCTCCGAAAGCTACAAGCTAATATCTTATAGTCTAACAGAAGCTATTGAAAACGGCAATCATATTATAAGCTTAAAGTGTACAAAATGATAACTGATAGCTAATATTTAATAGATAGGTGTGGACTATGGAAAAGAACGGATTAGGAAAGCGTATCAACGCAGTAAGGAAAGACAGGGGCTTAACTGCTGACCATCTTTCGGAAATGTGCAATATCAACGCTACTTATCTCCGGCAGATTGAGGGCGGCGTAAAAATGCCCAGCCTGTCGGTATTCATAGACATTTGCAAGGCTCTGAAAATCTCGCCGGATTATCTTCTACAAGACGAATTGGAAGAAAACGAAATTAGTACCATTCGGGAGATAGAAGCACTCTGGAAAGATACCTCTCCCAGCAAACAGGAGCTTGCATTTGCCATGATAAAAGCAGTGTTGGAGCATAATGAGTAACAGAACAGCCAGCCGGAACCGGCTGGCTGAATCTCTTTCATGGATAAGTTTATCTGTCCGATAAATTGGAAGTTATTATTCCAATGCTTTTTTTAAGTCCAGAACAAATTGTTCTTGTTGCTTTTTCAGATAGATTTTTGCAAAAGGTTTCATAATCCACTTTTTAGGTGTCACATTCTCTGTAAAATCAATTTGTGTTTCATTTCCTTTAGCTGTAAAAATACCAATCCAATGCCCGGTCATATTGCTATTTTCCATGTCAAATTCCCAGCGTTTATATGGTTCAACAGCAGTAATAGAAAATTTAGTTGCATATCCGTCTTTAGTGTACTCAATAAATTGCTTCTCATTTATGATTTCTGTTTTGCTTAAATCGCTTCGCCACTCACTATATTTTTCAACTGCAAAAACAATATCCCAAACTTTATGAATATCCTTGTTAATAATCACATTTATATTTGAAACCGCCATTTTTATTCCCCCTTCAAAATTTGGATTTGTTTATTTATCCTTTGAAGAATAATCAATAATTATTTTTTTACACTTTTCACATTTGTAAGCATACACAACACTGTTATTTTCAGCAGCCCCATTTGCAAGAGATGTTCTTCCTTTTCCCAATGCAGACAAAGCCGCAATGAATTGTTTTTTCTCTGTCCAATCAACACCATCTCTGCACTGTATATATCCTTTTACCATATTCTCATTACAATATGGACATTTCATATACCCACCTCCAAATTCTTAATTTGTCATAATCATTCTACCATACCGTTATGAATAAATCATCTCTTGCAAAATA
>JBKUOG010000063.1:0-3876 GCA_046957575.1 Lachnospiraceae bacterium | reverse complement strand
TGGTACTTTGGAAGGATATATTCATTTTTTAATTACATTTTGCGGAAACTCAAGATATTGTAGCTTTATGTAGTATTTAGTTGTTTAGTGAGTAGAATTCCTCAATAATTGCCTTAAAAACTTTGGTAAATTATTATTCCATTTTAATTTTCTCCAGCATTTCTTCGCCCGTAATTTTTCCGTCAAGGTAATCACTGCGAGCCTGCCGCGCCAGCTTTGCCCATTGGGCATACTCTTCCGAGGACATGTCCTTGCCGCTAAACTCTTCCGGCAATTTATTGTCCGCACGGTAACGGCGTGAGTACACCTTGTTGTATTCAGCCAGGAAAGCCAGCAAATAATCGTTTCCCTGCATGCCCTGGTCATAAAACAGCTTTGCTCCAACCTGCTTGCAGGTGCGATTGCCTTTATATGGCCGATCACAGAAATCCCGTTTACGCTTATCGGTCAACACAAAATAGCGGCTGCACAGTTTGCATCGCTTAATGAACTGGGCATTTTTCAGCATCTCGGTAAACTCAAAATAGAGAATCTCATCCAAATATTCAAACAGATAGTATGGCATCAGACTGACGCCTTCGCCATCCTGGTGCATGATTTCCAAAAGCTCATCTGTTTCCCGCAGATTCCAATCATGGATATCCTTAAGCGTATCCATATCCACCTTGCCATTTTTCTTCGGGAGCAGCTCATATTTTATCTTCACAACAGCCTCGCCAAAACCGGGGTGCTGCGATACGAATTCACAAAGCCGCTGGGACATTTCCTTGTCCGAGCGGCTTTCTTTATCCAAACAGGTGGTGACCGCTTTCGCACATACTTCCTGCAGCTCTAAAATGTGCTCCAATTCCTCTATACAAATTGTAAGGGGTCTGAGCAAAGCGGCCTCAAATTCATCTTTGGCATAAATGGGTTCTTTCAAAATGTTGTTCAGTAAGCCCACCAAGAAGAAATAAACATAGCGGTGCTTGCCCGCAATGGTTTGCGCAACATCAAATATTTTGTTCCTGATTGTCTGATAGTTTTCCATTGTCAGCGGAATGGCTTTCATTTCGGTGAGCAATGTTGTGTATTCTTCGAAATCCATTTCTACAAATTCAATCAGTCCATTGCCAATAAACTTTTGCGCGTACTGCGTCACCTTGTCCGGATAGGCATAAACCATGGAATAAATCAGCTTGTCACTTCCCTCAAAAACTTTGATGAATGGGTACTGTTCCATAGGCACTCCTCTCGCAAATAATCGATTTTCTGCAAAACGGCATTCCTGCGATTCGCTATGTATTTCTGTTTCTGGATATAGGACAATGGTATCACAAGGAATAGAAGTTTTCAACATTCGATTTGTTGCACTTTTAAAGCAAGTTGAATTAAGAGGAGGAATCACAAATGTCAAAAAAAATAAAAACCATGGATGCAGAAACCTTGATGACCACACCCATGGAGCCGCTGAAATTTATTGTCAGCGGTCTGCTACCCGAAGGACTGCATGTGCTTGCAGGCTCACCAAAAATCGGCAAGAGCTGGCTGGCACTGTGGATCTGCTTACAGGCGGCAAAGGGTGAAAAGGTATGGGAATTTGAAACGCTGAAAAGTGAGGTGTTGTATCTCTGCTTAGAGGACAGCTTCGCCCGTATCCAAAGCAGGCTGTTTGAAATTACCGACGAAGCACCACCCACGTTGCATTTTGCAATTGTGAGCGATGCCATCGGCCATGGTCTGGAAAACCAAATTGATAGCTTTATCAAAGAGCATCCCGACACAGGACTGATTGTCATTGACACCCTGCAAAAGGTTCGCAAAACCGTTTCCGCAAATGTCAATCTCTATGCCACCGACTATGATGACATCAACGCACTGAAGAAGATTGCGGACCGTCACCATCTTGCCATCCTGCTCGTACATCATCTTCGCAAAACAGGTGATGCCGATCCGCTCAATATGATTTCGGGCACCAGCGGGATTGCAGGTGGTGCAGATACCAACTTTGTACTGCAAAAAGACAAGCGAACGGAAAATACCGCAACGCTTATTTGCACCGGCAGAGATATCGAGGGGCGGGAACTGTTCTTGGAGTTCAACAGGAACAAATTTTTATGGGAGCTACTGGAACCGATTAAAATGGAGCAGCGGATTATACCGGATGAAATTTTTCTTCTCTGTGATTTTATAAAATCGACAGGCAGCTTCACCGGTACGGCAACCGAGCTGATAGAAAAACTGAATCTGGATTGCAGCCCTGCAATTCTGAAAAAGAGAATCATCAAGCACATGGAGCATCTGGGTAGAAACGGTATTCATTATTCGGAGAACAGAACTTTTGAGCGACGGGAATTTACTCTCTTCTATGACGGTAATGACGATATGACGGCAGAATCAAGCCCCCAAAGTTTGCCGTCTTTGCCGTCAGCACCGTCACAGGACAGCAATCTCGTCGCCGTTGCCCCCTGTCCGCCCCTGTGTGGCAAGATTGACGATGGAGTAGGATAACTTGCTTTCGCTGGGAACATGTATATAATAACTTCAATGCAATTATCTGGATAGAAACTATACTGGTGTATTTTACTTATTTCACACCAATTATTGGTGTGTTTTATTTATGTGGACTATCTCTATCAACATCTGATTCTTGCAACTTTTTCCAGATATGCTTTGGCAGTGATCTTGATGGCTCATGAAACTGTTCCAAATATGTTTCAAAAACCTCAGTATTTACAAGTGCTGAATTGCCTACTTTGTAGATTGCACCTGCTTCACCTGCTAATGCCATAAACCTTGTTTTTCCAATACTGTAGATGATTTTACCTTCTCTCGCATTAACATACTTTTTCATCACTTCTTTTGTATCTGTATAAGTCTTATATGAATACCCCATAGTTACTCTCCTTTCGCTGGGCCAAATAATGGATGTTTCATTGGAATTGCCTCTTCCCGAAATTGCTCCATGTATTCGTCAAAGATATCAATGTTTATAAGAACAGTCCCACCAGTTCCCTCATTTATCTTATATACAGCTCCCGCAGCCCTTGCCATTTCAATAAACCTATGATGACCAATGCTATATGTGATCGAACCCTCTCCTATTCTGACATATTTTTTCTGCACATATTTTGATGTATTGGGTACCTTATATAAATGCTTCATATAATCCTCCATCTTCTTTTGATGTATCAATGTTGTTCTCGGCAACTGATATAATGCATCCGCAGATAACGCTACTATCAATAAGACTTCATCTTCTATATGAAAAAGTTGTTGTGCATCCTCAACCCTAAGAAACCTTTTTATCTGAATATTATCCGCTGCATATGCCCTGATTGATGTCTGTAACTTATTCGCCATCCAGCTCCACCTCTTTACTTAATACTCTATATCGTTCTAGATAACGATCTAGAATCTCTGTATTTACCAGTACCATCTGATTCACTTTGTATACTGCATTTGCTTTCTTAGCTATTTCCTGAAACTTTGAGATACCCATTCCATAGACTTTGCATCCATCCTTATATCTCACAAACTTTTTTCCACTCTCTTCTGCTTCCTTATAATTAAATCTCTTATCCTGCTTCATGCTATTACACCTCTTTCCTGAAAAGGACATCATTTTCTCCATAACGCAAAAAGGACACTTTTCTAAATTTCTCTAGAAAAGTGCCCTAAAATAGTGCTTTTATTAAATTCAACTTCATTTACCAAAATTCCAGCTCATTCGAACTCATTCGGACTTGACCATCTTTTTGATGTCCTTTTGATGTCCTTTGGACATCTGAATCTCTCAAAAGCCGCATAAACACTGGCTTTATTTATCCAGGCTTTTCATCGTCGGGACTTTCTCCACCACAATTCTGAAAAAGGCTTTAATAACAAGCAAAGCCA
>JBKUOG010000062.1:0-4566 GCA_046957575.1 Lachnospiraceae bacterium | reverse complement strand
ACAAGCTTTCAACGCTTTTTCCTGTCTGAATCTTCGCATGGCTGAACTGTTACCTAATTTGTAAAAAGAAGCTGCTTTTCCCACCAGGAACTGCAGCTTTTTTGCTTTTCTTTTATTTTTCTGTCATATATCAACAGGTTTCCTATTATATATAAGTACCAGGGGTATTGCTTAAAACAAGAACTATGCCCTGCCAATTTGTAACAGTTCAGCCTTGCATCTTCTTGCTCGCTTACAGCATGCAAGAAGCACCAAGCGTCTGCCTTATGAAGATTTAGACAGGAAAATTCTTATGAAAACAAGTTTTCAATACTTTTTTCCTGTCTGAATCTTCACATGGCTGAACTGTTATGTCAATTTCAATATACTGGAGGCCTTTATGAAAGAATCATCTCGTTATTCCTGCAGCCATTGCGGCTATTACCCATTTTGCCATCCATTTTTGCCAAATCAGCGCGAAACCATGACACGCCTGACTAACCGGGTCCAGGAACTGGAGCAGGAAAATGCGGCATTAAAAAATACAGTTGAATGGATGCATGCAACTATCTGGGATATGGTAAAAAAGCAGCGGCAGTCCAATTAGCTGATCTTGAGGACAAACTGTGGCCTTTTGCTGAAACGCTCGCTCTCTTTTTGTCGAAAGAAGTCTAATTTCATCCTTTTTGCTGACTTTGCCATGAATTCTAGTACAATAGAAACCAGAGAAAGGAGCTGTCTATTATGAATACCAATCTTCCTATTGCCGTTATCCGCTCTTTAGGTATTTCAGGCACCCATTTAGGATATTATTATTTAAATACTTCTGTTTTGCTTATCCTGGAAGACGAAAACCGACTTTTGATGGTTTCCAAGCTTCTCTATCCCCTGGTGGCAGAAATTCACAGCACCACCCCGTCCTGCGTCGAGCGCAACATCCGCACCGTCATCTCCCTTTGCTGGAGCCGCGGAGACAGGGAACGCCTTTTCCAGATTGCAGGATGCCGTCTCCAGTCCAAGCCGACCAATGGAGAGTTTATTGACATTCTCTCATGTTATATCAAAAAGCACAATCCATCTGATGAATGGAAGAAAAACGGAACCCTTTTCTCCATGCTGGTGATTCCGGAAAACCACAGCAGGCACAGAACTATCGTTTCTCCTTAAATCCAGATGCCCTTTTCTCTCCATCTGCTGGTTTATTCTACGTTTTCTTCTATTCCTTCAAATTCCGGAACATCAAAAAATTCTTTCAGCGTTATTCCCAGGCCGCCGCACAATTTCGATATAGTAAACAGACCTGGATTCTTCGTTGTCCCATCTATAATATGCATTAATGTAGTCAGCGGTACTGCTGATTTATATGCCAGTTCATAGTAAGAATACCGCCTTTTCCCACATAAATCTGCAATTCTTGCCGCAAGTATCTTTTGTCCGTCCATGTTAGAACCCCCTTTGTGCCAAATTATTTTCTAATAGTTTATACAAAAAAATATTTCAATGGATACCATATACGGTAGCAATTGGCAAAAAAATACAATTTCTGTTATTTTGTCCATCTTTATAAGTATAAAACGTATTCTAATACTGGAATGTGGCACGTCCTTCGACAAATATTGCACCTTTGATAATATAGATTTTTAGAAAATACAGATATTCAAAAACGTAATCAGCTTTTCATGCATTCTGCCAGTGCTTCAATTAATTCCCGCGGATACAATTCTGCATCTATTTTCCGTTCCAGACATGTTTCCAGATATTCCTGCCCTCCATTGTCAAAAAAAACTCTCCGAAATGTCCTCAAATTTTTTTCCACTTTCTGAATACTCTCCTGCTTATGCTGTGCAACCGGAAAATACACCCGTTCGCGAACCCGCACCAGACGTTCTTCGTCTTCTGCCACCAGTTCCATGCACAAGAGCATATATTCATATCCTCTGTAGCTTTTTAAAAATGGAATTTGATTCAAAATTTCTTTTGCCGATTTCATCGTTCTCCCCCTTATTGTTATTCGCAGTAGTCCATAACGGCCGTTTCTCCGTTAATCCGAACTGCTGCATTATTTTTATACTTCTTAAACGTTTTTAATAAAAGAAAACCAACGTTTCCTAGTACCGTTTTCGCTACGAATACTAGGATTACGTTGGTATAGTAGAAAGTTTTTGCAGCCGTCCAGGGCAGCGCAGTTACACTTATTATTTTCTTGATACCAGGGTCAAAAGGTCAGGAATTCAATGCTTGCTTGCAGGCGGATTTTTGCCCTCAACCTCTTTTCTTTTGTAAATGCAGATTCCGTCTTTTATAGTTTCCAAAACCTTTATTGTTCTCAATTCTTCCGGGGAAATCTCCAGCGGAGAGTTGTCTAAAATCACCAAATCAGCCTGTTTTCCCGCTTTGATGCTGCCCTTGTCCTGTTCTTCAAAATACTGGTAAGCGGCATTGATTGTCACTGCTTTCAGTGCCTCATATACAGAAATTTTCTGTTCTGCTCCGATTACCTGATGCTCCCGGCTCAGGCGATTGACCGCACACCATACAGAATGGAGCATATTCGGCTTTGTCACTGGAGTATCCTGGTGGAACGTTATCACAATGTTCCGATCCAGCGCATCTTTTGCAGGACTGATACGATTTCCCCGTTCCGTCCCCAGATTTTTCAAATGAACATCGCCCCAGTACCACACATGTCCCACAAAAATCGAAGCAATCATCCCCAGGCTTGCCATACGATCCAGCTGATCATTGCGGACGGTCTGACAGTGAATCATAACCGGGCGCAGACTGCTTTTTTGATTTGGTTCCAGATTTTGAACCGCATGTTCATAAGCGTTTAAAAACTGTTGACTGGCTGCATCCCCATTACAGTGAACCAGAATCTGCTGCCCCTTCTGAACCGCATATGAAACAGCCTCTTCCACTGCCTGATCCGACATCCAGGGATATCCGCAGTACCCATTTTCCCCTGTCAGATAAGGTTTCGACATCCATGCAGACCGAGCCTGAGGGGATCCGTCCAAAACCAGCTTGCAGCCACCGATTTTAAAACGATTTTTATAGGTCCCGATATACTCTGCTTCGCTCTCCATCATCTGCTTTCCATCCTCAGTCAGCATAGGATAAGCAACTACGTCTATTTTTAACTGTTGATTACGTGCAATATTTTTTAACAGCCAAATCCCTTCTCTGGTAGCTGCTCCCTCCTGAACAGTGGTAACCCCGTTTTCTATATAAATCTCCTGCATCTGTTCTACCATCGCATCATAGTCAAACTCCATTGTGGTCTGAATAAAGTTTTGAATCAAAGTCATCCCGGCCTCTTCCAGATACCCGTTCGGTTCTCTGGACCCTGGTTCTCTTCCAATCACACCGCCTTCCGGATTCGGTAAATCTTTTGTAATTCCGGCAAGTTCCAGTGCCTTGCTATTAGCGCAGGCCAGATGTCCGGATACGTGCATAATAATGACCGGAATCGCTCTGCTCACCTGGTCCAGAATCTTTCTGTGAGGATGATCCTGCTCTGCTAAAAAGTTCTGATCATATCCAAATCCCAGCACTGCTTTTAAATTGGATTTTTCTTTTTTCCGGATAAATTCTTTCATTGTCTCTACGATATCCTTAAAGGAGCCGCAGTCTGACAAATCAGCGCACAAACTCATCTGTCCCGCCATGGTAATGTGGCTGTGGGCATCGATAAAAGCCGGCATCAGACATTTTCCCGCCAAATCCACCTTTTCTGCCTTCTCTCCTACCAATACGCTTACCTCTTCCAGTGTCCCCACTGCCGCAATCCTTCCGGATTCTGTGTCCACCAAAACCGCTTCCGGAGAATCCTCCCGATTCTCCATTGTAATAATCGTTCCCCCATAGTAAAGTATCTTCATAAAATTGCTCCTTTTTATTATTTTGAGTGGTAAGTCATTCATCCTAAAAAGGTATAAATGGATTTGCTGCCGAAGGATCATTAAATTGTGCGCAGTCCTCCTGCCACCACTCCATTCTGTCCCTTATAATTGCACATAGTTCTGCATAATTCCTCTTAGAAAGCTTCCCATACTCCATCATGCACTTATAAAATTTTTTAATACTAGCTGCTGTACTTTTAATTGATGCTGGCGTTGACCACATACATTTTCTAATAAAGAAATTCCCCAAGAAATTGTCTATTTTGTCCATGCCATTCTCCATCGAGAGCACCTCCGAATAAAGCAAGTAATGATTCAGTAGAACTCCATATTTCTAACATGCCTACTTACTGTCTGAGACGCTAATACCCCTGTGATATCATGTTCAAAAATTCCCAGCATTTTCTCATTCTCTTGCCTTATCTCTTCACATTTTTCTCATAATCTTCATGATCATACATAAGTGTTCTCTCCTAAACAAAACTGCTATATTCTTCCATCAGTGTTCCCTGTCATTATACTACATGCGGAAGAAATGTACCATAAAATTTGCGTTTTATATGCAGGTGACGTTGCAGGCGTACTACCATGTGGGACAAACCCTCTTTTCTGCTTATGTGGGTGCGGGATAATTAGTAGTTATCTAAAAAATTTTTTTGAGATAATAAGAGAATACTCAAAACAA
>JBKUOG010000061.1:0-4643 GCA_046957575.1 Lachnospiraceae bacterium | reverse complement strand
TTATTATGAAATCCTTGAGAACAAGCTGTCAACTTTTTTTATACCACATCAAATTTTGAGGTTTAGCAGCAGATAGGGCGGCTTATGCCTACGTCCTGCATTTTTCTGATTGATAGTAGATTTCCAAAAGTGCTGTATTTGTGGGCTTTCAACACTCTTGAATTTTTACTACAATCTTCCCGGTTTGCTTCACCGAATCTTTGGTAGTGGACAATTTCCCTTGCCCTTAAAAAACGCAGAGGTTCTTTGATTTCCGGGTCATCAATGACCCGCAGAAGATTATCGTAAGTGGTTCTGGCCTTTTGTTCTGCAGAAAGATCCTCGTGGAGATCGGCGAGAGCGTCTCCTTTTGACTGAAATTCACAGGCATTAAAAGGAACTTTGCCTGCCGCCTGCGGCCATAGAGCAGCAGTGTGGTCGATATAGTATCCGTCAAAGCCAGAAGTTTTAACCTGTTCAGGAGTCAGATTTTTAGTAAGCTGATAAATCATGGCACACACGATTTCCATATGAGCCAATTCCTCTGTGCCGATATCTGTCAAAAGCCCGCTGATCTTTTTACATGGCATGGAGTATCTCTGGGAAAGATAACGCATAGAGGCAGACAGTTCTCCATCTGGTCCGCCGAACTGGCTGATGATTAGCTGGGCGGTTTTAGGACAGGATTTGGTGATGTGGACAGGAAACTGCAGCCGTTTTTCGTAATTCCACATTTAGAAAGCCCCTCCTTTCGATTGTTCATTGTCCCAGACAACCGGTCCCGATGTCCAGGAAAAGCAGTTTTTTCCTGATGATTGTTGGGGGTTGGGACAGATACAGTCCATGGTCAGTGGTTCAAATTCGTCTGCATACTTCTGCAAAAGCTGCTTTCTTACCCCCGACATTTTAAAATAGGCGGACAGTCCGCTGTCATCAGATGGATGGGTATCCAAATAGAGAGTCAAATCATTCAGGAAAAAACTAACTGCATCAATTTTTTTCAGAAGTTCACAACGGTCTGCCACTAATCTCACCTCCTGCAAAAAACGGCATTACCAGGCTTGGAAAAATCGTTCCCTGCATCAGTCCTTTTTCCGGAGAATCAGGTTCTTCCCACTCCTGTATGGGAATAGTTGCCATACCTGGAAACAGATATCCGCCTGGTTTGGCTAAAGGCATCCGGGTTTCGCTGCATCTGCAGAAATCCATGATAAGCACCCCTTTCTAATAAAATAATTGCTATCACAGAGAACTCTGTGCGCTGTTTATAGTATCTGCCGGAAGATGAGGATTACGCTGTGGAAATACTGTCAGGTCGGTATATTGATGGAATAAATGGATAAGGGTTCATGAGCAGGGAAAGATTTAGGTAGAAAAATTTAAACGAACATGGTATACTAAGCGCAAAGCGGCTGTATCTGCAGCCGACAGCCAAATGGACAAAGCAGAGAAAGGCGGGACGGCTACATAATGGAAAAAATAAAAAGCGGCCTGAGGGCGGTTTGGAAAACAGTATATCCGTTAATGGCTTATTATATGTCCGTATTCTCTGTAGAAGAAATATTTGCAGCTCTTCAGATTCAGCCTTCCAGTTCTGTAATGGTGATTCTGCCGGGAGCAGTTCTTACTGCCGGTATTTTATGGTTTCCCTATAAGCGGGACTGGATCTTGCGAAGCGGACAGATCAGAACATTAAAACCTGACATTCCAAAGGATTGGCATCATCTGATTATTCTGGGGATTTCTGCCAGTATTGGAGCCAATCTGCTTCTTAGCTTCACCCCGCTTTTTCAGTGGTTTCCGGGAGTGGAAGAGTCTATTGGGCAGATTGACAGTGCTGGATTTTTACTTCAGCTATTTGGCGTATGCTTGATGATTCCGGTGACAGAAGAACTGGTTTTTCGCGGCATTGGGTACTGGGGATTAAGAGACGAGATGGGGCCAGTGCCTGCAGCAGTATGGTCAGCAGTGTTTTTCGGACTGTTTCACGGCAATCTGGTTCAGGGAATTTATGCAGCAGTTCTGGGACTGATTCTTGCATGGATTATGGAACAGTATCAGACTCTGACGTCTGTATGGCTGGTGCATGCAGCCATGAATCTGGGTTCCATTTACGTGCTGAACGGTGTTTTGATACCCATGACAGAGGGGAATTTGTTTCTTCGGATTGCTGCAGTAATCATTGCATGCGGTGTTTTGGCAGCAGAATTATACAGATTAAAAGGTCTAAATGACAAAGGATAGAGGTTAGGAGGTACGGGCATGAAATTGTTGTCAATTGCAATTCCCTGCTACAATTCAGCAGCATATATGAGGCACTGCATCGAAACGCTGCTGGCCGGCGGGGAAGAGGTGGAAATTTTAATAGTGGACGATGGTTCTACCAAAGATAATACGGCAGAAATTGCAGATGAATATGCAGAGAAATATCCTACTATTTGCCGGGCCATCCACCAGGAAAATGGCGGCCATGGAGAGGCGGTCAATGCAGGACTTAAGAATGCGGCTGGAATCTACTATAAAGTAGTGGACAGCGATGACTGGGTCAATGAGGAAGCATATATGCAGATTCTAGAAACTCTGCGCAGATTTGTTTATGGAGAAGAAACTCTGGATATGCTTATCAGCAATTTCGTATATGAAAAGCAGGGGGTAAAGCACAAAAAAGTTATGAACTATCGCACCGCAATCCCAAAAGAGAAACTGATAGGATGGGACGAGGTAAAGGGGTTTATGATGGGGCAGTATATTCTGATGCATTCGGTAATATACCGCACAGAACTTCTGCGCCAGTGCGGATTGGAATTGCCTAAGCATACTTTTTATGTAGATAACATTTTTGTATATCAGCCCCTCCCCCATGTAAAGACATTGTACTATCTGGATGTTAATTTTTATCGGTATTTTATCGGGAGAGAGGATCAGTCAGTAAACGAAAAGGTGATGATTGGCCGGATTGATCAGCAGATTCAGGTGACAAAGCTGATGTTGGGATATTATGATGTTACCAAAATAAGCTGCAGAAAGCTGCGCCGCTACATGACCAATTATCTGGAAATTATGATGACGGTTTCCTCCATATTGGCGATTCGATCGGATTCAGAGGAAAATTTAAAAAAGAAAAAAGAATTGTGGCAGTTTTTAAAACAGCAGAATTTAAAGCTTTACCTCAGGCTGCGATGGGGATTTTTGGGGCAGGGAGTGAATTTGCCCGGAAAGAGCGGAAGAAAGGTATCGGTAGCCGGATATAAAATTACACAAAAGTTTTATGGATTTAACTAAGTTCAAAAGTAAAAAGCTGTTCTCCAATATGTTGGGGAACAGCTTTTTGCTGTCAGGCATCAAGAAAATCTGTCAGTGGCAGGTTTTCTCGATCATCCTAAAATTTTTTGAGAGGTTTTCCGCCTTTCAAGACCATATCCATACCCATAAATCACATAATATAATGCATATGCC
This sequence comes from Lachnospiraceae bacterium, assembly GCA_046957575.1. Taxonomy (GTDB): domain Bacteria; phylum Bacillota; class Clostridia; order Lachnospirales; family Lachnospiraceae; genus UMGS1370. The sequence goes on along the minus strand of JBKUOG010000061.1, from coordinate 1,208 downwards.
AAAATACAGCTGCCAAATACGTCTACAATGGAATGCTGCTTTAAAAATACGGTAGCCATGCAGATTAATATCATAAGTATGAAAGAAGAAATCCGGATCACAGGATATTTCTTTAACCGCTCACTGCGGGCAATGGCCACATGGGTACAAATGGAGTTGTACACATGGATGCTGGGAAATACATTGGTAGGAGTGTCGGTTGCATAAAGACTGCATACTAGTTTGGTAAAGATGTTTTCCTCCGGATCCAGCAAAGGCCGAAAATCTGTGCCGTTGTGATAAAATGTGCAGATAATCAGGCTGATGGTCATGCCGCTGAATAAATAGATGCACAATTTATAATATTCTTCCTTATCCGTAAAAAATAAAAATGCCACAGTTGCTGCTACATAGAGAAACCACAGCAGATAGGGAATGATAAAAATTTCTTCAAATGGGATAAAATCATCTAAGCGCACATGGATGACATGGTAACCGGAGGTAACTGTGCGCTCCAGATAGAAAAACCAGGTCAGGTAAACCAGGCCATAAGATAAAATCCATGCATGCTTATACTTACGGAAAAACTCTTTCATACAATCTTCCTCATCTTTAAAATGCGCCGTCTGCTTAGAACCGTGGATGGATTATAACATAATTATATGCACCCAACAATAGTGTTAATGAAATGTTAATAAAAATTGGCGATATTTCATTTTCTTGTAATAAAAAATTTGGAAATTGTGCAATATTCCTATGGTCGAATGCCAAGGGAATTTTGTCAGCGGATGGTGCGGCGGCTGGCCTGTTCGGGACGCTCTGCCATCTGTTTTAAAGAAGATGCGTATTCAGAAGGCGACATTCCGTTAAAACGCTTAAATTGTTTGGAAAAGTAATGGATGGAAGAGTATCCCAGCCGATCCGCAATCTGGGTGAAATTAAGCTGCTGATCCCGAATCATCTGTTTGGCAGCATCTAATTTCATGCGGAGGAAAAAGTCGATGGCTCCGCAGTTATGGATTTCCCGAAAAATTTTTTGCAGATAAGGAGGACTTATTAAATTGGCTTCACAGATTTCTTTTACAGTAAGGGACTTATCCAGATTGGCCTCCATATAGAGAACAATCCGGCTGTAAACTTCTTTGTGACCAGTTAGTTTGAATGACTGTTTGGAGCTGATGTGGTATAAAAAAAGTTGACAGCTTGTTCTCAAGGATTTCATAATAAAA
>JBKUOG010000060.1:0-4678 GCA_046957575.1 Lachnospiraceae bacterium | reverse complement strand
AGATGATTATATCTTATTAGCCACTTCTGTTACAACTTTATTATAGCACTTCATACCGTGGTTCGCGCCGGTTCTGCTGGCCCAGGTTGTCTGGGGTTGCGGTGATACCTTCATCACCGGCGCTCTGGAGGCGTGGATTGCCTCGGAGGAAGAGGACAAACCCATAGACAAGGTGTTCCTGCGGGGCAGTCAAATGGGGCAAATCGGCGGCGTTCTGGGCGTGGTGCTGGGCACACTGCTGGGAAACATAAACCTGCAAATGCCTGTCATCTTGGGGGGCAGTTTGTGCTTGTTGTTGGGGCTGGTGTTGGTTCGCATCATGCCAGAAACCAACTTCTCCCCTGCTATTGAGGAACGGCAGGGCTTGCTTAAAGACTTTGTCTGCCTGTTCAAGCTCAACCTGGGCTTTGTGAAAGGCGCACCTGTGTTGCTGGCGCTCTTAGCAATCACACTATGCGGGGGACTTGCCAGTGAAGGCTTTGACCGGCTCTCCACCGCTCATTTTCTGGATGACACGGTAATACCCGTTATCGGGCCGCTGAACAGCGTCACTTGGTTCGGTGTTATCAGTCTTATCGGCAGCGGCTTAGGTATTCTGGCTTCTCAGTTGCTCATCGCCCGCATGGAGAAAAAAGGGACTGTCAGCCGAACCAGTGTGGTCATGTCCACCAGCGCCGGGTATATCCTGTGCCTGGTTCTCTTCGCGGTGGGGCGGAGCTTTTGGTTCATGTTGTTGGTGTTCCTGCTGGCGGGGCTTATGCGCACCATCAAGGAGCCTGTGCTGGCCGCCTGGATGAACGACCATGTGGATGAGAAAATGCGCGCCACAGTCTTTTCCACCAGCGGACAGCTGGACTCTTTCGGGCAGATCATCGGCGGGCCTATTGTGGGGCTGGTAGCCCAGCAGGTGTCCATACCCTGGGGGCTGGTCTGTACCGCTTTCCTGCTGTTGCCCGCGCTGTTCTTAGTGCCGGTGGCGGGAAAGAAGCGGGATTGATATGGCATAGTTAAGTTTACTGACGAGCGGGAGATTACTTCCGCTCGTCTTCATTTAGTAGCGCAAAATTTGAGGACTCTTTATTTCCTTATTCGGTATAGCGGAGGCGGCTGTCAATTCGACATAATTTTCTTGTGATACTTTACCGTACATGAGCATTTGTTTCGTATTTGAAAGAACAAACTCACCAAATAAAAAAAACGATATTCGGGTGGGTTATTTTGTTATACCCTAAATTACCCTCTGAGTAAGCACGACCTTAAAGACTTAAAGGAACGGTGCAACGAGCAGAGCTGGGAACAGGGCTTGCATGTGCCGGAGAAAGGAAAGACATTTGCTGGAGAAGTCCGGGAAGAAACGGTGGCATGGAGCAAAGACACCTACCAGCTTTTGAAACAGGCAGAGCAGGGAAAGGTCAAAAGCTATGTGCAGGATATTGCCCTTGCGGTGCTGGATTGTAAGGAAACAGCGACCAGCCGGGAAACCTTTATCCGGCTGATGAATGAAAGAGGGTACGGGGTGGACTGGCAGGACAGCCACAAGTACATCACATATACCGACTTAGCCAGGGAACAGGCAGGAGAAAAGGCTTGTAAAATCAGGGATAACAAGCTGGAAAAATACTACAATATGGATTTTGGAAAGGAGAGTATGGAGCATGAGTTTGAGAGAAATGCACGAACAGCAGAAGCAGAGCAGTCCAAGAGAGCAGCTTCAAGAGTTAAACCGACAGAGCCGGACAGAGCTGGAAAACAGTCTGCTCAAAGAAGCGTTGGCGATGTCGAGCGAGAACTGCGAGGAATTGATGAAGCAGTCAAATCAAGAACAAGTGAGGGCAGAGCAGAACAGGCAGAGAGACGCAGAGCAGAACAGGAAGCTCATCAGCGAGCTGAAGCAGAGCGTAGAGCTGCTGAAGAACAGCAACGAATTGCTTCAAGACGCTATATCGGGCGAGATTGGGAGCCTGAAAGATGAGGTTAAGGAAAACACCGTCCAAGAGGTTAGAAAGGCGTTACAGGCGAATATAGAGGCTATACAGAGGGCTACAAAGCTTCTTGAGAAGCAGTCTGATACACTTACGAGCGTGATGAAGCAGAAGATCCGGGAGCTTGAGGAAAGTAAGAACAGTTTTTTTAGATATGAGGGCTTGAAGTTGTACCTGTTTTGGGGCGGTATGGTCTGCAATATTTTAGTGTTTCTTATGCTGTTGTATGGTATGATTAGTAAGTAAAAAGAAATCGATAAATTAGAATTTGACGGGGAGGTCTCATGAGGACAGAATATAAACACAATCCGCCCATTCCATATAGTCTGCATGATATGCGGGTCAAAAAGATTATAATTCAAGATAAAACAATAGTCCTTGAATTCGAGGACGGATATGAAAAACTTACAGAACCTTTTGAACAGGTCGAGGGAAACATCACAATCGAAGGTGTGGATTTTGATTGTACCTGCGTTATGTTGCAGAGCAAATGGGGAAACTATGGAAAATTCAACGGTGAGAAATTAGAACTGGAACGCTTTATAAAGAGATACAAAAACTATAGCTTTGAAATTGTAGATGAATTATACGGGTATAATCAAGTATTGTATTCTGGTTATTTATCTATCTTAGAAACAGAAGATTTAGTTCAAATGGACATTTCAATTTACTTTACGGGCAAAATTATTTACGATACAAAAGAGTAACAAATTCTAATTTTCAATTTTACAAGTTGGAATTATTCTTTACTATCCATCCACATTAAAACCTTCTTACAATTAGGACAATGCCATGCAGGACTTTCTATAACTGATGTTTTTAGGCTAATGCTTTTTTGCGTAAAAAAGCCTTTTATTCCAGTTTTCCAGTTTTTTTCTTCATCAGAAGTAAATTCGTACCAATGCCCACCACCTTGTCCTATACCTTGAACAGTTCCCTGTTCCATTTCCATTCCACAATCTAAACATTTCATATGCTACTTTCACCTCCACGTAAATTCTTTACATAAGTCTGCTTATCAGGTTATATGCTGTGACTACATAGACGAAAATTGCGATGCCTACAAATATCATAGCATCTTTCTTCGCACCCTTATCATAACACTCCTTTGCATTTGTCAAAAAAGTTAATCCCATAAATACAAACATAATCGGTAGTGTTATATTAGTAGAAACTATGTTCATCAGTCCCAGCGAGCCAAAAATGATAGTTAATACGCTAAATATTGCTTTCCATATACGCATACATAGTCCTCCTTTACAAATTCATATTCGTTCAAACGACAAATATCTCGTTCCTTGAAAAGTCAGCCTGCCAGTATCACCTTCTACAAGCATTCCATATTCTGTTCCAGAAACGCAAAGCTCTATTCTGTCTCCACTTTCCACCAAAAACGTCACATAATACGAAGTGCTGGTTGTAGTATGGAATCCGTGTGCACTGCTCAAATCACCTACATTTGCATGTTGATGATGCGTAATGTTTTCTCGCTTTGCAGCAACGACAACTGACACTGTTAATCTAGGTGACTGATTATTCTTATTCCATGTGATAATTCCTCTCACCAAAGAGAAAATAATGATACCAACCACAATAATAAACATGATTGGAAACATAACGTTTACCAATTCAAGCATCTCAAACGCCCTCCTCGTGTCACCAGATTTTTTGTTTTGGAAACTTCTAATTTTCAATTTTACAAGCTGGGATTTTATTATCGCTTACTACTCTATATCGTCATCATGTTTATTAGTAAAAAGACTCCCAACAAACATTCTCACTCCCAGTCTTACGTTTTACATAAGAAAGGTAGTCATACACCTATATGACTACCCTGACTACTAAGCTCTATTGTTCTCTTTCTGATTATTTCTCTTAAAATAACCTAACATTACGATCAGCATTAATGCAACTGAGGCAATCATTACATGCAATTTTATATCTGTGCTGTCCCCTGTTTGTACCTGTTCTGCCGGTTTTGATGGTTTTGAAGGTTTTGAAGGATTGTCAACCTTCTTATTATATGAATTGTAAAACATTAATTCTCCATACTTCTTACCATCATTTTTTTCTGCAATTACTTGTGGAACCAATTTCCCATTTTCTCCGTTTTTGATATAAACAGCTATAATATAAGAACTTCTATCATATGTATAATTTTCTTTATCCTTACTTGTTTGAACCAAATGATAACGGTATACTCCGCCATGCTGGAACTGCAATGAAATCATCTTTTCCGCATTATTACCATCAAGTACAAAAACATGTCTGTCGTTATCAGAATCTCCCGGCATAGGAATGCCTATGTCTAATGCACGAAATTCATAAGTTCCAGTAAGATCAATTCCTTTTTCATTGCTATTTTCTTCAAAATTTTGCTTAACTGTTAACGGAACCTCTACTACATTTGACGCAGCTAAAACTTTATCAGCAGGAAAACACAAGAAACCAAACAATAGAGCAGCTAACACAAGTATCTGTCTATTTTTCTTCATATTGCGGTTCTCCTTTTTCATCAGCAGTATTTTCTAAAATTCTTCCAATTAGAAGATGTCTGCCGTTTGTACTCTCTGAAGTACAAGTAGATAGCGTTACATATCTTTCATTATCATCAAAAGATGTTTTCTTCAAATATTTTGCGTGTTCTTTAGGTCAGTTTACAAGGAACTACACGCAGACCGTGAAACGGGCTGCTG
>JBKUOG010000059.1:0-5439 GCA_046957575.1 Lachnospiraceae bacterium | reverse complement strand
GAACTGGTTCCGGTTTGATACTTTACACTGTGAAAGCGGAACTGGTTCCGGTTTGCTGCTTTACTCTGTGAAAGCGGAACTGGTTCCGATTTACCAGTTTCACAATAAAATCACGGTTGCGGTGTTCAAAAAGTGTTCAAACGTTTATTTCCAACGGGTCGTGTTGTGACGAATTCACGCGCAAAAAACGCCCAGTGTATGGGACTGAGCGGCTTTGCATGAATACTCTTACTGGACGAGCCAGAAAGATATAAGATATAATACGAGCGAATTTATTATATCATTTCTGGATTTCCATAGCAAGAGATTTTCAATAATTTTTCTAAAATGTCGCATGGTAATTGAACATATATGAGGGGTAATAGATTGTACTGTTTGCAGAATACTGATTTTAAGAAATAATATTTTATACTTGATAAATTTAAAATAAATGCTATAATAAAACTAGAGATGTGTTAGGTTCATCCGGCTAATACAATCGGACAAAATAAGTATACTGTCCGCCTATCTTCCTCCTTCCCTATGATTCGTATTATATCCTATTTTCTTACCAATAACAATTAGTTTTCAAGTGAAATGCTTTTGCTTGGTCAAATGTCCGGTTAGATTCCAAACTCACGTTTCAGACTTGAAAACATACTGACACTTCCCGTCAGTAAGGCATCCCAAATACAGGATTCCATATATTTTAACGGATATTTTATTTCTATTGTTTCAGCTGCCCGATAGTAATTTGCTATTGCTACGTCTGAAAACTCAGATATATCCATATAACCATCACTAATTTTCACCCGCTGGTTAATTCGATCTATCACTTTTGAATAAGTTACACTGCTCCCTTTTAAGTTCATCTGATCTGTTACGCACATCTGAATCAAGGCCTCATTGAATAAATTATATATTCTTTGCCGTAATTCATCTGTATAACCATTAGGATACAACGTTTTCCATTGTGTCATGTAATGAATCGCTACCGTCATACGCTGCTCATCGGCTTTGTACGTATAAGGGATTCCTTTTTGGGCATACAACTCCTTTATTACTTCCGATTCCATACTTCCCTCGCTCTCTCTTTCTGCCCTAACTTCTGCCATATTATAGAGTGAGGGAGAGAAAGTATTGTTATTTTTAATATTATTGCTTTTAATACTGTTTATATTAGTGTCCGGAATTTCCGTGTCCTGTTTTTCCATGTCCTGTTTTTCCGTGTCCGAAAAATTTAAGTCCTGTACCACAGATACACTTTTACTACCTTCTAATTCTTCCGTGTCCGAAATTTTTAAGTCCTGAACAACACTCCTATTTTCTTCATTTGTACCGTGTCCTGAATTTTTTAGCCCTGAATCTCCTTCTGTTTCACCGTGTCCCAAATTCTTTAGTCCTGAATCTCCTTCTGTTTCACCGTGTCCCAAATTCTTTAGTCCTGTATGATACGCATCTTGCTGCGATGCTGTTTTTCTACGCTTAGTCGTTATCACTGCTTCAGCTGGAGTATCATTGAGAAAATAATCATTTACCTGCAACCGGCCTTCCACATGCCGCTGTACTGCCGTAATATAATTTAAGTTCGTTAATAGCGAATAAAACTTGTAATAAGTTGGTTCCGAAATTCCAAGATGATATTGAATTTTCTCTTTTTTAGGGAACGCATAGCCGCCACTTCCTGAAAAAGCGGCAAAGTAAGCATAAATTCCTTTTGCCTTTAATGGAAGGCGTAGATCTAACATAACCGCTTTTGGAATCATACCATACCCCCACGCTTTGACGCCGGAAACCCTCATACGCTCAAATGTAACTTTTGACCACTTTTCAGCATCTGATTCCAGAGAAAGCTGCACTTTTTTCGGGTTAGAAACCAGCGTATATATATTGTTAGAAAATGCTCCCTGTTTATTTGTATTTTGCTTTACAGTAATATACTCCTGCTGAACCAACATTTGAAAGTGCTTGTAATATGTATCCTTGCTAATCTGTAAATCATGAAGTATTTTATCCCTTGATGGAAAAGCAGCATTTCCGCTTCCGGAAAAGCTGCTAAAATATGCATATATCGCCTTGGCCTCAAGTGTAAGCTCTGAATCTATCATCACATATTTAGGAATGATTCCATATCCCTTAAAATTGATTCCCTCAATTCTTAACTGGTCAGCAAAAGAACATTCTAATTTACTATTCTCCATAAACGAACCTCTTTCTTTTAAAGCGGCATACCAGGCCGCTTATTTATCTACAAAACTGTATTCATTAGGTTTTCTACGGCACTGATTTCTTTCCTAATTTCTTCCATAGGTGCTATTTCCGGATAATCATGAATCAAGTTCATTGCTTTTTCTGCCGCCTGAACCATTAACGAAAGCTGGACTGACAACTCTGCCTTTGCTTTCAATTTTTTTTCACTGGAAGCATCTTTTTGGCTGTATTCACTTAATTTCTGATTGGCAGCAGCTAATGCTTTTTTCGTACTCTCCAGGGAATTGTTAGCTTCTGCAATCAGACGTCCGGAACTTTCTCTTTCTTTTGCTAAGTCATTCTGTAACTTAATAATAGCGCCCTCATTCTTCTCCATAGCCGCCTTTTCAATTTTTATTCTAATTGCCTCTTCTCTGGCTTTTGACTCTTCCAAAATTGTAGAAATTTCTTCATCTTTAGAAGACCGGATTCGGTTTAATTCCTCTTCTATTTTTTCTTTTTCTTTTTCAACTTCTTGCCGTGCCTGCTCTGATCGTTCCATATGTTCCTGATATAGTTTAATCTGTGCTGGCTCTACATTTTTCCCTTTTTGTAAAAGATCAAGGAATATCATCTGCTCCTCTTCCGGAAGAGCAGCAATACCAGGAACTTTATTGATGCTGATATTTCCAGCCTGAAATTCTTTCCGCAGCGCAGGAATCAGATTATCAAGTGCATCATACTTTCTTAATTGCCGCTCCGATGTTCCAACCGCCATAGCAATCTCTGCTTTTGTCGGAGCAGCTGCTTCCTCCCCGTGGAGAATCTTATTTTTCTCCTGCATAAGCTTTTTTACCTTTTGAATATATTCAGCCCTGTCTTGTGGCGTCAATTCACGCACATCAATATTTACTTTATACTTTCTCAATTCTGAATCAACCTGATCGAGATGCTGCCGCTCTGAATTTTCCTCCTGATATTTTGCCTTTTTCACATTGACGGGAAACCCTTTATCGAAAAAAGGCTTGATATTTATAACATAGTGCTCATATTGCTCGTCATTCTCTATCCCATCTTTTCCATGACGTTCATACAACAGGTCACAAGCTCTTAATCTTCTCTCGCCTGATTCCAGAATATAGCAGTCACGGTCATCATCGTAGAAAGCGCCAAGATTGTGCTGCATACCAATATTTAAAAGGCTGTCTGCCAATTCCTCTATATTGTTCATTTCAAAATCATTGTTAGGGTTAAACTGGATCTTCTCCCTTGGAATAAACTTAAAATTGAACGCAGTATTTACAGTCTCTGAAGAGTTTACCTGCATTCCAAGCTTATAAACCGGATCATTATAATCGACTTTTTCTTCTGTTTGCAACGGAGATTCACTCTTCACGTCCTTTTCAGTAAATTCCGGTTCCTCTTTTATTAAATTGAAATTATTAAATTTCATTTGATTTTCCTCCTGTTTTATTCCATTAAACACTGTATTGTTTCATACATCCTTTTTGCGTGTTCTGGCACTACCTTTAAAAATATTCTGTTTCTATCTATACATTTAAGGTATATCACACCTTTTTCAACCAACTCTACTTCTTCTACAGATGATAGTTTATCTTTTTCCGGAAACAATGCATCAATTTCAGCTTTATATTGCAGAAGATATTTTTTCTTAGCACTCCAAAGCCAATCATGAAGCGTTTTAATATCCACACTAAATGCCCTACTCACGTTTCCAGGCCTAACTCCAAATACGCACATATACCCCAAAAGTTTTCTATTCGTATATTTACAAAATTCATATGGTGGATCTTCTTTTGCACAATCTCCAAATATAGCAAGGAACTCATCCAGATGGGTAAGTGGAGAATATCTTTTATTTCCCAATTCCATGTTGGCATAAGAACTCCTGCTATATCCTATAATCCGTGCAATATCCTCCTGTCTTAACCCCATTTTTATTCTTACTTGACGAATCCATGTACGTAGCTTTATATCATCATATGCCTCTTCATACATTTACCATCCTTCACCCCTTTTTTCTGGAAAGATAAAGCCTGCCAACGCAAATGATCGATTAGTGCACTAACGTGCACCTATTGTTAGGGATACATTGAGCGCTTTCAGCACCTTATCAGCATTATCTAAACTGATCTCCTTCGCTCCCTGTTCCCAGTAGATGAGGGAGCGTTTCGATACTCCGGCGGCCTTCGCCAGCTTCTCATGTGATATTCCCTGCCCGATCCGCTGCTCTCTCAGATACTCACCTATACTCATCTTAACGCCTCCTCACTGTTATATTTGTTCTACATCAAATGATCGTTTTCCTGATTAATCCGGCATTACACCCGGAAATGCTGTAATGCTCATCTGTCCTGCAGGTTCAAAATTCATCCACAGTATCTCTCGTTTCTTTGATGATGTCTGTGAATAACAATCCGTTTCTACGCGGTACCAGTCGCGCAAACTGTCATTATACAAATCACTATCATATCCGCTAATTAATACCGGCCCCTTATGAGCGTGAAGCACATCCAGTAGTTCAGTTTGCGCCTTGTTATCCATTTCGCACCGGTATTGTTTCCCGTGCCTGGTTGATAGCACATATGGCGGATCAGCATAGATCAGCACGTTTGGGTGATTAAAGCGTTTAATCAATTCCGCAGCTGGCATATTTTCTATCTGCACTCCTCGCAACCGTTCGGCTGCCAGCATGATCTTATCAGGTAAATTACACCAGTCTTGCGACGCATAGGCTCTCTCACGTCCTTGCACGTCGTTTTTCCACCCCACCTTTTCACCGTTTGTCCTAAACCCGTGTCCCATGTTTAACCGGATATAAAAATTGACTGCCCGGTCAAAGCTGTCTTCCGGTACCGTTTCGAAAACAGAATCATATATCTGCCTCGCGTAAGGTGTGTAATATATTTCTCTGGACAGACGCTCCGGGTCTTTCCTGATCCACTCAAATAGGTTTACGACGTTCCCATCGAGATCATTTACTGTCTCGATATTTGACCGTTGCTTATTGAATAACACGGCGCCGCTACCAAAAAACGGTTCGAGGTAGCTATGGTGCTGCGGGAAGTAGCTGATAATCCAATCCGCTATACTCCACTTACTGCCTGGACATTTCATTATTGCTTTCATTTTTTAGAAAGGAGCCCGATGCATCGTTATGCCGGCCGGCGGCTCCGGCCTCCTTTCGTTATCGTTCAAATATCAGTTTATTTGATAAAGACCAGCCATCTTGTTTTTCCTCTCTGGTCT
>JBKUOG010000058.1:0-5881 GCA_046957575.1 Lachnospiraceae bacterium | reverse complement strand
GCATAGTCAGTGATATCCTTGAGGAAAATGTGTCAACTAATATTGACAATATCAAGCTGATAGGAAGAGGGTTAAAAAAGAAACGGCGGTACAGCAGGATAATGAGTTCTTCCAGATAGTGGCGGATCAGCTCTTCACCAGCAAACGTAAAAGGGTTCTCCATGCGGATCAGACTTTCCTGATACGGATCATCTAAGCGTCCCTCAAAACAGTGTCTGGCTTCAATAATAATTCTGGCTAAAAGAGCCTGCTCCTGTTCCACCAGGCTGAGAACTTGATTCTGAAAAGCCTCCATACAGGGAGAGTGGCAGACAAAACTAATGACTACCAGGCTGGGGGAGACTTTTCCATTGGTCAGGACATTGTGAAACTCATTGGGTTTGTGAAAAATAATAGAATTTTTTTTCATGGGAATTATTTCTTTGCCTGCAACAGCCTCAAATTCGCCTTTATCTACATAGACCAATTCCCAGAAGTCGTGGGATTCTCCGGGAAAAGAAAAATCACTTAAATATTCAAAATAGTGAACAGAAACAATCTCGCAGACGGAGACAGGAATCTGAAGAGTGAGTGTTTGATAAGACATAGGCGCCTCCTGACAAAAATGTGGATAAATGGTGAGGAAAATCTTTTTAACATTGTACAACATTTATAAAAAGTATTCAATAGTACAAATAAAATTACTGATATGACAAAGAAGCTTTTGTGCAATTTTGCTATAATAGACCTAGAAAACGCAAGGAGGTATGTGTATTATGAGAAAGAAATTGTTAGCTTTAGCATTAGTTTCTGCGATGGCAGGTTCTCTGGCAGCCTGCGGCGGCTCTGGCGATACTGCAGCTACAACTGCAGCAGCTACAACTGCGGCATCGGAAGGAAGCGAGGCGCCTGCCGATACGACTGCAGCAGATGCCAAGGCTCCGTCCGGAGATGGACAGACCTTAGTATACTGGTCCATGTGGGAGTCTACAGAGCCTCAGGGACAGGCTATCCAGGAGGCAGTAGATGCGTTTACCGCAGAGACAGGCATTAAAGTTGACTTGCAGTTTAAAGGACGTACCGGTATCCGGGAAGGTTTGCAGCCGGCATTAGACGCAGGAACCAACATTGATTTATTCGATGAAGATATTGACAGAGTAAATGGTGTATGGGGCGATTACTTAATGGATTTGGAGGAGCTGGTAAAGGCCAATGATTACGAGGCTACCGCAAATGCAGGTCTGATGGCAGCATGCCGCGAAGTAGGCGGAGGTACTTTAAAATCCATTCCATATCAGCCAAATGTATTTGCATTCTTCTATAATCAGGCTATCTTTGATGAGGCTGGTATTACAGAAGTTCCGACTACCTGGGAAGAACTGGATGCAGCATGCCAGAAGATTAAAGATGCAGGCTATACCCCGATTACGGATGATGATGCATATATTACCAGTTTATTCGGATATCATATGTCCAGATTAGTAGGGCAGGACCGTACAGAAGAAATCGTTAAAAACGGCGAGTGGGATGACCCGGCAGTATTAAAGACTGCAGAAGCATTTGCTGATTTTGCAGCAAAGGGATACTTCTCTGAAACAATCGCTTCCAACGTATGGCCGGCAGGTCAGAACCAGGAACTGGCTCTTGGAACAGCAGCTATGTACTTAAATGGATCCTGGCTTCCAAATGAAGTAAAGGATATGGCCGGTGAAGACTTTAAATGGGGATGCTTCAGCTACCCGGCAGTAGAAGGCGGAGTTGACGGACCAGAAGCAGCAAACTACGGTGCACAGGTATTTGCAATCAACAAGAATTCCAAAAATGCAGAGGCTGCATTCCAGTTGATTATGAAGATTACCAAGGGCGAATACGACAAGAAACTGGCTGAAATGTCATCAGGTATTCCAGCAGACAGCACCAACACCGAATGGCCAGCACTAGTTCAGTGTGCAAAACCGGTTATGGACAGCTTAACAACCCGTTATGTGTGGGCAGCATGCGCAGAAGCAAATGCGGATATGACTCCTATTATTAAGGAAAATATGCTAAAGCTGGTTGGCGGAACCATCAGCGCACAGGAATTTGTTGATGCTTTAAAGGCAGCAGGCAACTAATTTGTAAAAGTTTTATAGGGTGGCATCGTTTAACGCTGCCGCCCTTTTCATTTTTAAGGTAAAGGAGAGGGAACGGTTTGAAGAAAAATAAAGGTATGATTATCGCGTTTCTGACACCGGCGTTATTTATGTTTGTAATGGTTTTCCTGTATCCTATCTGCCGTACCGTACTGATGAGTTTTTTTAAGATTGACGGAATTACAGACTCATTTTCAAAATGGCAGTTTACAGGACTGGAAAACTATATAAAGCTTGCCAACACCACCCTGTTTAAGCAGTCTATGCTGAATTTAGGGAAGATTTGGCTGATTGGCGGCATTATTGTGATGTCCCTGGCTCTTTTGTTTGCAGTTATACTGACCAGCGGTATCAGGTTTAAAAGCTTTTTCAGAGCAATGATTTATCTTCCCAATGTTGTCAGCGCAGTTGCCCTGGCAACTATGTGGCTGCAGTATGTATACAGTCCGAAGTTCGGACTTCTCAAAAATGTATTTACGACACTGGGGCTGGACAGCCTGGCAAAGATTCAGTGGCTGGACAGTGAACATAAGTTTATGGCGCTGCTGCTGGCATATTGTTTTGGAATGGTAGGCTACCATATGCTGATTTTTGCCAGCGGCATTGAGCGGATCAGTACAGATTATTATGAGGCGGCAACATTGGATGGCGCCAATAAGCTGGGGCAGTTTCGCTATATCACACTGCCTCTGTTAAAAGGTGTATTTAAGACCAACATCACCATGTGGAGCGTTACCTCTGTAGGATTTTTTGTATGGTCTCAGCTATTCTCGACTGTTACTGCGGATACTCAGACAATTACTCCCATGGTTTACCTTTATATGCAGATCTTTGGAGCGGGCAACAGTATCACAGAGCGAAATTCCGGTTTGGGCGCTGCAGTAGGCGTAATACTGAGTGTATGTGTGGTACTTATCTTTACTATCTGCAATAGATTGTTAAAAGATGACGATTTGGAATTCTAGGGAAAGGAGGAGAGAGTGATGGCAAAAAAACAAGAAAAAGTATATCATGATAAAGTGAATTGGAACAAAGAATTAAAATTGGTTCCCGGTTACATCATCCTTACTCTGTGGATTTTGTTTACAATCGTATTATTAGGGTGGGTAGTAGCTGCCAGCTTTTCCACTACAAAAGAAATTTTTGCAGACAAATTATTAGAGAGCGGACTGCATTTTGAAAACTATGCAAAAGCCTGGACAAATTCCAATGTATCCGTATTCTTTGGAAATTCTCTGATTTATGCAGCGATTTCCTGTACTCTTTTAATCCTGATTTGTGCACCGGCAGCATATGTGCTTTCCAGATTTCAGTTTGTGGCTAACAAAGTGATTCAGACCAGTTTCGTTTCTGCAATGGGCGTTCCGGTAGTTATGATTGTGCTTCCGCTGTTTGGTCTGGTTGCAGGCATGGATTTGCTGAACTATGAAATACCCAACCGTCTGGTATTGATTTTCTTATATGTAGGTATTAATGTACCGTATACCACTATTTTCCTGCTGACCTTCTTTGCAAATATTTCCAGAGCATTTGAGGAAGCAGCCGCCATTGACGGCTGTCCGCCAACCAAGACATTCTGGAAGATTATGCTTCCTATGGCTCAGCCAGGCATTATTACGGTTACGATTTTTAACTTTATCAATGTGTGGAATGAATATTTTATCTCCTTGATTTTTGGAAACTCGGATCGGATTCGCCCTGTGGCTGTAGGTCTGTACTCTATGATCAACTCAATGAAGTACACAGGAGACTGGGCCGGCATGTTTGCGGCAGTTATTATCGTATTTCTGCCAACCCTTATCTTGTACATCTTCTTGTCTGAAAAGATTATCGCAGGCGTTACTGGAGGCGGCGTGAAAGGCTGATGTATCTGGTTTGGGAAAGTTAATAAGCATAAAAAGAGGCTGACAGACGAGGGGTTGTCAGCCTCTTGACCTTGCGGCAGTGTATATTCCAGGATGTCTGAGTTCCTTTGGATGCATGGATATGTAGTGGTTCAGCGTTTTCATTTAAATGGAATTACTGTAAAGAGGAGAGAAACAAAAAAGCCTTTGAAGAATCAAAGGCTTTAAAGTAGCGGAAGGGAGATTCGAACTCTCATGGTCGCTCTCATATGCTTAGAAAAGAAAGGGTTTGCACATCCTCTTACACAAAGGTACTCAAAGAGGTACTCAAACTTATTCTGCAATATCTAGTGGTTTAGAAGAAAAATCTGTCAAGAATTTGTGGTTACAAACGAAAGCCTGTTCTTGACAGATTTTTTTGCATAGCTGAGAACAACTTATAATACTAAAACGAGGTTGATAGATGCTTGTGTCCATCAACCTCTTGATTACAATCAATCCATAAATCGCAATATTTACTGTTTAACGAAAACGCTTGTTTCTGTATCTTCCTCATGAGTTCCATTTGTGAAAAGCTGATTTCCTTCAACTCTCATTGTTCCGATTGGCGGATATACTGCAAACTCACCACTTGATGTTGTTGCATCTCCCTCTAAATGATATTCATTTCCAACTTTTTTCATGGTAAATGTAAGCGTTTCATTGAAAGCATTTTCACCGGCATCAGTATAAACTGCCTGCAGTGTTTCGCTATCAATTACAGTAAGTGTCAATGTAGCTGTCAAATCTTGTGATTCATAACGATATGTTCCACTAATATCGCCTGTTTCTGCTGAAACAGGAGTATTGTTTCCGTTTGCTGGTGTTTCTGTTCCAGAGATTCCTGTTTCCTTTGTCATAACTACACCATTCTCAACCCATGCTCCGTCACCATTTACAGAATAGTTATCTGGTGTTGTGGTATTAGTTAATAACCACCCTTCGGCGTCAAAATAATAACACTCAGCCAGACCATCGTTATTTCCATCAATCCACTGCCAACCATTACTTGCGTATGTACCATTTCCGTTATCATACCACCAACGGTTCTCGTTGGGAACAGCTCCTTTCTGCCAAGTGCCTGCAAATGCCGTCATTGCATTACTTGCAACTAATCCGGCTACCCCCATAATACATACTGCTTTTTTCAAGTTTCTTTTCATTTCGTACCTCCTAAATTTTTGATTTTTGCGTTGTCCTATTACAGGACAATATTTGGCGTTATTTATCATACCATAGTTATTGTCCTATTACAAGACACAGGAGGTAACTATGCCAAGAATTATAGATGGTAACTCTATGAACATTACAGGAGTGAAAATCAAAGAGTTTAGAAAAGCAAAACATTGGAGTCAACAACAATTATCTATCAAGTTAGAAACATTGGCTATTTATGTTTGTCGTGGTTCTATTTCAAGGATTGAGGATGGAAGTCGAACGGTTACTGATATTGAATTAGCTGGATTTGCAAAAGTCTTAAATGTGCCTATCGAAAAATTTTTCTGAATTCTTTTGAATTTCATTTTTTGTTTGACTTTTAAAAAAAATGTGGTAGAATACAAAAATAAATTTTAACGATTTTTAATCGTCTATCTATATGGCCTGCGGCCATCAAGGGAGCACTTTGGTGCAGTTATCTGCGTGAGGGCAGATAAAAATTTTTGGAAAGGAGTTCCAAAAAATCAAACACATTTTTAAAACCTTATTTTGTTTAAGGTTTATTTTGTGTTTTGATCCCCCCTTAGATGACTGCGGTTTTTTTGTGCACTTTTTTCCGCTGACTTTTGAGGGGGAGAAAAGTGCACTTATTTTTTTGATTTGCAAGGAGGTGAAATGGTGTTAGAATATAAATAGTACAAGTCAAAATGAGAATTCCTTATAAGAAAA
>JBKUOG010000057.1:0-6040 GCA_046957575.1 Lachnospiraceae bacterium | reverse complement strand
TTACCATCCGGCCCCAGGTAATACCATCTGCCGTCCTTGCCGGTCTTCCAGGTATCAGAAACCATCATTCCGGCTCCGTCGAACCAATACCAGTTGCCATCCTTATCCTGGTGCCAGTCGTTGCGGATGGGCTCGCCGGTGTTGCCCAGATAGTATCTCCATCCGCCTTCCTCCTGGTGCCAGCCGGATTTGTTTACCAGGGACCAGTCTGGCAGGCCATACCCCAAAATCTTACTGTAGTTTTTAGCATAAGATTTTTGGCACACTCCACCGCCGTTTTCAATGACACCAGACGCCCCGGAGGTGTTGCCCTCTACAGTTTTAATCTTGTTAGCTGTAACCTCTGTTACAATGCCAGTGTGATAAGCACGTTGGCCATTGGTAAAAAATACCACCGCTCCAAGCTCCGGCACCCGGCTCCAGCGGCCGGCCTTTTTAAACTGGTTTACCCCAGTCTGACAATTATGGTACAAGCTGCCGCCTAATAGTTTCCTGGCCGTCTCCAGGCCAAAAGCTTGCACGAATACCTCACTTACAAACATGGCGCACCAGGGTTGGCCCTGATAGTTACCCCCAGTATGTACCTTGTAATCCCTGGCAAAACAGGTGTAGTTATTGTTACCGGCATTGGCGGTAAAACTGTCCAGGTTTTTGTCGCTCTTCTTTTCCAGGTAGCCTGTCCACACACAAGCCTGACTTATTAATTTTTTTACTGTGTTTTGCATAAAATTCCTCCAAATTTTAAAAGGCCCAGCAAACGCCGGGCCTACATTGTGTATTATTTTATCCCGGGGCCACCGGCAGCAGAATCCTTGCGGATAACCTTGCCGTCTACTTTCGGGATTGGCCGCTCATCCTTCATGCCAGGGCCAAATCTGCCTTGGTCCTTTCGGACGGTCTGTCCATTTGGGTTAGGCTTAATGCTGCCATCCGGATTGATGCCGGGGCCTTCCATTACCGGATGTCCACAGTCATGCTCTGGTGGGGTATCATATACCTGGTCGTTGATGCTGCAATTCTTCTTATCGTGTTCTCTCATAATTTTTCTCCTTCTTAAATTAATATTTTTTGTATGTGCGATGTCGCACATTAATCTTCTTCATCCTCTGGTACTTCTATAGAAGTTTCGATTTTTTTCTTAACAAAACGCAGCACCGGATTTAAAACCGGTATCGTAACGCCTGCTGCTTCGCAGTTTTCTGTAATGCTGATTAATTCATTGATAACCAGCCAACTAGCCACAATAGCGGCAAATAGCAGTGGAAAATGCATATCAATATGTAAAGTTGCGGTCACATAAGAAATCATGCAATCAATACCGAAACCTACAAAAATCAAGAAATACATCAAAACTTTTTTAGTAATTCCCTCAAATGATTTTTTGCTCGTTATCTTTTCTCCATTCATTCTAGCCGCCGCTAATCCAGTAAAGTAATCGATCACATTACACGGAACCAGAAGAGCCAACGGCACAGCCAAGATTCCGAAAAAGCTGAAGAATGCACCAACTGCCGCACTTAATGCGTACCCAATAGTTTTTTCTTTCATTTCTATTATCCTTTCTTAAGTGTATAAATTTATAAAAAGAACTTTTTGTTCAAATTTTCGATTTTGCTTAATAATATAGGGATATAATATCTAAATTTGGTCTGCTAAGTGTAACCGTAAGCGGGACACCAGACTCAGATCCAATACAAGGAATAAAAGACGCTTGGGGTACCTTTGAGGATGGCGTGTTTTTCCTGAATTTAATACGTGGCACCCAGTATGCAGCAATTGTGCAACGTTTAAAATTAGTGTTGATATAAGTCCTTTAAATGGTAACAAATGTCGGGATTTTAGCTAAGATGCTCTGTCCTGATTCAATCTGATTTTCAATTCGTATGTTGTTTCCGTAAGCAATAATATACACTTTACTATTTTGTATTAGCGGTACTGATATCTCTGCAACATTAAACGGTAATGTTCCGATTATCGTACCGCCTGGAATGGTTTTAGCGGCAGTAACAGCAATCCCAATAACACAAAATTTATTACAACCACTAATGACATTACCCCATCCAAGTTTTGTCACATAATTGTTGTACGAGATATTGGCCGTATTAAAATTTTGCATATCCCTATATTATTAAGCCTTACACCACCTCCTTTTCGTTGATATTTTTTTCAAAAAGACTGCACTTAATAGAGCAACCCTTTTGGCCTGCTTAAAAAGCATATTTAGAGTATTAATTATGCATACTTCCTATGAGATGCCTGGACACTCTCTGTCTTGACGGTACAATATATCATTGTTGTATCAAGCTTCTCATGTCCCAGAAATTCCTTGACCTGCTCAATCGGCATCCCTTTGTTAAGCAGATCTGTAGCGATTGTCCTCCGGAACCGGTGCGGATGCACATTGTCAACCCCGCTGCGCTGTCCCAGATGCCGTAACATATGCTGTACACCGGGGACCGTCAGACGATTGTGAGGGTAATCCAACGTTGTGAACAGTGGTTCCTGTTTCTCGGTCTTTCGTTCATCCAGATAACGTTTCAAGTAGAACTTTGCGCTGTCTGTCAGATAAGTCTTTCGTTCCTTACTGCCCTTCCCGTATACAATTAATTCTTGTTTTCCCATTTCTATATCGCCTACATTCAACGCCACCAATTCAGAGACGCGGACACCGGTGCTATATAGAAACTCTACCAGTGCCCTGTCTCTAAGCGTGTTGCAACCTGTCCTAAGCGCTTCCATCTCTTCGGCACTGAATGGCTTTTTAATGGTTTTTTCCAGCTTTAGCAGTCCCACTTTTTTGACTGGGTTATTGTGCACCAACTCTTCTGCTGTCAAGAAATCCCAGAAGCTACTTAGATAATGTAATCTGGTCTGCATGGTAGACATTTTAATCCCTCGCTGCTCTCGCATTACACCGTAGTAATAGCGTAAGTCCATGCCGGTAATATCCTCCAGTCTCTTTCCCAAAAAGGCCAGCATA
This sequence comes from Lachnospiraceae bacterium, assembly GCA_046957575.1. Lineage (GTDB taxonomy): Bacteria > Bacillota > Clostridia > Lachnospirales > Lachnospiraceae > UMGS1370. The sequence continues at coordinate 3,060 of JBKUOG010000057.1, read as the reverse complement.
TTCCGGATTTCTCTGGTGTACTGTTTCAGGGTATTAGCTTGCCGATTTACGGCCTTCTTGCTGGCCACAAACATCCGTATCTTGGCTTCATCTCCATCAATGCCGCTGGTTACCAACTCTGTCCGCTGCTTCTGCACTTCCACGCCATGGAAATTGATGTACAGTACGTTATTGAGTGTCTCCAACTGCTCTGGCGTCAGATGCGGAACCATTGTATTAACCACATTCTCAAGTATTCTCTCTATCATGGTATCCCTCCTTCCTACTCATTCTACACAATCCCGGAAGAGGCAGGAAGTTACTCAATGATATAGGGATATAACATCTGGTTACCTGAATCTAAATGTCAAAACAACCAAAATTGCGGGAGTTACTAGAGAAGTTAATTTTTCGAATGGCATCGGAAAAGTATCAGGAACAGAACTAATTGGATTTACGCCAAAATGGGGCTGGGGTATAGTTGCTGCATTTCGAATGAACGAAGCAACAATTATTCCAGAAATAGCCTTTGATGGGACTGATTACGTATATAAGCTTCCTCAAAAACCAGATTATTCAGGCACAATATGGATGACAGCATTAATCATGGGAACCAAAAGTTAAACAAATGCCAATATTAGTTAATTGGCTACTAAATACACCAGATAAAATCTGATTTCGTTCACTAAGTCCTGATTTTGATTAACCCTAACCACCCCATATTGGTCATCTATATCCGCAACTATTGGGATTGTAATTCCGGTACTGGTATTTCTTCCGACAGCACATATGTGCATATTTGTACTTTCCGGCTTCCATGGAAGAGAAAATAAAGACTCTTGGGCAATTAACGCCCCCGATTCTTTAAACGCCCAGATTTCGCAGAAAGCTATTTTGCCTATGCGCTTACAATTATTAGTTGTGACTTTGGCACTCCAGGGTTTGGCTTGACCTGTTATAACAGTCATATCCCTATTTAACTGATCAACAGCACTACTCAGGGTATTAATTGTACTAATTGCCAAGTTAAGAGCATCTGTAGCCAGCTTGATTGCATTTTCTGCATGATTAAGATGCTCTGCGTCTATATCCGGCTCACTGTAATCTACGTATTTTGTCGGAACATAAGGTTCTACTGCTTGCAGTGTTGTTGCCAATGCCGATACCGTCTTTTCTGCCAAATTCATAACTTCATTTTCCATTCTATCACTCCCAATTCTCATGAAATTCGATAGTATTTATATCCTTTGTTTGTGCGTATCTGCTGATAAATATTACATACAAATATACCTCTTTGTTAATAGGCGTTATCCGATAGTCGTATATATTCGTAAAGTGGTCTGCATCTTCATCAAACATTGTGATGTCTGCGTAGACTGTACCTAAATCAGGATTATAGGACATTGCATAGTTTCTGACCCAATTTGTCACTTTTTTCTGGGCTAATATGACTCGTATTTCCCCGCCTTTTTCGTTTTCTGTTGTCACAACCGCCCCTATGGAAAGATGATCTACTTCCTTTAAAATATAGGGCACATTAAATACAATTCCACTCGCGGTTATTTGGTTTTCTCTGGAATGATTGGCCCGAATTCTGTCTCGCTGAAAAGATACTATTCCGAGATATCCTCTGTATGGCCCCTGTCTGCTCTCCAAAGTTTCATTTGGATTTCCTGTTAATATTTCAGCGCTTTGCCCCTGATAAAAAGCGCCGTTATAATAAGGCCATAGAGGATCGTCATTCACATAACCCTCCCATGTTCCTGGACCCACACCCCCGACATACTCCCCTTTTTTAATAACATCCGGAGTCAGATTTCGAATCGGCTCCAAAACAATATTACCTGTCATATATTTTTCTGCCGTTGGTAATATAACTACGTTTTTACCAGGATAAGTCCTTTGTTCTCCGAGAGTTGGTATGTTTTGTGTAACCGTTCCGCCATTATATATTCCGGCAGGTAGGGTCAAAGAATCGTTGATAGACAATGTATACTTCGGACTTCCTATGTTTTTCAGAGTTCCCATTTTCTTGTCAGCGCTTCCGTTTCCTAAAAAGCTTTCACCTTCTGCCACATCTTCCGGTTTTGCCGTTAAATCACTTACATCAATCTTTCCGCCATTCTTTTTTAATAGCGCATCCATCCCGTCACCTCAATCCACAAATCCTTGAAATTTCCCAGTTATTGAACTGTCCCCATACCCCACAGTCACTCCTCTTTTTATGACTTCCGGCCGAAAGTTATCGAGCGGCTGTATTACCACATCTTGAAGCATATAGTTTCCCATCACCCCTATCGTATCTCCCGCTGCTGTTGGCGTAATTTCCATATTACCTTTTGTAGGAATCTGCTGATAAATACGATCCTGGCCATTATGTATCCCTGACTGAATGTTATAGGTTCCATTCACCGGTAAGGCGTGTTCAAACTGCGCCACCTCCGGCAACGTTCCCGTTTGGGTTTCATAGCTTCCTTTTCCCTTGAATTTCTTTCCTGCACGTACTTTATCCGGTGTTGTGGAGTAATTATTCGGATAAAATTTTTTTCCTCCTGAGGACAGCAATACCGCATCCATCTTATTTATACCCCCTTTATTGCTATTCCAAATTGGCTTTTGGGCTTCTGTCCGTAACAATACAACACAATCTTTCCATCCTGTACGTCTATTCTGTCCACGCAATTCCACGCCTCTTTTTGCGTGTTTACAGTGGTTTCATTCAACGTTCCTATTAATTTTTGAGCAATTATCGGACTTCCAGCTTTTATTCCAGAAATGGCCACAGTCATTGTGTAAGGAGATGTTGCAGACCACCCCGTTTCAGGTATGGTCACTTCCCTTATTCTTTTAACCTCTTTTACTCCAGTATCTAAATCGGATATGCTCTGCGAGTTTTTGTTTATCTGTGCATTTGCAGCGTTTACATCATCAGCGTTAAAAATATCTCCCGATTCCAAATACTCCGTTACATCATCAAGTGATACCGTCTCATCATCATTCTGTATCAACTGATATTTTCTTTTACCATGGTGTTAGAATATAAATAGTACAAGTCAAAATGAGAATTCCTTATAAGAAAAA
>JBKUOG010000056.1:4816-6057 GCA_046957575.1 Lachnospiraceae bacterium | reverse complement strand
CGGAGGAAATCAACGAATTTCTCACTACCTTTTTCAAGCTGTACCCTACGGCAACTGCAAAGGAGCTAACCTATTATGTAAATGATGGTGTGCTGAAACCTGTGGGGAAAGAATATATTTTCTCCGAACTGGTGAATCCAGTCTACAACCGAAGCGGAAATCAGGTGACGGCTTCCCTAGCAGTGAAATATCTGGATAACCAGACCATGACAACACAGGTATCACAGTTTGACCTTGTACTGGAAAAGAACGGGGAAAACTGGAAGATTGTGAAATAGAGTTATATAAAGCAGAAGACACATTGTATTTCCTGAAAGATTACAATGTGTCTTCACGTTAAAATTCTGTTCTGGACATTCCCCTGTCCTCTGTTTCGACTTCGGCTATCTCTTTTGCTGTGGCGGTGACTACCCGTATTCCTTTCTCACTCATACTATCAAGCAGTGTATCAAGCTGCCTACGTTGTGTATCTTTTTCCGCTGATTTATCTGGGAAAAAGAATTGGTCTACGGATATATCATAGCGTGTTACAAGCTCATAAAAAATTTGTAAACTCGGCTGTTGTCCTTTATTCTCAATATTAGCAAGATAACGTGGTGAGATATACATTTCATCACTTACTTTTTTACGGCTCTCTTTTCGTTCGGTTCTCGCTGCTTTGATAGCTTGTCCGAAAGCCTTAAAGTCATATTTAGCTGTTGGTCTTTTTGCCATATTTATTCACCCATATACATTCTACTGTTCCTCTTTCATACTGAATACGTCTATACAGTTCCTATTTATAGCCATAATAATTCATATGCTTGCACTTGCTATTATTCGTATGCCCGACTATAATTATACTGATATGATTTGTAGAAAGGACTTGGGTGTTATGGAATATATGTCTTGCCCCGAAGCAGCGAAGAAATGGGGAATTTCTGAAAGGCGGGTACAGGTACTTTGCAGAGAAAACCGCATACTGGGTGTTTCAAAACTTGGATATATGTGGCTGATACCAAAGGACGCGGAAAAACCGATTGACGGGAGAACAAAACAAGGAAAGGAGCTACACCATGAATAAAGTTTTGATTATAGATGATGATAAAGAGCTTTGTGCGCTGATTAAGCGAAGCGTTTTATCAGAAGATATAGAAGCTGATTTTTGTAATACAGGAAAAGAGGGATTACAAAAATTAAAAGAAAAAGAATATCAACTTGTGATACTGGACGTTATGATGCCCGGTATGGACGGATTTGAA
>JBKUOG010000056.1:0-4806 GCA_046957575.1 Lachnospiraceae bacterium | reverse complement strand
AGAATATCAACTTGTGATACTGGACGTTATGATGCCCGGTATGGACGGATTTGAAACATTGGAAGAAATTAGAAAAGAAAACAGCCTGCCGATTTTGATGTTTACATCAAAAAATGACAGTGCTTCTAAAGTACGCGGTTTAAGGGCAGGAGCTGATGATTATTTGACAAAACCTTTTGACATGGACGAACTGATAGCCCGTATCGTTTCCCTTATACGCCGTTATACCCGTTTCAATCAACAGGACGGAATATCACAGCAACTTGAATTTGACGGGTTGAAAATTGATATTGAAAATCGTTCTGTTACTACGGAAAATGGAACTTTTGAATTGCCTCCAAAAGAATTTGACTTACTCTTATACTGCGCGAAAAATCAAGGGAAAATTCTGACAAAGCAACAGATTTATGAAGAAGTGTGGAGAGAGGAATATTTCTATGATGACAGCAACATTATGGCGATTATCAGCCGACTTCGCAAGAAATTAGAGGTAAATCCCGGAAGTCCAAAATATATTCAAACGATTAAAGGTATCGGTTATCGTTTTAACAAGGAGGTTTGATTTTCTATGGAAGCAGTCATTTTTCTATCCATAATAATTGCACTTTTCTCTATTCTTGTTTCCTGCTTTGCTATTCGACGTGTTAAAAAACAGATAGCCGAGATAACAGACGCATTGATTGATGTAAAAAACGGAAATGGAAACAGGCGTATTTTATCTGCAACAAATGAACTGGTAGCCCCTCTTGCCTATGAAATAAATGAGATTGTTGTGTCTTATGAGAGCAGGCTTTCTACTGTCCGGCAGACAGAAGAAACAAACCGACAGCTTATGACAAGTCTTTCCCATGATGTTCGGACACCGCTTACAACGCTTATTGGGTATCTTGACGCTGCCCATAAAGGAATTGTTACAGGAAAAGACAGGGACGACTATATCGAAACAGCCCGCCGCAAAGCTCACGATTTGAAAGAATATATTGATGTTCTTTTTGACTGGTTCAAATTAAATTCTAATGAGTTTGCTATGGATATAAATATTGTTGAAGCTGCGGAGCTGACACGAAATATCTTGATTGACTGGATACCCATATTTGAAGATAAGCAGATAGATTACAATATTGATATTCCCGAACAGCCTTTCAGGGTAAAACTTGATACGGACGGCTATATGCGGATATTGAACAATCTTATTCAAAATGTAATTTCTCACAGTCATGCGGATAAAATAGAAATAATCCTGTCAAAGCAGGAAAAAAATATGCAAATCCGATTAGCAGATAATGGAATAGGGATTGAAAAAGAAGATTTGAAGCATATTTTTGAACGGCTCTATAAATGCGATAAGGGACGGTCTGAAAAAGGCAGCGGTCTTGGGCTTTCTATCGCACACCAACTTGTAGAAAAAATGAACGGCACAATAACAGCAAATAGCATACAGGGAACAGGAACGGAATTTACTTTGCTTTTTCCCTTAGCAAATTAAGGTTCTCCCGTCCTTTTGACGGGAGCCTTAATTATTTTTGGGACAATATTTCAAATTGCAAGGTTAATGCAAGGTTGCGGCAAGGTTAATGCAAGGTTGGTATGATAGAATAGTTTACAGAACAGGAGGTTTGAATATGGACAAAAATTATATCATTGAAACAAAAAATCTTACAAAGCAGTACGGCTCACAAAAGAGTGTCGCTGACTTAAATATTCATGTGCAGAAAGGGAGAATTTACGGACTGCTTGGAAGAAACGGAGCCGGAAAAACGACTACTATGAAAATGCTACTTGGATTGACAAAGCCAACTTCCGGCGAAGTTAAAATATGGGGAAAGTCTTTGCAGGGGAATGAAAAGAAATTGTTGCCCCGTATCGGTAGTCTGATTGAGTCGCCCGGTTTTTACCCTAATTTGACTGCTACGGAAAACTTACAAATTTTTGCTACCTTACGGGGCATACCCAACCGTCATTCAATTAAAAACACATTGGATTTGGTAGGATTGCCTTATAAAGACAAAAAACTGTTTTCCCAGTATTCTCTTGGTATGAAACAACGGCTTGCGATTGCACTTGCAGTTATGCACGACCCTGAACTTCTGATTTTAGATGAACCTATCAATGGGCTTGACCCGATTGGAATTGCAGAAGTACGTTCTTTTATTCGCGAGCTTTGCGATACAAAGGGAAAAACAATTTTAATTTCCAGTCATATCCTTTCGGAGATTTCTCTGCTAGCAGATGATATTGGAATTATCGACCATGGCGCACTATTGGAAGAAGAAAGTCTTGCGGAACTGGAACAAAAAAGCAGCAAACATATCCGATTTACTCTTTCTGATACCGCACAGGCAGCAAGAATTTTGGAACGTACTTTCCACGAAAACCATTTTTCTATACAGGACGACCATAACTTACGCTTGCATAACCTTGACTTATCCGTAGGAAAAATTGTAACTGCCTTTGTGGAAAATGGATTGGAGGTATCAGAAGCTCATACCTGCGAAGAAAGTCTTGAAGATTACTTCAAGCGAGTGACGGGAGGCGAGGGAATTGCTTAAACTGATAAAATGTGAATTTTTGAAATTGAAACGGAAAAAGTTTATTCCACTGGTTATCTTATCAGCTTTTATGTTCCCTATCCCTCTGACTTATTTAATGACAACTCCCTCTATGATGGAGCGATACACAGATAAGGCAGACGCATTTGATGGACTTTTTAATATGGTACTTGGGTACGGAATACAGTTTTTACTTCCTTGTATTATTGGTGTCATTGCAGCTATGTTGTTTTTTATGGAACGGGACAATGATACATTCAAAAATTTGCGTACTATTCCTGTAACCAGTACCCAAATGGTACTTGCTAAAATTTTTGTACTATTTCTATTTGGAATTATCTTTTGCGTTGCGTCCACTATTGCGACAATTCTTTGTGGTTTGGGAACATTAGAAGTTTATGGACTTGGTTATAAATTATTTTTAGCCGTTGAAACAGGGATTTTTATTACAGCAGGTACATTGCCGCTGATTGTGCTTGTAGTCTTTTTTAGTAAGACCTATGTGTTTTCAATTTTGCTATGTGTTTTTTATAGCGTATTGAATATGAGTGCAACCGCATTGTTTGACGCACTTCCAAAAACAATATTGTGGTTCCTACCTACACCATTAACTACATTTTGGAGTGCCGGAGATATGGCAGCACATGGAATAAAAATGGACTTGGAACAAATGACAGGACTTATTCCCTCAACATTTCAAGTCGTAATGATACTTGGAATTATGTCGATTATTTCATTTTGGTTAATTGACCGATTATACAAACAAAGGGGGGAATAACTATGGTTCGCATTGTGAAAACAGAGTTTTATAAACTAAAAAGGTATCATATCCTTTGGGCTGGGGTTGCGCTCATGCTTCTATCTGTTTTGCTGACTTTATTTACTTCTATGGCAAATGATGGTTCAGTATGGGATTTTGCTTACCTCACAGAACAGGTTATCAAAAACAATATGTCCATGATTTTCCCTATGTGTATTAGTTTGATTGCTGGATATATGATTTCCCGCGAACAAACGGACGATACCTTAAAAAATATTTTAACTGTACCGATTTCATTTAAATGGTTGTTGACCGGAAAATTGATTGTATGTGGTGTACTGTCTATTATCTTCGGTTTGATATGCAGTCTGTTTACAATTATCGCAGAAATGATTGTAGGATTTCCGGGTTTTCAAATATCCTTAGCCTTAAAAGCGGCATTACAAATAACCGCAGTCAATTTCTTTTTGTATATTGCTGTTCTGCCGATTATTATAATTACCTGTCGTAAAGCAGGCAGCTTTTTAGTCGGTGTTATTATTGCCTTTGTTTACGGATATGGAGGTATGTTTGCCGCAGGAAACATGACGTTAGCAAATCTTTATCCGATTACGGCAAGTCTTGGAATGATTGGCTACCGCAGCTATGATACCGCAGTCAACTGGAACATATTAACTTGTATTTGTAGCCTTGCAGTTATTGTTGTCATTTCCGCAGTCTTGATTATTTGCATGAAGGAAACAGAACTCAAACAGGCAAAGAAAAAAGCGAAAAAGGCGGCACCAAAGAAAGGGTGGTAAAATTTTATGAAAAAAATATTTTTATCATTGATACTAATTCTTATTGGAGTATCCACGCTTTCCGGCTGTACAAAAGATGAAATTCTCAATCATTATAATAATGTTGTTCAATCTGCGGGTTCCATAGAACTTACAGGAAAACTCTCTCTACAAGGTAAAAAAGAAAAAGGGATTGATGATTATACAGGAAGCTATCAAGCTGACTATGAAAATTTTTCAGATACAGAGTATCTATTTGGAGGGACTTCAATAAAAAGAGAAGCCGGAAAAGATATATCAGTTACCTGTACATTGGAAGTTTTAAGTGGTACTGCAAAGGTATTTTGGATTTCGGGAGCTGATGAAGCAGTAACTTTACTTGAAACAACTGGAACATACAGCGATACTATTACACTTCCCGATGGCGGAAATTATATCGGTATTGAATGTGAAGATTTTACTGGAAAAATAGAAATGAATATTAAATGATACTCTGCCGGACGACGGTAAAGAAAAAAAGCCGTCGTATCGCAGATAGATTTTCATGCGCCTTTGAAGCGGTGGCTTTGATTTTTAGAGCCGCCGCTTCTTTTTGTCTATTCTTGAACCAACGATAACACAGAATAATGAGTAGTGGCATTTAGGAGGATTGCCACTATGGGGATTTCTTTGTTGCTATACAGCATACATAATTTAAATTAAATAAAAAAAGTATATC
>JBKUOG010000055.1:0-6100 GCA_046957575.1 Lachnospiraceae bacterium | reverse complement strand
GCTGAGTAATTTTACTTAATACAGGAATGCGTGCATTATCTGAATAATTAAAAAGATCGCTTGTTAAGAGAAGATTCTCTTAGCAGGCGATTTTTTTATTGCATAGGAAATTGCTCCCTATGAAATAAAAACGTTCCGCAAGGAACGCAACTCTAAAGAGGGATTGTTTACTAAGCTGGTAAAACTTTCTAAGTGAGCCAATGCCAGAGGCGGAGTAGATTGATGTCGCTTGAGAGATTCTTTTTTAATCAGCAGAATTCTCAGAACCATAACCCCAATTTATAAAAAAGATTCCAAATTGCTATAGTGCAGCCCCAAGAAATCCCGATAGAATAGTTGCAACTAACGGGTAAATGCGGTATTATGAGAAAAAACACATCTTAGAGATGAATTTATGGAGACAGACGGGAGGAGAGCAGAGTATGGATGGTAAGATTACATTGATTCCAGGCGATGGAATCGGACCGGAAATTGTGCGGGAAGCAAAGAAAGTATTAGATAAGGTCGGAGAGGTTTACGGCCATACCTTTCATTATACAGAGGTCTTAATGGGTGGATGTTCCATAGACGCATACGGTGTGCCGCTGACCGAAGAAGCTCTCCAGACAGCGAAAGAAAGCGACGCGGTACTTCTGGGAGCAGTCGGAGGAAATGTAGGCAATTCCAGATGGTATGACGTGGCTCCAAATCTGCGGCCGGAGGCAGGACTTTTAGCAATCCGCAAAGGGTTAAACTTATTTGCCAATATTCGTCCGGCTTACTTATATAAGGAACTGGCAGACGCCTGCCCATTGAAAAAAGAAATCATCGGCGATGGATTTGATATGGTCATTATGAGGGAGCTGACTGGCGGATTGTATTTCGGAGAACGGTATACAAAAGAAGTAGACGGAGTGATGACAGCAGTCGATACGCTGACCTATAACGAAAACGAGATCCGTCGGATTGCAGTTAAGGCTTTTGAGATTGCCATGAAGCGCCGGAAGCAGATAATCAGCGTAGATAAGGCCAATGTACTGGATTCTTCCAGACTTTGGAGAAAAGTAGTCGAAGAAGTAGCAAAGGACTATCCGGAAGTAACGGTTACCCATATGCTGGTTGACAACTGTGCCATGCAGTTAGTCATGAATCCGGGACAGTTTGATGTGGTTCTTACGGAAAATATGTTTGGAGATATTCTTTCTGACGAAGCCAGTATGATTACCGGATCTATTGGAATGCTGTCTTCCGCCAGCTTAAATGAAGGAAAATTCGGTATGTATGAGCCGAGCCATGGTTCAGCGCCGGATATTGCCGGAAAAGACATTGCAAATCCAATCGCAACCATTCTTTCCGCAGCCATGATGCTTCGTTATTCCTTTGATTTGGACAAAGAGGCGGCAGCGGTAGAGGCGGCAGTAGAAGAGATATTAAAAGAAGGATTCCGTACAGCAGATATTATGGCGGAAGGATGCAAAAAAGTCGGCACTGTCCAGATGGGCACACTGATTGCAGATAAAATAAGGAGGCAGTAATTATGAAAAGTGATGCAGTAAAGGCAGGGATGCAGCAGGCGCCCCACCGTTCGTTATTTAATGCGCTGGGAATGACCCAGGAGGAGTTAAAAAAGCCGTTAGTTGGAATTGTAAGTTCTTATAACGAGATTGTTCCAGGACATATGAATCTGGATAAGATTGTGGAAGCTGTTAAGCTGGGCGTTGCCATGGCAGGCGGCACCCCGGTTGTGTTCCCGGCGATTGCAGTCTGTGATGGAATCGCTATGGGACACGTAGGAATGAAGTATTCCCTGGTTACCAGAGATTTGATTGCAGATTCTACCGAGTGCATGGCTCTTGCCCACCAGTTTGACGCTCTGGTTATGGTTCCAAACTGTGATAAAAATGTACCTGGACTTTTAATGGCAGCAGCCAGAGTGAATATCCCGACAGTATTTGTCAGCGGAGGCCCGATGTTAGCTGGTCATGTAAAAGGCCAGAAGCGCAGTCTTTCCAGTATGTTTGAGGCAGTGGGCTCCTATGCAGCAGGCACTATGACCGAAGACGATGTAAGGGAATTTGAAGAAAAGGTATGTCCGACTTGCGGTTCCTGTTCCGGTATGTACACAGCCAACAGCATGAACTGTCTGACCGAAGTTCTGGGAATGGGACTTCGCGGAAACGGTACCATTCCGGCAGTATACTCTGAGAGAATTAAGCTGGCAAAGCACGCTGGTATGGCCGTTATGGAGATGTACCGCCAGAACATCCGTCCAAGAGACATTATGACAGAGGCGGCATTCCGGAATGCCCTGACTATGGATATGGCTCTGGGCTGCTCCACCAACAGTATGCTCCATCTTCCAGCCATTGCCCACGAAGCAGGTGTGGACTTAAACGTAGATATTGCCAATGAAATCAGTGCAAAGACCCCGAACCTGTGTCATCTGGCTCCTGCAGGCCCTACTTATATGGAAGATTTAAACGAGGCAGGCGGCATTTACGCAGTGATGCACGAGATCAGCAAGCTTGGACTGCTGAATCTGGACTGCATGACCGTTACCGGAAAGACGGTTGGGGAGAACATCAAAAATTGTGTAAACTTAAATCCGGAAGTCATCCGCCCTGTGGAAAACCCATACAGCAAGACTGGCGGCATTGCAATTTTAAGAGGCAACTTAGCGCCGGATTCCTGCGTCGTAAAGAGATCCGCTGTGGCTCCTGAGATGTTAAAGCATGAAGGACCTGCAAGGGTATTTGAATGTGAAGAAGACGCCATCGCAGCAATCAAGGGCGGAAAGATTGTGGCAGGCGACGTAGTAGTCATCCGTTATGAGGGACCAAAGGGCGGACCAGGTATGAGAGAAATGTTAAATCCTACTTCTGCCATTGCCGGAATGGGACTGGGTTCCACCGTTGCCCTGATTACAGACGGGCGTTTCTCCGGCGCATCCAGAGGCGCATCCATCGGCCATGTTTCTCCGGAAGCAGCAGTAGGCGGCCCGATTGCCCTGGTTCAGGAAGGCGACATCATTTCCATTGATATTGATAATCACCAGCTGAATGTCATGGTATCCGAAGAAGAGCTGGAAGCAAGAAGAGCAAACTGGCAGCCGAGAGAAGCAAAAGTTACAACTGGTTATCTGGCACGTTACGCAAGTCTGGTTACTTCAGCAGATAAAGGAGCGGTACTGCAGTCAAAATAAGAGAAGAAAGGAACCCCAGCCAATGAGTAAAATGACAGGTGCAGAGATTGTAATCGAGTGTTTAAAAGAGCAGGGCGTGGATACGGTGTTTGGTTATCCAGGCGGAGCCATTTTAAATATTTATGATGCGTTATATAGACACCAGGATGAAATTACCCACATCCTTACTTCCCATGAACAGGGCGCTTCCCATGCGGCTGACGGCTATGCCAGGGCAACTGGAAAAGTAGGAGTCTGCCTGGCAACCTCAGGTCCGGGAGCGACCAACCTGGTTACTGGTATTGCAACTGCCCAGATGGATTCGATTCCGGTTGTGGCCATTACCTGCAACGTGGGAGTAAGCCTGCTGGGAAAAGACAGCTTTCAGGAAATTGATATTGCCGGCGTTACTATGCCGATTACCAAATACAACTTTATTGTAAAAGACGTAACCAAGCTGGCTGCCACCATCCGCAGAGCCTTTACCATTGCCCGTTCCGGACGGCCAGGACCGGTATTAATCGACATTACCAAGGACGTAACTGCCGCCGAGTATGATTATGAGTATCAGGCGCCGGAAGAAGTCGGCCCTCAGACAGACACCATTACAGAAGAAGATATAGAGAAAGCCCTGGAATTGATCCGCAACAGCCAGAAGCCGTTTATCTTTGCAGGCGGCGGCGCGGTTATCTCCAATGCGGCTGATGAATTAAAGGCATTTGCTTACAAGATTCAGGCGCCGGTGGCAGACAGCCTGATGGGAAAAGGCGCCTTTGACGGTACTGACCCACTGTATACCGGTATGGTTGGGATGCATGGAACCAAGACGTCCAACTTTGGATTTACCGAATGCGACCTTTTGATTGTAGTGGGAGCAAGATTTAGTGACCGTGTAATCGGAAATGCTTCCAAATTTGCAAAAAATGCGAAAATCCTTCAGATTGACGTGGACGCGGCGGAAATCAATAAAAACATCCAGACTTATGCCAGCGTGATCGGAGACGCCAAAGTGGTATTGAGAAAACTCAATGCCCGTTTGGATCCTATGAACCATGACGAATGGATCATGCACATTGAGCGGTTAAAGGATATGTATCCATTACGTTACGATAAGAGCCAGCTGACCGGACCGTTTATTATGGAAAAGATTTATGAAATCACAGACGGTGATGCCATTATTACAACAGAAGTAGGACAGAACCAGATGTGGGCGGCTCAGTATTATAAGTACAAAAAGCCCAGAACCCTGCTTACGTCAGGAGGACTTGGCACCATGGGCTACGGCCTGGGCGCAGCGCTGGGAGCCAAGATGGGATGTAAGGACAAGCTGGTAGTCAATATTGCAGGAGACGGCTGTTTCCGTATGAACATGAACGAGCTGGCCACAGCAACCCGCTACAATATTCCGTTTATTGAAGTTATTATGAACAATCACGTGCTGGGTATGGTTCGCCAGTGGCAGAACCTGTTCTATGGAAAACGGTATTCACATACAGTATTAAATGATACAGTGGATTTTGTAAAACTGGCGGAGGCCATGGGAGCAAAAGCTTACCGGGTAGAGAAAAAAGAGGATTTTGAACCGGTATTTCGGGAGGCAATCGCCTTAAATATTCCGGTTGTCATCGACTGCCAGATTCCATGCGACGACAAGGTATTTCCAATGGTATCGCCGGGAGCGCCGATTTCAGATGCATTTGACGACGTAGATTTAAAGATCGAGTAATTCCCTGACGGGGTTTATGAAAAAGCTTAAGGCAAAATAAAAAGGAAAAGAAAGAGGAGGAAAAAGGTATGAGCAGAGTATATAACTTTTCAGCCGGACCGGCAGTTCTGCCGGAAGAGGTCCTGCAGGAAGCAGCAGATGAGATGTTAGATTACAGAGGATGCGGAATGTCCGTTATGGAGATGAGCCACCGATCTAAAATGTTTGAAGAGATCATCCATACTGCAGAAGCCGACCTAAGAGAGCTGATGGGGATTCCGTCCAACTACAAGGTACTGTTCCTTCAGGGCGGCGCCAGCCAGCAGTTTGCCATGATTCCCATGAACTTTATGAAAAATAAAGTGGCAGACTATATCATTACCGGCCAGTGGGCGAAAAAAGCGTTTGCAGAAGCCAAATTGTATGGCCAGGCAAACGCAGTGGCATCCAGTGCGGATAAGACATTTTCTTATATACCGGACTGCTCAGACCTTCCGATCTCTGAAAATGCAGATTACGTGTATATCTGTGAAAACAATACCATTTATGGTACGAAATTTAAAACCCTCCCGAATACCAAGGGGAAACCACTGGTAGCAGACGTTTCCTCCTGTTTCCTGTCTGAACCGGTCGAGGTAGAAAAATACGCCATGCTTTACGGCGGCGCCCAGAAAAACGTTGGGCCGGCAGGCGTTGTAATCGCCATCATCCGGGAAGACATGATTACAGAGGACGTTCTTCCTGGAACGCCGACTATGCTGCGCTATAAGACCCACGCAGACGCAGAATCTCTTTACAATACGCCGCCGGCATACGGTATCTATATGTGCGGCAAGGTATTCCAGTGGTTAAAGAGAAAAGGCGGTCTGTCTGCAATGAAGGAGTATAACGAAAAGAAGGCAAAACTTCTGTATGACTTCTTAGATCAGAGCCAGATGTTTAAGGGCACAGTGGAAAAGAAGGATCGTTCCCTGATGAATGTTCCGTTTGTAACCGGAGATCCGGACTTAGACGCATTATTTGTAAAAGAATCCAAGGCCGCTGGTCTTGAAAACCTGAAAGGACACCGGACCGTAGGCGGCATGAGAGCCAGCATTTACAATGCAATGCCAATGGCAGGCGTAGAAAAGCTGGTAACCTTTATGGAAGATTTTGAAAAGAAAAATCGCAAATAATGGTCAGGTAGTGTCAAGTAATCTATGAAAAAAACTGAGTCAAAAAATAGGCTCAGATGA
>JBKUOG010000054.1:0-6586 GCA_046957575.1 Lachnospiraceae bacterium | reverse complement strand
CGGCACCCCTCCCGTCAGATACCTACCCTGTGTAGTCCCTTGTAAACTGTACTTTGTCGATGTTCAAACCTTTTAAACTGATGCCTGCCTGTTCCAGCATACGCCTTGCGCCGCCATAGAGAATGATCTGGCTCTCATGCTTCCGAAAATATGCGTCGGGGTTCTTAGCTTTTTTGTAGGCAATATTATAGGATTTATTTGCCTTATACTGTTCTGCATATTTGATAATTTCCGCAAGGTCTTTCATGCGGTTCTCCAGCTTGCGGACAGTCTGTTTTGCTTCCTTCCCTGTGGCGGCTGTGGTGGCGATTTTCTGCTCCAGTTCTTTAATAGAACCGGCTTCATTATATGCCTGTGCAGCAATCTTTAAATTCTGGATAGCTGCCCACCTTTGCAGTCCCGGACTGTTCTGGAATTTTTCATCAGAGGTGTCAACCAGTTTTCTGTTAGAGTAATCTTTTTTCGGGATAACAGCCTTCCGTTCCCGTTTCAATTCAATCCGTTCTTTGATCCGCTCCTTTGTATATTCTTTGCCAAGGGATTTCACGCTGCCACGCACAAAACGGTCTTTTCCAAGCGGGCGGAATGAGATATATTTTGGCGCATCTTCCTCAAAACTTTCCCCTTTTATTTCATAGCCTTTTGCCCGCATCAGGAGCAGAAATTCCTCATAGGTGGAAGATGATTTTATGGCAGCATTGATGTCCTTTCTTATCTGCGTTTTCCACGCTGCACCGTTTTTGTCTGACTGCCATTCATTATATTTTTTTCCACGCTCCCCGCCGGGGATAATGACGGAAAGGTTATGCTCGCTGCACAGCTCATCACTCAATTTCCGGATGCGGTAATAGGTCTGCTTGCAGTCATGATATTTGTTATGTTCAAGGTTGTCTGTGGCACAAAAAATGATGTGGTTATGGACGTGACCTTTATCAATATGTGTGGTGACAACGTAAGAATATTTTCCCTCTAAAACTTTATCGGCAAGCTCTTTCCCTATCTGGTGTGCTTCCTCAAAACTGACCTCTCCGGGAGCGAAAGCCTGTATCAGATGATAGGCTTTATTCGGGCTGTTTTCCCGGCAGTGGTCTAAGGTATATTTGAAGTCAATCGCTGCGGTTTCCGGCGCACAGGCATAAGAGGAAATATAGATGCTTTCATCAGTCTTATCCGGGTTACAGATGTAGGCTACCGCTTTATCAACGGTTGCTGTGATAGCATGGATTTTTGTGTATGCCATACCTGTTTCATCAACTCCTTTACTTCGTCCATATCTTCCTGATAGACATGGCTTGTACTGTTAATTCTTTTTGCAATCTGGTTCAGGCTGGAGCTGATCCGCCCAAGCTCTGTGTTATACTCCCTCAAAAAACTGTAATCCACATCATATACATATCCATAGAGAATGAGCTTCCGGAGGAAAGCAGATTTGCTTTTCATGCCGGACAGTCTGAACTTCTCATCAAGGATATACTGTTCCCTGTCATTCAGACAAATTTCATTGCGGTTCGTGCGTGTCCTGTTTGCCATTTCTGATACTCCTTCCTGCATTTGGGCATAAAAAAACTGCTGTAAAATGTTCGATTTACAACAGTCTGGTTTCGTGTCTGTTCAGTTGTTTTTGGATAGAATTATCCATGTGTTATTGTAGCAAATCTGCGGGTAAAGGTCAAGGACTGCTAGAGAAAAACGGAAAGAAAATCAAAGAGGGTTAGGGATACTTCCCTATGGAAATTTCATCATGCGGACGGTAGGCAGGCATGGGGAATTTCGCCCATGTGTCCGGACATGGGCAGTGCTTGCTACTCTACCCTCGACACTCCCGGAGGGTGTGTTGGTTTGTGGAGTTTTTGTGCCTTTATCATGATTCTCGACTTTTAACTTGCTTTTTGATATAATAAAAACACACAAGGCATAGGAGGAAAAACAGAAATGTTAAGACCGAAAGAAGTTGTTCAGTTATGGGTAGATGCATTCAATAAACATGATGTGGAAGCAATTACAACCCTTTATCATGAAAATGCGACGAATCACCAAGTAGCGAATGAGCCAGTAGTAGGCATTGAAGCAATCCGTACCATGTTCACAGCCGAATTTTCAACATCGGATATGACAGCTATCGTAGAAAATATTTTTGAGGATGGGCAATGGGCAATCCTTGAATGGCGAGATCCATTGGGGTTACGGGGGTGTGGTTTTTTTCAGGTAGTGAATGGGAAAATTTTATTCCAGCGAGGCTATTGGGATAAGCTCTCATTTTTGAAACAGCACAATCTTCCAATAGAGTAAATATGACATTTTAGGAGAAAATATGGAATACCGGACATTGGAAAATACAGATTTCGTTTGTATATACGAAGCGTTTACACAGGCATTTTCTGATTATCAGGTTTCAGTTGATATGCCTTTTAAATCTTTTGAAACAATGCTGAAAAGAAATGGATTTATGCCTGCGGTTTCAGTTGGAGCCTTTGCAGATAGAACGCTTGTCGGTTTTATCTTGAATGGAGTGAGAGATTGGGATAACGAAAAGACAGTCTATGACCTCGGAACAGGAGTTATCCCCGATTTTCGGAGAACAGGAATTATGGGGGAATTATTGAATCTGGTTAGCACTATATGTATAAAAAATAAAATCAGCGTGTATCAACTGGAAGTGATTCAAGATAATGAGAAGGCGCTCACTTTATATAAAAAACAGGGATTTCGAATTAACAGAATATTGAATTGTTACCAACTGACGGGCAAGATAAAAGAACCGGGCATACATAAAGTGTGGAAACTGGAACATCCGGAAAAATTACAAGATGATCAATGGACAGCAGTCAAAGATTTTTGGACTTATCCACCTTCATGGCAAAACGCAAAAGACGCTGTTTGTGCAATCGCGAAATCCTTTTCTTATACGATTGTTAAATTTGATGGAAACTTGATTGGATATGGTATTGTGGACAAAATAAAAGGAGATATTGCGCAGTTAGCGGTACATCCCAAATATCGCAGAATGGGAGTTGCCACAGAGATTTTGTTAGATTTACTTAAACAAACAAAGAGTTTAGAGATGAGAGTAATAAATGTGGATGAACGGGATCAGGCATTGAACGCTTTTTTGAAGAAATTGAAATTTAGTGTATTTGTTAAACAATATGAAATGAGAAAACATTTTTCTGCTTAGGATATTGTATAGATGAAGAAGCTGACTTTGAGGACAGTTGTCAGTAAAGGAGCAGTTATGAGATATAACAAAACAATAATATTAAGTAATGGCATGGAATGTTGTTTGAGGAATGGAACAGAGAGTGATGGTCAGCTTGTAGTGGATAATTTCAATCTGACACATAGTGAAACAGATTATTTGCTTACATATCCAGATGAAAACAGTTTTAATGTCGCACAGGAGAGCCAGTTTCTGAAAGAAAAAGCTGAGAGTGAAAGAGAGATTGAATTGCTTGCCATAGTTGATAGTGTAATTGCGGGAACAGCAGGAATTGAGGCAATCGGTACAAAATATAAGGTACGGCATCGAGCAGAATTTGGCATCAGTGTTGTGAAAAAGTATTGGGGACTTGGAATTGGTAAGGCTTTGCTGACTTCGTGTATCGAATGTGCTAAAACAGCGGGATATAACCAGCTTGAACTTAAAGTAGTTGCTGAAAATGAAAGAGCAGTTTCTATGTACGAACGGGCTGGATTTGTCGAGTGTGGAAGAAATCCCAAAGGATTTCGCTCCCGCATAGCCGGATTTCAGGAAGTCATTTCTATGAGATTGGAATTGTGATGCTCGACAAATTTATTCCAGTTTCAAAATGGAGGTTACTGTCTACTGGGGTGATTGGTTGGAGTTGTTTAGCAAAAGCCAGTATGGGGAATAGCCAAATTTTCCTTGATGTTGTTCGGCTGTTTTTATTGTCTCTGCATCTGAACAGAGAATGACAACCTTTACAGGATAATTATCCGAATATTTGATGTTTCTTAAATATTATCTCCCTTTTCAGATTATGGTTGCGATTGCTCTATTTTTTAAATAATTATGCCTTTTCCATATTTTCTGTAATATCTTTACCCGGAAGCATTTGAAGTAATGCAATATTTATCTCGTTTCCCATAAAAAATCCTCTTGTATATTTCGATTTGTTTCTTTGAATATTAGCATAAGTCTCCAGAAAATTTAATGTAAGTCAATATTATTTAATGCTTTCTTTTCAGATGCAGATGTGTTATAATTACTACATTTCCAAAAAGGAGTTAAAAAATATGCGGCAAGGTATTCTTAAATAAAACTATAATCAAATAGTGGGAACAAAAAACTTTGGGATGTCCTTTGGAACAAGGGCTTAGTTTTTTGTACCAAATTTAAGAATACTTTTGCCTTATTTATATTGACATGGCAAGAAAAGTGGCAAGTACCTATTGGTGCGTGTCTTTTATGTGTATGTCCACAGATTGTATCCCCAGTGGTAAAAGTATTTTACTGCTGGGGATTTTTATGCCTTTTTTTGGCTGTGAATGGAGGACGACATATGAAAATAATTAATATCGGCATTCTTGCGCATGTTGATGCAGGAAAAACAACACTGACAGAAAGCCTGCTGTATACAAGCGGGGCAATCATGGAACCAGGTAGTGTAGATAAAGGTACAACAAGAACGGACTCTATGGCTTTGGAACGTCAAAGGAAAATTACAATTCAGGCTGCCGTTACATCTTTTCGCTGGAAAGGGTACAAAGTTAATCTTGTGGACACCCCCGGACACATGGACTTTTTAACAGAAGTGCATCGCTCCTTATCGGTTCTGGATGGAGCAATTTTAGTAGTGTCCGCAAAAGATGGTGTACAAGCCCAGACCAGAGTGCTGTTTCATGCGCTAAGGAAAATGAAGATACCAACAATCATTTTTATCAATAAAATAGATCAAAGTGGTGTTGTTCTTGAGCAAACTTATCAAAATATCAGAGAAAAATTGACAGAAGATATGATTGTTATGCAGGAAGTTCATTTCTGTTCAGAAATAATACTTTCTGATGTTGCAGATTTTGAAAAGTGGGATGCTGTAATTGCTGGGAATGATGATATTTTAGAAAAATATCTTTCAGGAGTCCCTTTGACACTGTGGGAACTGCAAAAAGAAATAAAACGAAGGGTACAAAGGGGAACGCTTTTTCCGGTATATCATGGAAGCGCAAAAGACAATATCGGGGTAAAAGAATTGCTTGAAGTGATTACAGAAGTTTTTTCATTGGAAACAGACGACAGTCAATCGGAATTGTGTGGGTATGTATTTAAAATTGAATATACCGAGCAGAAAAAACGACGTTGCTATTTAAGGCTCTATAGCGGTACGCTTTGTTTACGGGAAACGATTCTTTTGTCAAAAAAGGAAAAAATTAAAATTACAGAGATGTCAATTCCATTTGATGGAGAAATCGTCCCAACAGACACCGCTGATTCCGGGGAGATTGTTATTTTATCTGACAATACATTAAAACTAAATGATGTTCTGGGAGATGAAAAACTATTGCCACGCAAGGCGTGGACGGATAATCCCCTGCCGTTTTTTCGGACAACGATAGAGCCAATCAAAGCAGAGCAAAGGGGAGTATTACTGGATGCCCTTACAGAGATTGCGGATACTGATCCGCTTCTGCATTTTATGATTGATTCTATCACTCATGAAATTATTCTTTCCTTTTTGGGAAAAGTACAATTGGAAGTTGTTTGTTCTTTATTAAATGAAAAATATAGTGTCGAGGTAGCAATAAAAGAGCCTACCGTTATTTATCTGGAAAGACCACGAAAAGAGGCTCATTATACAATTCATATTGAAGTACCGCCAAATCCCTTTTGGGCGTCGATTGGTTTGGCTGTCACTCCTCTTCCTGTTGGAAGCGGAACAGAATATGAAAGTAAAGTGTCTCTCGGTTATTTAAACCAAAGCTTTCAAAACGCAGTTATGGAAGGGATTCGGTATGGATTAGAGCAGGGAGTGTATGGATGGGAGGTAACAGATTGCAGAATTTGCTTTGAATATGGTGTTTATTACAGCCCGGTCAGTACTCCGGCAGATTTCCGCTTTCTTGCGCCTGTTGTGTTGGAACAGGTATTAAAAAAAGCGGGAACGCAAGTTTTAGAACCCTATCTTTCTTTTACCCTATTTGCGCCGCAGGAATATCTTTCACGAGCTTATCATGATGCTGTGAAATATGATGCGGTAATTGAAACAACTTCGTTAAAAAATAATGAGGCAATTTTAACTGGAGAAATACCGGCTCGGCGGATCGGGGAATACAAAAGTGATTTGAATTTCTATACAAATGGAAGAAGCGTTTGCTTGACAGAATTGAAAGGGTATCAGGAAACTTCAGGGGAACCTGTAGTACAACCTCGCCGCCCAAATAGTCGGTTAGATAAGGTTCGCCATATGTTTCAGAAGATAATGTAACGTCTTGCGCAATGCAAGTGTTCATTGCTGGCTATTGCGAAATATCATTGATAAAATCAGTATCAGAGAGGAGGAACTATTTTGAACCAGGAACAGACGGATATTACAACAGGAAAGCAAATACGTCATCTGCGAACACAATCGGG
>JBKUOG010000053.1:0-6758 GCA_046957575.1 Lachnospiraceae bacterium | reverse complement strand
CTTTATGGAAAAGAAGAAATGCATTGCCGGTGGAAGTATTTGTCCGGCCTGGAAACAGAGGCATTTATGGTTGAAATCCGGAAAACCGGACAGAAGATCGCAGAGAACTTTCATACAGAAGCAGTGATCACGGGAATTGATCTTTATACGCAGAGTGCAGACAAAGAGGCGGAAATGGCAAATCTGATCGTAAATGAAAGTATCTGGGAATGGGTTACGGCAAAAAAAGAAGGAGGAAGCTATTCCGGCACGGGAGATCTTTTTGCCTCAGTTTTAAGCGCAGGCATGGTAAAAGGAGCGGATACTGCGGAAACTGTAAAAAAGGCAGTAAATTTTATTTCCAGGGCAATTCATGATACGGTTCTTGAGGGAACGAACCGCAATGAAGGTGTATGCTTCGAGAAACATCTGGGGGAGTTGTTGTAAAAACAGAAGTGTATGGGGAGAAGCGTAAAATATACTTCAGAGGATAAGGGATGATATGGATTTATCAGAATACATCAGAGAAATACTGAAAAAGATACCGGAAAAGATCAATATAAAATCTCCGGATCCCGGACAGGTAGTTATGTATCTGGTTCTGGGGATTCTGGGAGTATTTGTATTTATTACGATTATACGGCCTGTGGCATCCTTTTTCATGGACAGGAGAAAAAGGAATAAGATTATTTCCAAAGGAATGTTGTTCTGGAAAGACTTTGAAAAAAACTGGATCAGCTCCTGGAGAGGCGGGAGAGGCACTTCCGGTTATAAGTATCAGGACGGTCCCGGCTGCTACGTGATTCTTATTTATGACAATCAGCCCAGAGGACGGGGATTTCGAAGATATAAGGATGTTTATGTAGGACAGTCCATCCATGTGTATCACAGAGTTCATTCACATTTTAACGGAAAAGGAAACGGAGATGTATACGCTGATATCAAGTATGGAAGGCAGGCTTACGTAAGAATACTTCCCTGTTCGGAAAAAAGACTGAATAAAAAAGAAAAGCGCCTGATCAGGATCTTCCGCGCAGAGAAATCCTATAACAGGACAAAGGGCGGCGGAGTAAGGCGCTGATAAAATGAAAGCAGGAAATTCCCAAGAGCTTCCGGTTACAAGGAAGTATAGTTTTCGATTTGGCGGTATAGCTCCGTTCAAGGGCTATGCCGTCTTTTTCTGTTTAGTGGCTTCTTTCTGTTCCGTCTGCAGGTCAGTCGGCAAATGAATTTCTCCCACAAAGTTAAATATAATATCTACTTTCTGCTGTTCTTCCTTTACCTTTTCTGTAAGTTCTTTCTGCTTTGCATAATGGGCGCGTGTTGTCAGCACTTTGTCAGCTTTCAGAGTTTTCGCTATCCGCATAGGTCCGTTTCCGGCAACGCATAAATAAAAAATCCTCTTTACCGCACCGTCATTGATTGCGATATAGCGTACATCTCTTTCAACGAAAAAGATTTCCGTATAGTAGCCGACTTTCAGATAATCACGCCCCAAGCGGGACATATCCTTGACAATGACTGTCGCCACATTTCCGGCTTCAATCTCTGCAATCATGCAGTTAAAATTCGGGCGGTCAAAAGTCACACCGGAAACGCCGTCATCAATGAAAAATACCGGATTGGTAAAGCCATTATCCGAAGCGTATTTTGACAGAACTGCTTTCTGATTAACAATGCTGTTGCTGTCGCCGTCTAATGCGTCCTCTTGACTTAAACGGGCATATAATGCGGTTATCTGTTCGGGCTTATATGTATTTGCTGTCATGTTCATTCCTCCTGTAATGAACGCCCGACAGACAGGTTGCTATCTTCATTATAGCGGACATCTTTTCCTTTGTCAGCAGGCGTTTTGAGGTTTTCTGATTTTATGAGCCGCTTCATCTTTTCAAAAAGCGGTTCAGAGCCGCCGCAAGAGGTAGACACTTCATAGAATGTGCCGCCGATTTTATAAATCACTGTTCCATCTGTCGGATTTCCCTGTTTCTGCCTATCATCTGTTGTACCTTGTTCTTGTTTTCGTTCCATTCCTTTCCCGTCCTTTCTTTGATTTGTAATGTGATAAGTTTCTCAGCAAGCATAGGAAAAGAGTACCCTTTTCCGAAAATGCCCTGCATTTTGCTTGTTGGGAAGTATCCCAAACCCTCTGATTTTCCTCTCACTACCTACAACACCGAACAAGGTGATTTTGCCGAAGTTTTAAGAGAAAATTTTCAAAAAGTTTTTCTTATCTCTTATTACGGAAAAGTTTCTGAAATGCCAAATAAATAACCGTTTAGGGAAAAAATTTTCAAGTATTACAACTTAAAATCCCCCTCAAACTTGACACTGTAAAGTTTAGGCTTTATAATATAGACAGTGTAAAGATTGGAGGACTTAGCATGGCACAGAAACGACAGACTTATCATCATAAAGACTTGCGAAACGCTTTAATCGAAACAGGTATTCAGCTTGTAAGTACAGAGGGAGTAAATGGATTTTCTTTGAGAAAGGTGGCTGCGGCGTGTGGTGTCAGCCATGCTGCTCCTTATAGCCATTTTCAAAGTAAAGAAGAATTGCTTGAAGCAATGCAATTATTTATCACAGATAGATTTTCTAAACAATTAGAAAGTGCCGTTCAAAAGAATAATAATGTTGCAGAAATATTGAAAGATATGGGGATAGCCTATGTATCTTTCTTTGTAGACAACCCCTCTTATTTTCAATTTTTATATTCTCAATCCAATATAAAAATTGACTTATCATTATCAATACCAGACGACCAAAACTATAAACCTTATATTATCTATAAAAATATTGTAAGTAAATTATTAGAGCAGACGCACTATTCGGAAGAAAAGCAAAATGATATTATCATAACCATTTGGGCTTTTATACATGGCGTAACTTCATTAGCCACCATGAATAATGTAAATTATGATAATGATTGGAGAGAGAAGGTCATTGATTTTATGGACGTTTTTCAACTTTCCTTTTTAGATAATACGGGAGAAAAAATATGATAGGGATTTATTTTAGCGGAACAGGAAATACAAAATATTGTTTAGAAAAGTTTGTTGCTCTATATGATAGGAACATTGAAATAACCCCTTTAGAAGATACAGGTACAATGGAAAAAGTTACATATCATAAAGACATTATTTTTGCTTATCCAATCTATTACAGTAACTTGCCTAAAATTGTACGGGATTTTATCTGCGAAAATTCTGATATATGGAAAGGAAAACGTGTTTTCATTATTGCAACAATGGGACTGTTTAGCGGCGACGGTGCGGGTGTAGCTGCAAGATTGTTCAAACGATACGGCGCACAGGTATGGGGTGGACTTCATTTGAAAATGCCGGATTGCATTTGTGATGTAAAAGCCTTAAAGCGTACTCCGGCTCAAAATAAGCAAATTGTTATACAAGCAGAAGAACGCATAAAATCAGCGGTGTGCAATTTGAAAAATGGTACTCCAACTAAAGACGGTTTGGGATTTTTATGCCATATTGCAGGGCTTTTGGGA
The DNA here is from genome assembly GCA_046957575.1 of Lachnospiraceae bacterium. Taxonomy (GTDB): domain Bacteria; phylum Bacillota; class Clostridia; order Lachnospirales; family Lachnospiraceae; genus UMGS1370. The sequence goes on along the minus strand of JBKUOG010000053.1, from coordinate 3,271 downwards.
CAGCGGCTTTGGTTTTACCATAAAACACAAGAATATTCAGACAAAATACAGATAGATACCGACGCTTGTATAAAGTGCGGGAAATGTGCATTGGTGTGTCCTATGAATAATTTGTCATTATCCAAATGTAAGATTGTAGCAAACGGACGGTGTACCTTATGTTATCGGTGCGTAAATCAATGTAGCAAGAAAGCAATTACCATTTTGGGGAAACAAGTGATTTTCCAACATTCTGTTTATGATTTCCATTGAAAGTAGTCTGATTAGAAATGAGGTGGTGTATTGCAAAAAGAAAAATGGATTTTATGTCCTGTATGCAATAATAAAACTCGATTAAGAATACGGGAAGATACAGAAATAAAGAATTTCCCACTATACTGTCCGAAGTGTAAGCAGGAAAATCTTATCAATGTAAAAAATCTGAATATTTCAGTTATCACAGAGCCGATAATCACAAGAAATAAATCTTATGATTATTGGCTCTTTCTGTTTTGTGATAGGAAAACAAACCGCCATTTCCTGTATATAAAATGGAATAGCGGCAAATACACAATTATTTTTTATAGACATGGCGGTGTCGGGAGATATTGCCATGTTTCTTTTTCACAGTTTTAATTCTATTCCATTGTTAAAAAAAGCCTATTCCATGCAACGGGATTTTGCGGTTATGAAGATGAATACACAAATCATCATAATTACTTAAATAACTCATATTACCAAACGCCTATGCGGTTTTATGCCTGCATGGGCGTTTGTTGTAATAGCCCCCTACTGGGAAGAAAGGGGGTGAGTTATGATGAAGTATTCTGAACAATTCATGGAGCATATCGAATATGCCTTTGCCGCGTTCTGTAAAATCGTTCTCCGCAATGCGGCAATCAGTGCGTACCGCGATTTTGGACGGAAACAGAAGCATGAAGTGTCGCTTGACTATCTGATGTCGGAAACGTCTTTTGAACCGTTAGCAACCGATAACTATTTTAAGCAGTATGTTTATGAGAAGCCGACTGTTTTTGTCGTTCAAGGGAAAGAAGTGGTCGTGACAAGTAAACGATTAGCCGACGCATTAGCTAATCTGTCAGAACAAAGGCGTACTGCTCTGCTGATGAATTTCTTCCTCGGTTACAGCGAAAGAAAAATCGGGAATGAGTACGGAAGAAGCAGAAGTACAGTCAACTACTGGAAACTGGCGGCATTGAAGCAGTTAAGAAAAGAACTGGAGGAAACTAAACATGAGGAATAAGAAACTGATACCCTTTGAAACCATCGAGAAAGCTGTTGCAGGCGAGCCGGAAGCCATGGACGCGGTACTGCGGCATTACACTGCGCGGATTAAATATCTGTCTACCTATCGTGGACATATCAACGACGATATTCAAGACCGTCTGAAAGCACAACTTATCAAAGCTATCCTGCAATTCCGTTTTGACAGGTAGTAGCAAAGCCAGAAAAAGCCGTCAAGGATAAATTGCACGCTTGCGCGTCCTTGACGGCTTTCCCTGTCTTTGCTGTCGGGCAGCCAAGAGAGCGCAATCGGATAAACCGCTTACGCTCTCTATCCAGTATGGAATGTTATGCGATAAAGAGTGCTTCTCGCTTGATTTAAACGGCATTACAGCGGAGATAAGGGCAGGAGTAAGGGTTTTTATATTCCCACCCTTAAAAATAAGGTTCTACTGCGTAACATAACAAACGATATTTTTATATTGCCGTTTCCGTTCCATTCCTTTCCATTCCGGCGGCTCTGCCGCTTTGCCTTACCCTAAAGGAGAGGGATTAGGGAAAGGATAGGAAGGGAATGGATATTTGATTAAATCCGTATTTGGTATTTCTTTAGTTATTTATATCTTTATTTAATTGCGTTGGATTTTCCGATGTCGGATAAACCGATGTCGGAAAATCCAATATCGGATAATCCAACACCGGAAGTTATGAGGTATCCAAAAACTGTCTAATCCACCGCTTTATAAAACTGCTGATTTGGGGATAGGTATGTTACGCAGTAGAGGGCAAAAAACGCTTGATTTATGCGACTTGCAGAACGTGTAAAACGCTTAGACGATATTTTATACTTCTACCCTCAAAAATGACGTTCTATTGCGTAACAAAGTGAAGATAGAAAAACAGAGAGCCGACCACTATTGAAAGTGATTAACTCTCTGTTTGCACCCTGTCTGTCAGCGTTAGTGATAAGTTGTTGTAAATACTTCCTTATCAGCGTAAAACTAAGGGTTTTCGGCTTTTTTTCTTCAGCCGCAGCCTTTTGTTGAAACCATCTACCAGGGTTGGAGGGTTACTTTTTTGTTTATGCGTTACAATGAATTTTTTGCTAATTGGAAACGAACCAAAATGGAGAGCTTGCTAAGAAAAATGGACTTCTTGCTAATTTGAGATTTTAGCCAGCCTTTTGAGCGGTAAGCAATGCTGCCAGGGTGCTTGCAAGCTCCGGTGATTTTTGAAGCTGTTCCACCAATGTTGCCAGGTCTAAGGTTTGTGCCTGAGGCTGTTTGGTCCTATGTCAAGATTTAGTACAAGTTAAAATGAGAAATTTCTCCCCATTTTAACTTGCCAAAAGCTCTATCTTCATGTGAGTTCTTTCGTATACTCGTTCAAATTCATCCGGTGACATATAGTCACAATGGCTATGAATCCGCTTGGTATTATAGAAAGCTTCCAGATATTCGAAAACCAACCGATATGCCTGTTTATAATCTCGGATTTTAAATCGATTCAGCCATTCACGTTTAATAATGGAATGGAATGATTCAATGCATGCATTATCTCACGGAAATGCTTTCTTTGAATAACTACGCTGCATATTTTCAGTTGCTTTTTTATATTCTTTTGCAACGTACTGACTGCCACGATCTGAATGAATGATTAGCGGCTGATCAATATTTCGACGAGCTTTGGCTTTATTTATAGTATCAATTACACAAGATACTTCCAATGTTTCTGAAAGTGTCCATGCAATGATCTTTCTGGAAAATAAATCCATAATACTGGTCAGATAGACGAATCCGTTTATTGTCCAGATGTAAGTAATATCCGAACACCAAACAGCATTCGGGCGATCAGAATTAAACTTGTTCATCAAGGATATTTTGTAATTCTGTGCTGAAATCAGAATCTTTTGTGGTAATCGTCCATGGCTTGCTCCATTGAGCACGGAGTCCCATTTGGTGCATATATGTCCCAACCGTTCTTTCTGAGATAATTTCGCCGGTTTTACGCAGTTCTATCGTAATTTTGGGAGCACCATAATTTTGCT
>JBKUOG010000052.1:0-7647 GCA_046957575.1 Lachnospiraceae bacterium | reverse complement strand
CAAACCTGCGAATATGCCCGTAAATCAAGCATTTTTCAAGACAATCAACTAATTTCTGATACAAATATCAAGAAATTTGTTACATTATATCCAGATTATTTTGTTGACTTAACAAATTCCGGTATCGTATATGAAGATTTTGCCCAGTATAAGGTGGAAGCGGGTACGGTAGATGGAAAAATCTATTCGGTGCCTTTTGACAATGCAACTTCCATTGCAGCATACCGCACGGATCTGTTAGAGCAGGCCGGACTGACCATTGAGGATTTAACAGATTTGACATGGGATGAATTTATTGCAAAGGCAGAGCCGGTTGTAAAAGAAACTGGGCTTCCGATGCTGACAACGGCTGATAATTTCCAGTTAGTTAACTGCATGCTGCAAAGCAGCGGACACTGGTATTTTGAAGAAGACGGAAGTCTGAATCTGGTAAACAATGAAGGACTGCGGGCTGTATTTGAAGTGTATAAGGAATTAGTAGATAAGGGGATTCTTCAGATTCGTTCCGATATGGATTCCTACTACTCCTCCTATTTCGACGGCAGCACCATGGGAACGATTAATGCCTGCTGGATTATGAATACTTTGCAGAAAGATGAATCTCTTTCCGGAAAATGGGCACTGACCAACATGCCCCGTTTTGCAGACATAGAGGGAGCTGCCAATGCAGGAAACACCGGCGGTTCCAGCTGGGTAGTAATGGATACTGGAAACCAGGAACTGGCAATTGATTTTCTGAAGGATACATTTGCAGGAAGTCCAGAACTGTACAATCAGCTTTTGACGGACATTTCAGCAGTTACTAGCTATCTTCCGGCAAAGGATCAGCCAAACTATAAGGCAGAACAGCCATTCTATGGAAATCAGCCTGTATTTGAAATGATTCTTGAATTCTCTGACACTGTGCCCAGAGTTAACTACGGTATCTATACAGCAGAGGCGGCAGATGCAGTAAAAACAGCTTTAACAGAATACCGTACAGGTTCAAAAGATTTAGATTCTGCATTAAAACAGGCAGAAGAAAATGTTGCATTTTTGATGCAGTAATCCCGTATCAAAGGGGCTGTCATACTAATTACTTAGTGCGACAGTCTCCTTCTTTTGCTGAAGTTCTTGAAAAAAATCACGATTTCGTGATATTATAAATGAAATTGGAATAACGGCAAGAACGCAAATGAAATTCAAAAGGTGTGGTATGGCTATTTGTCAGTATCTTCAAGAACAAAAAAATTGCAGCCATCCGTTATTATAGAACCGACATGTGGCGTTGGTAGTTTTGTGAAAAGCAGCTTGATTTTTGATGCTTCAGAAATCATTGGAATCGAAGTGAATCCGGAATACTGTGAGACATGTAATTTACAGTGATGCGGCTAAGGATGTTCAGAATTTTTCTGGAGTTTGTTCCTTTGAATGGAGACAAGGCGTAAAACATGATTGTTCCAAAGTGATGGAATTATCCTATCAAGGTGATTTTTTGATAAATGGCTTAAAGGAAACTATTGATATTGAATCTAAATACGTTTTCCCTCTTATAAAAAGAGTAGTATGTTTAAGGCACCGGTTGCTGCCAGTTTTAAAAGATATGTAATTGTCACGCAGAAAAAAGTTCGAGAAGATACTTCTCATATAACAAATGACGCACCTAAAACATGGGCTTATCTGACCTCTCATAAAGAGGATTTTTCAAAGAGAAAGATTTGTTTTCCTACTTATGATACGGCGTATACTGCAATGTTAATATTAAACTCTGATAGAGTACAGCAATTTCTTTTAACCATTGCTTTTTTGGATACTAAGCGCCCATTTACTAAGAAAGTGCTTGAAAAATGAGGATCTGAAAGCGCCGTTTTCTTCCGGTGCGTCGGCAATTGCAATGATCGGCGGGGGCACAGGAAGATGCCAAGAAATGGAAACGATTCGCTATGCATCCTCTTCCTTATATTTTGAGCCGCAAAAAGAAATAGAGTGGCGTTTATCGTTTCCATTTATGGATCGGGAGAAACTGGAAATGGTGGTTTATTAGCACTCAATTCAATTGAGTGCTGATTTTTTGTTGACATTTCAGGGCTTCGGTATTACAATAGGCAGTAAAGCACAGTTACAATAAAAAAAGGAGTGTATTATCATGGCAGCAAAGACAGGAAGTTTGACAATTAACAGTGAAAACATATTTCCGATTATTAAAAAATGGCTGTATTCCGATCACGACATTTTCTACCGCGAACTGATCTCCAATGGCTGCGATGCCATTACCAAGCTGAAAAAGCTGGAATTGATGGGAGAGTTTGAAAAACCGGAAGATGTAGAATATAAAATAGAAGTATCTGTAAATTCTAAGGAAAAAACCATTTCCATCTCTGATAACGGACTGGGCATGACAGAAGAAGAAGTAGACGAATATATTAACCAGATTGCATTTTCCGGTGCTCAGGCATTTTTGGAGCAGTACAAGGACAAGGCCAATGAAGATCAGATTATCGGCCATTTCGGACTGGGATTCTATTCGGCATTTATGGTGGCAGATAAGGTTACCATTGATACAAAATCTTATAAACCGGATGCAAAGCCGGTGCATTGGGAGTCTGAAGGCGGCACTGAGTATGAGATGACAGAAGGGGCCAGAGAACTGTTCGGAACCACCATTACCCTGTACTTAAACGAGGACAGCACAGAGTTTTCCAATGAATACCGGGCCAGAGAAGTCATTGAAAAATATTGTGCATTTATGCCGGTTCCGATTTTTCTTTCCAATACAGCAGAAGGTCCTCAGTATGAGACCATTGAGAAAGAGGAACTGACGGATAAGGATACCATCATTGAGACGATTGTAGAAGAAGCAAAGACGGAAGAAAAGGAAAACGAAAACGGCGAGAAAGAGGTTGTGGAAGTTTCTCCTGCCGCAGAAAAGTATAAGATTTTAAAGCGCCCGGTTGCATTAAATGATGTAAACCCATTGTGGAACAAGCATCCCAACGAGTGCACCGAGGAAGAATACAAAGAATTCTACCGCAAAGTATTTATGGATTATAAAGAACCGCTGTTCTGGATCCATTTAAACATGGATTACCCATTTAACTTAAAGGGAATCCTGTATTTCCCCAAACTGAATATGGAGTATGATAGTCTGGAGGGTACCATTAAGCTGTACAACAATCAGGTATTTATTGCAGATAATATTAAGGAAGTGATTCCAGAATTTTTGATGCTGCTAAAGGGTGTTATCGACTGCCCGGATCTGCCGTTAAATGTATCCAGAAGTACGCTGCAAAATGACGGCTTTGTAAAGAAGATTTCTGACTATATTACGAAAAAGGTAGCAGACAAGCTGTCCGGCATGTGCAAGACCGACAGGGAAAATTATGAGAAATACTGGGATGATATTAATCCATTTATCAAATTCGGCTGCATCAAAGATGAAAAGTTTGCTGAAAAGATGAAAGATTATATTATCTTCAAAAACCTGGACGGCAAATATCTGACTCTTGCCCAGTGCCTGGATGAAAACAAAGAAAAGCACGAAAATACCGTATTCTATGTGACAGACGAAAAAGAGCAGAGCCAGTATATCAATATGTTTAAAGAAGCCGGCCTGGATGCTGTGATTTTAAAGCACAACATCGACAGTCCGTTTATCAGCCATATGGAGCAGAAAAACGAGGGCGTGAAGTTCCTTCGCATTGATGCGGATCTGACCGATACCTTTAAAGAAGAGACTCCTGAAGAGGAAAAAGAGGCGTTTAAAGAGACGGCAGACAGTTTGACAGAGCTTTTTAAAAACGTTCTGAACAATGACAAGCTGACCATAAAAGTGGAGAAGCTGAAAAACGAAAACATTGCGTCCATGATTACCGTATCCGAAGAGTCCCGAAGAATGCAGGATATGATGAAGATGTACAATATGTACGGTATGGATCCGGGCATGTTCGGACCACAGGAAACATTGGTATTAAATGCCAACCACAAGCTGGTTCAGCATGTTTTGGCAAATAAAGACGGCGCTCACACCAAAGAGATCTGCGAGCAGCTATATGACCTGGCTTCTTTAAGCCATGGCTCTTTAACTCCTGAGAGAATGACCAGATTTATTGCCAGAAGCAATGAACTAATGGAGTTATTGGCGAAATAAAGGAGTGAAGATGCGTCTATACATTATCCGGCATGGAGAAACAGACTGGAATACAAAAGGACGCCTTCAGGGACAGACGGATACTCGGCTAAATGACAAAGGGATCCGTCTGGCTCAGATTACAGCAGAGGGGATGAAGGATATCCCCTTTGATTTCTGTATTACCAGTCCGCTGAAAAGAGCCAGGCAGACAGCAGAGATTGTATTAAAAGACCGTCAGATTCCGATTTTAGAGGATGACAGGATTCGGGAGATCCATTTTGGCTTGTGGGAGGGGCTGGGATGCCGGTCCGGCAATTTTCAGATTCCCGTTTCAAAAGAGACATTTGACAAATTTTATACCGATCCATTTCACTTTGAGCCGCCAAAGGATGGAGAGACGGTGGCAGAAGTCTGTAAGAGAACCAGAGAGTTTTTAGAAGAGATTACAGCTGCGCCAGAGTATCAGGATAAAACCATTCTGATTGCTTCCCATGGATGTGCGTCCAGAGCGATTTTAAACAGCGTTTATGAAAACAGACAGGATTTCTGGCAGGGATGCGTTCCGCCAAACTGTGCAGTCAGCCTGATAGAGACGGCGGATGAACATCTGGTTTTAAGAGAAAGGGACAGGATTTATTATGATCCGGCTGAAATCATAGATTTCAGGACCGGAGAAAAGGTAAGGCCATAGGCTTTAGAGAGCAGAATCATAAAGTGTAGTAGAATCAGACCGAGAAAACTTGCTACTGGCAGCTTTTCCGGATGTTTGGAAGCAAAAAACGCCGCATCTCAGATAGGATCGCGGCGTTTTTCTGCATTATTTATCCTCGTTTAAATCATCTGTCACTGCGCCTAATACACTGGAAACAGTGGAAATAGTTGCAGCTACAACAAACAGAACAATTAAAATAATAGCGCCGAAAAATCCGAATAAAAATGTAGAATCCATAATAACCTCCAATCGATATGCATACTATCATGTGTGGCTTCTTTGAAATGTATTATACTACAGAATTTGTTGTATGAAAAGATTGAAAAAGAAAAAAGATGATGTTATAATAAGTAGTAATGATTACTACTTGATGCAGAATCAGGTTATAAATAATGCGGGAGGCACAACCATGACTTATAAAATTATTGGCGACAGCTGCTTGGATTTACCAAGAGAATTAAGAGAGGATCCTCATTTTCAGATGATTCCGCTTACCCTTCAGGTAGGCAGTGCATCGATAGTTGATGACGAGACGTTTGATCAGAAAAAGTTTTTGGAACTGGTGGCAGCCTGCCCGGAGTGCCCCAAGACTGCCTGCCCGTCTCCAGAAAGTTTTAAAGAAGCTTACGAATGCGATGCAGAGAATGTGTTTGTCATCACATTATCAGAGCATTTAAGCGGCACATATAATGCAGCCCGTCTGGGCATGGATCTGTATTATGAAGAGCATGGCCATGATAAAAATATTTTGGTGCTGGGATCAAATTCTGCTTCAGCAGGCCAGTTAAACCAGGCACTGTATATTCAGGAACTTTGCGAGGCAGGACTTTCTTTTGAGGAAATATCTGAAAAGGCAGAAACATTTCGGGATAAGATGAACACCTACTTTGTTTTGGAAACTCTGGACGTACTGCGCAAAAACGGGCGTTTATCCGGACTTCAGGCTTTTTTTGCCACTACGCTGAATATTAAGCCGGTGATGGGGGCGGATCATGGAGCAATTATTAAGCTGGATCAGGCCAGAGGGATGAACAAAGCCTTGCAGCGCATGTGTGATATTGCGTTTAAGGAAGCAGGAGATACCAGAGAGAAGACGCTGGTGATTGCTCACTGCAACAATGCGGCCAGGGCAGAGGCGGCAAAGGCTGAGATGGAAAAAAGAGGGGCATTTAAGCGGATTGTGATTACAGAGACAGCCGGAGTAGCCACTGTTTATGCCAGTGACGGCGGAATCATAATGGCATTATAAAGGGATATGTATGAGCAAAAGCAGAAAGAGACAGCAAAAGGTTCTATGGATTCTGCTGCTTGGAACAGTTGCTTTAGCAGGAATTTTTGCTGTATGGCTGATAAAAACTACAGCAGCTGATGTTCGTAAATATGAACATGCGGTCATAAAGGAAAGCAGGCCGGGAGCAGAAGCAGGTTCGACAGAAAGCAGTCGCCCCGGCCTGGAAATTGTTTCAGAAGAGAGCACAGTTTCGGAAATTACGATTTTGACAGAAGATGGTCCTTTTTGGGAGAGCCAGGTTCAGGAAAATCAGACTCAGGACAGCCAGGCAGTGGAACTGCTCTTTGGTGGGGATGTACTTTTATCGGATCATGTGTTGGCGGCTTATGAAAAGAGTGGAGGCATTGGCGGAGTAGTAGGACCGGGATATTTGGAAGAGATCCGAAATGCAGACATTTTTATGGTAAATCAGGAGTTCCCTTTCAGCGACCGAGGAGAAAAGGCAGAGGATAAGCAGTATACATTCCGCCTGCCGCCTGCAAAAGTTTCCATATTTCAGGAGATGGGAATTGATATTGTCACTTTGGCCAACAATCACGCGCTGGATTTTGGTACAGATGCACTGCTGGATACCTGCAAAACTCTGGATGAGGCCGGAATTCTGCGGGTCGGAGCCGGAACCTTTGAAGAGGCGAAACGGTGGCAGACCATAGAAGCAGGCGGAAAAAAGATTGGATTTTTAGGGGCAACCAGAGTTATCCCGGTAGCAGACTGGGCAGCTACTGCCTACAGCGCCGGAATGCTTGCAACTTATGATCCGACTATATTGTTAGAACAGATTCGGGCAGCCAAAGCAGTCAATGATTATGTTGTGGTGTATGTTCACTGGGGAATTGAGAGGGAGGAATATCCAAAGGAATATCAGAAAACGCTGGGACACCAGTATATAGATGCCGGGGCCGATCTGGTAATCGGAAGCCATCCCCATGTACTTCAGGGAATTGAATATTATAACGGAAAGCCAATCGTATACAGTCTGGGCAATTTTGTCTTTGGAAGTTCTATTCCCAAAACCATGCTTTTAAAAGTGCGGCTGGAGGGAGACAGGGCTGTTCTTACGGTTCTTCCAGGGACTTCTTCTGCAGGGTATACAAGAGAACTGACAGAGGAAAAGGAGAAGCAGGAATTCTATCAATATCTGGAGGGGATTTCTTCGGTTTCCATAGATGAAAACGGAGCAGTAAAAATTCCACTTGATAAATCTACAAAATAGGCTATAATAAATAGCGGATATAAATGAATAGTTATGCATTGATGATGTATACCTATTGAACGAAGGTTTATCAAGGAGGAGAATTATTATGAAGAAAAAAGTATTGGCAATGGCCCTTGCAGCATGTATGGCAGCATCTCTTGCAGCATGCGGCAGTTCTGACAGTGAGACAAGCGCAGCAGCAACCACTGCAGCTACTGCAGCAGGCAAAGCTGAGAGCACAGAAGCAAAGGCAGAAGACGCTGGAACAAAGAGCGAAGCAGCAGGCGGCGTATTGGTGATGGCAACCAATGCAGAGTTTGAACCATGGGAATACTATGAGG
>JBKUOG010000051.1:0-8100 GCA_046957575.1 Lachnospiraceae bacterium | reverse complement strand
CCTTTCAGAAATTCCCCACTTCTTTGCTGCTTCGGGGCAAGACATATATTCCATAGCAACACCAGTCCTTTCTACAAATCATATCAGTATAATTATAGTCGGACATACGAATAATAACAAGTATGGAATATGCTTTATTTATGGTAACGATATGTTATATAAAATCATGGTTATATAATAAATAAAAGCCCCTGGTGTATTAGCACCAAGAGCCTTTACGATTACGGTTGAAATAAACAAATAGCTTTCATCAGTTTTGCTTGTAGCCGTTCTCGAATATCCTCGTCTACTCCAAAATAAACATTTCCTCGTTCATCATAGAGCTTCCGCATGGAAAGACTTGCTATGTAGCCGCTGAAATGCTGCAATACAATCTTCATTGCGTCCGGGTCGCCTTTGCTCGCTGCCAAAATAACGGGATAGGGAACAAGGGCATTTTCCGGGTACTCGGTCGGTTTACCATTCAATCCATTCATCAGCGTTTTCCTCCAAATATTTTTTTAACTGCTCAAAGGAGCTTGTCCGGCGATACTGTACCGTACTTCTTGAGATATTGAGCTGCTTTCCGATTTCTATATCAGTCAATCCCTCAAAGTAATACAGCAGTACAATTTTGCGCCGTTCTTCGGGTAAAGCCCGGATAGCTTCAAGCAGCAGTTTTGGGGTTATTTCTTTTCCTGCCATTTGATAAGACGGCTCTGCTTCTTCGTCTTGAAAATACTTATCGACGGTATAAAGCTGCCGTTCCTCATGCAAGGCAAGGTTGGAAAAAGTAACCTCCCGAACTCTGCGCCGACGAATTTCCTCATGGGCGTTGCACGCTTCATTGTGCAGCACTGATTTACAGAACTTTTGAAACGCACATTGCTTTTCAAATTCCCTGCGATTAGGTGTCATGGTGTTCACCTCCTTTCTGCCGAAAGGCGGTAGTACCTCCCCTTTTCGCGGGATAATACAGGCGACTTTTTGCTTTGCCAAAAAAAGGGCAAAGTTTTTGAAAAATCTTCTGTAAAATGCAAAATGCGCCTGCCTGCAAAGTGCAGACAGACGCATAGGAATAATAAAAAGTATTTAGATGATTTGATAGTTCATATCTAAGGGTAGAAATATCCCCGGTGGCGGTCGGGCTTTTTTTGATAAGCCAAAGAATGTAAGAATTTGTCGATGTGGTTTATAACTCATGGCGGCTACCTCCTAAAGCCGCCATGTCTGCATGGTTAAGGGTCGTCGTACAGACAAAAAGAAACGGCGGCTCTGAAAATCAAAGCCGCCGAATTTGTAATAGGCGCGTGAAAACTGTCTGCGTTGCGACGGCTTTTTTTCTTTACCGTCGTCCGGCAGATTGACTTTTTATTTAAGTTAATGTAACTTGATGATTTTTTACTGAACAATGCTAATGAATAAAGCAAGAGCAATGATACCGCCCATTAGTAATACCCAGAAACTACTAATGATAGTTGAAATAATGTTTATTGCACTCCGGCTATCACTATTTTTAATGCAGGTAATTGAAAGTATCAATCCTGTGAAAACAGAAACAATATTTACACCCGCCCATACAGAACGCACCCCGTCTGTCAATGTAATATGGAACAAAACTGGGATAAAGGTCATAAGTGGAAAAATGCTTATAATTAACGCTGCTATACTCAATTTTTAAAATTTCTTTTTTTCCATAATGCTACCTCATTTCTTTTTTTCCAAAACGTGTTACCGCTACACCAAATATAAATGCAAAAATCACAATGGCACATGGTAAAAACGGGAACAATTCAAACCCGGTACTTCCTCCTGTTGTTGAGAAGTCATGTAAGGAGCAAGAAACCAAATAACCGCTATAACAATAGGGATATACTATCCAAAGCGGGGTATTTGCCACTAATACACCCGGAATAACAAGGAATAGGTTTAAGCCGACAGATAGCAGCGGCTTGTCAAAAAGTATAGTGATTGCCCACATCGCCGCTACACTGGGAAGCATGGTAAGAAATAATCCCGCGCACCATTTCAGCAGATACACGATAGGTAAGGTTTCTGTAATTCCGGTACTGCTCGTTGCAATCAATCCGGCTATAATGAATACAGCAAGAAATACAATCATTTCCAAGAGTAGATAAAACAACAGTATACAAAACTTTGCGGCTGAAAGTGCATATCGGCTAACAGGTAAGGCTAACATCTTTAATATCCCGTTATTTCCCGTTTCCCGTCCGGCAATCATTACACAGACTACAATCATGCTGAACGGAAGCAGATAGTAGGAATAGACTAATGCACTTTGAATGAACATAGCAGCCCATGCGTTCGTATATTCCGGGGTGAAGTAACTGTGTAGATTTGCCACGCCGGAAACAACCACGAGCAGCGGGGCAATAAAAATCAATGGTACGATTTTTCCTCGTTTGACTTTCATAAACTCAATTTTGAGTAATTCCCAAAAACTCATTTCTATACACCTCCTTATTCATAACGCAGTTTCTTTGCAGACCACAATCCGGCACATAAAAATAGGATTGTTTCAATCATAGACACAATTACAACGGCAATATCCGGCTGGGCACTCATGGCAATAGCAGGCTTTAGCATAACCACAAAAGGGTGTACCATGAATAGCGCAATTTCAGAAGTCGCCAATGCCATACCGCTTAAAAATCCTGCCACACCGATACCAAGCGGAACCCACATATTTTCAAAGCGGGACGCTATGAAAAGCATAAAGGATAATACGGGCATTGATGTAAGAAAGGAATATCCGGCAAAGGATATTAAAGTGTGCGCTTCAAATGTGCCTTTTGGCAAATCTGTTACACCGATTTTTGCAAGTGCCATATTTTGAAAGCATACTGCAATTAACAGCATGATAGTCAAAATCAAAAATTTACATAGATACATGGTGGGAACACTTATAGGTAACATATACATTTTTTTGACGGCGCTTCCCTTAAATTCCATGTTATAAATCATACAGGCGGCGACTATGATACCAAACATATTTAAGACCATAATCATACCATAAAGCTGCGTAAGTAAAACGTCCATAGGAGCTAATGGCAAGTTTAGTAACGTGTCCTTTCGGACAATAAAATTGACAAAGGCGTATGCTGCGCCTAAAACGCCAATGGCAATCATCAAAGGAATAACGCCTGTCCGTTTTTCTTTCCGAAGTTCGATTACAAACGTCCTCATAGTTTTGCCCTCTGCTTCCTGCTGGCATTGTCTTTCTCAACCATAGACAGGAACATATCTTCCAAATTATCAGTAGCAAACCCGGATTGCAGGGCGTGTTGTCGCAAGTCGTCTAAACTGCCTTCAAATAGCAGCCGCCCATGATTGAGTATGCCGATGTCGTCTGCTATCAGTTCTATTTCAGACAGCATATGAGAAGAAATAAGGACGGTGCAATCGTAGAGGTCAGGCAGGAACTTAATCAGATTTCGGATTTCATGTATACCGGACGGGTCAAGCCCGTTTGTAGGTTCGTCTAAAATCAAAATAGGCGGTCTGCCAAGCAATGCTCCGGCAAGCCCTAATCTTTGTTTCATACCAAGAGAATATTTTTTTGCAAGACGGTTACCAAACTCTGAAAGACCGACAAGCTCTAATGCGTCATCAACTGTGCTTTGGGGCAAACCTAAAATACGACGGATAATGTCAAGATTTTCTTTTCCCGTTAGATTTGCATAAAAAGACGGGGACTCAATAAATGAGCCAACCTCTTTCAAAATAGCAATACGGTCAGTAGGAAAATGTTTTCCGTCTATTGTAAAACTACCGTTTGTAGGGGCAGTCAAGCCCAAGAGCATTTTCATAGTTGTAGATTTTCCTGCGCCATTCGGACCAAGAAAGCCATAAATGCTCCCTTTCCGAATGTGAAGTGTAACATCATTGACAGCAACAAAAGATTTGTATTTTTTTGTCAACTGCTCTGTTGTGATAATATAGTTCATAGAAACATCTCCTTTCGTTGCTTCTATGATATAACATGAACCTTGCGATAACATTCTCCCTACCTTACATCTACCTTACATTTTGTAGCAGACTAAAAAATTTCATAGTTCTGTGGTACAATGTAAAAATGAAGGGAGGTTTTTACCATGAGCAATGATTACCTGTTAGATAAACGTATACTGCTTGTTGATGATGAACAAGAGTTATTAGATATGGTTCATTCCATTCTTGATGAATACGGATTTCATCATATAAATACAGCAAAAAGCATAGAGGAAGCCATAGTGCAAGCAAAAAAATCCCCCCCGGAATTAGCAATACTTGATGTGATGTTACCGGACGGTAGCGGATTTGATTTAATGGAACAGCTAAAGATGAATGGCGATTATCCGATTTTGTTCCTTACTGCACGCGGCGAAGATGATGACAAGTTTCGCGGTTTCGGGTTAGGCGCAGATGATTACATAGTAAAACCGTTTTTGCCAAAAGAACTTGTTTTTCGTGTAATGGCGATTTTAAGAAGAAGCTATAAGGGCGACAATCCCCTTGTGCAGTTAAAATATAGTCAGATTGATTTTTCTCGCGCAGAAGTGATAAAGAATAATGAACATATCCCGTTGACAGCAAAGGAGCATGATTTACTTTCTGCCTTATACCGTAACGCAGGACGCATTGTAACGATTGACGCATTGTGTGAAGCGGCGTGGGGCAATAATCCTTTTGGATATGAAAATTCTTTAATGGCGCATATACGCCGTATCAGAGAAAAGATAGAGAAAAACCCCTCGCAGCCGATTTCCTTAGTAACGATTAAGGGGTTAGGTTACAAGTTGAATGTGGAGGGCAAATAGTATGAAAAGTGTGCCAAAACTTATACGGCGTTTTGTGGGCATTTTGTTGTTAAGCTCTATCCTCATAGTGATTATAAATGTGATTGCATTTGTGGCACTTATGGCAAGCAAAATTCCTGATGAAAATACATCTCCTTACAGTATAGCTAAGGAAACGGGAACAGCGTTAAAAGCGACAGACAGCGGAAACTATATGCTGTCAGAAGATATATCTGCAAGATTAGCGGAAAATGATATATGGGCGATTTTGATTGAAGATGATAGCCGTAAGGTTGTATGGAAAACAGAAAATGTACCTGCCACTATTCCAAACGATTATACTTTGTCTGATATAGCCAATTTGAGTGTCGGTTATCTTGACAGTTACCCAACCTATACGGGGAAACATGAAAATGGTATCGTTGTTCTCGGATTTCCGCAAAAAAGTTTTTGGAAACATATACAACCCAGTTGGGATTACAGTCTGATTGCTGATTTGCCGAAAACGGTTTTAACAGTGTTATTTATCAATGTTGCGCTCATTCTTGCAATCTATGTAATAGCCAATATCAAACTTCTAAAATCAATAAAGCCAATTACAAAAGGAATACAAGATTTATCTGCCGGAACTTGTGTCCACGTTTCAGAAAAAGGAGTGCTTTCTGAAATTTCAGCTAATATCAACTGTACTTCTGACATTTTGCAAAAACAGCAGGAACAGTTAAAGAAAAAGGAAACAGCAAGAGCAAACTGGATAGCAGGAGTTTCTCACGATATTAGAACACCGTTATCAATGGTTATGGGATATGCCGAACAGTTAGAAAATTCTCCTAATCTTTCGGGAACTGAACGCCAAAAGGCTTTTGTTATTGTGGAGCAAAGTAAGAGAATGAAAAATTTGATTAGCAATCTCAATCTTGCTTCAAAACTTGAATACGATATGCAACCACTGGTAAAAAAACAAGAAAATGCAGTTGCTATTGTCCGACAAGTAGTTGTGGATTTTATGAATATGGATATTGATGATAGATTTCCGATTAAATGGAACACAGACGAAAAATTAACAGTTTGCAATATAAGCGTAGATAAAAATTTATTAAGACGCGCAATTTCAAACCTTATTCAGAACAGTATAAGCCATAATGAAAACGGTTGCACAATTTATGTATCAGTTGTCGCAGACAATAATAAGTGTATTATCTGTGTTGAGGATAATGGCATAGGTGCTTCTGATGAACAAATAAAAAAACTCAATCATGCACCGCATTATATGGTCTGTGATACGAACACCACCGAACAGCGACATGGTTTAGGATTATTGATTGTAAAGCAGATTATGAATGGTCATGGAGGAACTGTTACAATAGACCATAGTAAATATGGCGGCTTCAAAGTCGCGCTAATGCTACCTCAATAAGTACAGAGGAAGCAGGGGGAACCCTGCTTTTTCCATTTTACCCGTTACTTCTTTTTGTTTACTGCATAATAGGAATTATTTTTTCTACAAAAAGCAGGCAATTTTTGAAACTGCCTGCCAAAGAAAATTTGAAAAATTATTGTGCACTGATATTTTCGACAATAGACATCTTTTGAAGCCGTTTGACGGGGCTATATACTGCAAATATGATTGAGAAAAGCATAATCAAAACAATAATTCCAAGTTCCGTCCAAGGAACAGCCCAAGGGTCACCCCAATTATAACTTATCATCATTCCGAATAGGAGCTTGTGGAAAATCAGCCCTAATATCGTTCCTGTAACAGCTCCCGAAATCGTATAAGTCAATGCTTCCGCGATTATCATTTTTGTAAGCTGCTTCATACTTAGACCGATTGCGCGAAATGCTCCGTATTGTTTTACCCTTGCCGTAACGCTTAATGAAATGTTATTGATAATGTTAAAAACAGTAATGAACGCAATCACTGCTAAAAATCCATAAATGAACAACCACATACAATAATAAATGCCCCTTGTACTTTCGTTTCCCATGCGTTCATCAGAGAAAGTAACATCTGTTCCTACCATTTGACGAATTGTATTTACTTCATTGTCTGTTGCATTTCTATTGAGCTGCATATCAATAATTGTATAATCAGACAGTCCTGTTATGTTTTGGAACGTATTTTCGGAACAAATAATAGTTTCAACATCAGCAGCGTTATTAAACGGACAATCGGAAAGCATACCTACAATTTTAACCTCTGTTGTTCTACCTTGTATATCTATTTTTACAATATCGCCTACTTTTACATCACTTTTTGGCTCATATACAATTAGTCCGGTATTTGCTTCGTCCAATGCGGCTTGTACAGAGCCACTTAAAAGATACTCGTCTGCCCAATCAAATTGTTTCTGTTCATAGGAAATAACATCAGTTATTTTATCAATGCCATTAACCATAAGTGGAACATCATAAGCAAACATTCTGCCATAGGCGCGATTAACAGCAGGATTTTCCTGTAATTTTTCAAGTAATCCGCTGTCAATGGAACAAGTGTTATCCGGGCTTATAACGGATATATCCGCAGTCCAAGGACGTAATGGTGTAAGTACATGGTTCATAAATGTAACCGCAACAGAAAAAGACAAGAAAAGGATAACGCTAAGAGAAAAAGAGGTTATCGTTAAAAAGAAGTTTTTCCTGCTGGATTTTGCGTGATGAATACCAAGAGCAGTATCAACCTTAAAAAACTTAGTATTTGCCGCAGTTCGTACAGGTTGCAAGTTAATAGCATTTCCCGAAACTGCCGCCAAGGGCGAAACTTTTGCCGCTTTTTTTGCCGGGGAACAGGACGCTAATAATACGGTTAATATTCCGATTGCAATTCCGGCAGCAATACTCGGTATGCTGATACCGAATATCGGCATGGCTGAAAAAAATTCTGGACTTAGGACGCGCAAAAGCGCACATAAAATCCATATAATCAAAACTCCCGTTATAATTCCGATAGGAATAGCAACTTTACACCAATTAAGAGCTTCTTTGCGAACAAATTTCATAATTTGCTTTGGCGTTGCTCCAACACACCGCATTAACCCAAAAAATTCTGTCCTTTGGGCAACATTACTGTTCAAACTGCTTGTAATCATCATAATACCCGCAGTCAAAACCAATACGAATAAAACAAACGCAGAGATATAAACTTGCATCATAAATGAATTAGAACTTTGTCCCAATAACCCAAGTAACTTCGTGTTTTCTGAAATTTGTTCTGCTGAAAGGTTACAATCTTCTTTCAGTCTGTTAATTGTATTTTGGATATTATATGTCTTTGTAAATTGAACAAATAATACCATGTTGTGGTCTGCAAGAACTGTACTAT
>JBKUOG010000050.1:0-8827 GCA_046957575.1 Lachnospiraceae bacterium | reverse complement strand
GTATGCAGTTTTGAAGGTACAGGATATATAGATGGAATGAGAGAGCAGCACCGATAGGTGTTGTTTTTTTATTTCTTTTTTCTTTTCCATAATTTTTTCCTATGACAAACCGTTGTTTTCTCATATTTTACATGGATTTATGAGAAATGTATAATAGATGTATCTTAAAAGACGGGAGAGAAATTAAGTATGTTAAATATAAAATACGATATTGTGGGTTCGTTTTTACGTCCGCAGGTGATAAAAGAGGCAAGAGAACGTTACAAAAAAGAGGAAATAAAGTTAGAGGAGCTTCGAGTGATTGAAGATCAGGAAATTGCAAAACTGGTAGATCAGGAAGTTGCACATGGATTGAAGGTTGTTACAGATGGAGAGTTTCGAAGAAGATGGTGGCACTTGGATTGGCTGAAAGAATTTGATGGTTTTACTACAAAACATTTGGAAAAAGAACACCATGGGGTAGTAAATCAAATCGAATTAGGAACAGTTATTGGAAAAATTTCTTATGATTCGAAAAAGCAGCATGCGGAAATAGAGGCATGGGATTATTTGTATGAATTAGTAAAAAAATATCCAGGTGTAACAGCCAAAAAATGTATTTCTGGTCCGAATATGATTCTGGTAGATCATTTTTTACAATTAGGAATCAAAGAGACCCCTTACTATGGAACGGACGTGGAAGCATTGATTGAAGATATTGCACTTGCATATCAGCAGGCAATTCAAGATCTCTATGCACATGGATGTCGCTATTTACAGATTGATGATACATCGTGGACATACATGATTGATGAAACTTTTGTTGCAAAGGTGAATCAACTTGGATATCAAAAGAATGAAATTTTACAATGGTTTTTGAAAGTTTCTTGTAAGGCATTGGAAAACAAGCCGAAAGATATGGTAGTTGCAACGCATTTCTGTAAGGGAAACTTTAAAGGACATCCGTTGTTTTCAGGACTGTATGATTCTGTAGCACCAATCATCAGCAAGATCCCATATGATGTATTTTTTGTAGAATATGATGATGAACGTTCGGGAGGTTTTGAACCGTGGAAAATTTTGAATGGAAGTAAAGCAACGTTTGTTGTAGGATTGATTTCCACGAAAAACGCTCGTTTAGAAACACAGGAAGAGATAAAACAAAGGTTCTTAGAGGCAAAAGAAGTAATAGGAGAAAATATAGCATTGTCGCCACAGTGTGGATTTGCTTCTGTAGAAGAAGGAAATTGCATTGATGAAAAGGTTCAATGGGATAAAATTGATTTATTAGTGTCTTGCAATGACTTTTTATAAAAAGGATAGAATCAAAAAGTAAGAGGGAGGGAATCCCTCTTATTTTTTTGATTCTATTGTGATACATGTTGTTTTAAAGCATTCAGATAGCTGGTTCCATATCTGCTTAGTGGTAATTGTTTCTGTTTAATTACGCCTATTTTCATATATTCATCTACGAGAAGTGGTCTGGCGATAATATTTTCCCCGTTGAGTTCTTTACTGATAATCCCTGAGCTGACAGTATATCCATTTAGTCCGACTGCGAGATTAAATAATGTTGCCCTGTCACGAACTTTAATGTTCTTTTTTCGATCTAAAGTACTTAAAATTTCTTCCGAAAAGTAAAAAGAATTATAATCACCCTGTTCAAATGAAAGATAAGGGTATTCCTCCAAATCTTCGAGGGAGAGTACGGATCTGTCGGCCAACGGGTGAGTGCTGCTAATAAAAACATGTGGAGTAGCAGTAAATAATTCTTCAAATGTTAACTGATGTTGTCGCAGTAATTTCATAATGATTTCTTCGTTTTTGGAAGAGATATAGAGGATTCCTAATTCGCTTTTTAATCGGCTGACGTCTTCGATAATCTCGTATGTCTGAGTTTCCCTTAATGTAAAATCATAGTAATTTGCATCGAATTCCTTGATCACATCTACAAAAGCATTGACAGCAAAGGAATAATGTTGACAAGAAACCGAAAATTTAGGTTTTCGCTCCTGTACGTTTAAATATTTTTCTTCTAAAAGAGATACCTGTTCCAAAATTTGTCTTGCATAGGAAAGAAAGGTTTCTCCATCAGAGGAAAGGGTAACACCCTTGTTTGTTCGATTAAAAATAGTAAGTTGAAATTCTGTTTCTAAGTCGTGAACAGAATTTGTTAAGCTTGGCTGTGAAACAAAAAGTCGTCTTGCGGCTTCTGTAATATTTCCAGTTTCTGCAATTGTGACAATGTATCTTAATTGTTGTAACGTCAATGTTTGATCACTCCTAAAAAGAAATATGTGTTATTTTTGATAAGCAACTGTAATCATCGTAATATAATCGGCCTCTTTGCGAATGGATAGTTCGTTTAAGCCTTCTTCATAAAAATACCCGTATAAAGTGTAATGATGTTTTTCTGTATAAGAAAGGATAGACTGATACACTTCTTGCAGTTTGTCCCAATCGCCGATACAAAATGTTTGAAGATAGTTTCCGGCGGGACGTATTTCATCGTAGTCTTCTACATCTGCATGGCCATATGCAAAAAAAGCATCATATTGATGAAATTTCCCATCTAAAATAGACTGAGCAGATATACGGCTGCCAAAATTATCATAAAGTCCGAATGCTTTTTTCAGACGAAGCGAAAATTCAGCAGCAATTAAAAAATCATGATCATCATAATTGCCTGTAATAGGGGAAGAGTGTAGAATACGTTGAGCAGGGAGTTGGATTTCTTCTATTTTTCCATGCTCTGCCGTTAGGCTTAATTTCAGTTTATCTGATTTTTGCTGTAAAAATGATTTTGCTGCTAACAGTTGGTTGATCGAATGATCGATCAGCTTTTTTTTGTTATCCAGAATTTCGTGGAAGGGTACTTCAGAAGAGTGATTGACGTAGGATTTGATATCATCAATCGACAATCCAATTCGCCGTAAGGTAAGAATTAACTCCAGCTGTACGGTTTGAAAACAGGTGTAATAATGATATCCATTCTCTCCAATGACTTCCGGACAGAATAAGCCAATATCATTGTAATAATGGAGCGTACGTTTGTTAATCCCATTTAATCTGGCAAATTCTCCAGATGAAAACAAATATTTTTTATTTTTCATAGAATCACCTCTTGACTGTACAGTTACTGTACATATTATGATACTTCATGCAAAAGAAAAAAACAAGGAAAAGGAGTAAAAGCATGATAGCTTCAAGCGTAGAAAAAAATCAGTGGCAGGAAATCCGTAACATTTATATAGAGGCATTTCCTCAAAAAGAACGGAAACCATTTTGGGTTTTGCAACATTCTGTAAAATGTGGAAAAGTACAAATTTTTGTAGAAACCGTAAACAATGCAGTACAAGGATTTATTGTTGTGATTCCTTTTAAGAATATGATTATGGTAGATTATCTGGCAGTATCTGCAAAGACCAGGAGTCGGGGGACGGGAAGCCGGATGTTGCAGGATATCTGCCAAAGATTTAGCGGGAAAAAAGTTGTTTTACTAATTGAACGTCTGGAAGACGAGGCGGAGAATAAAGAGCAGAGAATTGCCAGAAGAAAATTTTATTTAAAAAATGGATTTACGTCTTCTGGAATTTTTATTCAGGGAGCGAGTGGTGCCATGGAAGTGCTAAATTATGGGGGAATGGTGACACCTGAAGAATATCTTAGTTTACAAAAATATGCATTGGGAGCATTATTCTTCCGTTTATCTAAGATTCAACTGGTCAATTAGAAGGAGGCGGTTATGAAGACAATTTTTTCGAAAGTAACATTACAAAAAAAACAAATTGGAATACTGGCAGTCTTTATTTTCTTCTCTTCAGTAGGGGAAATGCTCCTTCCCTCTCTTTTGGCACAGATGATCAATAAAGGGGTAGCAAAACAGGAACACCGAAGTATTTTGATATTTATGGCACTGATGTGTGGAATTTGTGTATTTGCCTGTATTTTGAATTTTGTATCTGTGAAAATTGCTTCGCGGATTTCTACAGAATTTGCAGCAAAACTGAGGGCAGAGGTATTTACAAAAGTCCAGAGTTTTTCTTCTGCTGAATTGGATCAATTTGGAACAGCCAGTCTTGTGACACGAAGTACTTCAGATATTACTAATATACAAAATTTTTTGACGATGCTGCTTCGTATTGGGATTTTAGCGCCTATGATGGCAATTGCAGGGCTGGTGTTTTCTGCTGGAACGGGAGGAAAGGTAAGCATTATCCTGGTTGTAGCAATTCCAGTATTGTTGTTAGGTCTTGGAGTGATTGTTATATTTGCTTCAAAATATTCTGTAAAACTTCGAAAGAAATTAGATCAGATCAATCGTCTGTTTTTGGAATCTTTGGAGGGTGTGCGAGTAATTCGGGCATTTAACAAACAGCAAAAAGAGAGTGAGAGATTTCATGTGGCAAATCAGGACTATGCCAATACGGCAATGACTACAGGAAAGATCACAAGTTGGCTTTTGCCGACGATCAATGTAGTATTTGGGATGACAACAGTGGCTGTGCTTGGGATGGGAGCGGGCTATGTAGAAAGCGGAACAATGGAGGTTGGCTTTTTAGTAGCGAACAGCCAGTATATCAGCATGGTGTTGATGGCTGTGATGTTATTTGCAATGGTGGTGATGATGTTTCCTACCACATATGCATGTGCTGGAAGAGTCGCAGAGGTATTGCAAACGGAAAGCAGGATTGTTGATGGAAAAGCTTTGGTTGAAAATCGTCCATTACGTGCCACGGTAGAGTTTCGAAATGTAACATTTTCTTATCCAGATGCGGAGGAGGAAGTATTAAAAGGAATTAGTTTTGAATCAAAACCAGGAGAAGTAACTGCGATTATTGGTGGTACGGGACGAGGAAAGTCCAGTATTTTAAAATTGATTCCCAGATTGTACGATCCAACCGCAGGAGAAGTCTTAATTGATGGAATCGATGCGAGGGAATACCGACTGCAGGATTTAAGAGCACTAATTGGATATGTACCACAGAAAAATGTATTGTTTTCAGGCGATATTGGGTCAAATCTCAATTTTGGGAAGGAACATGGTACAGCAGAGGAGTGGAATCGGGCCGCTGAAATTGCATGTGCGGCAGAATTTATTCAGAAGAAACCGCAGCAATATCATGCACATGTTGCACAGGGAGGAACTAATTTTTCCGGAGGGCAAAGACAGCGAATGGAAATTGCAAGAGCGGTCATGAAGCAGCCGGAAATCTATGTGTTTGATGACAGCTTTTCTGCTTTGGATATGAAAACAGAAAGACAACTGCGGCAAAATTTGAGAGAGGCAATGGGAGAAGCAACGGTCATTATCGTTGCACAACGCATTAGTACGATTATGGATGCAGATCGGATTCTGGTCATTGATGACGGGCGTATTGTGGGGCAGGGAACACACAAAGAGCTGCTGCAAACTTGTACGTTGTATCGGGAAATCGCGAGTATACAATTGGGAGAGGAGAACGGGAAGGATGAACAATCAGCATGTCTTTAGGCGCTTGCTTGGTTATTTGAAAAAATATCGTCTGCGGCTTTGTATGGTTTTGGTTTTTGCAGGAATCAGTACCATCTTTATGGTATTGGCGCCGTTTGTAATCGGAGAAATTACAACAACATTATTTGCAAGTATTCAGGATGGTAGATTTTATTGGAAAACGATAGGAACACTGCTATTGATATTGATCGGACTGTATTTTATTTCGCAAATTTTTTCACTGTTACAAGGATTTGGAATGGCTAAAATTACAGCAGGGGTTATGGAAACGCTGCGGCAGGATATTGACGATAAAATGCATCGATTGAAATTAGAGTATTATGACACACATACGCATGGAGATATTTTAAGTGTGATTACAAATGATGTGGATACCATTAATAATACAATGAGCCAAAATTTGACGGCAATTGTGACGCAGGCAGTGACTGCAGCAGGGATTTTCTTGATGATGGTGTCTATTAGTCCAAAATTGTCCGTGATTCCGATCATTTTAGTGCCGCTGTCATTGCTGAGTGCGGCTAAAATGATGAAATTAAGTGGAACTTATTATAACCGTCAACAACAGTTGCTGGGAACATTAAATGGATACATTGAGGAGATATATCATGGACACCAGGTTGTACAAACGTTTCATTATCAAAAACGAGCGCAGGCGGCTTTTGAAGAGTTAAATGAGCAGCTTTGTCAAAGTGCATTCAAGGCAGAAACAACGGCAGGAGCGGTTACGCCAATTACCACGGTTGTCAATGACGTCGGGTATGTGCTTTGTGCGGGTCTGGGGTGTATCGGTGCAATTGCAGGGCGAATTGCAATTGGAAATGTGCAGGCCATGCTGGAATATACAAGAAAGTTTGCAGAACCGTTTTCTTCCATTGCAGGAATGGCTGGCAGTTTTGGAGCAGCAGCTGCAGCAGGAAAGCGAATTTTTGCATTATTGGATGCTGAAGAAGAAATTCCGGAATCAAACCATTGCGTGATACCACAAAACTGTAAAGGGAGTGTTTCCTTCCAAAATGTCGCATTCGGCTATACACCGGATTCTTTGTTAATGAAAGGAATTGATGTGACGATAAAACCAGGACAAAAGGTTGCGATTGTTGGGCCGACCGGAGCAGGAAAAACAACACTGATCAACTTGTTGATGCGATTTTATGAAATTAATAGCGGAAAAATTCTGGTAGATGGAGTGGATATTCGAGAAATGTCCAGAAAAGAATTGAGAAGTCGATTTGGAATGGTTCTGCAGGATACCTGGCTGTTTGAGGGAACAATTGCGGAAAATATTGGTTATGCAGAGGAGAACATGCAGCGGGAAACTGTGATATCCAGTGCAAAGTCGGCGTGTGCTCATAGCTTTATAAAAACGCTTCCCGGAGGATATGATATGATTTTGGAGCATGGAGCGGAAAATATTTCCCAGGGTGAACGTCAGCTTTTGACGATTGCAAGAGCCCTTGCATCGGATCCGGAAATTATGATCCTGGATGAAGCTACCAGCAATGTAGATACGCATACGGAAGTAAAAATACAAAAAGCAATGGAAGAGTTGATGAGAGGGCGAACCAGTTTTGTAATTGCACATCGATTATCTACCATTCGAGATGCAGATGTCATTCTTTATATGGAAGATGGTGATATCAAAGAAATTGGAACCCATGAGGAATTGATGCAAAAGGGTGAAAAGTATCAAGCGCTTTATACAAGTCAATTTGCATAATCACGAGGAAATCAAAGCCTTTCCTTCAGAACCCCTTGACTATTCCCAAGTTTCTTCTTATAATAATTTTGTATTTTAATAAAAAAAAGCGATGACAAAGAGAGTAGGATTTTTCTGAACGTTTCAGCGAGCCGGCGGTGGTGTGAGTCCGGCATCAGTAAGAGTTTTCCGAAGATCACTTTCGAGCTGCAGTCCTTGAAACGTAAGAAGTAAAGGCTGACGGGGTTCCGCCGTTAAAGGAACGCATATAACGGATATTGTAAATGTATCCAAGTATGTTGTAACAGGTGGTTAACGTAAGAATTTTAAACTTTCGTCCTATTACAGGACGGAAGTTTTTTTTATAAAAAGCAAGGCAGCACAGAGTCCTGTACAGCATAGACAGCAACACGATAATGAAAAAGTAGTAGAAAGGAAAAGCGCTATGTATAAGAAAGTTTCCACGGATATGAATTTCGTAGGACGTGAAAAAGAAGTTGAAGCATTCTGGAAAGAGCATGATATCTTCCAGAAAAGTATGGAGGAAAAAGAAGGATGTCCGGAGTACACCTTTTACGACGGACCTCCGACAGCAAACGGAAAACCGCATATCGGTCACGTTCTGACACGTGTTATCAAAGATATGATCCCGAGATACCGCACAATGAAGGGATACAAGGTTCCTCGTAAAGCAGGATGGGATACCCATGGTCTGCCGGTAGAGCTGGAAGTAGAAAAGCTGCTTGGTCTGGACGGAAAAGATCAGATTGAAGGATACGGACTGGAGCCGTTTATCGACAAATGTAAAGAGAGCGTATGGAAATACAAAGGAATGTGGGAGGATTTCTCCAGCACGGTTGGATTCTGGGCAGATATGGAGCATCCTTATGTAACATACGACAACAATTTCATCGAATCCGAGTGGTGGGCATTGAAACAGATCTGGGACAAAAAGCTCCTCTACAAAGGATTTAAGATTGTACCTTACTGCCCTCGCTGCGGAACTCCGTTGTCTGCGCAGGAAGTGGCACAGGGATACAAGGATGTGAAAGAGCGTTCTGCAATCGTAAGATTTAAGGTAAAAAACGAAGACGCATACATTCTGGCATGGACAACAACACCTTGGACACTGCCGTCAAACCTTGCACTTTGTGTAAATCCAAGTGAGACTTATGTAAAAGTAAAAGCAGCAGACGGTTATGTATATTACATGGCAGAGGCACTTCTTAATACGGTTCTTGGAAAGCTTGCAGAAGAAGGAACACCGGCTTATGAGGTTCTGGAGACATATGTAGGAAAAGATCTGGAATACAAAGAGTATGAGCCATTGTACCAGTGTGCAGCTGACAGTGCAGAGAAACAGCACAAAAAAGCATTTTATGTGACATGTGATAATTACGTTACACTGACAGACGGTACCGGAGTGGTTCACATTGCGCCTGCATTTGGTGAAGACGATGCGAATGTCGGAAGAAATTACGAGCTCCCGTTTGTACAGCTTGTTGATGAAAAAGGTGATATGGCAGCAGAGACTCCGTTTGCAGGAGTATTTGTGAAAAAAGCAGATCCGATGGTACTCAAAGATTTGGATGAGAGAGGGCTTCTCTTTGACGCTCCGAAATTTGAGCACAGCTATCCGCACTGCTGGAGATGTG
>JBKUOG010000049.1:0-9540 GCA_046957575.1 Lachnospiraceae bacterium | reverse complement strand
GTCCCGTGAGGGTAAAATTCATGCGTTGCAGATTGCCACAGAAAGCTCAATCCGCAGTATGCAGGAGCAGTCAAAGAAGCTGGTAACTGTCATCTCTCTTGCATCGTAACGGTCATAGGGGAGTTCTGTCTTCAACCGTACCCACATACTCTCACATCGTGCATTATCATGACATCGTCCTCCGGTACTATTCTTACTTTGATGGATACCGTGTTTCCGAATATTCTGGCGGTAGACCTCACTGATATACTGCGTTCCACGGTCGCTGTGTATAATGGCTCCTTCCAAAGACGGATATGCAGTTAAGGCGTTCTCCAAGGTTTGGACACACAGATCCGCTTTCATGTTCATTTCCAATGCAAGACCAAGAACGCCAAGATCAAAGCAGTGGAAAATTGCTGAAACATACAGCTTTCCTTCTTTCCCCTTAAATCCCAGTCCGGTTCCCATCAAAATGACTTCATTACCGGCTTCATCTATGGAACTGAATTGAAAAGCGCCGGCGTACTACTGGCGCTTCTCTCTCATAACCTTGTCTTTAACATGATCCTGGTTATACACCTGCATCTGTATCAGAGTCTTATATGCATCGGCCCTCGTTACCGCATATTCCAGCATATTCCCCTGCTCATCGTACGTCACTGTGGAAGAAATTGAAATCGGGTCTCCGGGTTTCAGATCTAAATGCATGGCATCATACTCGGATGCTTTTGAAATTTCTATGGTTTTGTCCGCTTTAAACGGCACATGACCGTACTGACAAAGTGTGTTGTGCAGAGAACGGTCTGAAAAATCATATTCCGTAAGCTCAGGACAAAGCTCATAGGGAATATATGCATTGGCCAGAGAATACAATTTGCCGTTGATATACCTCAGACGCTCCAGATGAAACACCTTGGCATTTTTGGGAAGTCTCAGCATCACAGCAACCTCTTTATCTGCAATCTCAATCTTCTGCAGCAGGACCTTACTGCTCGTATAGTCTCCCCTCAGACTAACCTGATTGTAGAAAGCAATGTCTGAGAACCTCATATCATTATTCGCATCCACAAACTCCTTATTGCCGATAAAAAACGCTCCTTTTCCCGTCAGCCTTATGATACATCCTTCATCCTCAAGGATTTCAAGTGCCTTTCTGACTGTAGGCCGGCTGACAGAATAAATATCGCACAGTTCGCGCTCCCCCGGCAAAGGAGAATAGTATGGCTTGTCCTTATAGTCTGCCAAAATGGAATCTCTCAGCTGCATATACAGCAGCTGCTTTTTTTTCACTTCACTCATACGCCCTCCTTTGTATGTATAAGAGACCTCAGTTCTTGACGAATATTACCCCAGATACCTATAGTATACACCATAAATCCTGTTGGATAAAAGTGGTTTTTTAAATATACATTTGTTCAGCAAAACAGAGAGCAAGCCATTATTTAACCGGCTCCCTCTCTGCTTTATCCGCATCCTGACAGCGGCAACCAACAAGGTCACGCGTCTTTAAAATTTTAATACTACTCTGAATTTATCGCCCTTAATGGCAGATTCAAATGCTTTCTGATAATCACTCAAATCATAGACTTCACTGACAAATGGTTTTACATCCACAACTCCCTCTGAGAGCAGTCTCGTCGCTTTTGTAAAATCTACGGTGTTGGAGTTTGCTGTACCCATCAGCTTTGCACCGCTCTTGTGAAGCCAATCCGGACTGATAGAGATCGGAGTATCCGGATAGAATGAACTGTAAAGTACCAGACGTCCGTTGTTAGCGACAGCCTTCACTGCGTCCTCGGCAACTTTGGAGATCGGTGTCGTATCAAAGACAACCTGTGCCATGTTTCCGCCTGTGATTTCCTTCACGCATTCTTCCAGGTTTTCCTTCGCCGGATTTACCGCATAATTTGCGCCCAGCTCTAAGCCCAGCTTTGTTCTTTCTTCATTCGTGTCGGAGACAATGACAGAGGCTCCCCGTTTTGTTGCGAGGATCGTGTGCAGCAGTCCCATGATTCCGCATCCGATCACAACAACGGTATCACCAAATTCAATATCAGCAGTTTCTACACTGTGCAGCACACAGGATAATGGTTCTGTGATCGTTGCTTCTTCCGGTGTTATATCATGTAGGTGAAACAGGTTTGACGGATGTACTAAGAGATGGGAACTCAATCCGCCCATACCTTTCTCCGGAAGTCCCTCTAATTGTTTGCTGTGATCAAAATGTTCACAGTTCTGCTCATTTCCGCTCTTACACTGATAGCAGTTTTTGCATGGCAGCGTTACCCCGACTGCCACAAAATCACCGACACTCCACTGTCTCTGGTCCACATTTTTACCCATTTTGACAATTTTTCCGACCATTTCATGTCCGCCGATAAACGGAAAATCTACTTTTTTTACTCCGGTATAAACCCTCTGCTCCCATGTGCAGATCGCACACGCATCTGTTTTTACCAGAACCATATCATCACTGACTTCAGGAATCGGATATTCCTGTATTTCAATTTGCTTTTCCCCTGTAAACACAAGGGTTCTTGCCATTTCTCCCATTGTTCTTCCCTCCACGCTATTCTATTTTGCACCAAGGAATCCTATAGCTCCTCCAACTAGTCCAATGACAATGAGAATTGCCATAACTGTTGTCGCTTTCATCTTTTTGTTCTTTAATAAGTATAAAGTAAGTAACGTAAATCCCAAAGGCAAAATTCCTTTGAACAACGCATCAAAAACTGTTTCCTGGACATTCATCTTTAAAGCACCAAGTTTTATAATTGCTGAACATTGCACCGTTACAAACTGAGCCGACAAAGCTCCTAAAACAATTGCTCCCATTGCAGAAGCACCTGTAATTAACATTTGTAACTGGTTTCCACCAAGGATTTTTTCAATACCTTCTTTACCTAAACTATACCCTTTCATCCAACAAATATATGCTACTGGAAACATAATTCCAAACATTAATAATGTATAAACTAATGGCCCCATTAAATTTCCTTTAGAACCAATGCTGACACCAAATGCCAGTAATATCGGTGTTAATGTCCCCTGCCAGAGGGTATCACCAATACCCGCAAATGGACCCATTAAACCTGTTTTCACACCATTAATTGCCTCATCAGTAATCGGTGCTCCATTAGCGCGTTCTTCTTCCATAGCCAAAACAATACCCGGAATAACACCGCCTATATGCGGTTCTGTATTAAAAAACTGCATATGTCTTTGAATACATGCTTTGTAGGCTTCCGGATCATCTCCATACAGCTTTTTAATTACGTGTTTAAAAGAAAATACAAGACCTGTAGCTTCTAACCGTTCATAATTATAGTTTGCATGAGAGAAAAAGGTCCATCTCCAGAAGGCTTTTACGACATCTTTTTTACTTAGTTGTTTCTTTTTTTCTTCTGCCATATTAAAAATCCTCCTCATCGTCATCATCTATTGAAGCTGCTGCCCCTGAATCAGCTGCTGCTACCTGGGGTGTTTGGTTACTCAACATTGTATAGAAATATCCTATAACACCAGCTAAAACAGCTACAGCAATAACCGGAAGTCCAAGATATACAACAAGAATAAATCCTACAATATAGAATAATAAAGTACCTGGCCTACTAATTGCTCTAAGATTCATCGCAATTCCAAGTGCCGGAAGCAATGCCCCAATTACAGCTAATACATCCAATGGTTTACCTGTCAATTGTGCAATTAACCCTTTAACTGCTGATGATCCCAGATATGTGGCAGCCGTTGCCGGAATTACACATAAACAAAACATCAAGATCTGGGGTGGAACAACATGATAGAAACAAATCTTTT
Source organism: Lachnospiraceae bacterium (assembly GCA_046957575.1). GTDB lineage: Bacteria > Bacillota > Clostridia > Lachnospirales > Lachnospiraceae > UMGS1370. The sequence goes on along the minus strand of JBKUOG010000049.1, from coordinate 5,742 downwards.
CGATATTCCCTTCCTCTGCTGCTTTATCAGCCATATGTACAAAAGTAACATCCAAAGTCATATGTGCGACCCAAATCATAGTTCCGAGCAGCCCCAAGGGCACTGCCAAAGTCACTGCTACCGCAGGACTTACCCCTGCTGCCATTGCCCAGGCTGTTCCGACTGTTCCTGCAAGTCCCGGGTCAGCCGGCGCAGTTCCTCCTGCTGAAATAAAAGCTACATACGGTAAGTTAATCGCTGCACCAATCATACAGCCCTGTACCGGATCCCCTAAAATAAAACCTACTATAGTTCCTGCTACCAATGGTTTGTAAACGACAGAAATACTTCCCAGCAGTGACAACCATGGTGTACCGATATTACCCAAATAATAAACGATACCAATCAAAAGCGCTTGAATCAGTGTAATTTTCATACTTTACCTCCTTTATTCTCCGCTTTCTGTTAATAGTTTCTCATATTTTATGTTCATATTATCAGTCCCTTATTAGCCATTATCAAAGCATCTTTGAAATGTCGGTCTCGCTGTCTTCTGCAATGATCCTGACTCCAATTTTAGATCCTGCATCTACTAGTTCTTTTAACATCTGCTTTTCCTCATCAGATGCAGAAATATTGCGGAAAAATTTCTTGCGATCTCCACTAACTCCCATTCCTCCGATGTTGACATGATCAAAAACGACTCCTTCACTCTTCAGGCGATATAAAGTTTTTGGATATTTGACGAGAATAATACATTTGTCTCCTGCAAAACCTTTTTTCAATCTTACCGCTGCCTTTTCCACTGTAAATGTCGCCAGTTTCACGTTTGCCGGTACGCATGTTTTTAATACACTCTTCATAAATGGATCATTTGCAACTTCATCATCAATAATCATAATTTTGTTTGCTCCGGTGTAATTTAACCAGGAAGTCATAACCTGACCATGAATCAGTCTGTCATCAATCCTCACTAATACGATACCTTCGATTTTCATAATGCCTGCTCCCTTCGTTAGAAAAAAATATGAACTCTTACTCATTTTCTGGCTACCCTCCAATATAGCCACTGGTTATGTTCTATATTACCACCACTCACTAAAATGTCAACTTTTTTTATAATATTTCATTCTTTTTGTGAAAAGTGACTTAAATTTATAAAAAAATTATAAACATTATACAAATTTTATGACCATCGGTTATATTCATTGCATTCCTATATTTTCTCTCTTATACTAAACAGTAAGAAACAACTTATTTTCATTTCATATTTCATATAGAAGAAAGGAAGGTTTCATCCATGAGACAGCTTATATTAAACCCACCCTGTGTTTCTGCCTCTGTATCCTGTATGGATTTACTTCATTTAAAGGAACAGATTGTGGAAACCGAACAGTCTGGCATATCATTTTTCCACTATGATATGGTAGACGGAAAGTTTAACAAATGCTTTATTTTGGGGGATACATTATTAGAAATGATGCGTTCTGAAGTAACCTTACCCATCGAGGCACATCTGGCCGCATACGATCCCGACGCTTATATTGAGCGTTTTGCAAAACTGGGCGCAGATTATATTGCCGTGCACTACGAGGCTATGAAGCATCCGCTGAAAACCTTCGATCTGATAAGGAAATTTGGTGCCCAGCCTGTATTAGCCTTTAAATGTGACACTGCTCCTCCGGACGATTTCCTCGCTTTGGCAAAAGAGGTTCCCTGGATCTTAAAGCTTACTGTCAATCCGGGCTTCTCCGGTCAAACCATGCAACAAAACAGTCTCGAACATATTAAAGAGATGAGACACAGACTGTCAGAAGCCGGGATGTCTGTCTCTATCCAGGCCGACGGAAATGTTAATCCCTCGACGGTAAACACCCTTTACCAGTCCGGGGCAGACATATTTACCGGTGGTACTTCCGGTCTGTTTAAACCCGGACATACAATCAAAGAAAATAAAGAGATCCTGCTGTCCGGTCTTCATTCTCAAACCAACGAGTATTACCATTGGTAATTTTATATTTGACTTTATTATTACCATCGGTTATAATTTTTTTATAGCCAAGTAATTAATGATTCACGGAGGTATAAGATATGCTAGTAACAATGAAAAAAATTTTAGAAGATGCAAAAGAGAAAAAGTATGCTGTCGGCGCATTCAATGTTCCTAACCTGGAATCTATACAGGCAGTGATCTCTGCCGCTGAAGAACTCAATGTTCCTGTCATCATCCAGCATGCAGAGGTACATGAGAACTTAATCACTATGCAGGAGATCGGGCCGATCATGCTGGACTACGCAAAACGTGCTTCTGTTCCTGTTTGTGTTCACTTAGACCACGGCGCATCTTTTGACTTATGTGTACAGGCGATCCGTTTAGGATTCACTTCTGTCATGTATGATGCTTCTGCCAAAAGTTATGAAGAAAACTTTGAAGAAACAAAAGAAATGGTAAAAATCGCACATGCTGCAGGTGTTTCTGTCGAGGCTGAATTAGGCCACATCTTCACTTCTGCTGTAGGCGGCGGAGAAGGACGCGGAGCTGTAGGAGCCGAAGACTTTGAATCTTTGGAAGACTGCTATACAGATCCGGATACAGCTAAAGCATTCGTAGAAGGAACCGGTGTTGACGCACTTGCTATTTCTTTCGGTACCACTCACGGTGTTTACTTAACCGAACCAAAGCTTGACTTGAACCGTATCACAGAAATTAAAAATAAGATTGATATTCCATTTGTAATGCACGGCGGTTCCGGTGTTTCTGATGAAGACTTCAAGACATCAATTCAAAATGGAATCACTAAGATCAACTACTATACATACAGTGCTATGGCCGGAGGAAACAAAGTCCGTGAATTCATTAATGATGCCGGAGGTGAAAAAGTATTTTTCCATGATATCATTGCTGCCGGCAAAGCTGCCATGAAAGAAAACGTAAAAGCTGCTATGAAAGTTTTTGCAAGCAGTATCTTAGATTAAATTTGGTAACTCTAACTCATTTTTGTTGGTTGGGCATCCGCTTTTTAGCGGGTGTCCTTTTTATATAATCAAAATTTGGGAACAAAGTGGGCAAGCCCACTTCAACGCCCCAACCCCTCACTCTTTGAGGGGCTTGACAACTTTGCGTGCCAGATGCAATTTGCCGCAGGCAAATAATTTCCTTACGCATCTGTGCACAACCCGCGGAGCGTTTTTATTTCATAGGGAAGGTCGTAGAACTTTCCTATGAAATGAAAAACAGCCGGGAAACCCGGCTGCATCCTCAAACATATTTTTAAATTTCGTCTTCTTCTATATCTTCACTCTGCTGTTTTACCATATCTGCATACATGTCATGCAGTAGAATCGGCGGCTGGTTTCCAACTTCAACACATTCTGCACATAGTGAATCCAAATCTGTTCCGTCTCTCATCATGACTGCCTGCACAACCATTGCCATATTCATTCCTGCAATCGCTTTGATATGGTCTTTTTTTGAAAAGCAGCGCATAACGGTGTTTGAAGGTGTTCCCCCCAGAATGTCTACGAACACCAGCACACCGTCTCCGTCATCCAGCTTGTCCATTGCAGCTGTGATCTTACCTTCAAATTCATCGACTCCGTCTCCGTGATACAAGCCGACAGTCTCAACTTTTTCCTGCTTTCCGGCAATCAGCTCAACTGCGCTTAACAGACCCTCAGCAAAACCTCCATGAGTAGCAATTAAAATACCGACCATTTTTATCCTCCTTGATTTTACTTTTTTGATACTACTATTATACTATACTCCTTTGTATATTACAACTGGTAATATTAATATATTACCAGTTGTAATAATATTTTTATTTAGAACTGATTTTTGCTTTTGCCATAGTATATATAAAACAACAAAATAAAAGGATTTCATATGCATCTAATATCTGTCATTTTATTTTCGATCTCAGCGAATATCGATGCTTTTTTTCTTGGCGCTGCTTACGGCACCAAAGGATACCGATATCATATTGTAGATAATATTACAATTTCTTTTCTTACTTCCATAGGCACCTACTTATCCATGTTTCTCGGTGAATGGCTTGTGAGTATTCTTCCGATCTCCACTGCAAATACCTTCGGATGCCTTATCATCATCTTTCTTGGCATCTGGATGATGATGGATTACTTTTTTAAGAAAAATGTACCGGACGAACTGACACAGAAAGAAGAAAAAACATTGTCTTGTACCAGTACCAAACGGCATTCTATGCCCATAGCATCTTTGGTTGCTCTTTCCCTGGCGCTGACTTTAAATAATCTGGGGCTCGGTTTTGGTGCAGGAATCACCGGATTAAATCCATATCTTACCTCTGCTTTTACGTTTTTCTTTAGTTTATTCTTTCTCACAACAGGCATGGCTGCAGGAAAAAAATTTCTGTCTGATATCTTCGGAAACTATGCGGTATTAATTTCCGGACTTTTAATCTTAATTTTAGGTATTTATGAGTTATTTATTTAATGAGAATCCAGAAGTTTGCCCATACTATTCTATGAGGTGATAAAGATGTCTTATGTTTCTCCTGAGCTTCGTCCAAAATTTGAAACGCTCAGTATCGAATTAAAGGATATGATCCTGGAACGCAACGTGGAGTTAAATACGATCCACGACCTCATCCGTGTTCTGGAGGAAATCGTTGCAGAGTCCGAGGGCTAATCCCCGGCTCTGCAACGAAAATCATATACAAAATATTTAATGTATATTATTCCTTCGCTTCCCTATCATATCTGTAACTGTCATTTTTAAAACAGTTGTCACTTTCATCATATCCATATTAAATTTAAAATCTTCCGCATGATAATGTCTCATCAAGATTTTCAGTGCCTCATATTTATTTTCATCCGGTACAAATTCTATATTCCCATGTCCAGTAACACTTGCATACCCCATGGTGCAGCTCATTCTCTCTTCATAAAGAATAAAATTGTGGTCACAGTCCATTTCAAAAGCTGCACGATTATCTTTTGCTATTAAATCTAATTTTTTTCCTTTCATAGCAGCATGAAAATACAGGAAAACTTGATCTCCTTGTATATCTAATCCAAAATTCAAGGGAACAATATAGGGAAAATCTTTATCATTCAATGCAATTCTGCAAACATCACACTTTTTAATGATCTCAATGATTTCGTTAAATTCTGTAATTTGTCTATCTTTTCTTCTCATATTTTATTTCCTTTCCAATTTTCTATTTACTGAACACTCTTTCATCTTTAAATCTTATATTCAGCCTTTTTTGTCCTTTTGTCAATAGCACGAATTTTTTACCTCTTTGGAGGCTTGCTGTTAATTTAAAAATCTTTAATCTTTTATTCTATTTTGGGGATAATATAAATGCAGAAAAAGGAGGACGACATGAAAAAAGCAAGAGGCGACGAAGAAATCAATACAATTCCAAAAGGGTCCTATGAGGCTGGGATCACCAATCATGCACTTAAAAAAAGCAACGATATTGCATCAGGTGATCCCGGAACAGATGCACAGGGAAATGGATATCCTACAGATAAAAAAACTGCCTGTGATAATAAGTAAAAGAAAAAGTCTAGGAAATTAACTTTTCCTAGACTTTTTAACAGGGGCAGAAGGACTTGAACCCTCGACCTGCGGTTTTGGAGACCGTTATTCTACCAACTGAACTATGCCCCTATACAGCAAAAAGATAAAAAATACTTTTATTTTTTATCCCTCTTTTTCATTTTATGTACCTTCAAAACTACATACAGAACCTTTCATCAAACATCTTCCTTACCTTC
>JBKUOG010000048.1:0-10272 GCA_046957575.1 Lachnospiraceae bacterium | reverse complement strand
TGAAAGCTTGTTTTCATAAGAGTTTTCCTGTCTGAATCTTCATAGGGCGGACGCCAGACGCTTCTTGCCCGCCATAGGCGGGGCAAGAAGATGCATAGCTGAACTGTTGCCAGAATAGAAGGAGATGTGTTTATGAAAAAAAAGATGAAGACGGCTGCAGTTTTGACTGCAGGTGCATTGATGAGTATAGGAGTGTCCGGCATGGCATTTGCGGGGACGGCTCATTGGGAACAAGAAGGTGAAGATTGGGTTTACTTGGACAGCGATGGAGAGCGGGTAACGGATACCTGGAAGAAAAGCGGAAATAACTGGTATTACCTGGACAGCGAAGGTTATATGGCAAAGGATACGATTATTACTTCCGGATCCAATGATGATAAATATTATGTAGATTCCAATGGTGTGAAAGTGACCAATACCTGGGTATCTGTAGACAATGGCGGAGACAATGAGTGTTCGGATCAGGAAGACGTTTCTTCATTGTGGTATTACTTTGATTCTACTGGAAAGGCCAAAAAGTCAGATGGCGGAGCCAAAGTATTTACCAATATCCCATATGGCTCAGACGGCAGTTTAAAGGGAACCTATGCGTTTGACGAGGATGGACACATGCTTAGCGGCTGGCAGGATATCGAATTGTCCAGCGGCAATACGGCAACCTATTATTTTGGAGAGGAAAATGAAGGCTGGGCAGCCACAGGATGGCAGTATCTGGAGATTCCAGAAGAGGACTATCAGGATGACGGAAGTCCTCAGGACAGCGAAGGCTGGTATTATTTTGGTACCAACGGCAGAGCCGTAAAGGATCAGAATAAGTATATTAATGGTTTTTATTACACATTTGACGAAAACGGCATTATGGATGACACCTGGGTGGTGGGAACGCCTGGGGTTTCAAGCGGTACAGCTCAGATTGCCACAGATGCAGCGGCATTCTATACAGAGGATATCGGCTATCGCAGAAGCGGCTGGATTTATACTTACGATCCGGATGACAAGGATCAGGAGGGCGATCAGTACTGGTATTACTTAAGCAGCAAAGGTGAGGCATTTAATGACGAAGCAAAAGACGCCAGAGAGCAGAATGCAGAGGGTGTAACGGCTACCGATCTGTACACAGGAGATATCTATTACAATGTAGCTGCAAAAGTAATCAAAAATAAGACATACTTATTCGATGAGAATGGCCGCGTATTAGACGGAGTTCTTCAGTTAGATGGAGAAGCATACCGGGCTGGCGGAAAGAAGCTGGCAGATAACGGAATTTACTATTTCAGTACAGACGATGGCTCAGAAAATGGCCAGATGCAGACTGGAAGAACCGAGTATGATGACGACGGTGAAGAGGTAACCTACTACTTTAAGAACAATGGAGAGGCATACACCAATGCTTTGGTAGGCGGAGCGATTTACGATGCGCAGGGCAAGAGAGTAGAGGCAGAGGACGGCAGTTCTTATATGCTGTATACTACAGAACAGGACATTACAGATGAGAGCGGTAAGAAGATCCTCATCCAGGCTGGAACTCAGGTGGCAGTAAACCGCAGCGGAGCTGTAAAGAAGAGCGGTACTGTAGAGATCGATGGTGTAAAGTACAACATCAATAAAGAGACCTACGAGGCAACGGAAAAGACAGAAGAAAATTAGTATTCTGGAAAACAACTGCAAAATGAAACTCTCCTTACAGGAGGCTGGGGAAATCCCCGGCCTCCTTGCACTTTTTTCATAATTTCTCTTTACTTTTTTGAAAAGAGACATTACAATGAAAAGCAGATTTTATGACTGTTGCTAATAAATCCGCATGTTGGAAGGAGAAAATCTAATGAGTGATTGCATCAATGTGTCCGAGATTTTTGGGAAAAATGTATTTAATGACGCGGTTATGCGGGAGCATCTTCCCAAAAGTGTTTATAAAAAACTAAAAAAAACCATAGAGGATGGGGCAGATTTGGATTCTACCATTGCAGATGCAGTTGCCCATGCCATGAAGGAGTGGGCGATTGAGCGGGGGGCCACCCACTACAGCCACTGGTTTCAGCCGCTGACTGGAATTACAGCGGAAAAGCAGGACTCGTTTTTATCTGCGCCTGATTCCAATGGAAAAGCCATTATGGAATTTTCGGGCAAAGAACTGATAAAAGGTGAGCCAGATGCATCTTCTTTTCCATCCGGCGGGTTGCGTGCAACCTTTGAGGCAAGAGGATATACCATGTGGGACTGCACTTCTCCGGCATTTTTAAAGGAAGATGCTATTGGCGTGACCTTGTGTATTCCTACTGCCTTCTGTTCTTATAAAGGAGAGGCGCTGGATAAGAAGACTCCGCTGCTTCGCTCCATGCAGGCAGTAGAAGAGCAGGCGCTGCGGATTCTTCGTTTATTCGGCAATACGACCTCTAAAAGAGTTGTGCCTTCTGTGGGACCGGAACAGGAGTATTTTTTGGTAGATCACGAGAAATACATGCAGAGAAAAGACCTGATTTATGCAGGACGCACTTTGTTCGGGGCCATGCCGCCAAAAGGTCAGGAGATGGATGATCATTATTTTGGCATTATCAGGGAGCGAATAGGCTCCTTTATGAAGGAATTAAATGCAGAATTATGGAAATTGGGAGTGTCTGCCAAGACTCAGCACAACGAAGCAGCGCCTGCTCAGCACGAACTGGCGCCTATTTATGCAGAGGCCAATGTAGCAGTGGACCACAACCAGATGACAATGGAGACATTAAAACGGGTGGCAGAACGCCATGGTATGAACTGCCTTCTTCACGAAAAACCTTTTAAGGGAGTCAATGGTTCAGGCAAGCACAATAACTGGTCTTTGATTTCAGATGATGGCATTAATCTCTTAAACCCAGGGGATACACCCCACGAGAATATTCAGTTTCTGCTGGTGCTGGCCTGTATTTTAAAGGCAGTGGATGTTCATGCAGATTTATTAAGAGAATCAGCTGCCAATCCGGGAAATGATCAGCGTTTGGGGGCGCAGGAAGCACCTCCGGCGATTATCTCCGTATTTTTGGGAGAACAGTTAGAGGATGTCATCGATCAGCTCTGCAGCACTGGAGAAGCGACCCATTCTAAGAGCGGGGGTACTTTAAAAACCGGTATTAAGACGCTTCCGGATCTGTATAAAGATGCAACAGACAGAAACCGTACATCCCCTTTTGCATTTACCGGCAATAAATTTGAGTTCCGTATGCTGGGATCCTCAGATTCGGTTGCATCCCCTAACATTGTCTTAAATACCATTGTGGCGGAGGCATTTAAAGAGGCGGCGGACCGTCTGGAACAGGCAGAAGATTTTGAGATGGCAGTTCATGATTTGATTAAGGAGCTGCTTACAAAACACAGGAGAGTCATTTTCAGCGGAAACGGCTATTCAGATGCCTGGGTAGAAGAGGCAGCCCGCAGGGGACTTCCTAACATTAGCTGCAGTGTAGACTCCATTGAGACATTGATTACTCCAAAAGCTGTAAAGCTGTTTGAAGAATTTCATGTATTTACAAAAGCAGAACTGGAATCACGAGTTGAGATTGAATATGAGGCTTATGCCAAGACCATGAATATAGAAGCAAGGACCATGATTGACATGGCAGGAAAGCAGATTGTTCCGGCAGTGATTAAGTATACCACCCAGTTGGCTCAGTCCATTCAGGCAGTGGCAGGAGCCTGCCCGCAGGCAGACGTAAGCGTTCAGACAGAACTTTTGCTCCATACCTCCTCCTTATTGGCCGAGATGAAAAAAGCGCTGTCAGAGCTTTCAGACATTACAGACGCCTGCGCTGCCATGGAGTCAGGGGAGAAGCAGGCAAAGGCGTATTACTGCCAGGTGGTTCCGGCCATGGAAAACCTGCGGGACCCGGCGGACAAACTGGAAATGATTATGGACAAGGATTTATGGCCATTCCCCAGTTATGGAGATCTTATTTTTGAAGTATAGTAATGTAACAGTTACCTGAAAGTGCGTACTTTACAAATTGGCAAAAAGGCGATAAACTATGAGAAAAATACGCATAACAAGTAAAGGCAGGCAGTATGATTGAATTTTTTAAAGAAGTAATTGGACTATATGCGGAGAGGGGATCCTGGTTTTTAGAACTTTTGGCAGTTCATATCCGTTTGTCTTTAATGGCAATTGCGATTGCAGGGACGCTGGGACTGGTAATCGGGATTGTGCTGTCTCAGTACCGCAAGGCAGCCCCGTTTGTCATTGGAGTCTGCAATGTATTTTATACGATCCCTTCAATCTCCATGCTGGGAATTTTGATTCCTCTTTTAGGCATTGGAGATAAAAATGCAGTGACGGCAATCTCCATTTATGCCCTTATGCCCATGGTGCGCAATACGTATACAGGCCTTACAACAGTGGATAAAGACATTTTGGAAGCAGCAAAAGCCATGGGAAGCACCAGAATGCAGACACTTACCCGTGTGACTCTGCCCCTTGCGTTTCCGGTGATTCTGACCGGACTGCGCAGCATGACGGTGATGGCGATTTCCATGTGCGGCCTTGCGTCCTATATCGGGGCCAGCGGGTTGGGAAAAGCCATCTATCGGGGAATCAGCATTTATAATCCGCAGATGACTTTTGCCGGAAGTATTTTAATTGCTTTGCTGGCGCTGGCAGCAGATATGCTGCTGGGTTTTGCAGAAAGAATATACAAAAAGAAAAGGAGAATGGAATAATATGAGAATATTTAGAAAAATGACAGCAGCTCTTGTTTCAGGAGCCATGATAGTAAGCCTTGCAGCCTGTGGGGGACAGAGCACAGAAACAACAAAAGCATCTGCAGAAAGCACTGCCGAAACCACTCAGGCAGAAACCACAGCAGAAACAGCAGAGACTTCTGCTGCCGAGACAGAAGCAGAAACAAAAGAAGCTTCTGACAGCGCTGCAAAGGATCCCATTGAGATTGCAACCAAGCCGATGACAGAGCAGTATATTCTGGCAGAAATGTTAAAGCTTCTGATTGAAGACAGCACCGATTATACCGTAAATATTACCCAGGGTATCGGCGGAGGCACTTCTAATATCCAGCCAGCTATGGAAGCAGGAGAGTTTGATTTATATCCAGAGTACACCTCCAGCGGTTATGTGATGGTGCTGGGACACGATGCGACAGGTGTCAGCGATGATGAAATCTGGGAAACTCTGGTAAACGAATACCATGAGAAATTTGGCATGACCTGGATTGGATTATACGGATTTAATAATACTTATACCACCGTTGTAACCAGCGACGCGGCAGAAAAATACAATCTGGTTACCACATCCGATCTGGCATCTGCGGCTGGTGAATTGACCTTTGGCGGAAATCCGGATTATCTGGAGCGGGCAGACGGATTTAAAGTCCTGTGCGATACCTATGGACTGGAATTTGGCAAGGTAATGGACATCGACATTGGATTAAAATACCAGGCAATGGCCAGCGGAGAAATCGACGTAACCAATGGATATACGACAGACGCTCAGCTTGGTTCCGGAAACGTAGTAGCCCTGGAAGATGATAAGCACCTGCAGGTAAATTACTTCTGCTCAACCGTTGTCAGAGAAGATACCTTAGAGGAATATCCGGGGCTGGAAGAGGCACTGATGAAGATGGATGGAATCCTGACAGATAAGGATATGGCTTCCTTAAACTACAAGCTGGAAGTAGAAGGCATGGATGAAAAGCAGATTGCAAAGGATTATCTGACAGAAAAAGGATTGATTGCCAATGAATAAAGAAGAAAATCTGGACGCGATTGTCCGGTTTGAGCACGTCTCTCTGTCTTATGGCCAGACTTCGGTATTAAATGACTTCTCCCTGGATGTAAAACGGGGAGAATGTCTGACCATTATCGGAAGTTCCGGATGCGGAAAGACTACACTTCTGAAAATGATAAACGGTCTTTTGATGCCGGATGAAGGACAGGTTTTTGTGGATGGTCAGGACGTGAGAACCGCTGATCAGACCAGACTCCGCAGAGGCATTGGATATGCCATCCAGAATGTAGGATTGTTTCCTCACATGACAGTAAGACAGAATATTGCCTATGTGCCGTCACTGTCTAAACAATGGAGCAAAAAAGAGGAAGAAGAGCAGACCAGAATGCTTCTTCAGACCGTAGGATTAGAAGCATCCATGGCGGATCGCTATCCGCTGGAACTGTCAGGAGGACAGAAACAGAGGGTCGGAATTGCAAGGGCGCTGGCTGCAAAACCGTCGCTGATGCTGATGGACGAGCCATTTGGGGCAGTAGACAGCATTACCAGGAAAGGACTTCAGAAAGAACTGAAACGCCTTCATAAAGAAATGACCCTGACCATTCTCTTTGTTACCCATGACATCCGGGAAGCGCTGCTCCTTGGAGACCGGGTGCTGATTATGGAAGCCGGAAAGCTGGTGCGTCTGGGAACACCAGAAGAAGTGAAAAAAGATCCAGGCAGCGATTTTGTAGTACGGCTGTTGGATGAAAACTAAATAGAGAAAAAGAAAACCGCCTTCGAGGCGGTTTTTTTCAACTTCTTGTAAGGATTCTTTACGGAAAAAGTAAGAACATCTGAAAAAAAGAGTGTTATACTGGATTTAACACCGACGGGAATGAGACGGTGTAAGGGGGATGGAAGGAATATGACGGCAATTTATGGAGCGGTTCATTTTCTGGTGGACTTTGCCTGTGCATACCTGATGTTTTCAGGGATATATGAGGCGGATAACTGGTATTTGTGTCTGCTTCTTTATAATTTTTTCGCCTTTGCCATGCAGATGCCTATCGGGATATTTGCAGATTATAAAAACCGGAATGCAGGACTGGCAGTCTGGGGCTGTATACTGGTGGCGTTTTCGTATCTTCCGGCGGCAGCAGCTTCCATTCTGGCAGGGACAGGAGCTTTGGGGCCGGTCTGGGCAGCGGCGGCTTCTGTTTTAGCAGGACTTGGAAACGGTCTGTTTCATGTAGGCGGCGGACTGGATGTTTTAAACAAAAGTGAAAAATCAGCAGGGCTTCTGGGGATTTTTGTAGCGCCTGGAGCGATGGGAATTTATTTTGGAACCCTGTTTGGGAAACAGGCAGGGTATGGAACAGAGTGGCCGGCCCTTTTCTTACTGGGTGCAGCGCTGTGTATCTTCTGGTGCGCCAGAAAGAGCGGAATTTGGCATCAGTCCGGCAACCGTCCATTTTCTGTTTTTCCGGAAAAGCATCTCCTGACCGGAGCTAAAAAACAGGCAGCGGCGGTATCCTGTCTGTTTGCAGTTGTAGTGATCCGTTCCTATCTGGGGATGATTCAGGATTTTCCCTGGAAAGACAGTATTGATGCGGGAATGATTCTGGCTGGCGCTGCGGCACTTGGAAAAGTGGCAGGCGGATTTCTGACAGATATTGCAGGAGTGAAAAAGACAGCTGCAGTATCGGCAATTACAGCCGGTGTGCTGTACTTATTTTCCGTCCATCCGGCGGCAGGAATTCTGGCAGTATTTTTCTGGAACATGACCATGCCTCTCACGCTGTGGGCAGTGGCAAAGATTCTGCCAGGAGCGAAAGGATTTTCTTTCGGACTGCTGACCTTTGCCCTGTTTCTGGGTTTTTGCCCGTCCTATCTGGACAGTCTGGCTTTTACAGAGCTTTTTGGAAGGCAGGAGATTGGGCTGGGAATTCTCTGCGGAGTGTCTCTAGTTCTGCTTCAGGGAGGCAATTATTATGCTGGAAAATATCTGCATTGATACCTGGATTTTTCCAGTAATGGGAATTTCCTTAATACTTACAATCGCGATAGAGTGTCTGACCGCCCTGTTATGGGGGATTCGGAAGCCGCTGTCATTTTTGCTGACAGCAGCGGTAAACCTTCTGACCAATCCGGCGGTAGTGGCAGCGTATTATCTGATAGGCAGCGGAATAAGCGGAGAAAAATCATCCTGGTTTATGACAGCGGCAGCAATGATGTTAGAAGTGGCAGCAATTTGTGCAGAAGCAGTATGCTATAAATGGGCGGACCAGAAGATGCGCCATCCATGGCTGTTTTCCCTGACCGCCAATATGGCCTCGTATTGGATTGGAATAGGAATTCAGCGGCTTTTCTGACGCAGAGGGAAAAGGAGAGAGATTATGAAAAAAATGTGGAAAAAAACGGCTGCGGCCTTTGTGTTTGCCGCGGTACTGATTCAGGGGACAGCAGCAGTCCGGGCAGATGTAATCTGGGAGCCAGATGATGAATTTTATCAGGAAGAACGTTGGGAAATGGGCAAAGAAGATGAGTTTGAGCTGAATAACCGAAGCTATTTTGCCAACGGAAAATCAGGATATATTTATGTCACAGACAATCCCGAAGAGGAAAAGATAACCGACGCCCTGGAAAATGGTTCAGTACTCTTTGTGTCATTTACTTATGAGAACAGCCATGGGGAAGACTGGGGCGTTATCCAGTACCGGAGAGAGGAAAACGGAGAGGTTACGCCGGATTATGGAGGCGATCCAGAGGATAGCAGTATCAAAACCGGATGGGTATTGATGAATGAATTGTCGCTAGTCTATGACAGTGAAGAATTTAAAAAGGAACATCAGGAGGAAATTAAGGAAAATACAGAAGAGATTCATCTATCTCCAGATGGAGAACAAGAAGTCCAGTTCTGGAGCTATCCGGGATCGGGAGATGTTATCGGAAGCAGTTCTTATGAAATTGGTAAAATGACATTTTCTGAAATTTATGAGGCTCCAGATGGAGAACAGTGGGGATATGTTGGTTACCATTATGGGATGAAAGATTTCTGGGTATGTATTTCAAGGCCTTATGCAGTAGATTTGCCGGTTACAGCGCCGGATCCGGAAGAAATCATAGCGCCATCGAAAGCGCCTGACTCGCTGCCTGAGACAATGGACACCACAGGGAGCGGTATTCACGGGAAGAAGCAGACGACAGGGAGCAAAGCGGCCATGACCGCGGCAGTCCTGGGACTGGTAGCCATGGCCGTTGCTTCCAGCGTTGGAATTATTGTGTTTATCCGTAAAAAACGGGAAGAAGAAAACGGGACTGATTAAATCCGGGCAATTCCTTCTGCCACTGCAGTATCTGCCACTGCTTTTGCGACAACGTCTGCCACGGATTTGTCCAGGGCAGAAGGGATGATGTTTTCAGCAGTAAGTTCTGTATCCGGAATCATAGAAGCGATGGCATAAGCGGCTTTCTGCTTCATGGATTCCGTAATTTCCCTGGCCCGCACAGCCAGAGCGCCTTTGAAAATACCTGGGAAAATCAATACGTTATTAATCTGGTTGGGGTAGTCGGATCGGCCTGTGCCGATAACGGCAGCCCCGCCTTTTTTTGCCTCTTCCGGCATGATTTCCGGAGTAGGATTTGCCATGGCAAATACAATTCCCTGGGTCATGGAAGCAACCATTTCCGCGGTTACCAGACCTGGACGGGAAACGCCGATAAAGGCATCAGCGCCGTTTAATGCGTCAGCCAGAGTGCCGTGCTCTTTCTGCAAATTGCTGATGTGGGAGATTTCTTCCTGTCCGCTGTTTAAATTTTCATCGCCTTCACAGATAATTCCATGAATATCGCACATAATAATATTGCCAAAGCCCATAGAAATAAGAAGTTTGCCGATTGCAATTCCGGCAGCGCCTGCACCGTTGATGACGATACGCATCTGTCCCATGGTTTTTCCTGTAACCTTCATGGCATTGATTAAGGCTGCAGCGACTACAATGGCAGTGCCGTGCTGGTCATCGTGGAATACCGGGATATCACAGACTTCTTTTAACCGCCGTTCAATTTCAAAGCAGCGAGGTGCAGAAATATCCTCCAGATTAATGCCGCCAAAGCTTTTGGAAATCAGGGCAATGGTCTGTACAATGGTATCAGTGTCTTTGGAATCAATGCAGATTGGAAACGCGTCGACGTCGCCAAATTCTTTAAACAGGGCACACTTGCCTTCCATAACCGGCATTCCGGCAGCCGGACCAATATCGCCAAGACCCAGGACGGCGGTGCCGTCGGTCACTACAGCTACTAAGTTGGAACGGCGGGTCATCTGGAAGGATTTTTCATAATCTGCGGCAATCTGGCGGCAGGGTTCTGCAACGCCGGGGGTGTAGACCAGAGAGAGTTCTTCTCTGGTAGTGATGTGTTTGCGGGATACAACTTCGATTTTTCCTTTTAAATCATAATGGAGCTGTAATGCTTTTTCATTGATGTCCATAGGGAGTTTCCTTTCTTATGTTTAATAGGTTTTAAAGTACAGTTTACAAGGGACTACACAGGGTAGGTATCTGACGGGAGGGGTTCCACCC
>JBKUOG010000047.1:0-10529 GCA_046957575.1 Lachnospiraceae bacterium | reverse complement strand
TTTATCATAGAAGACCTTTTAAATCTTTATTTACAGAAAAACTTTCATAGACTCTTAATAGGCTTTATTTTCTCCCGCTTTCGGCCGGCGGCTGCCCATACCAGAACGATTATTTTTCCAGGACTGGCTCTGTTTTCTGCCAGCTTCCTCCTTTTGTTTTAAGCACTCTTCATCTATCTCATAAACAGCATTGCCATCAATTATCAGACGAAACCAAATATTCATACAGATCCCTCCTGTCACTTTACTATATGCATGAATTTCTGCTCCATTGCATAAGTTTAAGCAAGAACCCAGAAAAAGGCCTGAGACAATGACCGATCACTCGGATGTAAAGTTTACAGATTTTGACTATTGGAGCAGCGATCCCCATCTCCAGATGCTGAAAGCGGCGCTTCCTTTTATGCCAGCTTCCCAGCAGAGAATGTTTTCTGTTCTGGTGCGCTTCCAGGAACTGTTTCACACTATGGACCTTTACGGCCAGACAGAAGATCCAGCTATGGAAATCTGCGCTCTTGCGCAGTCGCCTGCTTCTCCTGTTGACATTTTAATGGCAGTAAAACCATTTGCCCCTTCCAAAGAACAGGACTTTATTGATGTCATGATTAATTTTATCCAAGGGTTTCAAATCCGAAAAAACTATCAGGAAGCCCAGGGTGCATCACCTGGAAGTGACAACAGTGAATTTCCTTTTGAACAGCTAAAAGGATTTCTCTCCCCAAAGCAGCAAAGCCGTTTGGAAAATATTCAGATGGTCATACAGGCGCTTCAGATGATTCAGCCTGCATAAGAAAGGAGTTATTATGGATTTTAATTGGAAAGAAGACCCCAGACTTTCGGGAATGGATCCCCGAAAGCTGGACTACTTAAAAGAGTTTGCTGAAAAAGTGCAGAATACACCCAAAAATCAGATAATGTCTGTATTTTTAAGTTTAAATCTGGATGCTGGTAAGAAAGGAATCCAGTTTAATGATTCGGAAACGGATCTGCTGGTCTCCATCCTTACCGCTGACATGAGTCCTGCTGAAAAGAAAAAATTAACTACATTAAAGCTTCTTGCCAGCCGTTTAAGTCAAAAAGGGAAAACCGGACAGGCACCTGGATGTTCCAGATAATTTTGCAGCATTTTAACAGCAAATTACAAAAGCATCCGGCGGATTTCTTCTCCGCTCTTATTAATTAAATAGGCCGGTGCAATATCAAATACCGTCTTGCAGCCTGATACGTGTTCCTCTGCCAGGCGGTATACTGCCCTGGCATATGCTGCAATCACACTGGCTGTAAATTCCGGATTGGAATCCAGTTTTAAGCTGTATTCAATTAAATGGCTGTGTTCTCCATTCCAGCCGGTTTTTCCGCTTCGGAATACAAAACCGCCATGAGGAATCCCTGCATGATCCCTCATCAGTTCCTCTTCTGTAATAAAATGAACCGTTGTATCGTAATCTGCAAAGTAGTTGGGCATGGTCTTGATTTCCTGTTCAATCTTTTCCAGGTCTGCTCCCTCTTTTGCTGCTACAAAGCACTCCCTGGTGTGCTTCTGTCTAGTGGTCAGTTCTGGATTTTCTCCATTTCTCACTGCCTTTAGCGCTTCCGGCACCGGAATGGTATACTGTCTGGCATCCTTTACCCCTTCAATGCGGCGAATGGCATCCGAATGTCCCTGACTTACCCCTTTTCCCCAAAATGTATAGTCATGGCCCTCCGGCAAAATCGCATTGGCATAAAGACGATTTAAGGAAAACATGCCTGGATCCCATCCCGCAGAAATAAGGGCAACATGACCGCTTTCCTTTGCTGCCGCATCCACTGCTGCAAAATGCTCCGGAATCTTTGCATGGGTATCAAAGCTGTCTACGACGTGAAACATGGAAGCCAGTTTTGGCGTCTGAACCGGAAGATCCGTAGCGCTTCCGCCGCAGAGAATCACAACATCCAGTTTTCCCTGCCAGTTTTCAATCTCTTCCGCTCTGCACACCTGAGCGCCTTCGGTCAGAATCTTTACAGACTTTGGATCTCTTCTGGTAAATACTGCCGCAAGTTCCATATCCGGGTTTTGCTTTACCGCACACTCAATTCCCCTTCCTAAATTTCCATATCCCATAATTCCAATTCTGATTGTCATAAAGTTCCTCCTTTTATCTGCTACCCGAGAACCCCTGCCGCTGGCAGCTTTTCCGGATGCCTGGCAACGTAAAAGCCGTCCGGCAAACCCGCCCGGACTTTACAGACGAATTTACCGCAACGGCTTTGTTGCTTCCTGAATAACTGTATTGTAATGTATAATATCAGTTTTTTATGCAAATGTCAAAGGGTTCTTTTAACCATTTGACAGATCACACAGCCGTTTTTCATCCAGTATTTCAATTGTTCCGCGGCTTAATGTTACCATGCCTTCCCCTTGAAAATAGCGAAGCATTCTGGTAATACCTTCCCGGTGGGACCCAAAATGTCCGGCAATGATTTCGTGAGTCAGTTTTAATTGATCCATATTTTCAATAGCGGCTTCTTCCAGTAAAAAACGGCGATCCGCTTATCCCTGCTTTTCCACATAATCTGCTTTATCAGCCGCATCATATCCGAAAAATGGGACACCATAATCTCGTTGGTATAATTTGTCGCGGCTGCCGATTCCTCCATTACTTCTTTATAAGCATCGGCTGGTACAGAGTAATCTCCCATCCTTTCGGTGAAATCATATATGCCCGAAGCTGTCCGAACTGCACAATCAAAAACCCCTGTGCATTCCATACTGCCGCTGTGAATAATCCTTCCTTTTTCTGCCTTTCTTAGGTTTCCCGCGGATAGTTTTTTTGCTGTCCAGGCGTCAGTTTCTCCCATATGGAGAAACAAGTTGATAACTCCATCTCTCTATCCCTCTGTCAGAACTTGTTCTTCCTTGATATCTGTATTAAAACATAAAATATCCGAGAATAAACAGGAAAATACCATGGGGCAAAACAACCAAAACAAACTGCATATTGCGTTCCTCTTATCCGTAAGCAGCAAGCAAACCCGGTTTTTACTCTTTCATTGATTTTGTTTTACTCCCTTTTCTTTTACGTAACCAGCCAGATTCTCTGCCAGTTTTTTGTCTGCTTTAAAATAAACCGCCTGCCCGTCCTGCTTCATTAATCGTCCATTTCCATTATCCAGAAACAGGAAATTATCGCTGCCATTCTTATACAGCAAGGTAATGCTGACGGTTACAGAATTCCCGTTCCCATTCTCTGAACCGAGAGAAACTGCAGCCTTTGGAAGCAGGTTTTTGTACGATCGGGAATAGGAGCTGCTTTTTAACAGCTCCATCATGTCCTGTATCTCTTCCCCTTCCTTCGTCTGAAGCCGATAAGTATCTATTATCGGTGTCCCTTCCCTCACTCCGGCTTCCATTACCAGGCAGTCGATCCCTTCTGCATTGGTTTCATTTACACTGAAGACAGCAAAGGGGAGCGGCCAGGCATACCAGATCCCAGACAGCAGAACTGCCAGCGCCAGAACGCCTGCCGCCGCACACAGGAAAGCTCCTTTTTTCTTTCTGTTCAAATTATCCCTCCCAGCTTGTCATTCCCTCTTTTTTCTCCCGAATACCATAAACATAAACGGAGCCAGATAGGAAAGCCACAGGATAAAAGGAAGCGATAGTTCCCATTTTTCCTTTATGTACACAAACAGTTCAACGAAAAATCCCGTCCAGTTCAACGGGGTAAACAGATACAAAAATACGATTGCAGCAGGCCCTGTTGTGCTGCCGGTAAGCCGCTGAATCGCTGAAAGAAGCAGACCATAAATGGCAACAACGGCTGCAGAAACAAAAATCTCTTCCTGCGATAAATTCCGCAGCAACAGGAAGCCTCCCAGTAACAAGACTGCCAGAAGAATCCCTCCGCTTGCCCAAAGGGTAACAATCCGGTTCAGTTCTCCTGATTCACTTATGCCAAATCGCATCAGAATTTTGATGTAAACCGGATCATAACAAAGACCACCCAGAATCGAAATCAACGGAATCCTCCAGATACTGTTTCCATACTTTTTTACAATTTCCATAGGCGCCTCCTATTCTATCTTCGCTCATAGACCAAATCTGTCATGCCGTTATAAGACCTCGTATACCGTAATTTCAGTAAAATCTCTCCCTCTCTGGGCTCAAACAGGCGGATGCCTGACCCTAACAGGGTCGGAATAACCGTAATATAATAGTAATCAATACAATTTTCTTTGATTAACTGGGAAATCAGGTTTGCGCCGCCGCAAATCCAGATCCCCTTTCCGTTTTCTTTCTTTAAGTTCCGGATCAGCTCTGCTGGGTTACTATCTGTAAAACGAATCTTTTCCGAAGATACCAGAGTTTTGTGCGTCACTACATAGGTTGTCAAATCATTGTAAATCCACTGTTTTGGAGAAAGTTCGTGAACAATCTGATGATAGGTATTCCATCCCATTAAAGCGGTGTCCATCTCTTTTATAAACTCTGAGTAGGAATCGATTTGTTCTTCATCGTTTCCCTGTCCCCGCAGCCAGTCCACTCTCCCCTTGCTGTCTGCAATATAACCATCCAGGCTCATAGCGATAAATAAGCTTACCGTTCTCATTCTCTTCTCCTTGTCTCCCTGCTCTCTGTCTTATGATTGTCACTGCTTGACAAGTATCACAAGCCCATCTTCCCTTTTTACTGAAAATACTGCGTTTTCTTCATAATCAACCCTGTCAAAAAAGCCGACTGCATATCCACACACGCTTGAAGTTACCTTATGGTCCTTTACAAACAGAAGCTGCACCATCCCCTCACTTACCGTTTCCCGTATGGAGCTGCTGTCAAAACCAATGATTTCTGCTATCTCTTCTCTGGTGGCATATGGCTCGAATGTATAGACCGTATCCCATTGAAACGGAACGATTTCGTTGAGCGTTATCTCATCTGTATCTTCGCTGATAGAAGTAATTGCAGATTTTAGCTGATGATTATGAACAAATACAACTGGATTTCCTATTATGATGTACCCCAGCAGCAGGATACCGGCAAAAAAACCTATCCATATCCGTATTCGTTTTTTCAAAATAGTTTGTAGTCCTCCTCAATCTGGATATAATTTACCTGATACTTCTGGCACTGTTCCATCACAAAGGCATTGTCCCTCAACACATTGTCCATCGTGCAGTCCCCGTCATCCAGCCGGTTTTCGATTACATTGGCATATTTTTTAATGTCATCAAAGTGATTCCGGATATAGTGTTCGGTCATTACCAGACAGATGTATTTTATCTGCTCCAAATACTCTTTTTCAAAATATCTCTTCCAGTCAAAGGGGATATAGCAGCCTTCTACAATGAGATTCTGTTGGTTCTCGATCGCCGTTTTTATCATTTCACAAACAATGGGCCATAAATATCTGGTCAATTCCCCATCATCACTCATCGGGGTCAGGGTCGTGTTTTTGCTGCGGATTAACCCCATCTTCAAATGATCGATAGACAAATAGGGATAGTGATATTGTTCAAGAAGCCGCTGGGCAAGAGCGGTTTTCCCTGTATGAGATGCCCCTGTTATCAATAAAATCATCCCTCTGTCTCCTTTGCCTTTTCTATAGGTATATTTTACCATGGCGGCAGGCGAAATACACCTTAAATTTTTCTGACAATTTGACAATCCTCTTGACTGTACTGTAACGGTATGGTTTACTATATAAAAAACGCAAGGAAAAAAATAAGAAAAGGAACTTTTATTTATGATGTGGATTTTAGGAATTGCACTCATTGCGGGAATGAAAACACTTTTGTGCAAAGGATTTGCACTTGGAATTTTTACGCTGCTGTTTTGGCTAAAAGGAAGGGCATTAAACTTTAACAGCAGACAGTGGGACGACTTTTTTCTGCATCTGTCCGTACAGACGGTGCGGCATTCTGTCATGGCAGTTTACCTGATTTCTGCGGCCATTTCTTCTTTTATCAGCTATTTTCTTCTTTCATTTGCCAGTTACCGCCATGGTCTGGAAATCGCTGTGCTGCTCTTTCTTTCTGGCCTGAGCATTACAGCCTGTAAATGACATACAAAAGGAAACGATTACCTGCTCAATCGGTATCGGGAGCTTCAAACTGCATTATACAATATTTTTCAGCCAACTGTATAAATTCATCTGCCACAGCAATCTGTCTCTCAGATTCTTCTCTACTGGCAATATAGAAGTCATCATAATCACTGGCATGGCGAATTTCTTCAGCTTCGCCGATTTTCCGCCCCATTTCTCTGGGAAAAATCTCAGTTTTAACATAGTCCTTATTAAAATTTCCAATTGCATCTTTATGACGTTTATAAGCTTTTCCACTCAACGCATGAATAGCATTGATGGCATGAAAAATAGCGTAATAAGCACGATTATTCGCTCCCTTATATTCCTCCGCCACGAAAAGTATTCTTGCAGCTTTCAAGTCGGCTTTAGCTGTTCGAAGCCGATAGAGCACAAGGTCTTTTCTCGTTCCAATATCCTCTTTACGCTGCTCCATACAAAACCACCCCTTCTTTATTAATATTTGCATAAAACGGATAATTAGCTACCCATTTTTTAAAATGTTCTTCACTCTTTGCAATAGGTTTTATATCAAGGTCATTGTCCAGATTAAAGTCATAGGTCATGTAAGAAAGCTGCTGACTGTATGCCTTTAAGTCCATATCAGATATATCAAGCAATATCATAATATCTACATCTGAATCCGGCCTGAAGTCTCCTCTGGCATAGGATCCAAATAAAATCACTTTACGCAAATGCGTACCGTATATCTTTTTGATTTCTGTAATATACTGTTCTATTAAACTTTGCATTGTCTGTGGCATGACCATACCTCCCATATATATCATTACTATACATAACATTTGTAATTTCCACGCATCTTATATTAAGATATATTTTTTGAATTGTGCATTTCTGTAAATTTCAAGTTGTTTTCCATATTTTTCAATATTGATCTCTGTTTTTCGAATTACACTTAAATGCAGATTAGGTACACCAACACCTTTTAACCCTGCATCAAATTGTTTTTTGACCACAGGACTATTAATTGCATACAATAAGTACTTCGGATATACAATGTCTTTCGGTCTTAATACTGCCAAGCTTACATAAACATCAAATATTTCATCTCTATCAACTAACGCAGCCACTCCTGTTGTCCCATTTTTAGCAAGCAAAATATCATCTTTTCTTGGACTCAATCGTGCGTATAGTTTTTCGTGAAGACTTTCCGGTATATGTTTAACATTATCCCAATCTATTTTTCTTGCGGTCACATCTTTTGATGAAAGGAACATCACTCCACCCTCTTCACAATATTTGGGAGTTTGATGTGTTCCATCTGTAATAAATTCACAGAGTTCTTCCAATTTATATTTCATCTTTATTCATCCCCTATAAATCCGAAGTTATCGATTTAATATTAAACATAATACCATTTTAAACCATATAATTCTTCCAGCCCTAAATCAATGGTTCCACGATATGAAAATCCACAGCTTTCGTATAACTGTATTGCTGAAAAATTTTTTTCATACACATCAAGCCGTACTGCTTCCACTCCATTCTTTTTTCCAATATTACATGCATAATCAAGGAGTGCCGTCCCTACTCCCATTTTAAAATAATCAGGATGAACTGCCAATACATGAATCACATATACATTATTGCCCTGTATTTCTTTAGACCACTTTACCTGATTGTAAACATCCCCTTGCTCGTGAAGATAGATCACACTCCCTGCCAGTTTTCCATCTACTTCTGCCACATATAGCTCTCTTTTCTGAAATCCTTCTTCTGCATTAGCCTTAGTGGGATAAATACCTCGCTTCCATATCTTCTTGCCCTGCGGACAAGAAGCATCCCTCGCTTTGCTCGGTCAATTCCGAGTTTCCAATCCCTCAAACTGGATTTTTACTTCTCCAATAATTTCAAAAAACGCTTATCATTCATCTGTTCATTCGTGATATAGCTTCCATCTAAAAATAATGCGTATGTTGTGATTGGTGTCGGAGCGTTTTGTGATTCCTCTTTACTCTGCAAGTGAATTGCTTTAAATGGTAGTGCTTTTTCTTTTGCAATCCCCTCAATTACAGGAACATACTTCGCATTAAACGGACATTGACTTGTATAATACAAAACATACCCCATTTCGTCGGTATGGGGATGTTTCGCACATTCTTTGAATTGTGGCAATGTGGCATTTTCTACAAACGGTAAATACCATAATTGAATACCATTATCAGCTTCATCACAAACTTGAAATCCTTTATACTTCAGAAATTTAGGGTCAGCTAAAAATGGTTTCTTCTTTGCCGCTGCTAACATACACAATCCCTTTTTTCCTTTGTTTTTACTGTCCTCAATACAAGCATTTAATAAGTCTGATGAATAACCATGCCCTTTAAACGAACCCGCAACCCATAAACAATCAATATACATATACCCATCTGCTGAAATCGGATTCCATGCATTTTCAGCAGGGATATATTCAATAAAGCACTTTCCTCTTTCTGTACTTTTGAGAAAAACTAAGCCATCTTCAAACCGTTCTGACAACCATGCTTTTTTTGAAGATACTTGAATATCATTGTTATTAGAAATCGCACAACATATATGCTCTTTTTCAATATTTTCGTTCGTAACCTTAATATATTCCATTATATAAAACCTCTATCAAATCCGAAGTTATCCATTTCTTTTATTTTATCATATCTTTTGAGATTTACAAATTAGCTTCTCATCTATTTAAGCAAACCCTTTTCTCTTTTACGCCTTTTTCAGGATTATCGTGCTAATACAAACTCCTGAACCGGACTTCCAAATTCTTCGGTCAGTTTTCCTTCCGCAAAACCTAAATGCTTATAAAAGGATCTTGCCGCAATTCCTTCTGGTACTCCTTCACGATATGTCGTGACAACAACGTCTTTCTGAGGATTTAAAAATGGAAGCATTTCCGACACCATCTTTTCTGCAATATGCTGTCTGCGGCATTCCGGATCTACCGCCAAAAAGCAGAGCATATTGCTGTCTCTTGCAAATAACAGCGTACCCACGATGCCGCCGTCACTTTTGGCACAGATTGCCGATTCCTTCCTTATAAACTCCAAAACTGTATTCCGGTGTTCCTTTAAAGCCTGTCCGGTCTCAAGACCTGGAAAATTTTCTTTTACCTTATTTACAAGGTTCATCCAGCTATCTATATCACGTTCCCTGGCAAATCGAATTTCTATCATGTTTTGTTGCCTCTTTCCAAGATTAACGATTATTTTCTCAAATCATTTGCTGACTGCGGTTTTCTGCTCTAGATTTACCATCATAATATATTCCTCATTCGTTTCATCAACAATCGTAAATCCCACTTTTTCGTACATCTTTACCGCATAATTACTCTTCTGAACGGATAAGGATATTTTTGAATATCCAGCCAGCCTTTCTGCTTGCAATAATTGCTTCAATAATGAAGTTCCAATGCCGAATCCTCTATATTTTGGGCAGACAGACATGGCAAGAGAGGGAGTATCATTATCAATATGACCATAGTCGTTCATAATTCTTACCCAGACAGCGCCTACTATATTTCCCTGAATTTCTGCAATTAAGGCTTTATCATGTTTTCGATTTCCAAATCCGACGATATATTCTTGCAATTCCGGACATTCTATTATGGATTTCGGCGGCGGTTCCATACCTTCTGGAATATAAATCGCTTCGTATAAAAAATCACTCAATAAATCATATTCTTCCCATCTCATTTCTCGTATTACACAGTCCATATATTTTCCCCCTTAACTTCTGTTTTTTATAATTGCCACTCATACCTTATTACCTCTCAAAGTTCCGATTTTTCAATCCCTAAAAATGGATGTTGCTCCATTGTTCTGATGTTGCTTCTTCCATTCCTTGTAATCTTTTTGTGTTTTTTGTTGTCTTTTAACATCTGCTATTTTTTCTAAAATTATTTCTACGTCTGGTTGACCGTGTTGTTCTGGTAGAGAATAGAAAATAAGGTCATCCTCATTTGTATATACGGAAATATTAAAAACCAAATCACTTTCTATAATTTCTTGCATGTGGTGTTAGAATATAAATAGTACAAGTCAAAATGAGAATTCCTTATAAGAAAAATCATGGTACAATGTAGGTACCGCACTGAAGGAGGATCTCATTATGGCAAAGCACTATGACAAACAATTTAAGCTGGATGCAGTCCGGTATTATCATGATCATAAGAATTTAGGACTGCAGGGCTGTGCTACAAATTTAGGAATCAGTCAGCAGACATTATCACGTTGGCAGAAAGAACTGCGTGAAACAGGTGATATTGAAAGCCGCGGTTCCGGTAACTATGCTTCTGATGAAGCAAAAGAAATCGCACGATTAAAACGAGAATTGCGAGATGCACAGGATGCCCTTGAAGTATTAAAAAAAACAATCAACATTCTGGGAAAATGACAGAAGCCATTTATCTCGAAGTTACGGAGATGGCAGAAACTGCCCATAAGGCGAAGCGCCGAGTTTCTG
>JBKUOG010000046.1:2041-13066 GCA_046957575.1 Lachnospiraceae bacterium | reverse complement strand
AGATGATTCTATCTTATTAGCCACTGCTGTTACAACTTTATTATAGCACTACAAAAGGAGAGCTTCACGAAAAATCGACCTATGCCCATTCGCCGGATATTCAGATTGTGAATCCGTCAGACCGGACAAGTGTTGGATGGGACGTTTATTACCGCCTTCGGGATAACCCTAGCAATGACCGGATTATAGAA
Organism: Lachnospiraceae bacterium; assembly: GCA_046957575.1. Taxonomy (GTDB): domain Bacteria; phylum Bacillota; class Clostridia; order Lachnospirales; family Lachnospiraceae; genus UMGS1370. The sequence continues at coordinate 12,875 of JBKUOG010000046.1, read as the reverse complement.
AGCATGGAAGAGATTGCCCAGGCCTTGATTGTCAGTACCAATCCCAGAGATAAGTTTTTCGTGGAAAACGCCAGGACCATGTTTACCGGACTTTTGATTTATTACTTTAAACAAGGAGAAACCTTTATTGATTCTGTTGGAAAGATTTTAGAATCAGAATTAAAAGGACTGCTGGCTGAGATTGCAGCGGAAAGCACATCTTCAGATCTCTGGTACAAATACCTGGCAAAATTCGCAGGGAAAGATGCGGAATCCGTAGAAGATTGCATGGTGGAAATGACAACCAGCTTGTCTGTATTCAGTAAATCAGATGTGAAATACTGCTTCCGGGATAACATGGAAAAAGCCAGCCCAGCTTCACTGGAAGAAGGAAAATCGGTATTCCTGGCAGTTCCGGAACATCTGCTGGAATCTTATCAGGCGGTTATGCGGTTATGTACTGCTCAGGTTTTACAGGATTTACAGAGAAGGCCGGAAGGAAGCAGCCCGCCTATCCTGGTTCTGATTGATGAGTTCGCCAGGCTAGGAAGGGTGGAGACCATTTTTCAGGCGTTGGCAACTCTTAGGAGCAGACAGGTCATGATCATGCTGGCATTCCAGTCCCTGGCCCAGTGCGAAGTCATTTATTCCGAAGCAGAAACCAGGGTTCTAACGGAAAACTGCCGGGTTAAAATCATCTGCGAATGTTCGGACCCGAAAACGTCCAAGACCATTTCCGACTGGTGCGGAAAGTACCGGGAGAAGAAGGAAACCCTGACCGGAGGGAAAGGACGGCATAAGTCCTACAGCTACGAGGACAAGCCGATTGTAGAAGCCAGTGATTTGATAACCCTGGTACAGAAGGGAGAAGAAATTTTAATTCTTCCAGGAGCCGGATACCTGCGTCCGGACAAATGCTACTACTTTAAAGACAAACAATTATCAGCCCTGTCGGAGAAAGTCAGGGCTTACAACCAACAAGCGAGGTAAAACGAATGAATATACAGGAACAATTTTTTCAGGAACTATTTGAAACCATGAAACAGCAGCCGCTTCCTTCCGGTATGGAGTGGAAAGCGGTTGAAGTACCTAGAAATGGAGGGCACAGGAAAGGGATTGCCATGATAGGAAATCCGACAGACCTTGTACCAGTTGCCTATCCGGACGAATATGTTCAGAAATGGCAGGAAGGAATGCCAATAAAGGCGATTGCGGGAGAGATTTCCAGGGACCTGCTTGGCCATGCAGAACCACTTACATTTGACAGGGATTCCCTTCTGAAACAGATAACACCCGAATACCTTCGGACAGGAGTTGTCAGTTATGAACCAAACAAGGAATGGCTGAAAAAAATACCGCATGAACGCCTGGCCGATCTGGCGGTCTATGGAAAGATTGATTTAGGAGATGCGTCTGTAAAAGTAAATGGACAGGTGCTGTCCATGCTTCATATGACGAGGGAAGAAATGCTTGACTGTGCAAAACAGAATACCGGAAAACAGGTTTTCCTGGATTCCTTAAACAATGTCATGTTCCAGATGATGAAGGAGAGCGGTATTAGTCCGGAAATGGCCCAGGCCATGATTGGAAAATCGAAGATACCTGATTTCATGGTTCTTACGACAAAAGACAGAAACGAGGGAGCTTCCCTGATTGCCAATACCGGACTAATGAAGGCAATCCATCAAAAACTGGGAGAAGATTTTTATATCTTACCATCTTCTATCCATGAAGTTCTGCTAGTGGGAAAATCTGAATTCCCGGATTCCGAAGAAGTCTTAAAGAAAATGGTGCAGGGCGTGAACCGCTCTACGGTAGCTCCGGAAGAACGCCTGTCAGATGAAGTCTATAAATTTGATGGACGGAGTATCCGTCTGGCAGGTTCCGGTGGGCTGGAACGGGATCCAGACCACATGGAACCCTTAACCCACCGCCACAGCCGGTCTTTTTAATGGAGGTGCAGAAGATGGATTTACAGAAAAAATTAGATTTTATGGAAGCCTACCAGCTGGCGCTTCAATACCGGAACCATCCAGCACCCAGGATGGAGTATGAATGGCTGACAGAAAAGAACCAAAAAGAACCTGCCAGCCGGGAGGAATGCCATGAATGAAACGACCGAGACCAGCCGGAAGGAAAAGTTAAAGGCACTGACGGAACGGCTGGAACATGGAATCCAGTCTGTATTTGAATCCGAACGGTACCGGGAATACCTGTCTGTGATGGGACGGTTTCATTCCTACAGCATGAATAACACCTTGTTAATCCTGGAACAGAAACCGGATGCTTCTTATGTGGCAAGCTATAACACCTGGAAAAGTCTGGGACGGAATGTAAAGAAGGGAGAACATGGGATTCAGATTTTTGCACCCTGTGTACGTAAGAAAATGGAAGACGTAGAGATATGGGATCCGAAAACCGGAATGCCCAGAAGAACGGCAGATGGGCAGGTAATGAAAGAACAGAAGGAAGTTTCGTACACCTATTTCCATCCAGCCACCATTTTTGACATTTCCCAGACAGAAGGGAAACCTTTGCCGGAACTAACGACAGAGTTGCAGGGACAGGTACCGGAGTATGAGCGATTCTTTGATGCACTGGAAAAAGCGTCTCCGGTTCCGATCCGCTTTGACGAATGGAGTTCCAGGAGAAAAGGATACTATGATTTGATAAAACAGGAGATTGTAATCAAAGCAGGCATGAGTGAACCGCAGAATATCAAAACAGCCGTCCATGAGATGGCCCATAGTATCTTACATAAAGACAGGAACCATGTAAAAGATTCCGTCTCTATGGAGATAGAGGCAGAAAGTGTTGCTTATGTAGTCTGCCAGCATTATGGACTGGATACGTCCGAATATTCCTTTGGTTATCTTGCCGGATGGAGCAGCAGCGAAACCATGCCGGAACTAAAAGCTTCTTTACAGAGAATCCAGCAGACGTCCCATGACCTGATTGACCGTCTGGACCGGAACCTGTTCCTTTCTACCAACCATCTTGATATTTCTGACACCATGGATTCCTTACAAGAAAAAATATCAGCTTCACATGGTATTTCCCATCACAGGAGATGAGAGCATGAACGAGTTAGAACGTTTACAACAAAAACACCGGGAAGAACTGGCAGAGAGAAGGGCAAAACTAAAAGAGCGAAAGCAGAGAACCCATCGTCTGATAGAACGTGGAGCCATGTTAGAAGCAGCCCTAAAAGAAATCTGTCCACCGGAATCCTTTACCAATGAGCAGTTGGAAAAATTAATTTACTTTGCAATTGTAAATCCGGAAACAGTGGAATACATCAAACAGGAGTTGGGATTTTGAGTATCCCTTCTCTCTTTTTTCAAAAAGAAGGGCGCACTTATAACCGACCTTATCAGGACGGTGTGCGGCCCTCTCTGACATTCGGGCATCCGGCAGGCCGGGAATCTGCGGTCTGCTGACAGCTTTTTTACCAGAAATTTTACGAACACATTTACCATACAAAGGAGACACAACCAATGGCAATTTATCATTTAACCGTAAAAATTATAAAACGGAGTGAGGGCCGTTCTGCAGTTGCGGCTGCAGCCTACCGGAGTGGAGACACCCTCACAAACGAATACGATGGACGAACCCATGACTACAGCAGAAAAGGCTGGATTGAACACAATGAAATCTTGCTCCCATCCAATGCACTGGAACGTCTGAAAGACCGCTCTACTCTCTGGAATGAAGTGGAACAGATCGAACAATCTTCCAATTCCCAGCTTGCCAGGGAGATAGAACTTGCACTTCCCAATGAGTTAAGCCCAGAGGAACGTCTGAACCTGCTCCATGAGTTTATTGAAATAAACTTTCTTTCCCAGAGTATGTGCGTAGACGCTGCAATTCATAATCCACCAGTCAGAGATGAAAAGAACCGGCCAGTGGACAAAGACGGAAACCCGACTACCCGGAGAGAGGATATGATTTTCCGCAATGTCCATGCCCATCTGATGAGTCCCATGCGTCCTTTGGATGCAGCCGGAAACTGGGCGATGAAATATGAAAAATGTTATCTTTGCCGGAAGGAGAACAAAGAAGAAAAAATCCCTGTATCCCAAATCCGGGAAGCGGAAGCAGAAGGCTGGAAGAAGCAGTACCGCTATAAGATAGGAAAGAAAACGATCTGGCTGACAGCTGATACTGCAAAGAAAGAGGGACTGAAACGGGTGGACAAGCAGCCGAAAACGGTCAACATCCCAAACCCTCTTGTTGCTTACTGGAACAGCAAAGACACCCTGATGGAGTGGAGAAAGTCCTGGGCGGAGCTTTGTAATCAATATTATGAAAAGAACCACATCGAAGCCAGAATAGACCACCGCTCCTATGCAGAACAGGGAATCGACCGGATTTCCACTGTCCATATGGGTGTCCAGGCCTATCAGATGGAGAAGAAAGGAATCCGTACCGAGTTAGGAGATTTAAACAGGGAGATAAAAAAGGATAATGAATTTTTATCCGGATTTCAGAAACAGATAGAACAGATGGAACAAAAAGAAACCGAACTTCTCAACCGGACGGCAGCCCGTCTGGAAGGACTGCGGGCCAGATATGCGGTCTGTGCATATCATCAGCTTATCCTGTCAGCTTCCCTTGCAGACGAACATAATCAGGAAGAAACAGAGCGTATGGCTGCTTCTGCCATGGCCGAGAGTGCAAAGCAGACAGCAGAATTTCTGGAATCACTGATGAAAGCCCAGGAACAGAAACAGATCGAGATGCAGCACACGAATCCAGTCTATGTCCAGAAAAAAAGAAAATTAAAAGAAGAAATCTTAGAAAATGAAATCCGGATCCAGGAACTAAAACAGAAGATGGATGAACTGAAAGAAAAGAAGAAACTTCTGAAAACAGAACCCGTTTCAGACCCAGAAGTTTTAAAAGAACAGAAAAAACGGATTGCTTCCCTCAGAAATTCCCAGTCCCAGATCTATAAAGAATTTTACTTACTGGTAGAAGAAAACAAAGAAAACATGGAGAAACTGAAAGAAGTAATGAAACAAAAACGGATTACATATGAGAGGCAGACAGAAGAAACATTAAAAGAACATTGTGCGGGACAGTTTCAGAAAAAGGTACTGGCACAGGCACAGAAGCAGGCGCCAGATCTTCCAGAAGATACTTCTCATGGAATCCAACAGAAAATTTCCCATAAGCGATAAAAAGTATCCGTATATAGGACAAAAGGCTTGAAAACTAAAATTGTGAGTAGTAAAATGAAAATAGAAAAAGTTTTGAAACTTGCGAAACAAAGGAGAAACGACTATGAAACTTAAAAAACTTACAGCAGTAGCACTTGCTGCTGCAATGACAATTGGAACTTCAATGACTTCCCTGGCAGCTACAGCACAGGATGTCATTAATATGAATCAGGCCAGCTACACTGCGGGAACAAATTCTGTATATGGAGCCAAGCTGAGTCAGGATCAGCTTAATGCAGTAGCACAGGCAGTTGCAGATTTTAAAACAAACTATGTCAATGACTCAATGGACAACGATGCAAAAATTCGTGCAGGATATGACTATATCAAAAACAACGTATCTTATATTGATTGGAGAGAATCAGATTTTGCTAACACCGCATATGGAGCATTAGTAGAGAAGAAGGCTGCTTGCTCTGGCATGACACGAGCATTTGTTGCTTTAATGGATGCAGTTGGTGTAAAAGCATACTGGATTCATGCAACAGATAATTCCCACCAGTGGAATATGGTAGAATTTAATGATGGATTTTATTTTATTGATATTGATGCCAATATTGCATCTGGAGCAGAGATTTTCTATCATGTAGGAACTCATCCATATGCTTATGACACAGCTTCCTATCCAGCTATTGGTTCTAAGTCAGGTACAAATACATCAGGAACAACGAATACTACAACAGAAAGTTGGAAACAGGATAATATTGGATGGTGGTATCAGAATGCCGATGGTTCTTATCCAACAAACACATGGAAAGAAATTAGCGGTGCGTGGTATTACTTTGAAGGAAATGGCTATATGGCCGCAAATAAGTGGATTGGCAATTACTATGTAGGATCTAATGGAGCAATGCTCACAAATACAACTACACCAGATGGATACCAGGTAGGTGCAGACGGAGCGTGGGTACAGGGACAGAATGATGGTGTGCATACAAAAAAAATGAATGATTATGATGCCAACCTTGACATGAATTTCAATGTACTTGAATGGAGAACTGATGTAAATGGAAATCAATATATTCTTGTTGACGAAAATACAACTACTTTTTCTTTCACTGGATCGCTTTCAAATGTAGACCCACAAAATTTAAATGTGTCAATGGCTGTGTATAAATATAGTCCAGAAAACAACACAATATATGCTTTCTCACAAGACGGAACTGCACATTTGAATATGATAAAATTTATAATATTCAAATTACAAATACTAATTTAACAGGAAACGAATTAGTTGAATATTGTAAAAATAATAATTTAGTCATTGCTATTAATGCAATTGATATTACAACAAATGATAGTAGAGGATTTATCATTTGCTATGAATAATTGCATAGTTTACACTTTAATATTTACATTAAAAGCAATTAGTATTCTGAAATGAAAAGGGAGAACCAAAATGAAAAAGAGGTACATAACATTGCTTTTAGCGGCGGCAATGACAATAGGAAGTACAATTACAGCTTTTGCGTATGATTGGATTCAAGATGAAACAGGCTGGAGGTATGGAGAGCACAACGGATTTTTTTGGGATTATAAAGCTGGTTGGGAAGAAATTGAAGGAAAATGGTATTACTTTGATTATTCTACTTACTACATGGAGCACGATAAAACCATTGATGGTTATACTTTAGGCTCAGATGGAGCATGGAATGGAAATCAGCCAATTATACCGGATGAATCAGATAAAAAAAGTCCTTTTGTACCAGCCTATACCTATACATTTTTAAGTGGCGGTCCCAATACAGAGAATTTAATCTGGCCAGAAACAGGATATAAATTTAAAATAAATGGAGAGTATTTAAAAAATCAGTGGGTTCGTATATATGATGAACCGGAATATACGGATCAACCTTGGATGGCATATGTTTATGTAGACGAGAATGGTATAAGCTTGAAATCTGAAACAAAAGACGGCTTTACTATACTAGATACCGGATGTTATGTACCTCCGGCATATAACTCTGAAACAGGAAAAAGAGGATTTTTAGTTGGAGATACAATTACGCCGAACATAAATACTCTGGAAGAACGGGTGGATACAAATGGAAACACATATTATTTGTTAGATTCAAATACAACATCATTATCATTTGTAAGAAATCCAGAATTGAATGAGGAACTTCTTTCGATTTGTTTTACGACATACAAATATAATCCAGATAGTAATACAATCTATCCGTTTTCAAATGATGGAATAGCAATAGATGAAGATTTCTTCTTTGAAAAAAAATATGATTTGAAAATTCCCGATATTAATTTAACGGGTGCTGCTTTAGTAGAATATTGTAAACAAAATGATATTTTAATATTAGTAGGTGTTAATGATAGTAGTAGTGGACTGGGTGTATCTTTCCTATACTGCTATGAATAAGCGGTTAAAAAGAGGAAGGCTAAAAGGTTTCCGTTTTATTATTCAGGATTAAGTACACAAAAGAATATAGGCAGCAGAGATACCCTTGGAGAAAGTCTGAGGGTATTTTTTCTGGAAACAAAAAAGGGAGCCAAGAAATCGCTTCGCTCCAAGAAGGCACCTCCCTCTTGAAAAGCGTTGGCATTATGGAAAACTCTGTGAGTTTACACACAAAACTAACTCTTTCCAATTCACTTTCCGCCTTCTTCTATCTCATACCTTTTTCCTTGTTGAAACTAATGGAGTTTCATGGTAAAATAATTACCGGAAAGTACCCATGACAGGAGTGGCATGCCTCCCAACCTACCCTGGTTCGCCAGGAGTACATAGGAAAGGAGGTGATGCAGATGACAGCTTACGAAACCATTATGGTTGTTATCGGGATATTGGGCTTGCTCATATCTTTTGGTGGCTTCATCGTTGCATTCATCGCCTTTCTCGATAAGAGAAACAAGCGAAAATGAAAATGCCCACCCTGTCGGCTAAACAGGATGGGCGGTGTCCATTAGGACACTAAATTATCCTATATGGCATCCACTTTTGGAGTGGGTGCTTTCTTTTTTACATCTATATTATAATCAATTTGTCTTTGAAATGCAAGTGTTTCTCTAAATTCAAAATCCACGTGAATCAGGAGCCTAATTCTGTCCCTGAACTGTATCCTGCTTTAAAGTAGAAATGCCCACCCTGCCTTGATTTTTATATGGGTTTATGTGATAAATTCAGCCGCCGGTAAAATATTTTTTTAGAAATTTCTCATTTTTGCCATGCCGCAGCCTTTTAAAAATATTCTGGCGATTAATATAGATAATAAAAATTAACAAATAATATACATTTCTTAAAATGTGTCTGTTTTTATGGGAACCTCACAGACTTTCTGTATTCATTGAATAAAACGGATTTCTATATCCGGCAAAATTCACAGGCTATTTCGAGTAGCCTGGATCTGACGCTGAAACTGTAAGAATTACAAGCTTTTCGGAGAAGATTTTATTAAAATAAATTTTATGCGGCAGATGTACCAGGCTGTCAAAAAGTCAATGAAAAAACTGCCTGGACTTAGCTGAAAGAAAAAGTCTGGCACTTTTTTGAATTGTCCGGTTCTTCTGCGATAGGCCACCTATCTGGCCGGATCCTTATGGCAAAAGTTCCAGGCCCTTGAATAGTCTGACTGTATTCCTTATAAAAAGTTTACGGTCCTCTGAAAAACTGTCCAGACCTGGCCTTGCTTTTTTATAAAATCTTCTGGCTGTTATTCTGGTGTTCTTTCTTTATAATAAAAGGAAGATCATGGAAGGAGGAAAGAAAGTTGGAAGTTTATGATTTTACAGAAGATGCAGAACGGGCTGGAGAGGTGTCGGCAGAGATTGATTATCTGAGTACCAGGCAGTTAGTAAAGGTCCGGGATGTAATTGACGAGTTGAAAGAACAGGAGAAAGAGGAGCAGCATAGCGAATATAGACAGTGCTTTGATGCAATGATTCTCCCGGTATTAAAGAGCATTGCTCAGGAAGCCGGATGCATATTGACGATTATGCAGAAAGACAGCGTAATGGAGGCGTATTTTGAAAAACAGAAATCCCTGAGCCTGGATCTGGAAAGCGGCTATCGGAAGCTGATTTTTTCAACCTTTGACTACATTACGTTTGAACAGACCGAGGACGGATATCGGATCGTATGTTCCTTTGACCTTGGAAAGTAGGGAGACTGTATGGAAAATCAAAAAAATTTAACCATTGGAATTTTACTCAGTATGCTTTCTGCCTTTTTGATGTCCACCTTGTTTCTGTTTTACAAAGTGATCCTTACGGAAAGCATGAACAATTCCCTGGAACAGGAAAATGGGATGCTGCTGAGGGATATTCGGAAACTGGAAGGGAAGTTGTGTGGGAAAGAGCAGAAAGAGAAAAAGGAAGCTTAAACTTCCTCTTTGAAAAATTCAGAAATTTCTACATGAAGATATTTTGCAATGGCAACCAGTTCAGAAGCATAGACATTTGCCAGATCATGTTCCAGCTTGTAATATCTTTGTTTATTGATGTTGAAACCCTGCAATTGTAATTCGCGGATCAGGTCGTAGGCTTTTACATGATTAGCCTGCCTGATTCGTTTTATATTTGCACCTACACTGATTTTATCAGGACGGATTTTAATTTCTTCCATAAATTCACATACTCCTTGAAATTTCTGATTTCATGGTATATGATGGAAGAAACAAACGGGTATCCGTATAACTTACTAATGAAAATTTAGTATCCGTTAGGATGACAAAATCAGAACAGAGAAACGGTTGACATGAGAAAGAAAACAGATGTATGATTGACTTATCAATGGAAGGGAGAACGTGAGAAATGAAAAAGAAACAAATCGTTGTTTTGGGATTATCCGCATTATTAGCAGTGGGAAATGCGCTCCCAGCTTATGCTGGACACTGGTATGCAGATCGTTATGAAGATTGGTATTATAAAATGGACGATGGAACTTCTATTAATAATGGCTGGCACTGGATTAATGGAAAATGTTATTTGTTTAATGATAACAAAATATACAGAGACACTATAACACCAGACGGATATAGCGTAAACCAAGATGGAGCATGGACAGTAGATGGAGTAGTGCAGATTAAAGAAAATGAAAATCCAGACTATTGTAAAGATGTTTCCACTTTTAAGTGTACAGATGCAGATCCGGTTATTATTTCAACGAATATAACAGATTGCGGCGATTACTATGATGTAGAGTGTGAATTTTATCCGTATATGGATATGTTAATTTGGCCAGCAATGGAAAAGGGTCATGTGCGCCTCCGTAAATCTGCCGTTGTCCATTTTGCTTCTGTTAATGACAATGGACAGGAAACAATTACAGATATGACTCTTGCAGATTATGCAAAAGGAACAATAGGACAGTCAGAAACGCTTCTATTTGTCAGAATGGATAAAGGGATTGTCCAGGATGATGAAGGTTATGTAATTGAATTTCACGATACAAATGGTGGCTGAGTAAGGAATATAATTTGAAATAGAGAAAGGGAGAACGTGAGAAATGAAAAAGAGATGGATTGCATTGACGCTGGGTTTGACACTGGCACTTGGAACTTCAATGACTTCCCTGGCGGCTACAGCACAGGATGTCATTAATATGAACCAGACAAGCTACACTGCAGGAACAAATTCTGTATATGGAGCCAAGCTGAGTCAGGATCAGCTTAATGCAGTAG
>JBKUOG010000046.1:0-1941 GCA_046957575.1 Lachnospiraceae bacterium | reverse complement strand
ATCTAATGGAGCAATGCTCACAAATACAACTACACCAGATGGATACCAGGTAGGTTCAGACGGAGCGTGGATACAGGGACAGGTACAGACACAGAACGATGGTGTGCATATCGTAAGGGCTTCAGATGCGTATAATGTAAACCTTCAGATTGATGCTGGACCAGAAAATTACAAAGCTGAAATGCATGCGGGAACTATGATTAATGTAATTGAACCATCACAAAATACTTTTAGATTTTCCAGTAATGGTTCTAATTTAGACGCAAAAGATCATACAGTTTCAATTTGGGCAGTTTCAGAGATTGGAGATTATGTATTTGCTTTAGGAAAAGATGGAGATCCATATATAATGGATTATAAGTTTGAATATGATAAAGATTTTTCATTGGATTTTACAGGACAAAATAGAACAGCACAAGAATTTTCAAAATATTGTAAAGATAATAATGTCCTAATTAAAATAGAAATTAAAGATGATTTAAATCCAAATCAAACTATTGGACCTGTTTTTTATTTATGTTATGCAACAGAAAATAGTATACGAAAATAGATGATATATATCAATACAATAAGGCTGTCGCTTTAACGATTAGTAAATCGTGAAGCGGCAGCCTCATACTTAAAACTCTTGTTCTGCTTTTTCAAGTTTATCCAGCAGATAATCCATATCTACTGTATGTTCGTCAAGAAATTCGGTAATGTCAATAAACAGGTCTGTTTCATGGTCAAAACATTCTTCTGGTTCACTGTCCATTCTAAAGGCAGATAAGATACAGCAATCGCCAATGGCATACAGACCTTTGACTGCAAAATTTTTAATCGGATAAAGGTCAAAACTTCCGTCCAATACTAAAATTCCATCGCTGGTTCTTTTTGTAATCTGAGATACGGGAGTGTGGCTGCAAGGCTCAACGCCAAGATATTCAGCTTCGTATGTATCAATGATTCTCTGGAATACGCTTTCAAGGCCGGCGTATTCTAAGCTGGAAAGGTGGCTGGTGTTGGTTAAAGAGGTAGTATTGTTTGCATTTGTATTCATATTCATATTTTTCATACTTTTAGATCCTTTCTTTTTAAACTAAATTTTTTATAGATATATTTTTATGGAAGCATTCGCTCGTCAGCGAATTGTAATGCTTTGTCCTTGGACATACATATAATGCAAGATTTGAGCAGTTTGACACGAAAATCTTGGAAAAATACTGCACAAAATTTCGCATAATAAATTGTACATATTGTATAGTTTGCGGCGCTGATTTCTTTTCCTGATTCCGGAACATCAGGTTTAAAGAAGAACAATTTTTTTGTTCGCCTATATTATAATCGAATTTTTTTGAATGTTAACCAAATCTGAGAAAATGATGGTATCTTTGTGGACAGCAGCAATTCCTTATTGAATTTTAAAAAAGGTCTGTATATAATAAAATCAGAAGATAATTGTTTGCAAATTGTGAATGGAGGAAAGGCTGATGATGTATCCATATATGGTACTTTCGGATGAAACGGAAATCGTACATTCCCAGATTATAGAAGAAGATGGAAAGCAAAAGGTTCTGGTAAATTTTGAGCGTCCGACTGAGGAAGGGTTTGATTCAGCACGCTGCGAACTTCCAGATTACAGATGGATATTCCGAGATGGTTATTCTGACGAGGAAATAAAGTTATTTGAAGAATTGCTTCACAGCAATGCCCATTTGCTTTATAAATATGCTGCGAATGGAGGAATACAGATTGCCTAGTACAAAACAAATTAAATAGGTGCTATATATTTTAGGGATAATGTGTGGTAAAATAGTGTTATCTAAAAAAGGATGAACACTATGAGAAAAACATATCTTCCCCTATCAGATGAAGACAAGAATTACCTTAAATCCTTATCCCAAAAGCGAACGATTCAGGCACAAGTCGTAGACCGTGCCAGAATCCTTTTATATAAAGCTG
>JBKUOG010000045.1:0-13122 GCA_046957575.1 Lachnospiraceae bacterium | reverse complement strand
TGGATAAAATGTGTGCCGGAGCTGTGATGATGGCAATTCTGGTATTTATTTTAATATTACTGCTGCAAAAAATTATGAACAGAGGAGATAGGATATGAAAAAATGGCTTCTTGGCGTGCCCCTTGTTTTGATTGCGGTCTTTATATGGCTGCCTCTTTGGCTGCTGATATCCGGTACCTTTATGGGAGGGGCAGAGCTGTCTGAAAATCTTGCGCCAGTCCTGGAAGGCAGGGGAGGAACGGCTGTATGGCCTGTAATTGCGCGTTATCCGACAGTGGCGGCATATGTGGAACTATTATTGGATACTCCCCAGTTTTTTACGGTATTCTGGAATTCCTGCATGCAGGTTTTTCCAATCATACTTGGTCATGTCCTTTTGGGCGCACCTGCGGCATGGGCATTTGCTAAGTTTCACTTTCGCGGAAAAAAGATACTCTATACTTTGTATATTGTCCTGATGCTGATGCCATTTCAGGTGACCATGGTTTCCAGCTATCTTGTCCTGAATAAGCTGGGCCTGATTGATACCGTATGGGCGGTCATTCTGCCTGGTGCGGTATCAACGCTTCCGGTATTCATAATGACACGTTTTTTTATGGACATACCGGAGGCGGTCATGGAGGCGGCAGCCGTGGATGGGGCTTCCTCATTTCAGACATTTTTACGATTTGGGCTTCCGCTTGGCGCGCCGGGAATCCTGTCGGCTGTGGTATTAGGTTTTTTGGAATACTGGAACGCAATAGAGGCGCCTCAGGCATTTTTAAAAACCCAGGCGCTTTGGCCGCTGTCATTATATATGTCAAACATCACAGCGGATAATGCCGGGGTATCATTAATCGCGTCACTGATTACACTGATGCCTCCTCTTTTGATATTCCTGTTCGGTCAGAAATATCTGGAGCAGGGCATTATATCTTCCGGAATGAAAGATTAACACAGGGGATTAATTTATGGAAAACAGGAATTTTGCAGGCGATCTGCAGATAAGCAAGGTGAATAAATGGTATCCTGGAGATGTTCATGCTGTTAAGGATATGGATATGGAAATAAAGAGAGGGGAATTTATTGTATTTGTAGGCCCTTCCGGCTGCGGAAAGACAACGCTGCTGCGCATGATTGCAGGACTTGAGAGTATAAGCAGCGGCGAGGTCGTTATGGATGGCAGGATTGTGAACAAGGTTCCGCCAAAGAACCGCGATATTGCCATGGTATTCCAAAATTACGCCCTTTATCCCAATATGAAAGTAAAAGATAATATTGCTTTTCCCCTTAAAATGCAGCATATCGGCAAAACGGAAAGGGAGAAAAGGGTAGCAGAAGTGGCGCAAAAGCTGGAGCTGGATGCTCTGCTTGAAAGGAAACCGGGGGCCTTGTCCGGCGGCCAGCGCCAGCGTGTTGCCCTTGCGCGGGCCATGATAAGAAAACCCGGACTGTTTCTCATGGATGAGCCGTTAGCCAATCTCGATGCGAAGCTCCGCACAGAAATGCGCCGGGAGATTATAACGCTCCAACGGGAGCTGGGGGTAACAACCATATATGTCACCCATGATCAGACGGAGGCAATGACGATGGGGACGCGCATCGCCGTAATAAGCGGCGGTGTTTTACAGCAATTTGGAACACCGCAGGAAATATATAGAAATCCGGCGAATCTGTTTGTTGCTGGGTTCATAGGCTCACCCAATATGAATGTGTGGGACACAGAGCTTATTTCAAATAACGGACAACATTATCTGACCCTGGGAAATGCCCGTATTCCGATGGGTAAAAGCGGTCTGGACGCAAGAGGACTGCAGGGGCCCATTAAGGCAGGTATCCGTCCCGAACACATTGTGCCGGCGGCACCGGACGATCCTCATGCAGTGCGGATGAAAATCAGCATTTTAGAAAATACCGGGCGTGAAGCGGCAGTTTTCCTCACCGGGGCTGATATACCGGATATGACGATGGTAACAGGCGCGGATTTCTCAGGCCGGGCCGGGCAGGAGGTATATATTCGGCTAAAGCCGGAAAAGATACTTCTATTTAATACAGAGACAGGATGTGCATATGGAGATGTTTATGTATAGAATATATTCAACAGGGATAGAAACTGCGGCTGCATCAGCGATACTGATACCGATTCTTTTTTTATATCATATATTTATATTTCATAACATAAAAAAGACGGCAGCCTATATACTTTTTTCATTATATCTGGCTGCAATATGCTTTTTAGTGGGATTTCCCAATATAGCAGGGATGAGAATCGTTTTATCTCATAACTTTATTCCTCTGCGTGGGATGTTGACCGATATAACGAACAGCTATCTGAATGTTTTGCTTTTTATCCCATTAGGTATATTTGTTCCATGCTTATGGCCCGAATACAGAAGTATGATGAAAACAGTGGGCTTGGGCCTGATGACATCACTGGGTATTGAAATACTGCAGATATTTACCTTTCGCGCAACCGATATAAATGATGTGATAACGAATGTGGCAGGTACAATGATAGGATATTTAATAGGAAAATTGATTATTAATCGGTTTCCACAATTAAACTGGCTTGGCTGCAAGGAACGTGAGTTATATCTTTTATATGTAACGGTTGGCGTAGTAATGTTTTTTTCCCAGCCGTTTATTCAGTCTGTATTAGGTAATTTCTCTTTATAGGGAATTGCCTGGCAGCACAGGAGATGTTACAATGATAAAAAACAAGGAAAGAGGGAAACACAGGTGTGTAAACCGTTTAGGGAGGCAGCATGAAAGGATTCCATCGACAAAATAAATTATTTTCTCTCTGTGGATTGAATTGTGGGCTTTGCCCTATGTATTTGAATAAAAATTGTCTCGGTTGTGGTGAGGAAAATCACTCATGTAAAATAGCAAGGTGCAGTATGGAACATAATGGGATAGAGTATTGCTTTCAATGCAATGAATACCCCTGCGAAAAATACGAGAAGATAGACAAATTTGATTCTTTTATTTCACATCGAAACCAGAAGAGCGATTTAGAGAAGGCCCGGCAGATTGGGATTGAAGCTTACAATGCAGAGCAGGAAGAAAAGGTAGAAATACTGGGCACTCTTCTTGCAGGATATAATGATGGCCGTAAAAAGACCTTATTTTGTGTTGCAGTAAACCTTCTGAAGATTCATGAACTGAGAGCGGTACTTGGAAAAATTGAGAACAGATCCGATTTGGAAAACCTGACGCTCAAAGAAAAAGCGCTTTTACTGCTTGGTTGCTGAAGGCGGAAGCAGAAAAGAATAATATTGACTTGAAACTGCGAAAGAAAAAGTGAGAATTTGGATACAGACATCGTTCATTAATGGATAGTGAGGAATTGAGAATCGAAGTGAGTTCATCGAAATGTATCCGGTTCTTGGAAAGGACAGAAGAAGAGAGGTGTATTTTTGGTAAGAGAGTATCTGCATATGAATGTTTATGATGCGTTTTTAGCGCGGATGCATTTTCTCTTTGAGGAGTTTGATCATATCTATGTCTCTTTTTCCGGAGGCAAGGACAGCGGTTTGCTGCTCAATCTGGTTCTGGATTATCGGAATCAGCATTATCCGGAAAGGGCCATTGGCGTGTTTCATCAGGACTTTGAGGCACAGTATACGGTGACGACTGAGTATGTGGAACGCACCTTTGAACGGATTCAGGATCAGGTTGAGCTTTATTGGGTCTGCTTGCCCATGGCCACCAGAACCGCATTAAGCAGCTATGAGATGTACTGGTATCCATGGGATGATACGAAGAAGGAACTCTGGGTCCGGGAGATGCCACAAAAAGAATATGTCATCAATCTGGAAAATAATAGAATGACTACATATCGTTACCGGATGCACCAGGAAGATTTGGCAAAACAATTCGGGCGCTGGTACCGGGACGCCCATGACGGCGGAAAAACAGTATGCCTGCTTGGAAATCGGGCAGATGAATCTTTACAGCGGTACAGCGGGTTTTTGAATAAAAAATATGGCTATAAGGATACCTGCTGGATCAGCAAACAGTTTAAAGATGTCTGGTGTGCCTCCCCTTTATACGACTGGTCTACGGATGATGTATGGCACGCCACCTATTTATTTGGTTATGACTATAACCGCCTGTATGATCTCTATTATATGGCTGGACTGAAGCCCTCGCAGATGCGTGTGGCCTCCCCGTTTAATGACTATGCGAAGGATGCCCTGAATCTATACCGCGTCATAGACCCGGAGATTTGGTGCAAGCTTGTAGGGCGTGTACAAGGCGCAAATTTCGCTTCCATTTATGGAAAGAGCAAAGCGATGGGCTACCGGAATATTACTTTGCCAGAGGGGCATACATGGAAATCTTATACGAAGTTTTTATTGGATACACTGCCCAAAAGGCTGCGGAATAACTACGCTAAGAAATTCAATACCTCTATCCAGTTCTGGCATGGGACAGGCGGTGGGTTGGACGAGTCTGTAATTCAGGAGCTTCAGGAGAAGGGGTATCAAATTAGACGAAACGGTGTTTCCAATTATACATTGAACCAAAAATCACGGATTGTATTTGTGGGACCCATACCGGATCACACGGACGATATCAAATCCACAAAGGATATCCCCAGTTGGAAGCGGATGTGTTACTGCATTTTGAAAAATGACCATATCTGCCGCTTCATGGGATTTGGGATGACACGGCAGCAACAGAAACGGTTGGATATGATACGCCGTAAATACAAAAGTATAGAGGAATTCGATTATGAAGTATAAAAGCCCAGTTTATAATGTGATAGCTGTTCCAATAGAGAAGGTACGGCCCAATAACTACAATCCAAATAAGGTTGCTCCGCCGGAAATGAGGCTGCTTTATGAGAGCATCAAAGAAGACGGATATACGATGCCGGTCGTATGCTATTATGTAAAATCGCAGGATATTTATCTGATTGTGGACGGCTTCCACCGGTATCAGGTGATGATGGATCATCCGGATATCTACGAGAGAGAACAGGGATTGCTGCCGGTTTCTGTCATTGAGAAACCGATTGATAAACGTATGGCCAGCACCGTTCGCCATAACAGGGCACGAGGCACTCACGATGTGGATCTGATGAGCAACATCGTAAAGGAACTTCATGAGTTTGGGCGATCAGACGCCTGGATCTCAAAGCATTTGGGAATGGATAGAGATGAAATTTTGCGTCTCAAGCAGATTACAGGTCTTGCCGCGCTATTCAGGGATATAAAATTTGGAGAGGCGTGGCGCCCTGTAGAGGAAGAGACGGAAAAAGAGTAAATAATATTAATGAGTGAAAGTAATAAACGCCCTTTGGCAGAAAAATAAGTGATGTTCTGCAAAGGGAATCAGATATTAATTATGGAGGTATGCTTGCAAATGGATAAATGGTTCACGATTGATCAGATTGATGAAGATACATATATTATCAGCGAATACCGGCATTGGGAGGAGACGCATTGCTATCTGTTAAATGGATCCAGCCGCAGCTTATTGATTGATACGGGTCTGGGAATCTGCAATATTTATGATGAAGTAATGAAGCTGACAAATAAGCCTGTTACGGCCGTTGCCACCCATATTCATTGGGATCATATTGGGGGTCATAAGTTTTTTCCGGACTTTTATGCCCATGCGGAAGAATTGAGCTGGCTGAACGGTGAGTTTCCTCTGACAATAGAAACAATCAGAGAGATGGTGGCAGACCGCTGCGATTTACCAGACGGTTACGATACAGGCTTTTATGAGTTTTTCCAGGGAACGCCAACAAAGGTACTGGAGGATGGAGAGAACATTGAATTAGGTGGACGGAATATACAGGTATTGCATACACCGGGCCATGCTCCGGGGCATATGTGTTTCTGGGAATCAGACAGAGGTTATCTGTTTACCGGAGACCTGGTTTACAAGGACACTTTATTTGCCTATTATCCGTCAACAGACCCGGACGCATACCTTGCTTCTCTTGAAAAGATTTCGGAGCTTCCGGTCAAAAAGGTTTTTCCTGCGCATCATAGTTTGGATATTCAGCCGGAGATTTTAATTAGAATGAGAAATGCGTTCAGGCAGTTACGGGAAGATGGTAAATTACATCACGGCAGCGGTACATTTGACTATGGAGATTGGGCAGTATGGTTATAAAGAGAAGGAAGCAGTATAATTTTATTTAGTTGCGTGCTATACAAAAGGCTTTATCAGAAATAAAGAACAGCTATAGATTGAGGAGCGTTTATATGAAGTATGTATGTACAGTAATATCGGTAGCGGACATCAGCGCCGCAAGAAAGTTTTATGAGGAACTGTTCGGGGTAGAAGTCTATCAGGATTACGGAAGGAATATCGCTTTTACCTGCGGTCTGGCATTACAGCAGGATTTTGACTGGCTGGTAAGTATACCAAAGGAAAAGGTACTGAAGAAATCCAACAATGCGGAGATCGTCTTTGAGGAACAGGATTTTGATGGTTTCCTGAATAAGCTGAAAGCATACTCGGACATCGAATATTTGGGAGAAGTCATTGAGCATAGCTGGGGACAACGTGTAATCCGGTTCTACGATTTGGACGAGCATCTCATAGAGGTTGGAGAGGATATGCAGATGGTAGTAAAGCGGTTCCTTGCTTCTGGAATGACTATGGAAGAAGTCTCTGCAAAAATGGACGTATCCATTGAGGATTTAACAAAACTTCTAAATAGCTAATGTGCAGCGGGCATATAAATAAATTGAAATTTTGAGGAGAGTAAAATTAAATGTTAGACAGGACGATACCATTTTATAACGCTATTCTTCGGTGTGATCGTTATTTAACCACTACACCAGTTTTGCATATCCAAATGAATTTCCTAAAGAAAGGCCACGCAAGAAGATTGATGATGTAGTGGAGTGGAGAAAGTAATTTGTCAGAATAATAACTTCCAGTTTGTTGAACTGAAAAATTTGAATTGATTTATCTGCAATGAATATGAAAACAAAAGGACAGAAACCATATGAAAACAACACAAAATTTAATGCGGGTGAAGGAGCTATTGCTTACCCCACCCACGTTTTCAGATAATAAGGCCCGACTGCAAACGAATCTGGATACTGATTTTCTCAAACTAATCGCCATTGTTTCAATGCTCATCGACCACATCGGCAGCGTCTTTTTCCCGGAGGTAAGGGTGCTGCGTTGGATCGGACGGCTGGCGTTTCCGATTTTCTGTTATTGCATGACAGTGGGCCTGCTATATACTCATGATATCAAGAAATATTTATTCCGTTTGGGAATATTTGCACTGATTTCTCAACCCTGTTATATCTTTGCCTTTCATCCGTATGACTTTTGGTCGCAGTTTACTAACTGGAATATCTTCTTTACTTTGTTTCTAAGCCTTTTGGCGATGTATGGATGGAAAGAACGCAAATGGTGGCTGTTCGCACTGACCTTTTTTGTGATTTCATGGTGGAACTTCGACTACTCCAGCAACGGAATTTTTTTGATGCTGGTGTTCTATCTTTGCCGCAACAATCCGGTAGTAGGGGCCATGTTCTATCTGCTGTTTACAGTTCTGCCAGCGCTTTTCGCCCGCCCCGGTGATTTTCGGAATCTCACCTTGGGTGGTCTTACATTTGATTGGACTTTTGCAATGGCCTTTGCCGCTTTGTTTATCTTCCCCTGTACCCATACAAACCTGAAGGTTCCACGTTGGTTATTCTATGCCTTTTATCCGATTCATTTGCTAATTATTGGCCTAGTTCGGCTGGTTCTCAAGGTATAATGTTAAGCTTTGTCAATTCATGTTTGTCGTGTTCTTTCAAACCTTATTTTCTTAACCCTTTAAATTAATAAGCATGGTTTGCAAATCTCTATTTTGCAACCAGGTATTTGATGCCTATGGAGGAAACGCATATGGATATTCAGAAAATTATCAGTTTAGTAACAAAAACGCAAGGGCTAATTAAAAACCGTGAAATGGCCGCTCATGTAAAAGAGAAAGGTCTTGCAGATTATGTAACGCAGGTAGATATTGCCGTACAGAATTTCTTAAAAAAGGAACTGTTTGCCCTTGCGCCGGATATTCAATTCCTTGGAGAAGAAACCGGATTGCAGGAAATAAAAGCGGATAGCTTTTGGATTTTAGACCCTGTTGACGGGACGACAAACCTTATGCACGACTATCAGCACAGCGTTGTATCTTTAGCCCTTTGCCGCCAGGGGGATATTATTATGGGAATTATATACGATCCCTTCCGCGATGAAGTGTTTTCTGCAATTAAGGGAAAGGGCAGCTTTCTAAATGGGCAGCCCATACATGTATCAAATGCAGAAAAACTATCCGACACAATGATTGGGCTGGGAACAGCAAAAAGAGAAGTGGCCGATGAAAATTTTGCCCGGTTCCGCAGGGTGTTCGGTCAGTGCCAGGATGTCCGCAGGATTGGCTCTGCCGCTCTGGAACTGGCATATACCGCCTGCGGCAGACAGGGAGGCTATTTCGAGATATATCTAAATCCCTGGGACTATGCAGCCGGCATGCTGATGATTCAGGAAGCAGGAGGCAAGGTAACTGATTTTACAGGAAAACCGCTTGAACCGAAAAAGGGGAGCAGTGTGGTGGGAACAAATGGATTTATCCATACAGAACTGTTAAAGTTACTGTAAGCTATGTGTTCACTTGGGTACCCTGATGTAGGAGAAGGTTAACTTCTGGGTATCATCATCTCGAAGCGAAAAATCAGAAGCCAGTCCAGAAAGTGGTGGAACTAACAATGTTCTATTCAATTCTCGGAAAATGCGGACTTAAATGTGGAGGCGGTTTACCAATTGCAAGAGCCGCGAACATCCTATCAGTCATGGCTAATGTAACTTTAGATAGGATAAGATTCTAGCTGCTGGTAGTCAGGTGCTTTGTTGTGTGGAAACTATTCTGTCCTTAGGGAGGAGGAGAATTATAATAGAGTACTGGAGTTCCTTTGAGTCTCATTTCCTTTGAGAATTTGAACAGATAGAGCCTCGTTGAAAATCCTATAGTATACTGACTAAAAAAATGTGAGCAGATGACTATTAGGATAATTTATTAAGCCTGAGCGAATTATGAGACCGTGTGTGCAGTTCAAATGTTATGATGATTATCTAAAATTGGCTTATCAAAGAGCGGGCTGGTAATCTGTTTTTGGAGGCGTTATGAAAGGTTTTGAGAGACAAAACCAACTGCTATCCCTCTATGGATTGATTTGTAGGCTTTGCCTATGCTATTAATTAAGAATTGTCGGTATTTCTTACGGGTGTTGTAGAAAAAGCAGCGTATCAAAAACCAATAAATTAGCTGATGGTCTGGACTCTTCAAGTACATTACCTCTTTATGGATGATGGACATTATTTTATTAAGTTAATATAGAACCGGAAATTAAACATAAACTATTATCCCTAAATATAAAGGTATATAACTTAGAGAAAGGAAGAGTAGCAAAGAGCCAAAGACTTAAAGAATGCGATATAGCAAAAAGCCAATATCAACAATTCTTTTTAAGGGGAACAGTACAAAGCTGTTCCTCTTTTGTTTTCAAAATAACAGTATACACCCTCATGAGCAGGGGAATATATAGGACAAAGGTCCGTGGCCCACCATAGTCTTTCTGAAAAGAGATAATTCTACATTCGGAGGGACTATGAAAGTGAAAAAGAAAGATAATATCAGATACCGTTTTACGGGGTATGTATTAGCAGCTTTAAAACGTGCCAAGAGAGATTACATATGCCGTGAAATAAAAATAAGCAATCATGAAAGCCCGTTAGAGAAGCTGCTTCCAGAACCGTTGTGTGATATAACGGACAGTAAGCCATTTTTATGGGAAGAAACGGAGCAGATTCCACTGATACCGGATGAAGTTCGTCAGTATATGGAAAGCCAGATTGGTGAGTCAGGAGAAACGGCGCTTGATGCTCTGACAGATATGGAAATTCTTGTAGTGTTTATGAAGGTTTTTAGACAGCTGACATATCAAGAAATCGGCAGGCATTTGGGCATGGACTATAAAAAGGCCGCCTCTGTTTTCAACTATGCGAAGAAAAAAATGAGGAAAGGATGGAAAATACGCAATGAATTTTAAAGAACTGTTAATGAAGGCTAAGCAGGGAGACAAGGGGGCAAGGGAGGAACTGTTTTTGATGTACCGTCCCATGGTGTTAAGCAGGTCCAGAATCAAAGGAATATTTTCAGAGGACTTATATCAGGAACTTTCTAAGACCTTTGTATCCTGTATTGAACAGTTTTCTATTGAGGGGACTGAAAACGAGCAAAAATAAGACTGAATTTCCTTCTTAATCCGCAGTTAACGACAGGAGGACCAGTAACTATGAGTCTTTAAGGAGACAGAGAGTAAGGGAATACAGCATGCAGAGGCAGGGGTATTCCCTTTTCCTTTAATAGCAATTATCTTTATGTATGCTGCTACATTTATTTCAAGGGTATCTGATACTTGTCCCTTAAGCAGCTTAATAGCAATAGGGGGAGTCAGGACCATAATAAAGACTAGACAAGCACTAAGAAGAATTATCTTTGTGCCTCTAAAACTTAGCTTTACACGCTCATTTTACGTGCAATACAAACAGGACGCCTGTCTGAATCGGCAGACAACTTAATGAGTCAGCGCTTTGGGGACTAGGAAAGCCGCCCAAAGGCGGCTCCTAGCTTTCAGCATTTTACAAAATAGTAGAACTCTATGTCATCTATCGTAATCCACACATATGGATTGCCCAATATGTCCCTTACACCGTTTACAACCTGTGTGAACGCTTCATGGAATTTTTCATAACTTTCCACTTCGACAGGATTCCATATAATTATAAAGTTAGCGGTCAAACCATCCAAATCAGGTCCTCGTTTATCCCCACAAAGGAAATAAGATTCGCTTAACCATGCATTTACATATATGCCTGTACTCGCGTATACTTTTTTGGCGGCCTTTCCCCAAATCTTAACCAGGATGTTCTGAGTGGCAATTTCCGGTATTAGTCCCGCAATGACAACGGTATATCGTTTTGTACGCATATGAATAACCTTTTTTATTAGTATATTCAGTAAACAAAGAAAAAGTTATTGGCTATGGTTTCGCAGCCAGTTTATGGCATTTGATGCGTAAAGTGCACTGCCTAGGGAAAGAATCTCCTCATTAAATACAACGTGGTCATTATGCATCGGTTTGCCGAATAGCGGATTTTCCTCTGGGGTTCCGGCGCCTATTAACATATAGCAGCATGGCCGCTCATAAGTATAAGAGGCGAAATCCTCTGACCCCATACCGCCTTGTGTAAACAATTCTATTTTATAAGGCTCATAGCATTCCTTCATGTAGCTGGCAAGCTCCTTGACCATTTCACTGTCATTTTGCAGCGGTGGTGCGGAAGCAATTTCTTTCACACAAGCTTGTCCGCGAAAGAGAGAAGCTGTCTGAATGGAGATTTCTTCAATTCTGTCAAAGATATATTTGGATATCTTGCAATCCATTGCACGGATGGTTCCCTCCAGAATCACATCTTCAGGGATGATATTTGGAGCTTCGCCGGCAGAAAACCTGCCAACGGTAAGTGCGGCAGGTTGGGTGGGAGCAATTTCTCTTGCAATGATTTCCTGGAGAGACAGATAAACATGGGCCGCAATATTGATGGGGTCAACTCCGGTTTCCGGCATTGCACCATGGCAGCCAGTACCTTTTATATGGATCTGAAATAAAGTACACCCAGCCATGCAGGTGCCTGAACCACACATAACTGTTCCAGATGGAATGCCGGAAACAACATGGAAAGCAATGCCTGCATCTACATGGGGATTTTCCAAAACACCGGCCTTAAGCAATGCCTTTGCTCCGGTGAATCCCTCTTCGTCAGGTTGAAATATCAGTTTGACGGTTCCAACCAGATCCTGCTGGTATTGTTTTAATAATTTAGCTGCGCCCAGAAGCATAGTTGTGTGCATATCGTGTCCACATGCATGCATATAGCCATTTTCAGAGGCAAATGGAACGGGAGCAGCTTCTTTAATCGGAAGAGCATCCATATCAGCGCGAAGAAGGATTGTTTTGCCGGGCTGCTTACCAGATATAGTGGCAATAACAGCACTTTCGCATATTTTCTGAGGACAATATCCATACTCTTCCAATTTACTAAAAACAAATGATTGGGTTCGTGGTAAGATAGAACCTATTTCAGGATATTGATGTAATGTTCTTCTGATTGATATAAGTTCTGGGGTTAGCTGTTTTGCAGACTCAAAAATTGATTTCATATTAATATCCTCCGGGTTAATATTGACTGAATTTTAAGAATATGAAAATGGTTTGTTTCACATGTTTCTGTTTATGAAGTATATCATAAAAAGTGAAAAGAATGTGAAGTCATATGATAAATAAAACAATGAATTAAAAAAGAAAGTGTCTGGAATAGTATGTATGAATAGCACGAGTTGTATGCGAGTTGGAGCCGTATTCAGCAGAACATATAAATAAAGGTAGTAACTGGGAATGATAACAAGGAGGAAGGGATGATAGAATGCTGCATTTAAATGCGAATGATTACAAGAAATGTAAATATTGTCCATCTGACGTTGGAGGGACAGGAGGATTTATATCAGGAACTGTCCAAACCCTTTCTAAACTGCATTGATAAGTTTTTGATTGATGTCACCGAAAAAGGACCAAAAAGAGACTGATTTGCGTCCTGACATGAATTGACATGCGATTTTCAATCTTTTATAATGATATCATCGGATTTGAAAATCTGGATAGAGAAAGCAGCTGGTTCGCCGGCTGCTTTTTCTGACTCAAAAAACAAGAAAGGTGGTATATGCATGAGGGAAGACAGTGAAGGTCGTCTGGCAGAGGAGGTGCAGGAGAGGGAAAAGCGTGTACATGTCCAGCCAATGGGAATCCTTACCGTAGATGCTTCCGGAGCAGCGGCAAGGCAGGAGAGCGGGGATATAACCTGGCATGAGATGGTGAATGCCTACCGCACAAAGAAAATCCTGTCTGGAGGATTAAGTGGTATCGAGCGCCTGGATGGCGGATGGGTAGTAGCAGTCGTCTACTATAAAGATTACCGTGTATTAATCCCCATGGAAGAAATGATGATTAACTTGGAGGGAGACGGAAGAGAAAATTCCAATACGTTAAACCG
>JBKUOG010000044.1:0-13555 GCA_046957575.1 Lachnospiraceae bacterium | reverse complement strand
TTACCATCCGGCCCCAGGTAATACCATCTGCCGTCCTTGCCGGTCTTCCAGGTATTAGAAACCATCATTCCGGCACCGTCAAACCAGTACCAGTCTCCGTTATCTTCCTTATGCCAATCGTTGCGGATGGGCTCACCAGTGTTGCCTAAGTAATATCTCCAGCCACCATCCTCTTGAGTCCAGCCGGATTTTGTTACTAAAGACCAGTCAGGCAGTCCATAACCTAAAATCTTACCGTAATTTTTAGCGTAAGATTTTTGGCAAACACCACCGCCATTTTCAATAACGCCGGAGGCTCCGGAGGTATTACCCTCTACGGTTTTAATCTTACTGGCCGTAACCTCTGTTACAATACCTGTATGATAAGCACGTTGGCCGTTAGTAAAAAATACCACTGCTCCAGGTTCCGGTACCCGGCTCCAGCGGCCGGCCTTTTTAAATTGTTCCACACCTGTAGGACAATAATGGTATAGATTGCCACCAAGCATCTTCTTGGCCGTCTCCAGTCCAAATGCCTGTGCAAAAACCTCACTCACATACATGGCACACCAGGGCTGTCCCTGATAGTTGCCGCCAGTATGTACCTTGTAATCCCTGGCAAAACAGGTGTAGTTATTGTTACCGGCATTGGCGGTAAAGTTATCCAAATTTTTGTTACTTGCTTTTTCCAGGTAGCCCGTCCAAGCACAGCCCTGACTTATTAATTTTTTTACTGCGTTTTGCATAAAAATCCTCGCTTTCTTAATTTTTTGTATAAAAAAGAACGCCCCGAAGGACGTTCTGATTATCGTTATGCTGTTTTTGACTTTTCCGTAACCTCTTGCCTAAATAAATTCTTCTGAATCATATCAAATACTGCTGTCATAAACTTTTTACTAAGTTCTTTCTTTACAGTAACAGTTTTCATTACCTCCTGCCGAAAGTCCAAAAATTCTTCCAATGTCATCTTACGGTATTCTTCTTCAAGTTCTTTTACCATTGAGGCGACCTGTGTACAAAATTCTTGATAACTCATTACGCCACCTCCTGATACACCACTGTACAGGTTTTAGGGTTG
Source organism: Lachnospiraceae bacterium (assembly GCA_046957575.1). Taxonomy (GTDB): domain Bacteria; phylum Bacillota; class Clostridia; order Lachnospirales; family Lachnospiraceae; genus UMGS1370. The sequence goes on along the minus strand of JBKUOG010000044.1, from coordinate 12,498 downwards.
CCTTTAGAATCCTTGTAAGGAATCTTAGATGGGTAATTGTTCTCTGCCAGCCATAACTTAATATCCTCTACTACGGAAGGCTTGTACTGAATTGTTACATCATCATGGCCATTTCTGCTAAAGGCAGTGGTAGCAATCTCGCTTTCTGGAATCCGCAGTTTTTTAATGATAACCGCCACAGCCTGGTTGTGTGGTTTTCCTGTCGTGGAATAAATCCCCAGTTCCTTGGCTATTTCTGTGCAATCGTAAAGTTTAGGCATGGATTCTTTATCTGTGACGAGAGGGATATTTATACTATATCCTGCTTCTGCGTAAATCCTCTTCGCTTCTGCCGCTATGTATAACGGGTCAACTCCTGCTCTGGTAAATATGCTGTCTATGGTTTTAACTGTCATGTTTACCGATGCTCTGGATTCCTTTTTCTTCTTTTCCTGCTTCTGCTTCGGCATCTCATAGGAACCTGTCTTGCGAAGGGTGGGGAGGACGTCCATAGCCAGCCAACGCTGATATTTCTGTGCTCTTTCATTATTAGCCTTCATTCCAAGCAAATAATACAAGCTTTCTGGTATGTAATCATCTTTTCCACACTTGTGTGGAAAGCCTAATTCACTACAAAAACTATGAAATCTATCCCACATAACATAGCTTTTTCCACCTTTATCCCTACACCATCCAAAACCAATGGCTGTATCTTCTGCATTAATTGAAATACTTCCATCTTCATTTAAGACTGTTCTAACCGATAAACCTAATTCTTCATTTTCAAATGCTTTAATCTCATTTTTCTGCATACTACATCAATACTCCTTTCTTGATTTTCCGCAAAAGGCATGATATAGTATATTTATCATTCCCTAGCGGAGTGTCTTTGTTATAGGGATTGCAAACTTTGGTCGGGGCGCAATCTCTATTTCTTTTTTATCTCAGCCTTTATTAGTTCTATCCCTTTTAAAATCGTATCAGTTCTGGACATTCCCAAATCATCTGCACACTCTTGAATATCCTTTGCCTCTTGCTCTGTAAGACGGATATTCAAATTGATTTTTCTAGGATTTTCTTTAGGAGGCCTACCTGTTCGTGGGCTCATCTTATCACCTCACTTTTTGCCCTTGCAATAAATATATTATAGCACGCGCAAAAAGTCAAGCACATTTTAAAATATTCTTAACCATCATGTTAACGGAAGGAAGTTTCTCTTTCTTGGGTTTGTCCGGTTTCTGCTTTGGCATTTCATAGGAGCCCGTCTTGCGAAGGGAGGGAAGAACTTCATCAAACACCCAACTCTCAAAACGTTCTGCCGATTCCAGCTTACTGTGTGTAATAAGGCGGTACATATCGCCTTCTGGGATTAACGCTATTAACTGTCCTCCATCTTTAAAGCTGTCGTGTTTCACGACACCCTTGCAATGCCTTGAAATTGCATCTCTCGGATTGCTGTATCCTAGAGCATTTGCTACATCCCTTCCTGCAAAATATGGCTTCCCATCAATCTCAACTGTTCTTACTTGTCCAAACTCCTCATTGTTAAAAATCTGTAATTCGTTCATTGTAAATTTCCTCCTTAAAATTTGACAAATTTGAGGAAATAGGTTACACTACAGATAGATGTAGGTTCACCTATATCCTATTCTTCGAGTAAACACGTTGCCCGCCAAGACTACTGTGTTTGCTCTTTTTTTGTTTCAAGTTCCTTCTTTACAAGGTTAATGATAATTTCTGCCATTGTCTTTTCTTGATGAATCGATAAAAGCTTAAGTTGCTTATGCAGATCATCATCAATCTTAACTGATAATACTTTCAATTTATTCCACCTCCAATCTTGGTAATTATTATAATATCGAATATTTATCTTGTCAACTATATATTTATTTTATTTTTCGTTTATTAATCATTATTTCTTGCTTTTAGTATAAATATGTGATATTCTTTATATATAATCAGTAAGGAGGAATGACTATGGAAAATTCATTTTCTAAACGGATCAAGGAATTACGTACATCTCTTTCCATGACGCAATCTGAATTTGCGAAAGAAATAGGCACTACTCAAGCAACTCTTTCTTCATATGAAAATACTGATAAACTGCCATCTGTCGATATTTTAATAACTATTGCCCAAAAATATAACGTTTCTCTGGACTGGCTTTGTGGATTAAAAAATGAGCAAACCTCTTTAACAATTTCAACATACGCTGATGTAATTAAAGTTTTGTCTGCTTTAGGTGCGGTAGATAGTCTAAAAATGGATATTTCTATTACTAATACCTCTATTCCAGATACATTTGAAACTTATCAAGAGGCCCAAATTACTATTGATGATAAAACCATAGTAAAATTTTTTGACGAATGGATAGGTGTATTAGCAATATGTAGAAAATCTCCTAGCGGAAAAAAACTTTATGAAGTTTGGATTAAAGATATTCTGGAACAATATAATAGACCAGTAAAAATTGATCCATCCGAACCAACTCCCAGTTTTCCCTTTTAACTAAGCCACCCACCACCGAGTAGGTGGCTTTTCTGTATTATACATCAAAATAGCGCCCCCTAGGAGTTCACTTTTTTCACGTAAATACGTTGTTTTCCCTTGACTTCCACGTATTTACGTGGTATAATGTTATTATCAAAAAGAAAGGAGACAAGCCAATGGGTAAGAAAAAGAAACGGCGCAAAGAAATTGAGCGCTTTATCAATTACTTTCTTCAAGCGATAGCCCTCACTACCGCATTGATAGCTGCCATAGCAGAATTGATAAAAGCGCTCAAGTAGATGCTGGGGGAGAGCAATCTCCCCTCACTTTTATCTTACCACGATCGGCTTTATAAATGCAATGAAAAAAACGCATTATTTCAACCTGTTTTTTCTTTTTTCCTTAATTTACGCATTTACTACAAAATGGAGCATTACCTCTTGCATTCTTGTTATTTGTGCGTCCTCTGTCAATTTATTAGTTCTCATTCCAAAAATCAGGAGGTCTTATCGTGAACTTAAAAAAAATCAGAACTGAACGCAACTTAAGCATCCGCGCCCTCACTGAACTGTCCGGCGTCCCCAAGAGGACAATAGAAGATCTGGAGCGCAGAGATGACGGACGTGTTTCCACCCTTATCAAGCTTGCTGATGCCCTCGGTGTCACTCTGGATGAATTATGTCGAAGTGACGTAAAAGCACCTATTTAATTGCAATCCCCCTCCAGAAGTAACAACCGGAGGGGGATTGCTCTACTACTTCTTAATTCGCACCAGGGCCGTCGGCAGCAGAATCCTTGCGGATAACCTTTCCGTCTGCCTTCGGGATTGGACGCTCGTTTTCCATGCCCGGTCCAAATCTTCCCTGGTCTTTGCGGATGGTCTGTCCATTTGGGTTAGGCTTAATGCTGCCATCTGGATTAATGCCAGGGCCTTCCATCACTGGATGTCCGCAGTCATGCTCTGGTGGGGTATCATGTACCTGGTCATTAATGTTACAGTTTCTTTCGTCATGTTCTCTCATAATTTTTCTCCTTTAATTAATATTTTGGTGTGTGATGTCGCACAGTTTTTAGATACCCTTTCGGGTGCCGGGGTACCGCCCGGCCCGGAGATAATGGATCACCTCCTTGCCTTTTTACTCTTATATGATGTGCGCTGCCAGATTTCAGACAGACGCTCCCAGCCGTCCATAGCAACTAAAGCTACGATAAAGGCTGCTAAAAAACACGCAAAAATCTGATACCAGGTTATCGGCTGCCTCATCCAGGTAAGCAGCGCTGCCATTGTAAGGGGGCAGAGTACCATAGACAGGACAATCACTACCGCCGCAGTGGGCAGCTTATCAAGTCCCGGCCATGATTTAATCACCTGGGTGATGACCGATACCACAAATGCCATTATGCCGATAGCAATTAACAAATAAGATACATACTGCATAATCTCGTTGATATTCATAAAAATTCCTCTCTTTCTACTTAAAAAGTAAAGCGGCTGCTGCCCCAGCAATCGCTCCAATAAATGTAGATACTACGCTTTCCCAGCGATTTGCTGGCTTTTCCTTCAGTCCGGCAACATCTTCATTTAGCTGCTGGATAGATTGATTCATGTGCTTAATCTCTTCTGTCTGCCTTGCCATTTCCAATGCCAGACCATGGACAGCATCCACAATTTTTGCAATATCATCCACTCTGTGAGTAAGGGCGTCAATTTCTTTTTTTAACTCTGCAATGGATACTGCATTGTTAAATCCTTCCATTGGTTTGTCCTCCTTCCTTACGATTTTTTGACCATAATATCTGCCTTCTCTTTGGCTGTAATCCAGCCTTTTTTAATAGCGCTATCCAGTCCGGATTCGTCAATTTTACTCTCCTGGTACAGTCTGCGTACCGTTGCATACATAATCCCCATCTTAAATACCTCCTTCCAGCACTGCCACTAACAGTTCATCCTGGACAGCCTTGACCGTCTTTAGTTCCTCTCGCACATCCGGCAGCATAAAAGTTACTACAGCAATGTCCGCCCTGACCTCTTCGGTCTGCATCGGCTCCTGATCCAGATGCTGTACCTTCACCAGGTAGTCATCAATCTCTTGAATGCTGCCAGCATAGATGTAGCCGTCTAAGGACTGCATCAACTTGCCATCTGCATCCAGCAAATCAATGCTGTCTGTGGCAGTCACAGCCTTAGCAATCGCCTTAATCTCAGCCAGGCTCTTATCTCCTAGCTGATGCCGGATAGTAAGTCTGCCGTCCGCATCCGGTACTCCGAATCCTCCGGGTACTAAATCAAACACAGTACCTCCATACTTTACTTTTTCCATGTTCTTTTTCTCCTTTCTTGGATGAAATGTATTTTTATGTATTAAAAAAGACCCTATCTGGGTCTGAATTTTCCTTCTTATTGTGCTCAATACCAAGCACAAAGTAATGATCAAAAAGTACACAAAAACAATTAAGATACCCGCAAACTCTTTTACTGGCTCTATTATGTTAGATATACAACCGCCAAGCGGACTAAAAGCAGTAGGTATTTTAGGGATCCAGACGGACTATCCGGCTACAATAACCCCAACACTATGGTATCTAAACAAGGGCAATCAGATAGCTTTTTGCTTATACAGTACGTATGGCTCCGAATTAACCTGTACAGTGTTTTTTCATGTGCTGTTGCTCCCAGAGTCATGGGATATTACTGTAAATAATTAATCGCACTCATATGACAAATGAAACGAAAAATTATTTGCATTTATATGGTTATAAGAAATCTGTACTGTTCCATATGTACCATCATATTGAATCGCGGCAGGGATTAATGTATCAAAGGTATTGTTCCACATGGTCATAACACATTCGATATCTATTGTTGCAACATTTTTAATTTTCCAAGGAAGCGAAAATAGGGATGTTTTTATGGGGATTGGGCCAGGTAAAACCTGCCCCCTAACATATACATCACAATGATTACCATATTTAGTACAATGCTGCTCATTTATTACTGCACCCCAGGGAGTTGCCTGTCCGACCTCTACTATTTGCTTGGTATTGAGCACATTAATAGCATTCTGATTTTGCTGGATTGCCTGCTGCATCAGATACACCAACGCACTGGTCGGGATGTTGCTGGTGCTGTTAAGATGCTGGTTGGTTATCATAGACATCAACACATAATTCCCAAACTTAATCAAGCAGTCCTGCTGCCACTTTTTGACCTTGCCCCACAAAGTTTCCTGGCTGTCCCCGGCTGTGGGCTGAGGGAAGGATGCTGTTGAGTCCGTAAGGCCGGAGACCACTGTGTCGGACACATCCCCACCTTTTTTGTCCACCTTGTCCTCCTTTAAAGACTTCAGCCAGCGCCGTATCTGCCCCATGATGCTTTTTGTTGTGCCGGAATCTCCAATCTCCGGGTACTTAACCGGGTTTTTGTCCTCATCAGGCGGGTTTTCGATGTTGATGACCGTATCGGATATATCTCCACCTTGAATGGAGACTTTCTTCTTTTCGAGTTCTATCAGATCCTGCATGGTTACGGTTCCAGACGGATTTACCACAATCGTAAGGCTGGATGCCTGCGAAATAGCCAGACGGATATCGTAAATATAAGCAGATGGGGCCACTCCTTTAAATGCTGGCATTTGATCTGGGGTTTGTGCCTGACAGACTGCAAAAAGTATTTCCCCATCTTCGCTTTCTGCATATAGGCCAATATTCCAAATATAATAACTTTCTTCTACCTTTGCATTTTCAAACAAAGCCTTAACGCCTACAACATTTTCGCTTTCAATCTGTGCGGATGGAGCGTCTGTAGTTTGTCTGATTCCCTCTAATTCTTTTAATTCCTTTATGTTTAAATCTTCCGGGTATTCATGGTTAGATGTCGTAGCATGAGTAAACTTTAAAGTGGTGGCATTGGCCATTATTTTTGTCAAAAGCCTTTCCCCTTCATTTGTTATAACTGCCTGTTTAAAAACTCCCATATGTATGTCCTTTCTGGTATTAGATTAGCTGCATACAAATTTTTGATACGTTTACAGCATTGTAAATAGGTTTGTTGATCGCATTCTCAACCTTTTGAGATGCAATTATTTCTAAATGCGCCGGCAGTACATCCCACAGGAGAGAATATAACAAATCCAGCGCTCCGTCTTTACCTGTGTTCACAGAGATTGATATTGTGCATCTTATGGAATCAATTTCCAATTCGTAATCTTCTCCATACAATTCATAAAGTCTTGTTTTCAAAAACTCTACAGAAAACGGAACTATCGCACTAAGCTTTTGCAAGACTCTTTCTCTCCTGTAATTCAAAGACTCCCCCTGTTTATACATAATTCCCAGTAAATCTTCGTAATACGCAATTGTCTCCTCATCTGCAGTCTGAATAGAGCAATTGTCTCTCACCTGATTTATCTGCTGTTCTGCTTTGTCTAAAGCTGCCCCATGGACCTCCATAATTTTTTGAAATTCCATGACCGGGCGAAAATACTCTGGCAGCACCATCATTAAATTAATCACTGTTTATAACCACCTCCCCAATGACTGGGATTTGCTGCAAATCGGCCGTTTCGGTTAATATCAAATCCTTTGATGAACCGTTTACAAGGAGATTTGTTACGTTCACCACCTCATCAATACTTAAGATTGCCGCTATAATCCGGGACTGATAAATCTCAAGCCTGTACTCTACCTTCTGACTTGTAAGCGCGTTCCCCCAAGACTTACATACTGTATTTATGTATTCTTGTATTTTTTCCTCTATTTTTTGCTGATACTCTGCCGCCTGTACCCCCGCTATAAACTGTATGTTACAGGTCATGTTAAGAGATAGCAAAGATGCTGTAGTGATGGTAACCGCCGCTCCAATAGGAGCCATTCCATAGCCGTTTGCTGATGGCAATGTTCCTCCGTCATCGGGTGGACAAATGATGGTCTGGACGTTTTTTATCAGTCCCTCTTCTGCCGGCCTTAACTGCTCATTCAAAATACTGCAAAGTACTGTACCTCCTCCCTGCCAAGCCGGATAAACTTGTACAGCGCCTACGCCGGATATTGCAAGGATCGCATTGCGGTAAGCTGCAATATTCCCTCCAAAAGCAATCTGGTTAAATGTTTCTTTATATCGGTTCCTCAAAGATTCATCTGTCTCTTCCTCGGTTCCCGGCGTAAGAATCTCCCCAATCACTGCCCTGGTTAGCCCACTGATTGCGGTAACGGGTAAAAGATTGCCTGTATAAGCATTCCCAATCTCACCTGATGCCTTACAGGTAAGTTGATAGGTGTAAGATCCATCCTCTCCTAAGATTTGGCTCCCAGCCACAAAATTAACAGAATTGGCGCCATTAATAGTTTTAAACACCGCCCCTTTGGGAACAGGGACATTAAAACTGCCTTTACGCACAGCAGGAGTCGCTTTTTTTCTGAAAACATTACGTTCTGCGCATTTATAGTCCAGCGCCTTGCCTACTGCGGTGACTGCATATGCGTTTTGCTGCACCTGTTCAAGCAGTAAATACACCCCTTCTAAATACCAGGCTGCCGGTCCCACTGCGGTCTGAATAATACTCCCCTGTCTTTTATCAATTGTATCTGGTACTTGCGACAGCATGTCAGCCTGGATGGTTTCTCGCGTATATCCGCTAAAATCAATCACACCTTCACCTCCTGTGAAATATCTCCGAAAACTGTAATTACATCAAATGTAACCCGTATAGTTCCATCTGCAGGTTCTTCAAATTCGTAATTTTCCACAGACAAGATGCGGTTATCCATGGAAAACGCCTCTTCCACCCGTCTTGGAATCTCACTTTTTATGTAATCATACTCTTCACCAGGCAGATCCTGAAATTCCGAGCCAAAATTACTGTTATAAACCTGCCAGCGAAAACGCTCGTTTTGCAGAATAATCTCCACCGCCTGTCTCATTGCCGCAAGACCAGAATCCATTCCGGCAATTTGCCTTGATTCCCAATCAATCACAAATGTGTTAGTTGGCTGGTTCACATATTGAAGAGCAGACTGAAAATCAACTTGATCCGGTAATGTTGCCATGCTTTCAGCCCCCTTTAATTTTGGATAAAACAATATAGTTCTGACCGTTTTTAACCCGCAGCATCAGAACTTTATCACCCGTCTTTAATCCTTCGTGTATCGTAACCGTTCCGCCAGCCCCTCCCTGAACCTTGACGGTTCTGGCTATCACTGCATCTGTCAAACTCAATGCCGTTTCTGGTATAGGTGGCATGGAAGAATCTGTTTGTACCGCCAAAGGGGATGCAGATACCACAGTCCCAACTGCCATGTCTGTTAATCGCATCCCTTTAATTACTTCCTGTGTGAGTTGTTGTAGAACACCAGTTAATTCAGACAATCTGCATCCCTCCTAATTGCTGGAATGATTTTACTTCAATGCTCATGGTGTGGTCATCTGTTTCAAAGCTATGAGTAACCTTTTCTGCCAACAGCAGCCTAGTTACATTCAAATCATGAATCCCGTTTATTTGTACCGGGATAATCGATCCGGCGCGGATTCCAACAACCCCCAGGGCATCCAGTGTCAGTGTCTGCAGCACCCTATTGTAATACTGCAGGTACTGGGCACACATCTGATCAATCTGTGCTTCGTTTAAGTTTTCATCCACTTCATCATAATATTGCAGCAGACCCCATTTTTTAATCGTTTCAGTATCTTCATGGGTATATGCATCCGTTCTTCCGCTCTTTTCGTTCTTTTGGACCAGTTTAATCCGGTTATATGTGTCTGAATCAATATCCCTTTTATACGTATAATCTGTGACCAAACTCCCCTCTCCAATCACTGTCTGGAGAAATAAATTTTTCGCTTCCTTAAGGGTTAGCAAACCCGCATCATCATAAAATAGAAAAATTTTTCCTGTCTGCATAATTGTCTGCGCCAATGCGTCAAATATAATATCCAGACAAGTTTCGTTTTCTTTTAAAAGGCATGGAAATAAGTACCCAGTATCTTCCAAAGTCCCCACAGCCAATCCAAAGTCTGCCGCTATCTGTTGAATAATCTGGGTCAAGCTCATGGCTTCAAAGCAATAACTAGCATTTGCCTTCAGGTACCGCAGTTGATCATAAGCCGTATAGGACGTTTCCCCCTCCTTATTCCGCTCTGCGGTAAATACATACCCCTTAAACAGTTTTGTACCGTCTACTGTCAATTCCACCAGACTGCCTTCTGGAATCTTAATATCTCCATCCTCCTGACAGGTAAATGTAAGTTTTCCGGGAGAATCGAAGCGATTCGTTGTCCATTCGGCTTCGCTGACCACATCTGCATACTCTGTAATTATGGTCTGTTTACCCCCGCCCCCTGCATCTGATTCTTGTTGTACCCTTATGGATATAGTTTCCACATTCATCACCCCACTATCTGCAATTGGTCCGCTGTAAGCCATCCATAATGTCCGACATGGACAGGATAGGGATTCCCCTCCACGATCCGGGTTACTGTAGTGCTTAAATTATTTGCTGTACCAAACGGTTTGCTGCCATAACTATCATACCAATATTTTCCATTGGCAATTACCGGAGCGCCAACCCGCAGTACCGGCGTTTCTACTGGGCGTTGTTCTTCTGCTGCTGCCTGTGCAGGCTCGTTGGAAGCAATCTCTGATAGAATGACAACCGTCTTTGGAGCGTAATCCCGGTACTCCTGCAATTCAATAGAGTAGTACATATCCCTTGGTTCTCCACCCTGATCATTTGTTGTAAAATCACTTACCACGCAGCGTATATTCGTATCATATAACCCCGATCGGGATATAATAAGGCGCCCTACTTGTTTTTTCTTCATGGCCTTTTCGATTGCATCGACATATGCTTTTGGAGATTTGGCCCCGCTGTTTACATATGGCTCTGACCGATCTGATGGAAAAAAAGATTCCCAGGAAACCACCTTAAGTCCTGGGCTCCTGGGAACGACAACTGTGCCAACCCCCAGCACTTCATGTTCTTTGTTGTTGCTGGGAATGTTAATCTCTATTTCCTCTGGATTCACCGGAATCTTTAATTTACGACCGAATACCAAGTAAATAGAGCAGGTATTTTTTAACCGCATGATTTCCTCCTATCCATGGGATACCGCTGTCTGGGCGCTCATCTGCTCCATCAACAATACCTTTAATTTATCTGCTATATCCTGGGATGTCAGATTTTTTGCAGCTGATTCTGGAATGGATACGTTGATATTAGGCGCTAACGTTTTTAACTCTATCTGGTTCATATATCTGCGCTCTGCCAAATCCCGGTAAAGTTTTACATCCTCATCAGATAGCTTTATGTCGTCTTCAATGCTTTTAACCTTTCCGACACTGCCGACCTTTCCCACATCATTTTTACCGCCATATTCCTCATACCCCTGGGAATTAGTATTTGCTTCATTTGCAGCCTTTTCATTTTCCGCCCTGGCGCTTGCAATTTCCGACAACCTCTCTGCTTTCTGGGCTTCTGCTTCTGCCCTCATTTGGGATAATTGCTGTTCTCTGGCCGCAGAATTCTGTTCTACTTTTGCCTGTAAATCCCGAAGTTCCGCTGTTCTCGCTGCTTTTTTCGCTTCTTCATTTGCTGAAGCTGTAGCCGCAAAGGACACCTGGTCTATCAGTCCAATGGCAACTCCCGGAATTTTATTCACAGATGTTATAAAATCGTTTAACAGGCCAATGGCCCCATTTACCATACCTTCAATTAATGTTAGTACATTCACCTTCATGTCCCCCACAGCATTGGCTATGCTAATACCCACCCTGGTAAAAGCCAGATTCATGTTATCAAGCCAATTCATCACAGCGTAAACTCCAACCATAAAACCGATTTGTATGGCGTCCCAGGCTGTAAGCACATAGTTTTTAGCCATCATCCATGCGATGGATATGCCTCCCACTGATTGTATCCATTTATAAATAGCCGCCACGACAACTCCGATTGCCACTGCTATCCATGTTAAAGGATTACTCAGAAGAGATGCAAGAAAAGCCTGATTTGCGGCTGTGGCAAACCATGTTGCGGCTGCCTGAACTCCCAATACTGCGGCAACAACTCCTATCGCTACCGCTACTCCGAACAGAATCGGCGCTATGTTACTCCAGTTATCGTGAATTAACGTAGCGCCTTTTGCAATCACCTGTAAAAACGGCATAAGCGTCTGCTGAACCGCATTCACCCCGCTTTGCCATAATTGAGCAAAAGTCATGGGCATCTCGGAAAATTTTTGATTCGTCTCGTCCGCGGCCGCAAACAGGGCATTTTTCACAACATCCGCCGTAACTTGTCCGTCAGATGCAAGTTCTCGCATCTCACTTACACTCTCTCCCATATATCTTGCGATTGCCTGAGCGATGGTGGGCGTTTGTTCTAGGATGGAGTTTAGTTCCTCTCCTCTTAAAGCCCCAGAGCCAAGCGCCTGCGTAAGCTGCAAAATTGCCGCTTCACCGCCTGATTTGGATGCCCCCGAAAGAGTTAAGTGCTTATTGATTTGTTCCGCAAAACTCACTATTTCTGAAGAACTGTTAAATGCGTCTGGAGCCAGCGTACCGAATTTTCCCACCATATTGGCTGTATCCGCATAACTTCCTCGTGAGTTTTGAGCGGTGTTATAGATCATTTTTTGCAGTTGTTCTGTACTTTGCAGTCCGTCATTCATCATATTGATACGTGCATTTAAAGTAGACTGCATATCTGCTGCCGAAGCGATATCCTTTACTAGTTTTATTCCGCCGGTAATTACTGCTGCATTTCGGATGGTATTTGTTAATCGTTTCCATGCACTTTCTGTCCGTTTTGTCTCTTCTGTTTGCCGCTGCTGCTTCTGAATAATTTGAGTCAACATCTGGTTGGTCTGAAGCAACGTGTCATTTACTCCTTTAATCGCTCCGATGGTTGCCCCTGCTGATTTTCCCATAGCTTTTGTCAGGTTCTTGTCTAACTGATAGGAGGAAACGGAAGTTTGCTGAATGATTGATATTGTCAATATTAGTTGACACATTTTCCTCAAGGATATCACTGACTATG
>JBKUOG010000043.1:0-14793 GCA_046957575.1 Lachnospiraceae bacterium | reverse complement strand
GCTCTTTGACAAAGAAAGCGGCGCAATAGAACGGCGACGCAGCATAAGGCAAATCAGATACATTCGATATATGGGGAGCCGTTGGGCTGATACGCCATGACTGAAAGGAGGGACAAAACGAGCGAGAACTATCAGCGTTCCATAGCAGACTTAGCAACTCTGTCGCCATAATCTATATATCGGTATAATGATACTCCTTTACCGCCGTAGTCCGAGCGTTAGAAGCGTCGCAGGCAACGGGTAGAGCTGCATGAGAACCATGCGGAAGTGAAATTCTTGTGAGGTTTGCTAAAACCGTCTGAACTGTCTATTTTTACCTTGTAATAGTGTACTTGCTGTCTTTCATAAGATGTACGGAATACCAAAGGGGGTATATTTTATGGAAGATAAAGTTTCTTATAGGATTGATAAAGATGAAATCAATCAACAGAAAATGCAATTAGTTGTAATAAATCGTCGCCCACAATATTTACAGAAACCGCAGGAAGTTGCCAAACGAGAAATCGCAAGGCAGCTTTTTCAGATTTTTCGGAAATATGAATGATGTAATTGAAGGACTGTCTGTTCAATGCTATAATATAAGTGTGGGCGGCTTATGTCATAACGTCTTGTTCGGAGGTAACGAACATGATGTATGACGCATTATATGGACGCCAGTCAATCGAAAAAAAAGACAGTATATCCGTTGAAAGCCAGCTTGAATATTGCAGGTATGAAACTCATGGCGACCCTTATATCGAATATGCCGATAGAGGGTTTAGTGGGAAAAATACGAACCGACCGGATTTTGAAAAAATGATGAATGATATTCGGGCGGGGAAAATTAAGCGCGTAATTGTTTACAAGTTAGACCGTATTAGTCGTTCAATCTTGGATTTTGCTAATATGATGGAAGTGTTTCAAGAATATCATGTAGAATTTGTTTCTTCAACAGAAAAGTTTGATACTTCCACACCCATAGGCAGAGCCATGTTGAATATTTGTATTGTCTTTGCTCAACTGGAACGAGAAACAATACAAAAACGTGTTACTGACGCTTATTATGCAAGAAATAAGAGGGGCTTTTACATGGGTGGACGTATTCCTTATGGGTATCGCTTAAAGGAAACTATCATTGACAATATCCGCACTTCCATGTATGAAGAAGTCCCGGAAGAAAGCGAACAGCTAAAACTTATTTATTCGTTGTATGCTGACCCGGCTAATTCTCTTGGCGACATTATACGGTATCTCAATAAGCATGGTATTAAGCAATTACGCGGAGGAAATTGGACTTCTGCAAGAATAAGTGAAATGCTGAGAAATCCTGTATATGTGGAAGCTGATATTGACGTGTATAACTTCTTCAAAAGTCAAGGAGCAGATGTTTATAATCCGGCAAGCGATTTTACAGGTTATAATGCCTGTTACCTATATAAAGGAACGGTATCAACAACAAGAAAACAGTGTGACCTTACGGACAAGGAAATAGTATTAGCACCACATAAAGGCTTTATTTCTTCTGCCACATGGTTAGCTTGCAGGATACGCTGTCTAAATAATCGCCAGTCAACACAAACTTGTAAACCGAAGAACTCATGGCTTACAGGAAAAGTAAAATGTGGAAACTGCGGTTATGCTTTGGTAATTCGGAAAGCAAAAACAAAATGGGGACGATATTTCGTTTGCAGTCAATCGGGACATAACGGTAACTGTAAAGGAACGGGAAGCACTGTTTATGCAGACGTTTTAGAGGAATATATGTTAAAAGCCATTCGTGAAAAGCTGTCTGAATTTAAGAGGCTATCAGATGAAGAAGAAAACAAATCTGTACCTAAAGTATCAAAGAACAAAATCCGTTTGACACAAATAGACGAGGAAATTAACGGCCTGCTTTCCAAAGTAGGAAGTGCAAACGCTATCTTGATGAAGTACATCAATGATAAGGTTTCCGAGTTAGACACTGAACGCCAAACTTTACAGGAAGAAATCATTTCTCTTACTTGTACGCATACAGAAAACAAAATGGGACAAATAACAGACCATGTAAAGAAATGGGATAACATTTCCTTTGAAGATAAACAGGCAGTTGTTGACGCTTTAATCAAAGTTATCAAGGTGGCAAACGGGAATATTGAAATCACATGGAAAATCTAAGGCGGTTTTATCCGCTATCATTTTTGAGGTAATTCTACTTCAATCTTCCCGTTTCGGTGAAGCCCTGGAGCATTTAAAGTCCCAGTTGGATTCCAGAAATTTTTATTATTTCAACCCGGAATTTGACAAACAGATGATCCGAAAAAAATAAAGAATCTCTTGACACAGGCTTTCTTCTATGGTAAAAGAGGTAGTTGAACTGGTAGAGGCGCGGTTTTCAAGAGTACCACACCATTCAGGCAGGGCGCCGGATGTGGGAAAGGGAACACCGCCGAAGGATTTTTCCTGCCCTTTTGGGAATAAATCCTGGGCCGGCATAAAATATGTGCCGGACTGTCACGAATAAAGTGGAGCGCTACCATGCCGGATTTCTTTGATACTCTGACTGTCTGATAAGATTCCGCCATGATCTGCGCCCTTATTTGGAACCGGATCATGGCTGTTTTTATTTACAGCCGTTTCACCAAATGAAGGGAGAATCCGTATGAAACATAAACACCGTATCTTATTCTTTTTTGTATCTCTGGCCGCACTGCTTGTCCTGTTTTGTGCAGCCGCCTCTGCATCTGAATCCAAAGTTGTGCCAAACCCTGGCATGTATGCCTCTTTCTGGGCGCTGGTTCCCCCGATAGTGGCCATTGTTCTGGCTTTATTTACCAAAGAAGTGTACAGTTCCCTGTTTGCAGGTATTTTAGTAGGTGGACTGTTTTACTCGGACTTCTCGTTTGAAAAAACTGTATCCCATGTATTTGACCATGGCTTTTTAAAGGTGCTTTCCGACCCGGACAATGTAGGAATTTTGATCTTTCTGGTTATCCTGGGCATCATTGTATCCTTAATGAACCGGGCCGGAGGATCGGCTGCTTTTGGCCGTTTTGCCGGCAGCAAAATTAAAACCCGCGCCGGAGCGCAGCTTGCCACCATTGCCCTGGGAGTGCTGATTTTTATTGATGATTATTTTAACTGCCTTACTGTAGGAAGTGTAATGCGCCCTGTCACTGACAAACACCAAATTTCCAGAGCAAAGCTTGCATACCTTATTGATTCCACTGCTGCCCCTGTCTGCATTATTGCCCCCATTTCCTCCTGGGCTGCTGCTGTAACTGGATTTGTTGAAGGAGAAGATGGCTTTTCCCTGTTTATCCAGGCCATCCCTTACAACTTTTATGCACTTTTTACCATTCTTATGATGGTAATTTTATCAATTACAAACATTGACTACGGTCCTATGGCAAAGCATGAAAAAAACGCAGTGGAAAACGGCGATTTATTTACCACTCCCGGCCGCCCCTACGCCAATATAGAAGGAGCCAGTCACATCGGACGGGGGACGGTTATTGACCTGGTTCTTCCAATTGCCTGTCTGATTGCGTGCTGTGTCATCGGCATGATTTATACAGGCGGATTTTTTAATGGGACTGATTTTGTTACTGCCTTTTCCAACAGCAATGCATCCAGAGGACTGGCCATGGGCAGCTTTTTCGGACTTGTATGCACCATTCTTTTCTATGTAGCCCGCAAAGTCTTAAGATTTGAGGAATGCATGTCCTGTGTGCCGGACGGTTTTAAATCCATGGTTCCCGCTATTCTGATCCTTACCTGTGCATGGACCTTAAAATCCATGACTGACAGTTTAGGCGCTGCAAACTATGTTGCTTCTGTTATGAGCGGCTGTGCAGACAGTCTGATGAATCTTCTTCCGGCCTTTATTTTTCTGGTTGGATGCGGACTGGCATTTGCCACCGGAACTTCCTGGGGAACTTTTGGAATCCTGATTCCCATTGTTGTCAATGTATTTGCTGATACCAATCCGACTTTAATGGTAATTTCCATTTCTGCCTGCATGGCCGGGGCAGTGTGCGGAGATCACTGCTCCCCCATCTCGGATACAACTATTATGGCTTCTGCAGGGTCCCAATGTGAACATGTCAGCCACGTGTCCACTCAGCTTCTCTATGCTCTGACTGTGGCGGCTGTTTCTTTCCTTACTTATATTGCTGCAGGTTTTACCCAGAGCGCCTGGATTTCCCTTCCCTTGGGCGTTTTGCTGATCATCGCTGTGCTTCTGACGCTGCGCCTGATAAAAAGTATTACCCGTCCATAAGATGCAGATTCCGGATCTGCGCATCCTGAATCTGCTCCATAATCTCCCGGGCATGAGGTTCTAAATAGTCCCAACTGCCCTTAGAAAGTCCCTGCCTTTTTATTTCCAATATAATGTCCCAGCAGATGGACTCAATGGATTTTTGGCACTCTTCTGGATTGGCCCCCCAATTTAACAGCAGATCCTGGAGCGGATCTGCCAGATGGCTTAAATGTTCTAACTCTCTAAGTCCCCTAATCATCCACTTGTAGTAGGGCGTATACCGGCGATTTAGAAGGTATACTGCGGAAACTGCCATTTTTACAAATTCTGCTATCGCAAGACCTGCCGCCCCCATTTCCCGGCGCCTTATGCAGCGGCTGAAATTGTACTGGCCTGCCTGAGCTGCCAGCGCTGTCCTGGCCGCCAGCTTTTTTAACCGCACATCCTCTGGAAACCCTTTCTGGAGTTCTGTGCGGATTCTGGTAAATTCTCCCAGATCATCCCGGAAGACCTGTCCGTTTACTGCTTCTGCCAGGGCTGATTCTGGCAGCGTCATCCACTGGCTCCACTTTGTTGGCGCTCCAAAACTTCCGGTAAACTGGCTGTAAAATTCTCCAATTTCCAGGACTCCCCTGCGGTTTCCGCCGAAAAAACTCTGATCCTGTTTTTTTATCCCCATAAATTCAGGGGGAAGTTTTTTATAAGCCCGAAACAGCGGAAATCCTATGGCCTTATCATCTTCCCTGGTCAGCCACATGCAAAATCCGGCCTCAAAATCATGGTCCTCTGAAATCTCGTCATCGTAGCCGAAACATTCCGATCCAGAACCGACAAGTCCCACTGCAATCCTATTCTCATATTCCGGAAACTGCTGTGCAATCATAGGTTTCCCATAACGTTCATAATATTGTTTGGACAATTCCAGACCTTTTATCATCTGCTGTAAATCTCCTCTGCCCGCGCCTCCAGTTCTTTTTTCCGGCGAAACTGGCCAAAATACCCGAATGTCCCTGCACACTTGCTGCAGGTAAAGGCATAGTAGCCGTCCCGTTTTGCCTTCGGATCCTCTAAATATTCCATTGCCCGGTCCAGACACTCCCAAATCCGTCCATCCCAATCCTTTGGCGCTGTCTCTTCTCCTTCTAAGTCAGAGCGATGGCCCCAGGCATCGTACATGCAGGCCAAATTCACATAGGTGACTGCCAGTTCCATCGATCCTTCCTGCAGTTGCTCCATAATCGAAATAGCTCTCTTATAATAATTTCCTGCACGGACATAATCTCCCAGATCCACATAAGCCAGAGCCATATTGTTGGACAGACCGGCAAACCGGTAATCCATGGGGTCCAGATTACTGCTGTAAGCTCTCCAGGCTTTTTCATATAGGGGCAAAGCCCTTTTTGCCTGTCCAAATGCTTTTAGCGTGGTCGCCCCATTGATCCAGGTAGTTCCTGCTGTCACACTTTCCTTTAAATCCATATCCTCAAGCAGAGCCAGTCCCTCTTCTACTGCCTTTAATCCCTCTTCCTCCTTTCCAATGCTGCGGTAAAGTCCCATCATCTCATTTAATACGGTAAGTTCTCCGGAACGGTCATTTCCTTTTCTGGCCTTTAAAAGCCAGGACTGCAGATGTCTCTCTGCTTCTTCTGTATTATTTTTCTCCAACAGTTGATCCAGTAGTTCTACCACCTGTCTGGCCGGTATCCTTACACAGTCCTCTGCATCATGGTAAGATGAACGCTGTCTGACTGTGCAGCACTGCTCTTGCCAGTCTTCTTTTTCCAACATATGCTGCTCCTTTTCTCTAATTGTTTTTTGTCTGTTCTAATACTTCCATAACCCGAAGACTCTCTTCCAACCCCGTCTCTGCCCTGTCCCTAAGATTTCCCTTTAAAATATGGGACAGCTCTTGAAATTCTTCCAGAAGGAAATTTTTCTCGGAATCCGTCTTCTGCCACAAAATCTGCACCTCATCAGAATGGTTTTTATACAGCACAACTCGTTCTGCCACAGGAAATGGTTCTACTTTTATCCATCCTTCTTCCCCCTGAATCACTGCCTGCCTTGCCCCATCTGAATCTTTTGCGCAGACGCAGACTGCAAGACTTTCCGGATAGGAAATGGTCAGAACTCCGGAAGTATCCACTCCGTTAAATCCCCGGTTAGCTTTATAGGATATCCCCTGAATCTTCTCATTTTTCATCACAGTATCCACAAAATGAACACAATATATCCCCAAATCAAAGAGCGCCCCTCCTCCTAAGGCCGGATCAAAAACCGGAAGCACAGTTTTTCTGCAATACTGGTCATACCTGCTGGATCTTTGAGAATAACTGCACTGAATCAGCTTTATCCTGCCCAAGTGTTCTGCTCCTTTCCGCACGCTTTCCATCCACCCGCAGTAGCGGATATAGATGGCTTCTAACAGCATCTTTCCAGTTTCTCCGGCAATCTGCGCCAGTTCTTTTGCCTCCTTTTGGGATACCGTAAACGGCTTCTCCAAAATTACGTGTTTTCCCGCCAAAAGAGCCTGCTTTGCATAATGGTAATGTTCACTGTTGACAATTCCTATGTAAACCGCCTCCACCGGCGCATGTTCCAAAAATTCCTGATAGTCTGTATAAATCCTGGGAATTTGAAACTTTTTTGCATATTTTTCAGCTTTGTCCCGGCTCCCCGGCCTGCACACAATGGCTGTACAGGTAAAATCCGGCTGTCTCGTAATAGCTTCTCCTGCCATATCAATAATCATACCATTTCCTACAATTCCAATATTCAATTGTAAATCCACCTCCTGCTTATCTGACTGTGTCTATTATACACGATTTTGGTTAAATTGACAGAAAAAAGCAGGAAATCCAACAAAGACTTCCTGCCTGCGTATGTAATAGTTTGATTGTTTTTTCTTTTTATCAGGCGGTTCTGACGCCTTCCTGAAGCATACGCTGAACCTCCCGCTTCAGGTGCCTCTCCAGGTTCCACTCGGTCAAACGATAGCTGCCTATGGTATACAGAAAATGGTAACATCTCTTTTTAATCTGATTCATCATATGCATTCACCTCGAATCTATACAGACTTGTTTTTATTTACAAACATAGTGTACCACATTTCTTTTGGCTATATATTAAAAAAATCTGAAGGTTTGCTTGCGATTTCTGTATAGATCTTAACGAATTTTTATGTTAAACTGATCGTCAGGAGGTTTTTATTATGAAACATTACACATTGCCCCACCAACATGGCCAGTCCATGGAAGAACTCATGGATCACTTGCCGGATTTTTCCAGTTTTCAGACTGCAGCCGATATTTTTAAACAGCTTAGCGATCCCACCAGAATCCGGATTTTCTGGATTCTCTGCCACTGCGAAGAGTGCGTAATCAATATTTCTGCCATGATGGAGATGAGCAGTCCTGCCGTTGCCCATCACCTGCGCCTTCTGCGCTCCAGCGGCCTGATTGAATCCAGGCGGGATGGAAAGGAAACCTATTACCGCGCCAGTTCCAGCAAAAAAGCCCAGTCCCTCCATCAGATGATTGAACAGATCATGGATATTTCCTGTATTTCCGAATCCTGATGGCCGAATCTGATTTTATATATTAAAACATTATTCCAATATGGTAAACCACAAAAGCTGCAATCCACGCAATCAGACACTGACCTGCCGCCATGGCAGCAGCCCACTTTGTTCCCAGTTCCCGTTTTACAGAAGCGATTGCCGCCACACAGGGAGTATACAACAGGCAAAATGCCAGCAGTGCTGCTGCCCCAACTGCAGTCAGGCTTTCCTGTAAAGCTGCAGTGCTTCCAAATAATACAGTCAGAGAAGAGACCACGCTCTCTTTTGCGAGGAATCCGGAAATCAGAGCTGTGACAATTCTCCAGTCTCCAAATCCCACAGGGATAAAGAGGGGAGCCAGCATACCTGCTGCTATCGCCAGAATGCTGTTTTGAGAGTCTGATACCATATTCAGGCTCATATCAAAATTCTGTAAAAACCAGATGACAATGGTCGCAATAAAAATAACAGTAAACGCTCTCTGCAAAAAGTCTTTTGCCTTATCCCACAAAAGGTGGAATACATTTTGGGCTCCCGGCATCCGGTAATTGGGGAGTTCCATGACAAACGGAACTGCTTCTCCTTTAAATGCAGTCTTTTTAAAAATCAGCGCCATGACAATTCCCATCGCAATCCCGGACAGGTACAGAATTATCATAACCAGGGCGCCGTATTCCGGAAAGAATGCGGCTGTAAAAAATGCATAAATCGGAAGCTTTGCCGTACAGCTCATAAACGGAGTCAGGAGAATGGTCATTTTTCTGTCCCGCTCAGAAGGAAGGGTACGGCTTGCCATCACGCCAGGAACCGTACAGCCGAATCCAATCAGCATAGGCACAATACTTCTTCCGGAAAGTCCCAGTTTTCTTAACAGCTTATCCATAATAAAGGCCACTCTTGCCATATAACCGCTGTCCTCTAACAGGGACAAAAAGAAAAACAAGGTAACAATAATAGGCAAAAAGCTGAGTACACCTCCCACGCCGCTGAAGATGCCGTCAATTACCAGCGAGTGAAGAACCCCGCTGATGTTCGCCTGCTGCATGGCCATGTCTACTGCATCTGTAAACATGGTAATGCCTGTTTCCAAAACCCCCTGCAAAAAAGCGCCGATTACATTAAATGTAAGCCAAAATACCAGTCCCATAATCCCGATAAAAGCAGGAATACCTGTATACTTTCCAGTCAGAAACTCATCCATTTTTCTGCTTCGGATTCGCTCCTTGCTCTCCCTCGGTTTAATAACGGTTTCACTGCAAACTTCTTCTATATAATCAAAACGCATCTGGGCCACTGCAGCTGCCCGGTCCATTCCGGTTTCCTCTTCTGTCTGTCTGGAAATGTCTTCCAGAAGTTTCTGCTCATTGTTTGTCAGCTTTAATTTTTCCAGCATCTGGGTATCGCCTTCCATAATCTTGCTGGCAGCAAACCGAACCGGAACCTGCTCCCGCTGTCCATGGTCTTCAATTAAGTGCATCACAGCATGAATCCCTCTGTGGATCCCTTCTGACTGTTTGCAAAAGTCTGTATCCAACGGACATTCCTGGTATTTTGCCACATGGATTGCATGGCGGATTAGTTCCTCAATGCCTTCTCCTTTTGCCGCCGAAATAGGAATCACCGGAACGCCCAGGGCCTCCTCCATCTCATTGACCCGGACAGAGCCCCCGTTTTCCCGCAGTTCATCCATCATATTTAAGGCGACTACCATTGGAAATCCCAGCTCTAAAAGCTGCATAGTAAGGTAAAGGTTTCTCTCAATATTGGTTGCATCCACAATATTAATAATTCCTCTGGGTCTTTCCCGCAGTACAAACTCTCTGGTTACAATCTCCTCGCTGCTGTAGGGAGACATAGAGTAGATACCAGGCAAGTCTGTAATCAAGGTATTTTCATGTCCTTTTATCACTCCATCCTTCCGGTCTACTGTCACCCCCGGAAAATTTCCCACATGCTGTTTGGAACCGGTAAGCTGATTAAATAACGTAGTTTTTCCGCAGTTCTGGTTTCCTACCAAGGCAAAGGTCAGGGTCTCACTGTCCGGAAGCGCATTTTCTTCTTTTCGGTTATGGTATTTTCCCCCTTCTCCATATCCCGGATGGTGCTTTTCTCGTCTCTTTGCCTTTTTCTCTATTTCCTTCGGGCTGTGGGGCTGGCTAATCTCAATGTTTCCTGCATCCTCCAGCCGGATTGTCAGTTCATACCCATGAATCCGAAGCTCAATCGGATCTCCCATGGGCGCATATTTTACAACTGTTACTTCGGTTCCCTGTATCAGTCCCATGTCCAAAAAATGCTGGCGCAGCGCCCCAGAACCGCCTACTGTAAGGATTGTAGCTGTACTTCCAATTGACAGTTCGTTCAATTTCATCTATTTGTCCTCCCATGTATTAGCCATGTCTAACCGTTTGTCAAAAGGTGAGGCAACAGTCATTGCTATTGCCTCCTTTTTATTTTACCACAGTTTTCAAACTAATCAAGCATTCCATTGCTCTCTGACTTTTTTCGTCAATTTTTACAAATTGTAAACCCTAAGGGTCCGAACTGCATTTAAAATTGCAAGAATCATAACGCCTACATCTGCAAAGATTGCAAACCACATGTTGGCAATTCCCACTGCTCCTAACCCAAGACAGGCAAATTTGATCACCAGAGCAAGAGTAATGTTCTGATATACAATTCTTAAGCATTTTCTGGAAATTTTAATTGCCTTGGAGATCTTTAGCGGATCATCATCCATGAGCACCACATCGGCTGCTTCAATGGCTGCATCAGACCCCATAGCTCCCATAGCAATCCCAATGTCCGCGCGGGTCAGTACCGGGGCATCATTGATTCCATCACCCACAAATGCCAGCTTTTCTCTATCCGTTTTTTCAGAAAGCAGCTTTTCCACTTTTGAAACCTTATCTGCTGGAAGCAGTTGGCTGTAAACTTCATCCATTCCAAGAGACCAGGCAACCTGCTCAGCCACCTTACTGGAATCCCCTGTCAGCATAACGGTCTTCTTAACACCGGCTTTTTTCAGAGCCGCTATCCCTTCTTTTGAATGAGGTTTCACAAT
The DNA here is from genome assembly GCA_046957575.1 of Lachnospiraceae bacterium. Lineage (GTDB taxonomy): Bacteria > Bacillota > Clostridia > Lachnospirales > Lachnospiraceae > UMGS1370. The sequence goes on along the minus strand of JBKUOG010000043.1, from coordinate 3,948 downwards.
ATCGGAAATCACAATATGGCCTGCATATTCCCCATCTACTGCCATGTGAATAATCGTTCCGGTGCTGCTGCATTCCCGATAACTCACGCCAATGCGTTCCATCAGTTTTCCGTTTCCTGCTGCCACCTCTTTCCCGTCTACCTTTGCCAAAATCCCATGACCGCTGATTTCTCTTATATCAGAAACGCGGGTCCGGTCAATTTCTTTTCCATAAGCCTTTCTAAGGCTCTTGCTGATAGGATGGGAAGACGCGCACTCGGCAAGGGCCGCATACTCCAGCAATTTTTCGTCATCCATTGCATTGTGATGAATCCCGCTCACCTCAAATACTCCCTGAGTCAGAGTTCCGGTCTTATCAAACACCACATACTTGGTCTTTGCTAAAGTTTCCATATAGTTAGATCCTTTAATCAGGATTCCTTCTCTGCTCGCCCCTCCAATTCCTGCAAAAAAACTGAGAGGAATGCTGATAACCAAAGCGCAGGGACAGCTGATCACTAAAAAGGTCAATGCCCGGTAAATCCATACACTCCACTGGGCCGGCTGACCCAAAAGCAGCATCTGTGCTAACGGCGGAAGAACTGCAAGGGCCAAAGAACCATAACAGACTGCCGGGGTATATACCCTTGCAAATTTTGAAATAAAGTTTTCGGATTTGGACTTTCTGGAACTGGAATTTTCCACCAATTCTAAAATTTTAGATACCGTAGATTCTCCAAATTCTTTTGTTGTTCGGATCCTCAGCACTCCTGTCAGATTTATGCAGCCGCTGACAACCTCATCCCCCTGGCGTACATCTCTTGGAAGGCTTTCTCCTGTCAGGGCACTGGTGTTCAAGCTGGATGTACCATCCAGCACAATGCCGTCTAAAGGTACTTTTTCTCCTGTCTGAACCACAATTGTGCTGCCAATTTCCACCTCATCCGGATCTACCTGCTCCAGTTTTCCATTTCGCTCTACATTGGCATAATCCGGGCGAATATCCATCAGGGCGCTAATATTTTTACGACTCTTTCCCACCGCATAACTCTGAAACCATTCCCCTACCTGGTAAAACAGCATTACTGCAATAGCTTCGTTGTAATCCCCGCTTTTTGAATAAACAGCCAGCGCAAATGCTCCTACTGTCGCTACAGCCATGAGAAAGTTTTCATCAAATACCTGTCTGTTTAAAATCCCTTTCCATGCCTTTTTTAAAATGTCTCCCCCCACTATCAAATATGCTGCAGCGTATAGCACCAACCGCAGGACTCCTGCTACCGGCACAAGGTTTAATACGATTACCATAGCTGCTGCAATTAAAATTTTTGTCAGCATCTTTTTCTGCTTTTTACTCATGTCTTTTCCCTTTCCTTGTACTTGTCTGTACAATTTTTATTTATCATATGCTTAATTGTTCATTTATTTTCCTGAATTTACGCCCTTTCCGCAGTTGTTCTTTTCCGCTTCCAGGGCGCTGATTTGATTATCTGTGATTATACTTCAATTTCACAATCCGGCTCCACCTTCTTACAAGCCTTTAGTACATCCTTCATAACTTCCTTCGGTTCTCTGCCATCCTCAAACTCTACAATCATCTTTTGAGTCATAAAGTTTACAACTGCTCCCGAAACCCCATCCGTCTTCTTTGCTGCATCCTCCATCAGATTCGCACAATTTGCACAGTCCACCTCAATTTTATAGGTCTTTTTCATAGTAAAGATACCCCTTTCTTTTTATATACTGCTATATCATTCAATAATTAAGCAATTGTTTAATTATTATATTGTTACTATACCCTCCCTTTCCAAAAATGTCAATAGGTTTTTATAGGAATCAATTTTTTATATCGAGAAAACCTGCCACTGGCAGCTTTTTTGGATGCCCCGCAACAGCAAAAAAGGACTCTAGCCCGAAAGCTAAAGTCCTTTCTAATATTACCGTTTGGACACAATTATATTTATCACTATTTGACTTGATTAATTCAGCGCTGCCTGTGCTGCTGCCAGTCTTGCGATCGGCACGCGGAATGGAGAGCAGGATACATAATCTAAGCCAATCTTGTGGCAGAACTCTACGGAAGATGGATCTCCGCCATGCTCGCCGCAGATACCTACATGCATGTCAGGACGAACGCTCTTACCTAACTTAATAGCCGTTTCCATCAGCTTGCCAACGCCAGTCTGATCTAACTTAGCGAATGGATCGTTCTCGAAAATCTTAGCGTCGTAGTAAGCGTTCAGGAACTTACCAGCATCGTCACGGGAGAATCCGTAGGTCATCTGGGTTAAGTCGTTGGTACCGAAGCAGAAGAACTCAGCCTCTTTTGCGATATCATCAGCAGTTAATGCTGCTCTTGGAATCTCGATCATAGTACCAACTTCATACTTTAACTCAATGCCTGCTGCTGCGATTTCAGCATCTGCAGTCTCAACAACTACCTTCTTAACAAACTTTAACTCTTTTACATCGCCTACCAATGGAATCATGATTTCCGGTACGATGTTCCAGTCTGCATGAGCCTTCTTAACATTAATAGCTGCCCGAATAACAGCCTTGGTCTGCATCTTGGCAATCTCCGGATAGGTAACGGCCAGACGGCATCCACGATGGCCCATCATCGGGTTGAACTCGTGAAGAGAATTAATGATATTCTTAATCTGCTCAACTGTCTTGCCCTTAGACTTAGCCAGTTTTTCAATATCAGCTTCCTCGGTAGGAACAAACTCATGCAGCGGCGGATCTAAGAAACGGATGGTAACCGGGTTGCCTTCCAGAGCCTCGTATAATGCTTCAAAGTCACCCTGCTGTACAGGAAGAATCTTCTCTAAAGCTTCTTCTCTTTCTTCTACGGTGTCAGAACAAATCATCTCGCGGAATGCATCAATTCTGTCGCCTTCAAAGAACATATGCTCAGTACGGCAAAGGCCAATACCTTCTGCGCCTAACTCACGTGCCTTCTTAGCGTCAGCAGGAGTATCAGCGTTGGTTCTTACTTTTAATCTTCTGTACTTGTCAGCCCAGGCCATGATTCTGCCGAACTCACCAGCGATGGTAGCATCTACAGTCGGGATAACGCCATCATAAATCTTACCGGTAGATCCATCAATAGACAGCCAGTCGCCTTCATGGTACTCTTTGCCAGCCAGAACGAATTTCTTGTTTGCTTCATCCATAGCAATATCAGAGCAGCCAGATACACAGCAGGTACCCATACCACGTGCAACTACTGCTGCATGAGAGGTCATACCGCCACGGACAGTCAGGATACCCTGAGCAGCCTTCATACCTTCAATATCTTCAGGAGAAGTCTCCAGACGAACTAAAACTACCTTCTCACCTCTTGCATTCCACTCTTTTGCGTCTTCTGCAGTAAATACAATCTTACCGCAGGCAGCGCCTGGAGATGCAGCCAGAGCCTTTGCAACCGGCTCAGCCTTCTTTAATGCCTCTGTGTCAAACTGTGGATGAAGCAGAGTATCTAAGTTTCTGGGATCGATCATCTTAACTGCTTTCTCTTCGGTGATCATTCCTTCATCAACTAAATCGCAAGCGATCTTTAATGCAGCCTTTGCAGTTCTCTTACCATTACGGGTCTGAAGCATGTACAGCTTTCTGTCCTCAATGGTAAACTCCATATCCTGCATATCGCGGTAGTGATCTTCCAGAGTATGGCAGATAGTTACGAACTGATCGTAAACTTCCGGCATAACTTCCTTTAACTGATCAATCTTCTGAGGAGTACGGACACCAGCTACTACGTCCTCACCCTGAGCGTTCATTAAGAACTCACCCATCAGGTGTTTCTCGCCAGTAGCAGGATCGCGGGTAAATGCAACGCCGGTACCAGAAGTCTCGCCCATGTTGCCGAATGCCATCATCTGTACGTTTACAGCAGTACCCCAGGAATATGGAATATCGTTGTCACGACGGTATACGTTTGCTCTTGGGTTGTCCCAGGAACGGAAT
>JBKUOG010000042.1:0-15746 GCA_046957575.1 Lachnospiraceae bacterium | reverse complement strand
GGACTGGTGTATATTGCCTGCTATATCAAGGATAAAGTTACTGTGGAATGCTGCCATTTTAAAGGAAACAGAGAGGGAATCCGGGAGCAGGCAGTGGTTCGGGGCCTGAATCTTTTACGCCTGTCCATCTTAAACAATTACCGGAAAGATAAGGAAAAAGACAAAGACTAGGAGGACGCCATGGAGTATTTGGCTATGAAAAAATCTCTGTCAGCGGCCCGCCATTATTCTTATACCAGGCTGGCGCTGAATTATTATATGTATTGTGAAGAAAGAGCTGAACGAGAGGATAAAGACCCCTGGAACGAAACGTTTTTTTCGGAATTTCAAAAGATTATGAAAGCAGTCCTTGACGGAGAAGGGAATCTTTCCAGCCTGAAGAAACTGCGGGAAACCGTTATGGAGAAAATGGAGATTCTGACTGCTTATACAGACTGTTTTCAGATTTATGAGCACGTATTAAATCGGCTGGAACTGCGGTATGTTCCCATGGAAAACAAACCCAAACTGGAGGATGATGACCATTTTGTCGGGGAAGTTTTAACCTTTTTAGCTTCTTCCAGGGATGGCGCTCTGATGAATGAGCGAATCCAGATGGTACTTGAGCAGCTTCCCATCCGGTTTACAAAAAGCAAATTTTTCTCCATGGTTCAGGAGGGGATGTCCGTTTACAAAGGAAACCCTAAAAGCAGCTTAGATGCCATGCTGTATGTGCTCCGCACAGAGTCCATGGTCAGCCTTCCCAAACATATGGAAAAGGATTATGAAAAACTTCATGAACTGCTTTTGTTCCTTTCAAACACCGATTACAGGAATCTGTCAAAGGAAGAGTTTTCACGTCTGTCAGATGGTCTTTTGCTGGCCAGTGAGACCCTTATGAACCTTTCTTCAGAGCTGCTTTTTGAGATGGATTTGCTCAATGATCTCTATGTGATCCATATAACTGGTTCTCAGACTGTGATGGACGCATCAGAAAAGCAGAATCTTCAGAAACTTCTTCGCACTATCTGGGAAAGTCTGGAAAAGGAAAACAGTTTCGCTCTGCCAGAGGAAACAGATGAAATGCTGATACAGCTGGAGGGAAAGCAGGAACGCTATTATGAACGGTGGCTGCGCCATGAACTTCCAAAAGAAGAGGGGATGGATGAAGAAGGGAAGGCGCTCCTAAAGGATTTGAACAATGTGGAACTTCTTCTTTCCAGCAGTTCTTTTGTGGAACTGGACAAGGAGATAGAAACGGATGCGGAAGTGACCGGCCCCATGTTAGAGGAAGAACTTCAGAAGTTTTTTAAAGAGCTGGAGACCCTTTGGCAGGGAATGCAAAAAGCAGTGGTTCAGGCCATTATGGCCAGGATTCTGTCCAATCTTCCGCTTTGTTTCAACTCACTTTCTGAGGTAGAGGAGTATATGAAAAAAAGCCTGGGAAGCTGTACAGATATAGATGAAAAGTTAAGTTCCATAGAACTCATCAGAGAAATTATGGTGGAAGCAGATGAGATGGTATAAACCGCTTTATATGGGCGAGCAGGCGGCAAAAAAGAGGTTTTCTCTGATACAGGGACTGCGCAGGAAAAAACTTTGTATGGGAGCCTATGTGATTACTCCTGCAAGCGGAGGCAATAATATCCTTGACATTTATCCGGCCGCCGAGCTTTTGCTTCCTTATTACAGGGACAAAGATTTTTTGATTATGGGAATTGCCGTAGGCTATGAGGAAGCGACCGAATTGGCATCCAGGATTGTAACAGATTTGTACTGCAAAACCGGCAGTTTTCATTTGAATGAATTATTGGGAGATGAGACTCCATGATAGGCATGGTCCTTTGGATTTTAAAAATCATAGGGATTCTGGTTCTGGCAGTGCTGGTGTTTTTTTTAGCCGCAGTGCTGCTCGTTTTGTTTTCTGCTGTCTGCTATCAGGCAAAGGGATCCTATCAGGAAAAAACACTGAGAGGAACCGGAACAGTCTCCTGGCTGTTTCATATTGTGACCTTAAATGCAGTTTGGGAAGAAGAAAAGAAGGCAGTGCTTCGGATTTTCGGCATACCGGTCTGGAGCACAGAGGCGCATACAGAAAAAACGTCTGTATCCGAAGAAACATCCAAAGAGCCGTTTCCGAATCCGGAGTGGGAGACAGAGGAATATCCAGAGCCGGGCGGGGAACCTTTGCAGGAAGAAGAGGGAATACTAAGTGTGCAGGAAGTTGGCTCCCCACAGGACTGGACAGACACTTTTGCAGAGAAGAAAGAACCTGCAGCTTCTCCTGTTAACCGTCTGTTTGAGACGGTAAAGAAGATCTGGCAGAAGATACGGCAGACGGCAGCCGGTGTAAAGCAGCGTTTTTTTGCGGCAATGGCCTATAAAGAGAAAGTGATATCCTGGATAGAAAACGAAGAAAACAGGCAGTCTGTAAAATTGATTATCCGTCAGACAGGAAAAATAGTCCGTCATATTCTGCCTGGGAGGGGTCATGGAACCATTACCTTTGGATTTGGAGATGACCCGTATTTGACGGGAAAAGTTTTAACGGGGATTGCGCCTTTTTACCCCTTGTATGGGGAACATATTAAAGTGTATCCGGATTTTGAACACCAGGTATTTGATGCAGAAGGCTGCATAAAGGGACGCATCCGCATAGGAGTGGTTATCGGATATGCGGTAAGACTGCTGTTTGATAAAAATATTCGCAAAAATATCCGCGCCTTTCGGGCAGTGGGATAGAGGAGGTACCTGCAATGGCAGAGAAACATTTTTCAGAAGCAATAGACGCATTATTTAAAGGAATGGATCAGTTTGTCTCCACCAAAACAGTGGTTGGAGATGCAGTAAAGATCGGCGATGCCATAATCCTCCCGCTGGTGGATGTAACCTGCGGCATGGCAGCCGGATCCTTCCTGAAACAGGCAAAAGAAAGCGGCGGCGGCGGTATGAATGCCAAGATCAGCCCCAGCGCTGTTTTGATTATCCAAAATGGAGTCGCCAAGCTGGTAAATGTAAAAAATCAGGATGCCATGAGCAAAGTTATTGATATGGTGCCGGATTTTGTAAACCGATTTATGAGCGGCAAAACCTTTGATGAGGAGATCGATCCTCAGGCTGTAGAAACTGCACAGAAATTGGCAAAAGACATGGAGGATGAGACAAAAAAGCTGTAACGGGTCCAAACCGCATAGATTGGCCTGCTGCTGCATAGGATACTTTATAGAGATGGAAACGGAGGATTTCTATGAAGCGGGTCTGCGGATTGATGCTGTTTTGTTTCGGCGCCGGAATGACGGTAATGCTGTTTATACCGGAAACCTTCGGGACATTGGTGTTTATTATCGGGTGTCTGGTAGTGGGATACAATTTATTTTGCTGTTAATTCAGATATCAGGGAGTGTAGGAAATACACTCCCTTGCTTTCTTTGAAAAATTTTACTTGTTCTGCTAATACATCATAATACATATTTATAAAAACAAAAAAACCCTGGTCATATGACCAGGGGATTAAAATCTTATTAAGCTCTTTCAACTAATCCGGAGCGTAAGCAGGAAGTACATACGTACATCTTCTGGGCGCCGCCGTTAACTTTTACCTTAACAGATTTTACGTTAGCTTTCCATATCTTGTTAGAACGTCTATGGGAATGACTCACTGCGTTACCAAAGTGAGCAGCTTTCTCGCAAATTGCACATTTTGCCATGATTTGCACCTCCTTAAAAGCTAATTGGATTTTCTGTGTCAATATACTCACGAAAATCCACAACATCTGTATGATACCAGAAAGAACAAAATTTTGCAAGTGAATTTTAAAAATTTATTTCTTTTTTCCAGGAAATAGTGTATACTGGACAATATCAAGAGAATTGGAGGCAAGTCTATGAAAGGACGAATCAATAATAAACTGGGCGAAATCCAGATTAACCCTGATGTTATTGCGCTGTATGCAGGAACTACGGCAGTAGAGTGTTTTGGCATTGTAGGCATGGCTGCTGTCAGCATGAAAGACGGTCTGGTAAAACTTCTCAAGAGAGAGAGTCTGACCCATGGAATCAATGTAGAGATTCAGGACAATCATATTTCCATTGACTTCCATGTTATTGTTGCTTATGGAGTTAGCATTTCCGCAGTTTCTGACAACCTGATTGAAAATGTTAAGTATAAGGTAGAGGAATTTACCGGTATGAGCGTGGATAAGATTAATATCTACGTAGAAGGCGTGAGAGTCATTGATTAGGAGGAAAGGAACTCGTGGGTATGAATACAATAGACGCTAAACTGTTAAAGCAGGCATTCTTAGCAGGAGCAAAAAACTTAGAAGCAAAAAAAGAATGGATTAATGAATTAAACGTATTTCCTGTACCAGACGGAGATACGGGTACCAATATGACCATGACCATTATGGCCGCAGCCAGAGAAGTGGCAGCCATTGAAGAGCCGACTATGGAAAATCTGGCAAAGGCCATTTCTTCCGGCTCTCTAAGAGGCGCACGAGGCAATTCCGGCGTTATTTTATCCCAGTTGTTCCGCGGATTTACCAAAGAGATTAAAAAGGCGGACGTGATTACCACCACCATTCTGGCCAATGCTTTTGTCCGGGCAACTGAGACGGCATATAAGGCGGTTATGAAGCCAAAAGAAGGTACGATTCTGACCGTTGCAAGGGGAATGTCTGACAAGGCGGCTGAGTTGGTAAGCCAGACCGAAGACGTAGTAGAATTAGTTTCCCAGGTCATTGAATACGGCGATTATGTATTAAGCCAGACACCGGAGATGCTGCCAGTATTAAAACAGGCAGGAGTTGTAGACTCCGGCGGACAGGGATTAATGCAGGTAATGAAGGGGGCTTTAGACGGCCTTCTTGGAAAGAAACTGGATTTAAGTGTAGAAGGAGCAAAAACCGGAGCGCAGACTGCTGCAAAACCGGTTACCAAAGCAGCTTCTACAGAAGAGTTTGACATCAAATACGGATACTGTACCGAGTTTATTATCAATGCAGCTAAAGAATTTACCGAAGAGGAAGAACAGTCCTTTAAAGGGTATCTGGAATCTATCGGCGATTCTATTGTAGTGGTTGCAGATGAAGACGTGGTAAAGGTTCACGTCCATACCAATCATCCAGGACTGGCCTTTGAAAAGGCTCTGACCTACGGTTCCCTGTCCCGTATGAAAGTAGACAATATGCGGGAAGAACATGAAGAACGTCTCATCCAGAATGCAGAGAAAGCTGCCGCTGAGCAGAAGGCGGCTGAAGAGGCAAAAAAGGCAGATGAACCCAGAAAACCTTATGGATTTATTGCAGTGTCTATCGGAAGCGGATTAGGCGAGATCTTTAAGGGGATTGGTGCAGACTATCTGATTGAGGGCGGTCAGACCATGAACCCCAGTACGGAAGATATGTTAAATGCTATTGACAAAGTTCATGCGGATACAATTTTCATTCTTCCTAATAATAAAAATATTATCCTGGCAGCTGAACAGGCAAAACATCTCACAGAAGACAAACAGATTGTGGTGGTTCCAAGCAAGACGGTACCCCAGGGTATTACGGCATTAATTAATTTTATGCCGGATTTAAGTCCAGAGGAAAATCTGGAAAATATGACGCAGGAGATGAAACGGGTTAAGACCGGCCAGGTTACTTATGCAGTCCGCACCACCTGCATTGACGGAATGGATATCACAGAAGGCGATATTATGGGAATTGGCGATGCCGGTATGCTGGCAGTGGGAAAATCCATAGATTCTACAACGCTGGATATGCTGCAGGCTATGGTGGATGAAGAATCAGAGCTGATTACCATCTACTATGGAAACGATGTAGAGGAAAAGGATGCTTCTGAACTGCTTTTAAAGGCAAAAGAGAAAATTCCGCAGTGTGAGATCGAACTTCAGTCAGGCGGACAGCCCATTTACTATTATCTGATTTCTGTAGAATAGACAGAAAAAAGGGATGCAGCAAATGCTAGTTTTTTGCAGTATCCCTTTTCACATTCAGACATACAGATGCAGGAGAGATGAGTTATGGATGCCACGCCGATTGAATCCCTAAAAGGGATTGGAGAAAAGACGGGAAAGCTGTTTCGCAGACTGGGAATTGAAACTTTGGCCGATTTGCTTTCCTATTATCCCAGAGCGTATGACGCCTGCAAAGCGCCTGTCCCCATTGGCCAGCTAAAGGAAGGGGAAATCGGGGCAGTCGAAGGCGTACTTACAAAGACTGCTGATTTAATCCGTCTGAACCATCTTCAGATGGTTTCCGTTACGCTGCGGGATCTGACCGGGACGATACAGCTTTGCTGGTATAATATGCCCTATATGCGGGCCAATTTAAAAGCCGGGAGCCGCTGGATTTTTCGGGGAAAGACAGTAAAAAAGCGGGGACGGCTGATTATGGAGCAGCCGGAACTGTTTTCACTAAACGACTATGAGACAAAGGTGGATTCCATGCAGCCTATATATGGGCAGACAAGGGGACTTGGCAACAAAGCCATTGCAAAGGCAGTCAGCCAGGCTCTGGCGCAAAGACAGATGGAAAAGGAATATCTGCCGGCAGATATCCGGAGAAAATATCAGTTGGCAGAGTACAATTTTGCCATTGAGCATATTCATTTTCCATCGGATGAGACAGACCTTTTATTTGCCAGAAAGCGATTGGTTTTTGATGAATTTTTTATGTTCATTCTTACAGTCCGAAGACTTCGGGAATCCCGGTTTGATAAGCCAAGTCCCTATCCAATTGTATTGGCAAAAGAAGTCAGAAGGTTACAGGAATCTCTTCCCTACGACTTAACCAATGCCCAGAAAAAGGCTTCGCAGGAGATTGAACAGGACCTGTCAGGAGGAAAGGTGATGAACCGTCTGATACAGGGAGATGTAGGATCGGGAAAAACGATTCTGGCAGTGCTGGCTCTCATCCATGTGGCCTGCAATGGATTTCAGGGAGCTTTGATGGTGCCTACCGAAGTCCTGGCCAGGCAGCACTATGAGGGGATCTGCCAGATGTTTAAACAGTACCATATTGAAAAAACGCCCATTCTGGTCACAGGATCCATGACTGCAAAGGAAAAACGGCTGGCCTATGAAAAAATAAAAAATCATGAAGCAGACATTATCATCGGAACCCATGCCCTGATTCAGGAAAAGGTGATCTATGATAAGCTGGCTCTGGTCATTACAGATGAGCAGCACAGGTTTGGAGTAGGTCAGAGGGAAGCGCTGGGAACAAAAGGAGATACGCCCCATATTATGGTTATGAGCGCCACGCCCATTCCCAGAACTCTGGCCATTATTCTATATGGAGATTTGGATATTTCTGTGATTGATGAACTTCCGGCAGAACGCCTTCCCATTAAAAACTGCGTGGTGGGAAAAAGCTACCGCCCAAAGGCTTATGAGTTTCTTGCAAAGCAGTGCGCTATGAGCCATCAGGTGTATGTCATCTGCCCGATGGTAGAAGAGAGTGAGATGATTGAGGCGGAAAATGTCCTGGACTATACTAAAACGCTGAGAAAAGAACTGCCGGAGTCCATTAGGGTTGAATATCTCCATGGCAAAATGAAGGCCAAAGAAAAGAACCAGCTGATGGAGGCGTTTGCGTCAGGAGAGATTCAGGTACTGGTATCGACTACGGTTGTAGAGGTTGGAGTCAATGTACCCAATGCCACTGTTATGATGATTGAAAATGCCGAGAGATTTGGTCTGGCCCAGCTTCATCAGCTTCGGGGACGGGTCGGCAGAGGAAAGAGCCAGTCTTACTGCATTATGGTCAACTGTTCAGAAGATGAGGGCAGTATGGAGCGGTTAGAGATCTTAAACAAATCCAATGATGGCTTTTATATTGCATCAGAGGATTTGAAACTAAGAGGCCCTGGCGATCTGTTCGGTATGCGTCAGAGCGGCGATATGGAATTTAAACTGGCAGACATTTTTACAGATGCAAATCTGTTAAAAAGCGTATCAGAAGAAGTAGATCATCTCCTCCTTGAAGATGCTGGGTTAGAGAGAGCGGATCATCTGGAACTGAAAAAACGGCTGGAGATGTATCTGGAACATAGTTATGAAAGGTTGAATCTATAGATGAGCAAAATAAGATATGTGATTGTAGGATCCGGGTGGCGCTCGGAAGTTTATGTAAGGATTGCAAAGGCTATGCCGGAGCGGTTTGAGGTATTGGCCATGCTTTGCCGGACAGAAGACAAGGCAAAGCTTATGAATGAAAAATTAGGCGTTTACACTACAACCTCTGAGGAAGAGTGCCGCAGCTTAAAGCCGGACTTTGTTGTGGTAGCAGTCGATAAGCCATCTGTTTTTAAAGTATCCAGACACTGGCTGGACAAAGGATGGCCGGTCTTGTGCGAAACTCCGGCTGGTCTGAAGATAGAAGATTTAGAAGATATGTGGCAGCTTCACTGCTATGGAACCAGAGTCCAGACAGCAGAACAGTACCGTCTCTATCCCGGATATGAGAAAATCATCCAGACAGCCAAAAGCGGTGTTCTTGGAGAGATTCATGCAGTCGATTTGTCTGTTGCCCATGATTACCATGCTGTCAGTCTCATCCGCCGCATTTTAGGAGTTGGCTTTGAAAATGCCTTTTTTACTGGAAAACGGTTTACGTTCCCGGTATTGGAAACTGCAGGAAGAGGCGGCGTGGTGGAAAACGGCCAGGTAAAAGACAGTTACCGGATCCGCATGGATATTGAATTTGACAGCGGGAAAATGGGATTTTATGATTTCGATAAAATTCAGTACCATTCCCGAATCCGGGGAACCCATATCCGGATTCAGGGAGACAGAGGAGAACTGGATGGCCGCCGTCTTGTCTATATGGATCCGGATGGGACGTTTTGCGAACAGACTCTCCAGTGGGAAAATCCATATGAATCGCTGGGATTTTCAGAGGATGAGACGGCTGTTGCCAGAATGCTGGAAGGAATGAAACAATATGTAGAAACAGGAGAGGAATGCTATCCCATAGCTGAAGCCCTGCAGGATGCATATTTCTCCCTGTGTATGGAAAAAGCCCTGCTTCATCCATATGAGACCATCCAGTCTCAGACCCAGATGTGGGGTTATTAACCATGGTCGATCTGACAAAGGGAAATCCGGCCGGAAGAATGGTCAGATTTGCCCTTCCAGTGGCTCTGGGCAATGTGTTTCAGCTTTTTTACAGCCTGGCAGATACCCGGATCGTGGGAAGCACCCTGGGAGCAGAAGCATTGGCTGCAGTAGGCGCTACCACATCCATCAGCACTCTTTTGATAGGGTTTATCAATGGCCTGACCAATGGTTTTGCCATTTTGATTGCCCAGAAATTTGGGGCGGGGGAACGAAATGAGGTACGCCGGTCCGGAGCATTGAGCTTCGGTCTGGGAATCCTGGTTTCTATCCTTTTGTCCCTGGCAAGTATAGCAGGACTGTCTGGGATTTTTAATCTGTTAAATGTGCCCCGTGAATTAACGGCAGATGCCAGAGCTTATATTGCGGTAATTCTGATGGGAATTCCTGCGGCAATGGCCTATAATGGCTGCGCCGGAATCTTACGGGCAGTAGGAGATACTGGCGCGCCTCTTGCCTTTTTAGTGCTGGCCAGTCTTCTTAACGTAGGACTGGATTTGCTGTTTATTCTCCGGTTTCATATGGGAGTAGGCGGCGCAGCCTGGGCAACAGTTCTGTCCCAGACCATTTCTGCGTTACTCAGCTTTTGCTATATGTGGAAAACCTATCCCTTTTTCCGGTTCCATCTGGCCGACTTTGCACCAGATAAAAACCGGATCCGGCAGCTTTTATCCTCGGGCCTTTCCATGGCTTTGATGATGTCGCTGGTATTTTTCGGAACCCTGGCGCTGCAATGTGCTATCAATACCTTTGGAACCAATACCATTGTGGCCCATACAGGGGCAAGGAAAATCACAGAGTTTTTTATGCTGCCATTTAGTGTTATGAGTGTAACCATGGCAACCTACTGCGGTCAGAACCTGGGAGCCGGAGAAACAGGCCGCATCCGTCTGGGCGTCCGGTATGCTCTGTTTCTGACCTGGGGATGGTCGCTGCTTGTGATGTTTCTAAGTTATACGGCTGCGCCATTCTTAATCTATCTGGTTACGGGCAGCAGGGAAACCGAAGTGGTAAATACAGCAGCCATTTATTTAAAAATCGATACGCTGTTTTATTTTGCTCCGGCAGCAATCGCCGTCCTCCGGAATACCCTTCAGGGAATCGGCGATCACGTTACGCCGATTGTGTCCAGCTTTGTGGAACTGGCAGGAAAAACAGCCGCCGCATTCTTTTTAGCGCCGGCCCTGGAGTATATGGGAATCATTATGGCAGAACCGATTGTCTGGATTCTCATGGTGATTCCGCTGGCAGTACGGTATCTTCACCATCCGGCGCTTAAAAAAGCAGCAACAAGTCAATAAGGAGGTTTTTTTATGAATCAGACAATTGAAACCATTTTAACGAGAAGAAGCACCAGAAAATTTTTAGAAAAACCAATTCCAGAAGCGGATCTGAAATTAATTGTAGAAGCCGCATTATGCGCTCCCAGCGGGAAAAATGGTCAGACCTGGAAATTTACAGTCGTAGAGAACCGTCAGATGATCGAAAAGCTGGCAAGAGCAATTGAAGTAACTCTTGGCCGAACTGGTTATGATATGTACCGTCCCCAGACCATTATTATTCCATCTAATAAAAGAGACAGCGCTTATGGAAAGGAAGACAATGCCTGCGCATTGGAAAACATTTTTTTAGCTGCCCATTCCCTGGGAATTGGTTCTGTCTGGATCAACCAGCTCCAGAACATCTGTGACGAACCTCTGGTCCGTCAGGTATTAGAGGAATTAACCATTCCTTCCGACCATGTGGTATATGGTCTGGCCGCATTAGGCTACAGCGATGGCGAACCCAAGGAAATCAAAAGGGTAGGAGAAGTCGCATATATTAAGTAATTGGATATACCTCCGAGTGTTCTGGTTTCATTGACCAACACCCGGAGGTATGTTTATTTGCGTCGAATCAGGGATAAAGCAAGGAGAGCAGCTGCTGGAATAACAATCCAGACAGAAGAAAGTCCATAATGACGAACCAGAAAACTGCACAGCAAAGAAGAAAAAATTCCTCCAATCCGTATGATAAAAGAATATATGGACAGAACACTAGACCGCTGGGAATCGTCTACATTTTGATGAAGAATTGCTTTTTCACTTACTTCTCCGCATCCGATGATGAAATGTACAAACGTATAGGAACATCCGAACAATATCCAATTCTGACAGAATCCAAGCAGCAGCATAGAAACTGGAAGCAGGATCTTAAAAACCCAGTAAATCGTTTTTTCTTTATAGACTTTCTGCGTCAAAATCCATTCCACAAAATAATTACCAGCAATGAGCCCTGCAAATCCCATACAGCTTATAACACCGATTAAATATAAAAAATCGGAGGGCATATAGGTTACAAAAGTCTGCTGCCAATAGACATCCAGAACGGTTTGAAGAATACCAATAAAAACCGTTGCTGTTAAAATCATTTTTGCTGAATGGGAATAGTTTTTGCCAGAAAACATATGAATAAAGTTAGCTTTTAAACTGCCAGTTTCCTTACGAGCTTCCGTACAGAGCTGTTCTTTTAAGAAAATTTGTGACAATATAAAAATGAAAATTTCGAAGGCAAGGACAACAGCGATAAGTGGGCAATAGCGTGTTCCAATGGACCCCAAAAAGCCGCCTAAAAGCGCCCCTGCCGCCATCCCAATGCTTTCTAAAAAAACATCTGGCTATTAATTCTGACAACTCCTACCGTTGACTTGTACTGATCAATGATGAGTGCCTCTAACGAGCCTGAGGAAAACGCATTTCCCAATCCAAAAAATATGCAGGAAACAGACAGAAGAATTGGATCATTGCTTATCAATAAAAAGGAATCCTTGCAGATTAGAAAAATAAGGGACAGCAGAAAACACTTTTTGCGGCCATAGGTATCAGCAAAAATACCGCTGGGTATCTCGGCCAGCAGCACCGTCAGGGAAAAAAGAGCAACAAATAAAGACAATGTATTAAGGGATGCTCCATGCTGCAGAAACATTAATGTCATAACCGGAGCAATAAGGCCGGCTGTACCTGCATGAATAAAAATCAGAACTTGATAGGATAGACACATATAATTATACTCATACTCCGCTGATGTTAGTTAGAACACAAAAAAGATAGATGTATAGTAGCATGGCATTTTAATTACTGTCAATGTATAATTTCTAACATCTGGAAGAATGCACAAAACCTTCTAGTTTATTAATTTTGATTCCACATATACTACGGATGTAGCACAAAACAAATCGCCGTCACCACATAAGAAACGGCGGAAATCAAATCAAAGGAGGGTTTTATATGTCTACAAACAATTCTTCTAACAAAACCAATGTACCTGAAGCAAGAGAGGCAATGGACAGATTCAAGATGGAAGTTGCAAGCGAGCTGGGAGTACCGTTAACCAACGGATACAACGGCAACTTAACCTCTGCACAGAACGGTTCTGTAGGCGGATATATGGTTAAGAAGATGATCGAGGCTCAGGAGCGCCAGATGGCAGGCAAATAAAAGGGCGAATCAGGACTCTTCAAAAACCGGGGGCTGCTGCACTAAGAGATTAGTGCGCAGTCCCTGTTTTGATGCAGGATTGTTCTCCGCGATATGCTCCCACAATTATAAAAAACATAAAAATCTTATAAAATCTCTTGTTTATATCAAATAATCATATTATACTGTTACATGTCAGCGTCTGCATACGCGAAGAAAGGACTATCAGATATATGAGAGTAATTGCAGGCAGCGCCAGGCGGCTGCCGTTAAAAACTATAGAGGGAATGGATACCAGACCTACTACAGATCGGATCAAGGAAACCTTATTTAATATGCTGCAGCCAGAATTGCTGGAGTGCTCGTTTCTGGATTTATTTGCAGGAAGCGGAGCCATCGGCATTGAGGCATTAAGCCGGGGAGCAAAGGAAGCGGTTTTTGTAGAGCAGAATCCCAAAGCATGCGGCTGTATTCGGGACAACTTACAAACTACCCGCCTGGAAGAAAAAGCCAGCCTTTTGCAGTCCGAAGTGATGTCTGCCTTAAAGAAGCTGGAAAAACGGAACCGACCTTTTGATCTGATTTTTATGGATCCGCCTTACCAGATGGATTTTGAGAGACAGGTTTTTCTTTATTTAAAAGATTCTTCCTTGGCGGACAGCCGTACCCTGATAGTGGCGGAAGCAGCTCTGGATACGGATTTTTCCTGGCTTTTTGAGACCGGATACCGGATTTTGAAAAATAAAGAATATAAGACCAATAAACATGTATTTATAGAAAAAAACATCTCTTAATATCCGGATACAAAAGAGACACATTTAAAGGGAGATAGACGAGCATGACAGTAGCAGTATATCCGGGCAGTTTTGATCCGGTGACATTGGGCCATTATGATATTATTGAGCGGACCTCCAAGATCATGGACCGGGTAATCATAGGAGTTTTACAGAATAAGTCTAAAACCCCATTGTTTTCCGCCCAAGAACGTGTTAATATGTTAAAAGAAGTGACAAAGGGACTAAACAACGTAGAAGTGCGCAGCTTTGACGGTCTGCTCATTGATTTTGCCAGAGACTGCGGCGCTACGGTAGTGGTCCGGGGACTTCGGGCCGTTACGGATTTTGAATATGAACTTCAGCTGGCCCAGACCAACCGGGTGATTGCACCGGAGATAGATACCCTGTTTTTAAATACCAATTTAAAATATTCCTATTTAAGTTCCAGTGTTGTAAAAGAAATTGCAGAGTTTGGGGGAGACATACGCATGTTCCTTCATCCTCAGATCGCAGATAAAGTAAAGGCAAAATTTGCCCAGGCAGAGCCTGCTAAAAAGGGTTAAGGAGAATCGTTAATATGGTAAGCAGAATCGAACAGTTGATTAATGAGATTGAGGAGTTTATTGACAGCTGCAAACGTCAGCCCCTTTCAAACACCAACATTATTGTAAATAAAGAAGAATTAGAAGAACTTCTGGTGGAACTGCGCCTTCGGGTTCCGGATGAGATTAAACAGTATCAGAAGATTATCAGCAATCAGGATGCGATTTTAAATCAGGCCCGCACCCAGGCAGACGCTATGCTTCAGGAAGCCAATGCTCAGACCAATGAACTGGTCAATGAGCATGAGATCATGCAAAAGGCATATTCTCATGCCAACGAGGTGGTAGAGCAGGCCAATGCCCAGGCCCAGGCTATTGTAGACAATGCAGTGAATGATGCCAATAATATCCGCCAGGGTGCAATTCAGTATACTGACGATATGCTGCGCAGCCTGCAGACCATTATTACCCATTCCATGGAAGGGGCAAAGGGACGTTTTGATGCTTTTATGTCCTCTATGCAGTCCAGTTATGATGTCGTTTCTTCCAACCGCAATGAACTGGCAGGCGGCATTGCAGCGCCTGCAGAAGAGGAAGGCCAGCCGGAAGACAGTCAGAACGCAGGGGCTTAAAAAGAAATCGGGATTTTACATAACAATGCCATCACCATACAGGAAAGGATTCCATGGAGCAGTTTCCACAGTACATAATGCCGGATAGACAGTCCGGCATTTTTTTCGTGCAGAACACTTTTGGTCTGAAAAATACTGGAAATTCCTCCGAATGCCGCAGATGCGGTAATCAGAAGAACGGCTGCATTTCCGGTCATGGAACTGGCGATGACGGAAATTCCAGTGGTAATCTCCAAAGCCCCCAAAAGAGCGCACCGCAGATAGGGACTGGAAAAAGGAAGTTTGGAGGTGTAGAGAGCCGCAATGGAAAACAGCATAATATATCCACCGATTTTTACCATGGTTTCTGCGCAGGACAGGAACGCCGCGTCCAGAGAAAAGGAAGAAGCGGGATGTGCAGACGGACTGGGAAATGCACTGTCAGAACTCTCTGGTCGGTATTGGTGCCTTGCCAGAAACCCGATGGGAAGAATCGGAAGGTATAGAGCCGCTAAAAGTTTCCAGGAAGCTGCTTTTGCGGAAAGTCCAAAGACTGCGCTGATTTGACTCATTACGTACCCCAAAAGAAACATGGGACTGGGATGATTGCTGACTGCAAGCAGATAGCGGGCCTCTGCTGGTGTGATCAGCCCCCTTTGCAAAAATTCTCCGCAGGTTTTGGCTCCCATGGGATAACCGCACAAAAGTCCGGTTAAAAAGACATAGCCGCCCTGATAAGATACATGGAGAATATGAGATAAAAAAGGGCCAAAGGGTTTCATCAGGATGGGGACTGCCCCAAGTCCTACTATGGCCTGAGAGCAGAGCATAAACGGCATAAGCGTTGGCAGCACCACCATTCCCCATAAAACAAGGCCGTTTTTGGCGCCGGTAAAGGCCCAGTCCGGTTTTGCAAGGAGAAGAGCCAGAAGCAGGATCGGGATTGATTTTTTCATATGCACCTGAATACAATGGGTTTATACACGTATATGAAAGAATGAGGCAGGGATATGCTGGTTTTAATTCTGATTTTGATGCTGGCTGCATTTCAGGTTACGCTCTTTGATTACCTGGTCAACAATCCGGACTACTATCAGTTGGACAAAATGGTTTGGGAAACCGATGAATTCCGCCAGATGGCGCTGGGAGATCTGATAGTACAGGAACCTGTTCTGGATGCAGAAACCATTGCGGCTCTGATGGTAGAAAAAGACTATGATTTAACGGATCTAACGGAGCTGGACCCTAAGGGAGAGGCC
>JBKUOG010000041.1:0-18050 GCA_046957575.1 Lachnospiraceae bacterium | reverse complement strand
ATCAAGAGAACGGTGGGGATTTGTGGTACTTCCTATTTTGAGGGAGGGAGAGCTGCTTTATAAAGGCAATGAAACATTTTTTGACTTTGAGGATGATACATGGGAGCTGAATTTTTTTGATGGAAAGAAGTAGAATTATGAACAGTTAATAATAAAAATAAGTACTGGGCCCTGAAAGTGAGGTACAGAATTGTCATGAATCAAAAAGAAGACATGAGGGAAATGATTCGCCGTGAAATACAATCTATTAGTGCAATTGAAGAGCGGGTAGCATTTAAGAATTTAATGGAGGAAGTTTTTCTCGCATTATATGATACAAATGAACAAATGTATTCTGATTTGGAGAAAAGGGTACAGGACGAATTAGCATATGATGTAAACCGGTATTTAATAAAAACCGGAGTGATTGAAAGACAATATTTTGATACATCCCATCATTTAATGTCACCTATGGATGATTCTGACTTGCATAAAAGTTCATATACACTTGCAGATATTGCAGATGCAATTGATAAGCGACATGAGTTTTCCTTAATGACAGTAATGCTGCGGTGCGATTTTATGCAAATTCAGGACATTTGGAATCATCATATAGAATTTGATGGAACACTAGAGACAGATAAATCCAACCATAAGTGGAATATCCGGGTTAAATTACAGCAGAATAAAGAGTATCTTAAAAAAATAGGGCATTTATACCAACTATTTATGAAAAATGGTATACCGTGGCAAACTGTAAATGCTCCATATCTTTATAAATTTGCAGATGTTGTAATAACAGAATTGCCAGATGGACTTACACTGAATGAAGAGATAAAGAAAATAGAAATAAATTTTGGGAACTATAATCAGGTAATCTGCCATGACTTAATTCCTATATGGAATATTCAAAGATTAGTCCTTGATAGTATTGGCTTTCCTGTACCTTGTGAGGATCATAAAAATTTTGAACATTTGATTTCAATCCGTGAATATGGAGCGCAGCACGCATACCTGGCTGAAGATAGCATGGAAATCCAAAGTATTAGCCAAGGAAAAGAAAAATTATTGATTATCAGCAGTGTCAGCGAAGCCAAAAAGTGGGGGATTTATGTCATAAGAAATTCAGATGATAGCAGAATCGATCATTACACCTACCCAATCATGCAAAATGAGAGGGCAGAAACATTTTCTGAGAAATTTCATAAAAAATGGAACCAAAGTGTAAAGACCAGGGCAGAACTGGCCAGATTTATCAAAGGGTTTAATCTGGAACAATATGTTGTTTATCTGGATTGCGACATTATAGATCAATTGACAGGGAATCCAGAGACATATTCCATGAATTTATTTATTGAGGATGAGATAAGAAATACAAGGACACAGAAAAAATTATTGCTGCGTTTTAAAACGGGGGAACGTGAACCATGGCTGCAGCGGGATATAATGAGTTTTCTTGTATCAGAGGTACAGCGGATTTATCCAGAGTATGAATGCAGGGGAGTGATTGTATGAAGTACCTGTGGGAGGTTGCATTAGAGGCACAAAAAGAGAATATTCCTTTAGAATCCATACGTTTTGTCCATTCAACTAATAGCAGCGCATACATGGAACTAGCACTTCCCTACTTAAATCAAATGGGATTCAATGAGGGGGTGGAAATTGAAGTAAATACATATTTCCGTTTTTATTCAATTTTCAAGAATGTATTTTCTCCAGAACAAAGAGAATTTTCCAGTTTGCTTGCAAGCCTTACAAACTTGATGCTCCACATTTTGATGGAAAACGATGTGCGCAAGGGTATGACAAAGGAAGAGTATTATAAGAAGATGCTGATTCTGGATATCGAAAATGGTGTTATCGGAGAAACCGCAAAAAAGATTTTTCCAATTCTAAAGAAAGAAGAACAAGAAATTTTGCTGAGTGGTTGGCTTAGAAATTATCAGGTTGGGAATTCTTTGGCTATTTTTATTGATATGGTTCATGGCTTAATTGATGATAGCATCGTCTATCACAATAATGACTGCCCAAATGAAATATTAATATATACAGCATTAAAAAAAACAATTGAAACGGAAGTTAAAATTCATTGTCTGGTTGATCTGTTTTTGGATATAGAATATCAGCTTGAAATTTTTTATGAATATCATTTTGGCATTATTGGCATAGATGACACCATGGTAATTGATGAAATTGCTTTATATTAGTCCGTAGATCAGGGAGGAATAAATGTTTAAAAATATATACCCGCTGTTTGAGAGAAAAAGGCTATTAAAAAAAGAAATGCTTGAAATACTAAGAGACTTTCCAAGAGACATATTTCAGATATTATATCAGGATTATGCTGATGGAATTCTTGCAGGGTGTGAACTGGAAACAATAGATGGCAGTTTGGTGATTCACCCGGGGATTATATGTTATAACAAAATTCCGTATATTTTAAAAAATGATTGGAAAATCTCATATGAAGCAACTGGAAAACAGAGCTATTTAAAAGTGAGATTTTCAGATAAAACAGCAGGCATCGGACAAGAGGAGTACTTATCTCAAGTTTATTGGGATGACAGAATATCAGATGACAATAATGAAATAGAGTTGGCCCGCTTTAAATTACAACCGGGTGCCCGATTAAGAGACAGTTATACGGATTTTTTCGATTTAAATACAGAATTTGATACTATAAATAGAATTTATTCTCCGTTTGCATCTCTTGGAAAACATAGCATAGATCCTCAAATACTGAAATTCTTTTCTGAAGCCCTTATGCGGCATCCTATTAAAAACCAATGGGACTATCCATTCTGCTTAGATTGTATGAAGCTACAAACAGCAATGCCTTATGATGAAATAAGAACTTACCTTAATATGCGGCTGAATCAAACAGCAAAAGAATATAGTAATAAAGAAATATATGATGGATTAAGCTGCATTTTATCAGAGGCAGGTGGAAAAACGGACAGAGAGCATAGAAGTGATAAAGGGGATAGGAAACTGCTCCTGTTGTAAAACGAAAGGAGATTGGAGGTAACAGGATGGAAATAGATAAAGATATTGCTTTAATGCAGAGTGCGTATCGGGAAAATCAATTGGAAGAGGAAAGAAAAAAAGACTTTGAAAAATACAATTTAAAGAAAAAAATCAAATACACGCTGGAAGAAATGATTGAAGGTATTAAAAAGGGAAAGCAGTTCCTATATACATTAAAAATAGAATTTGATACAAAATCAATTTTGGATGGCGGATTAAAAGTGCCGTATATGATAAATTTCTTTGATGTCATTGATGATAAGGCAGATACTTTATTTTGGGTCAGCAGTAAGCGGAAAGCGAGCATAAATGCCACCGTAATTCCATGGGT
Organism: Lachnospiraceae bacterium; assembly: GCA_046957575.1. Classification (GTDB taxonomy): domain Bacteria; phylum Bacillota; class Clostridia; order Lachnospirales; family Lachnospiraceae; genus UMGS1370. The sequence continues at coordinate 14,713 of JBKUOG010000041.1, read as the reverse complement.
ACAAATGAAGTCCTTGCAAGATTGGATGGAATCTATTAAATATTCCCTGGAACAAATAAATTTGCATCCACAAATTGGCAGCTCACAAACAGTTAATCAGATGGAGTATTTCAGCTATGAAATTCCGACTTCTGAGGGAATAACCTATAACCTGATGTTTCGTTATCCAAAAGAGGGAAAGATTTATTCCGCAACACTCAATTGTATGAGTGAGGATAAAGAGGGAATGGGACTTTTACTGGAAGCAATTATTCATGTAATTGAAGATATGAATCATTAGAAAGGAGGAGTCATGGTGGAGGTTAATAACCTGAGTCACGTTGATGCTATCACCTATGAAAGTCTCCGTTTAATACTGGGAGACATAATGGCTCCAGTGGTAGATTTGGAGATTCAAGAATCGCCAAATCAGCATGGAAAGCTTTCTGTAACGATTATAGCAGAAGAACCAGTGAAAGATTATATCTTATATGAAGGGAACAACGATATAGCAGTATTGTATATGCAGAATGGAGCAATGAAAGCATTATTCCAGGGGATTCTTATTAATATGAGAGTGATGGCTGCAGGAGAAGTCTATTATGTTTTCATGGAGGTAATAACAGCCAGTTATTTGTTGGATTATCAAGTACATAATGGCTCTTTCCAGGATATCGGAATGACGTCGCATCAAATGATAAAACTTATCATGAATCTTTTCCCGGGCAGCCAGATGCTGATTTCTATCCCAGACCAACCAGTGGGGATGATTGCCGTTATGTATCAGGAAACAGTCTGGGATTTTTTAAAGCGGTTCCTATCCAGATATGGAGCATATCTATATGTAGATAGCACGAAAAAGGGGATATGTCTCTGCTTTGGTCTGCAGGATACGAAGGAAAGTGTATCATGGGATCATTTGCCCTATGTAATTAAACGGGATATTGCACCAAAAGATGTGGAAAAGCAGCTGAAAGGCCAACTGGTATATTGTGTGGAATCGTATGATGTCCTACCTCTTGGAACTCAGGTTCTGTTCCATGGAAAAGAGCTATATATTGGAACAATTTATAGAGGTTTTAGAAATGGATTATTGGTTAACCAGTACCATTTATATTTTAAGGAAGGGCTGCGGATTAAAACTTACTATAACCCCAATATTAGTGGCATATCAGTTAAGGGCGTTGTTACCAATATAATGAGGAATCAGGTTCAAGTTCGATTACAAATAGATGCGCTTAAAAGCTATCAAAACCAGTATTTTTACCCGTATTCATCGGTGGCAGCCTCCCCAGATGGCGGAGGGTGGTACTGTATGCCAAAGCCAGGTGATCCAGTTAGAATATTTTTTCCTGTAAGTGATGAAAGCAAGGGCTATGCAATCAGCAGCGTACAAGGGGAATCCTCTCCGGCGTCAGACTCGCCAATGGGAAATCCTGATTTGAAGGATATTACCACACCGGATGGGAAGACAGTAAAATTTATTGAAAATGGAATCCTTTTGTCAGTAGGTGAAGGAAACGGATCGGTAACCCTTACAAATGATGGTAAAGCAGAATTCAATACAAAAGAAAGCATTATCATAGGGGCGGGCGAAGAAATTAAAATTACAACGGATGGTGAGTTAACCTTATCAGCTGGAACACAGGCAACATTTACCAGCGAAGCGGGGAGCAGCATTAACCTTACAGATGATACGATTGAGGCAAATGCTTCTATCATCTGGAATAACTAGGGGGGGGGGCACAATGGCATACAATTTGCATGATATAAAAGTCGTGGGACTTGAGGTATCAAATATACTGTATTGCAGAATTGAAGGTAAACTGGGTGAACATAGCAGCATGGAACTATGTGCGTTTCTGGAGAACCAGGAGGACTTTTTGTATGAAATGCCCAGCTATCAACCTGTGGAGCTGCAAGCTGATGGAGAAGATGGGACAATCGTTTTATTTTCCGGAGTTGTAACGGAACTTAATGTTGAGATATCTTCAGAAGTAAGCATTGTGAGGATAAAAGGAAAGAGCTATAGCTGGCTTATGGACCTCACAAAGAAATCACGTTCTTTTCAAGACACGCAGATGAGCTGTACTGCGTTTTTAAACAGCGTAATGGCAGATTATCCGGGCAGTTCTGTTTTCTACGCGGCACAAGATATGCCTATCGGAAAACTGATTGTCCAGTATGAGGAAACGGATTGGCAATTTTTAAAGCGTGTCTTTTCAATGGCGGGAATGACAGTCACGCCTTATGAATATCAGGCAGGAATTAAAATATATGTGGGTATACCTGTATTAAGTCAGAACCGGATTCCTTATCAAATCAAGGAGATTAATAAGGATATGGAATCGTACTATTGCCTGAAAGCAAATGACCGCATGGTACATGCCTCTGACTTTACCCGATATCAAGTATTATCACAACGGCTTTTAAGGCTGTTTGACACAATAGAAGTGAATAGTCTTCCATTTACTGTGTATTCCTATGTATATGATTTCAGCAACCAGGAAATGACAGGTATATATGGTTTGCAAATGGCGCAGGGACTTTTAGTGCCGACGGTTTACCCAATGCATCTTATAGGAGTGGCACTTACAGGAACTGTAGTAAATGTATCAGGAACAGCCGTTCAAGTTGCGCTCGAAATTGATAAAGTGTCAGGAAACCCTGCAGCTTTTTGGTTCCCTTATTCCACAATATCTGCTTCGCCGAATGGGAGTGGCTGGTATTGTATGCCGGAACCGGGTGATGATGTGAGGATTTATTTTCCATCGAAAAATGAGCAGGAGGCTATCGCGTTAAGTTCAGCGAGCAATTATCCGGCTCCCCAAAGCGGTGGGACAGATCGTATGCAGGATCCTAATATCAGGTATCTGCGGACGAAAGCAGGACAGGAATTAGCACTGACACCAGAATTAATGGTATTGTCTTGCGACGGCGGAGTCTCCGCAGTATCAATCCTGAGCGATGGCAAGATTACAGTCAGTGCGCAAAAAAAAGTTTTAGTTGATGCAACTGGTCCAGTGACGCTTCATGCGGAAAAAAATTTAACCGTCAAGGCACAAGGGCTTATCAGCCTACAGAGCTTAAAAGGTGGAAGTGTAGCACTTGGGGGATCAGAAATACAATTTTCTGGAACGGAAGTAAAATTCGATTAATGGAGGAATGTGCATGGACCGGGAACATGTTATGTCGGAATTTAAGCAAGAAATTGCGACAACACTGCAAGACTATCGGAATCATATAACAAGTCATATACTGGAACGCTCAGAACAGTTGGAATTTTGGGTAAAAGCGGCGATGAATGAGCTTGGCACTAAAATGGAAATACAAGAGAAAGAGTATGTGAGCTTTCTATACATTTCGACACTGAAAACGGATTTGATTCAACGGAATTACCGGTTTCTGATTCAAGCTATGAATATCCGCTGGTATTTCGATGAAGAACCTTTAGAAGTATATTTCAGCGCCAGGGATTTGTTTGAACCATTGGAGCAGTTGTGGGATAAACTGAACCAAAAAAGCCGTGACTGCCAGGGGATGGTTAATAAATATGATGTAGAGCATATCATTTTTGACGAGCTCGCTTTCCTAGATGCACTCATTTCCCGGATACTCCGCTATCGGCTCAGAAATTGGGAAGAAAAAGGAATCTTTTCAAACGTAACATGCTCCCCATATTGGTTTTTGAAGTGGGGGGAGTATCGGGACCAATCAGAGTTTATTATCCATACAGACCGTGAGGAAAAAGATGGGAGCGTTTGGCGAGGAGAACTAAAAAAAGCACTGCATAAACCGGAGACGATGGTGTTCAGCTATTGGTATCGCGGAGAATATGAAGACAGCAGCATGAGTGAACTGGATATGCGGTTTATGGTATTTGAAGATAGTAAGTTAAGGAGAATGGAGTTTCGGCGGTGCAATCTGGAAGGAATCAGGTTAAGTAACTGTACCCTTACAGACTGTAGTTTCGAGGATTGTAATCTGTACGGGGCAGATTTTACAACGTGTACTTTTGAGAGGGTATCGTTTCATAACGCGGATCTGGCAGAGGCAATATTTCCCGCGTTTAGCGTGCCGTTTTTGCATTTGACGCCTGAACAGCTGCAGACGATACAGCTGGCAAAGGAGGAAAGCGAATGAGATATTTTTTTATAAAGCAGGATATCGGACTGCCAAATTCCATTAAATACCGGGATTTTGATATTACCGGGGGAAGTCATTTGTTTCTGCAATCTGATAGTGAGCGGCTTAATGATGTTACGGTATTATACCTGTCAGGAGACGGAAAAGAAGCAAGGCCTGATTTCATCCAACGTCCGGTAAATATGTTTTCCTTCCGCTTGAAAGACTTATTAGAAGCCTATGAACCTTCCCTGATATTTAAAGAAGTTATTTTGATTCATAAAGAGAATTCCATACAGTATAACTATGTGCAGACGTTGATTGAGCAGCTGGATGTAGTCAGTGAAAAAACAGAGTATTATCCAAATCAAACTCCTAAAAAGCTGATATTAGATTCTCGGAAAATATCATATCATCATATATTTATATTAAACGGAAAATACAGAAAGGATCCAATTGTAAGCCTTCCTTTGTTAGAAAGTCTTTTAAGACGCAAAGTTACTGGTATTTGTTTTGAAGAAGTGGAGGTGGAGTAATATGGCAGATCAGAGACTTGGAGACTTGGAGATGGCTTCGTATGAAGCTTCACAGAAGTTTTATCAGGATTACGAAGCAGCGAAAGCGGCTGACGAGAAATTAACGGCAGCCCAGGAAACATTTAATAATGCTGTTAACGCGATGGCAGCAAATGAATATGAATGTGACCCAAATAAACTCGCTGAAAGCCAGAAAAATCTTCAGGAGGCATCGAAAGCGCTAAACGAAGCGAAATCGGCGGTTGAGTCTGCGACTAAGGCTTTGGAAGAATCCGCCCAGGTGGCTCAGGATGCCCAGGACGCTGTAGAGGAGAAGAAAAATGAACTCAGAAATTCAAGAGCAACAGACACCAGCTTTGTCGTACTCATGGCCAGAAGTGAATGTAGTTTTGGAACCAGAACCAGTCAACTGGCTCTGGATACAACTCATGGCGTATACACAAAGAAAATATATCAAATGACGGTGCAGGATATGATAGCAAATACGAATGTTATCAATTTCTGTACTTGTAAAAGTAAAGAAAACCCAAAGGTGATAGAGGCCGCGCAAAAAGTAGTGGATGATGCAAATGAACAAATAGCGAACAAGGAAAGAGGATGGGGGGAACGGCTGGTTGAAGTTTTTGTAAAACCAGAGAAAATGGAGGTAACAGACGGCCTTTTAGAGCAATGTGAAGGGGAATGTATTGTGGAATTCGCATCAGGCGCAGTCTGGTCAAAAGGGCATGAGAAAGTGACAATCAATGATGAAGCCCCGCTCCTGCGCAGATGTGAGTTAATGTGCAAATATGGCGGGCGCATTATTCTTTTGCTGTCTGGTCAGCCGGAATAGGAGGATAACGTGGAGATTACATACCAGGGATTGAGGATTGTACTTCCATTAGATGGGATTATCATGGCAGAAGATGTTACATTGGATGCATCTTTTAATCACCATGCCGAAGTCAGCCTGCTTTTGCTGGCTGATGAAGAGAACATTGAGAATTCAATTCACAGTCTGCCAGATGGGGCCAGTATCGAAGTCTATGAGAAAGAGGTACTGTTTAAAGGCAAAGTGATAGAAACAGTTATGATTCCATCTAAGGGACTGCAATATCTGAAGATAAGGGCGGTTTCCTACACCAGTGAATGGGAGCTTGCGGCAGTGAGCCAAAGCTTTCTGAATCTGGATGCCACATATGGACAGGTTCTTAACAAAGTACTGGAGAACTATCCAAACGCAGATATTAAGGACTGTATTACACAGGGGGCAGTTATCCCAGACTTTTTGCTGCAGTATGAAGAAACTGACTGGGATTTTCTGATTCGTCTTGCCAGCTCCTTTCAATCATTTCTGGTTCCCGATTATAAGGCTGGTTATGGAAGGGCCTATTTTGGCATTCCACAATTGGGGGACGAAGTCGTACTAAGCGAAGAGGAGTACGATATCATAAAGAACCTGGATCAATATAATCGTGTAAATGTTAATGGTGAGCTGCTGCATCAGGAAGCTATTAGATGGAACGTGAAAACGGGCCGCTTATTTGAACTTGCCCAAAAGGTACAGTTTAGGGGAATCAGTACGATTGTCACCAAAATACAATACAGAGTTGTGAAAGGCGAACTTTGTCGCTTTTATGAACTGAGCCGGGAGAAAGGATGTCTGAGCGTCCCGTTAAAAAATAAGAACATATTCGGAATGAGTATACCGGCCACAGTGAAGGAACGGTCCGGAAACTGTGTGCGTGTACATTTTCACATTGACCCGGAATATGACAATTCACCTAATACAAAATATTTTACCTATGCCATTGAGAGCAGCTTCATCTACTGTATGCCGGAATTGGAAAGCCAGGTACATATTTATTTCCCAAGTGATGAAGAGAGAGACGCAATTGCGGTTCATGCAGTCAGGGTATCAGGAGGGGGAAACACCGGAAGTTCTGGCGGTTCAGGCGGGGGGTACGCACAAAACCCGGATTATAAGTCTTTTTCCAATGTGAACGGAGCGGAACTGCTAATGGCGCCAACCGGTATCTCTGTAGCTGCAGAAGAAGCAAAGTCTACAAGTGTGATTCTGGATACCGAGGGAAATGCAACAATTAAGGGAAAAGAAATAGAAATTACAGCGGATCAGGATCTGTCTATCGGTACACCAACAGGAGAGGGAGGCGCGTCTGTATTAAACCTGTATTTAGAAGGAAGTAAAATAACTGCTCAGATTGGGAAAGGCACGGTAACAAAAATAGAACTTACAGAGGAAGCCAATATAATCTCAACCTTCGTTAAACTAAACACTGGAGATGCAACGCCAGTTGATCCGCCTGCGGAAGCGATTAAAGCACAAGTGACAGCAGGAGATGCAGCTGTCATTGAAAACATGAATAGCGGACTTAGCCAAAAAATGGTGGATAAGTATGAGGAAGGAAGATCGAAAGTACTTACCGGAGCAGTCAAAGCATTAGCGGCTGTCGGAACGGTAGCACTGGCGGTGGGGGTAACCATAGTAGGGGTAGCTGCCGGCGCAGTTTCAGGCGGGGTTGGAACGGCCTTGTTAGCCCCGGTCATGACTTGGACCTATGGTCTGGCGGGGACAACACTGGTACTTGCGGCAGCAGATATTACAGAAGGGCAGCGGGACATCCAAAAGAGTAGGCAAGCGGATTCCAGTCAATCCTATAACTTTATCCGGGATACACTGTGTTTTGGCAACCAGACTGCGTATAATGTAGTAAAAATAGTGAATGATATTGCTTTTGGTGTTGTGTCAGGAAAAGCGCTTGCAGGTGGTTTTGGAGCACTTTTCTCAAAATTCGGACCAATTGCCTGCAATAGCCAGCAAGCAAAGAATTTGAAGACAGCAATCCAGGTAGGCAGCAATGTAGTAAAAGGAGCGGCAAATGATTTAATCTATAATGGAAAAATTGATGTCAAGAACCTTGCGGTTAATACTGGGCTAGGCATCGTGCAGGGCCAGGTAGGATCCCGTATCACCTCGGGACTCCTTGGCGACCTTGCGGAAAACAAAGCCGCGCTTGCCGCTGCCGGGACAGTAGTTGATACAGGTTTAGACTGGATGGTTAGTGACATAACAGGAAAGGACTTTGATTTCTGGGAAAGCCTGGCGGCAAATGCCACGGCAAATGTTATGTCCTCCTACATACCTGACCCAGTAGACGCCGTTACAGGGGAGTATGTGATTAATACAACGGATTTCATCCTTGCAAGTATTCCTGCCGCGCTAAAGCTGGAACGTACATACCGTTCTGGAAACTTAGATGTCTCAGTCATGGGAAAGGGATGGACATTTTCATTTGAAAGCCGCATTTACCGGGATACATCACAGGATGGTCATATTCATGTGAATACAATCACGGGGCACTCCATTCTCTTTAAATGGGAAGCTGAAAAGTGGATAAACCAAAGCAAAGGGACTGCAAGATTTGCACTTGAAGTAGATAAGGAACGGCGCCTTTTTACGCTTTCGGATGTGATTGAACATACGAAGTGTCTGTATGATAACACAGGACATATGATACAGGTGGAATACCCTAACCAGCAGCGCCTTCTTTTTGATTATGAGGACGGTGGGCTTTCACGGATTACCACCCCGTTGGGAAACTATCTTGAAGTGGTAAGCAAGGAGGGCAGGATACTCCAGATTACGGATGAGATTGGACGCCGGATTCAGTACCGATATGAGGGGAATCTGCTGACTGATGTCATACATACAGACGAGGGCATAACCCATTATGAATATGATGAAGCTGGATATATCGCATCGGTTACAGATGAAAATGGGGTGCGGTATCTGGAGAATACGTTTGATGAAAACGGACGCATTCTTCGCCAGGAATTTGAGAGCGGGGTATATCAGGAGTTTGAATATGATGATAAAAACCGCAGGAATACAATCAAATTCAGCGAATCAGGGAAAAAAGAAGTATACGAATATAATGACCAACGGCTGACGGACCGGGTTATCTACGAAGACGGAACTTGTCTGTCTTACGAATATTCAGACAATAATATGCGGACCCTTCAGGTGAGCCGTACCGGCATAAGGACAAGCTGGCAGTATGATGATTATGACAGAAAAATATGTGAAACCAGTCCTGACGGGCTGGAAACCCATTTTGAGTATGACGAAAACCATAACCTGGTGAAGGTATGGGATTCGGAACATCGTGAGACAGTCAATAAGTATGATGCGGATCACAATTTGCTTGCCGTGCAGGAACGGATTACGGACAAGGAATGGAGAAAAAACCTCCACCAGTATGACCAAATGGGCCGGCGTGTTTCCACCTGGGATAGCCTGGGAAATGAGACAAAATTTCAGTATGAGGCAAACCGTGCATACCCCAGCCGTGTCCTTACACCTAAAAATGAGGAAACGGTTTATGAATATGATAAAGTTGGACGCAGGATGTCGGTGGGAAATTCCTATGGTACGGTGATGCTCAGCTATAACTCCAGAAACTTCGTTACCAAGAGAGTGGATGGGGAGGGCTATACCAGCAGGTGGTTTTACGACCGAATGGGGAATCTGACGTCATATTATCCGGCAGAGAACTGGAAGAAACAGGAGGGGGGATACGAATATTATTATGACTTCCTTGGCCATATTGTGGATACCGTCTCACCAGAGAATGAACATAAACGGCTGTTCCGCAATTTTGACGGGGACATCACCAAAGAGGTTCATCCTGTCAGCTATCAAGTGAAGGGTGAGGACGGAGATGGGACACGTTATGAGTATGACTGGGATAGGAACTGCATCCGGATCCATTATGCAGACGGAGGTATCGAGCGGCGGTTTTATGATGCGGAAAGGAACCTGGTCAAACAGGTCATGCCGGAATCTTACGACAGCGCGCTGGACGATGGGCCGGGATATGTTTATGCCTATGATAAGATGGGGCGGCTTGTTTCAGTAACAGACCCGGAAGGAAATGAGCTCCGGCACTATGAATATAACAGACACGGCCAGGTGACGAGGGAAACAGACGGGGAAGGAAAAGAGAACCTTTACGAGTATAACGGCTTTGGACAGATAATCCGCCAGCAGGTCAGTGTGCGTCGGGAAGCAGATACCATATATTACCGTGTGATAAAATATTCTTACGACCTGCAGGGAAATAAAATAGAAGAAGCCTACGGTAATGAAGAGGTGGAGCAGGGTGCTGATCCGGCTATGTGGAGCCTGATTCGGTTTGCTTATGATAAGAATAATCATCTGACCACAGTGGAGGATGAATATGGGGCAAAGATACGTTATGAGTACGACTGCCTGGGGAACCTCACACTGGAAGAACGGGTGATTGAAGAAGGAATCAAGAACCGGGTTCGCTACAGCTACAATAAAAATGGCTGGAGAATAAAAAAGGAGGAAGAAATCCAGGGAAATGGTGAAGTGAACCGCGCTATCACCGGATATATGTATGACGAAAGCGGAAACCTGACTGGAATCATAACACCAGATGGCAATGAAATACGAAGAAGCTATGACAGGAATAACCGCCTGACAGAAGAAAGGACAATTGATAAAAAGAACAAGATAGACCGCAGAGTCTGTTTTGCTTATGATGCCGCAGGTAATCTGCTTTGTGAGACTGTGCGCGGAGCAGACGGGGAATGCTTAGAAACCCGTTATCAGTATGATTTGAAAAACCGGCTGATACACCGGGTTACTCAGAGAGGCGCCGTCACCCAATATTTATATGACCAGAATGACCGTCTGATAAAGGAAATACGCCCTAATGCCTGTGAGTCAGGGAATGAAGAATCGGTTGGGACAATTTACAGCTACGACAGCAGCGGGAACCGGGTACAAACCATCAATGGCCTGGGGCAGTTGGTGAAAGAAAGCGTGTATAACCTTCAGAATCTGCCAGTGGCAGAAAAGGACGGTCTGGGGAACGAGACAGGATTTAACTATACGCTGGATGGCCAGGTAAAAGACGTCATAAGGGGAAGCGGGGATCGGAAAAGAACGCTCCAAAGCTATGAATATAACGCCAGAGGGCAAATAACCGGGATTATAGATGGCGTTGGCGAGAAGGTCAGCTATGATGTAGACTACTGGGGAAGAATTACTGGAATCGGATTCTCTGACGGTGTGACGGAACAGTATCATTATTCACCATCCGGGCAGGTGAGCAAAGCAACCGATGGGAATGGCAATACAGTGGAATACCGTTTCAACAGCTTTGGAAAGGTGCGGGAACGCATTGATCAGATGGGGTACGTGGAAACGTTCCAGTATGATGAATGCGGAAATCTATCGCTTTATACGGACCGGAATGGGAACCAGGTACGTCGGATTTATAATGTGTTTGGTAATCCTGTTTATGAAAAAGCTACTGATAAAAACGGAGAGAATGCAGTCATCACAACTTATGGTTATGATAGCCTGGGCAGGTTGACTCATGCGGTTTGTGATGGGTATTCCTATGAATATTATTACAATGAGCAGGGGCTTTTAAAAGAAAAGCGTTCCAGCGGGAAACGGCTGATTTCTTATGAATATGATAAAGCGGGACAAATGATTCAGATGACCAATCCGGAAGGGATAGCGGTATCATATGAGTATGACCTTCTTGGGAGGACGAGCCGTATCTATAACAGCAGCGGTATGGAAGTGCGTTATGGGTATGACTGCCTGGACCGTTTGGAGCAGATTACATATGGAAACGGCATTGTAACCCACTATCAGTATGATGACAGCGGGAACATAAGCCAACTGGAGACAAAAGCTGGAGAAAAAAGCCTGCTGTCATTCAAGTATAAGTATGACGGAAATGGAAACCGAACCTCAAAGATTGGGGAGCAGAAGCTGGTAAGCGGTGAAAGCTGCAATCTCTTTGTCACGTATCAGTATGATATCAGGGGGCAGCTGCGGGAGGAAAAACGGAATGGTGATGCGGTCTGCTACACCTATGACGCAGCTGGGAACCGGACCAAAAAGGAGAGCGCAGAAGGGCTCACTGGCTACCGCTATAACGGGAAGAACCAATTAGTCAGCGAGGAAAACAATCAAGGAAGAAAGGTCTTTATTTATGACCATCAGGGAAGTATAATAAGGGAAGAAAGTCCTCACGGGACAAAGCAATTCCTCTATAATACCAAGAATCAGCAGACCGAGGTAAGGCTGGAGGATGGTAGAGTACAGGTGAACCGCTACGATGTGGAGAACCTACGATGTGAGATGATGGAGAATGAAAAGCTGATTCAATTTGTCTATCATCGAGGGGAACTTTTGTATGAAAGGAGTGAAGAAAACCAGACCAGTTATTACATTGGTGGTGGAATTGAAGCAAGCCAAAACTGTGGAAAAATTCATTATTACCATCAGGATGAACAACTGAGTACGGTATTGATAACTGATGATGCGGGAAACATCCAGAACCATTACCAGTATGACGCATTTGGACAAGAACTGGGAAATGCTGAAAGAATATCTAACCGGATACGGTATACCGGACAGCAGTATGACGTGCAAACGGAGCAGTATTATCTGAGGGCAAGATATTATAATCCAGTGTTAGGACGGTTTATGCAAGAAGATCCCTATCTGTATGATGGATTAAATCTCTATGCATACTGCAAAAACAATCCAGTGACGTATTATGACCCAAGCGGGTATCAGGCTGTTCCAGGCGATGGTTGTCCGCCAGGATCACAAATTGGTGGCGATGGAGTAAATGAGAACGATGGAGTAACGCAACCAGAAGACGATATTCCGGCACCTATAGAACCCTATAATCGAAGAAAACATTATGGTAGTACACCAACTGCAGCAGATAGGAAAGAAATAGGAGGTTCTCCAGACCATGACCCGCCTTTAGTAAAGCGTTATTATGAGGGTGATCCGAGTGTTGGCGAAAAACCCGGATATTTAATGACACCAGATGAGAGAAAAGCTAGTGCTAAAGATAGAAACCGTATGAAACCATCCACAAAAGAAGCGCAAGCGAAACAGGGTGGAGAAATGGCACGGTATTCAAAGGAGATGAAAAAGAAATATGGATTGTAATGCAGATATAATAAAACACTATAGTGAATTTTGGGGAGGATTTACAGAACATAAATTTAACCGGGGTCCAATTAATGAATTGCCTGACAATTTTAAGATCCTCAAATTTGCTCCAACTAGTAAACGTAATATGTGGACATATGCGACCTGTGGTATGTCTGCTAGGTTGGATAAGAACGCAATTGAAATTCATATATTTTCACCTGTTGAATATGATTTTTTGATAGAATTACTTACTATTATTGCTCATTATCATATCACAGGAGGAAACTTGGGGGTGGGACATACTGTTAATTTTGGTTGTCCGTGGTTTGAAAAATCAAATTCAGAATATGGTTTAATTTCATTGCCTTATTTAGATGGACCTTTACTTGAGAATCTGCAAAGTTCATCAAGGAAAATACAGTTTTTGTGGCTTATTCCTATAACAGTTAGTGAAGTGAATTATAAAAAACAAAATGGGCTAGAAGCTTTAGAGCAAAAATTTGATGAAGCCTATTTTAATTATTTGGATCCGTATAGGAAAAGTATTGTTTGAAATTTTGCAGAATAACATTATATAAGGAACAATCGCATATAGACAAAGGATTGACGAAAAAATAGTCCAACTAAGCTTTAGGCTGTTCAGATTTAGTAAAATCCAAATATCGAAGTATTATAATTAGCCCGGATTGATAAGGATTCTATTGTTCTGGAGGATATGCAATCATTTCATTTAACAGACGATAGGATTGATTTTTATTAGTAGAAGGAGATTTCTTTAAACTCGTAAATATAAGCAATATAATAATGGTGATTGGGGAAGGCAGTATTGATTACCTTCCCCTTTTGCTTAATGAGCAAAGGATTTTCTCTAATACATTATTTGGTGCCTATATTATTTTTGTTATACTCGCCTCGTGAAGAAGACTAAAAAAGTCTATCGCTTTGTACCAGAATTGGAGCAGCTATTATACTGACCTGCAGATGATAGCAAGATGCCTGCTGGTATTTTGTAGGATTATCCCATTCATGTATTTTTCTGAAACTAAAAATATTAATGAAAATAGAGAAGAACGTACCAGTATTCTCACAAATACGATAATTATCAAGAATAAAGTTTAAGAAGTAAGGTCATGGAATATTGGATATCGGACTGTAAATAATCTCCAAAGAAATGTTGAGGTAGGAAAGGGCTTAAGTGAGGTGATTCTACCTAAAATTACCGTCCAAAATTACCCGTTCAATTAAGAGCTGTTTAATTTACCATAGTAAGACCAGGAGGAAAGCACAATGATGACTTTGATAGCAATAATAGCAGCAATTACAGGTCTGATATTTGCAGGAACACTGATTCAAACTCTTTTATGCTGTTTTGAGCGAAATAAGTTGAAAAACAATACATATGGACAACTTGTACCTGTGAATGGAAAGCATATAAATGTCGAGGTTAAAGGGAATGAAAAACAGGTTATAGTCCTGCTTCCCGGTCGGGGAATCGTGAACCCCATATTAGAATTCAGAAGCCTGGCCAATATGCTGGCTCAGCACTTCACGGTAGTTACTATTGAACCATTGGGATATGGACTGAGTGATGAGACTGGAGAAGAAAGAACTATTGAAAATATTGTAAAAGAATTGCATGAATGTATAAAAAAATTGGGTTACAGCCGGTATTTCTTATTGGGGCACTCTATTTCAGGCGTTTATGCATTATATTATGCTAATTGCTATAGGGATGAGTTGGAAGGATTCATAGGAATCGACACATCGGTTCCAGGTATGGAACAGAGCATACCGGAGGTAATGCAGAAAGCAGAAGACATGCTGCCCTATATTACCCGGATTAAGCAAAAGACAGGGATGCTTCGACTGTCCCTTTGGCTGCATCAGAGAAAACAAACGGGCAATGATATGGAAAATCAATTGACAGACTGTGAAAAAAAGATACAGAAATGGTGTATGACGTGTAGATGGTTGAATAAAACGATGATGGACGAGGTGAAAAACACATCCTATAACATGGAAAAAACCAGTGGAATGAAATTTCCTGATTGTATTCCAGTTCTGTTTTTGC
>JBKUOG010000040.1:0-18130 GCA_046957575.1 Lachnospiraceae bacterium | reverse complement strand
CTAAGTGACAAGTTTTTGTTATTTCACTTGTCTACCTAGAAGGGAGCATATCACTTTCGTGCGACAGCCCTTTTTATATTTTACTTAAATTGATTCCCCGCTGCATCATAGCAATATCCAATTGCAGCAAGTTTTTCTTCTAACTGCTTCTGTTCTGTATCCAAATCAGAACACAGTTCCTCCAAAGAACTGTAGTTATCTCTCAGCTGCGTATTAATGTAGCTTAGCAGCATAATGGGGTCTTTGGGAAGCGCCATTTGTCCTGCCTCCTTGAAATTGGCAACAGTTCCGCCTTGCATCTTGTTGCCCGCTTGCAGCGGACAAGAAGCGTCGGGCGTGTGCCCTATGAAGATTCAGACAGAAAAACTCTTATGAAAACAAGCTTTCAACGTTTTTTCCTGTCTGAATCTTCGCAGGGCTGAACTGTTACTAAAATTGTGCTATTGAATCGCCTGAATCTCCCGTTCTTCACCAGCAGCTACTGTATCATTTACCAGATAGGTCGTCTCATCTTCTGCTGTACGAATCGGCGCAACCACTACATGGAATCCGTATTCTTTAAAGAAACTGCCATAAGATTCTTCCGATGAAGCCTCATAATAAGCGTTCTGAATCTGAACCTCATCATTGACCGCTTTTACGATCGCAGTAGCATAGGAAACCGCCTCTTCTTTGCTGGTTTCAGAAGATACCAGAATTTCCAGATTTACCATTTTCTCTTCATCATTTACATTGAAGCCAATCTGCTCTAAATTGGGATAGTCTTCAGACTCCATAAAAATCTCGCCCAGGTCCTCATGTACCTGTTCCCAGACAATCTCCACATCTTCTTTTATAGAAAAATCCGGTGCGGCAGCTTCTCCGCTGGGCGTTACAATGTTGCTCTGGGTACATCCGCTAAGAAGCATTGCAGCACAGCCCATAACAGCCAGCATTTTTTTTGCCTTCTTCATTTGGAATTTCCTCCTTATTACCTTTTTCTCTTTCATGCAGCTTGTATTATAGCGAATCTTTTCGGATTTTAACAGAGGTTTTTTAGAAAAAATCGTAAAATCTTTATTTTTTCTCTTGCTTTTTCCCGATCTCAATGTTATTATGTTCAATATATTTTATTTTTATAAATTTTTGAACAATGTTAGGAGGTAAATCCTTATGAGATCTCGCATTGACTGGGTCACAACTGCTGTTCCCTGCGCAGCTATTATCATCCTATGTATTCTTTTTATGGTCTGGCCGGAGCAGTCCTCTGCCGCATTAGAGTCCATCCGCTTTTTCTTCGGCGACCAACTGGGCAGCTACTATTTGGTCATCGGACTGGGTGTTTTCTTTCTCAGTCTGTACACCGCTTTTTCCCGGTATGGCTCTATCAAGCTGGGAAATACGGAAAAACCGGCTTACACCAATTTTCAGTGGGGTTCTATGATGTTTACCTCCGGACTTGCTGCTGACATTTTGTTTTATTCTTTATGTGAATGGATTCTCTATGCCAATGAACCCCACATTTCTGAAATGGGCAGTATTCAGGACTGGGCATCCACCTACCCGCTGTTTCACTGGGGGCCGATTCCCTGGGCCTTTTACCTGGTGTTAGCTGTTGCCTTCGGATTTATGCTTCATGTCCGCAAACGCACCAAGCAGAAGTATTCAGAAGCATGCCGCCCTCTGCTGGGGAAAAAGACCGATGGAATTGCAGGAAAACTCATTGATCTAATTGCTGTTTTTGCCCTGGTAGCCGGAACAGCCACCACATTTTCCGTTTCTTCTCCGCTGCTGTCCATTATTTTCAGCCAGTTTTTCGGAATTGCAGAATCAAAACTTCTTACTATCCTGATTCTGGCCATCGTAGGCGTTATTTATATTGTAACTGTATACTTCGGCATGAAAGGAATTGCCAGGCTGGCTGCAGGATGTGTATACTTTTTCTTCGCCCTTCTTCTTTATGTATTTATCGGCGGAGGAAAGGCCCAGTATATTGTGGAAACCGGCATTACCTCCCTTGGAAACATGGTCCAGAATTTTATTTCCATGTCCACCTGGACAGACGCCCTGCGCACTTCCTCCTTTCCTCAGAATCTGACGATTTTCTATTGGGCCTACTGGATGGTATGGTGCGTGGCAGCTCCGTTTTTCATCGGAAGCATCAGCAAAGGCCGCACCATCAAACAGATCATCTTAGGCGGATACTTTTACGGGCTTGCCGGAACCTTTATTTCCTTTATTGTCCTGGGCAATTACGGATTAGGGCTGCAGATGCAGGGACAATTGGACATTCTCGGCATTTACGAGCAGAGCCAGAATTTATGCACTGCAATCCTGGCAGTCATGGACACTCTTCCCCTTCCTGCTATCGGATTGATTCTGCTTGCCATCACCATGATTACCTTTTATTCAACTTCCTATGATGCTCTGGCGCTGGTGGCTGCATCCTATTCTTATAAAGAACTTCCGGACGGAAAAGAACCTGCGAAAAAGGTGAAGCTGTTTTGGGCTGTACTGTTGATTCTCTTCCCCATTACCCTGGTATTTTCCGACAACTCCATGGCCAATCTCCAGACAGTGTCCATTATTGCTGCGTTTCCCGTAGGAATTATCATTGTCATGATGATTTACAGTTTCTTTAAAGATGCAGGGGAATATCTGGAACAATCACAATAATTGAAGACAGTTAAAACACACAAGAAAATCGCTTAAGCCCCTAAACTTAAGCGATTTTTCTATCCTACTTCTGCATGATATGAATGGCAAATCCACCATACTCTCCGTTCAGATACACATTTTTCAATTTTCCGTCTTCTGTGTATGCTGCGGTATCCATATTAAAGGAGAACCCTTTATCTTTCAGCTCTTCTACAGCCAGTTCCAAATCCTCTGTTTTCATGGCAATATGGCCGCTGCTTCCTAAAAACGGGGTTTTCATGCATTCAAAATACATTCCGCCAAATTCAGACTTATTTCCATGACGCGGTTCCAGATTAAACATCCTGCATAACAGCAGAGCCAGCTTTTCTGCTTCTTCTGCGCTCTCCGTATTTATGCCGATGTGTTCTAATTCAAACTTATTTTTCATTTCCTGCCTCCTTCTCCCTTTTACATTGGGAACATAATCAAAGATCCTGCAGTCAGTGCAAGCAGGCGGATAAAATACTGGGGGATGGTAAATTTCCAGAACTCTTTTATGTTGTAGTTTCCAACTCCCATAACCATTGCCGGCATACCGTCAATTGGAAGGAAATGTCCGCACCACCCAGAAACAACGATTGCACAGGCTGCAGCAGTCGGATCAAGTCCCAGATTTGTGCAGGTTGCAATTGCCAGCGGCGCAAATACATAAACCGTACCAATTGTGGAACCTGTCATAGTTGCCAGAACACTGGTTAAAATACAGAATGCAAAAATCATCAGGAATGGATTGATGCTTCCGCCCAGCATATTTGCTACTGTAGAGCCTACCAGGTCAGTAAGACCTGTGCTTCCCAATGCATCTGCTACACCGATAACTCCGGCTGACATCAAGATGATAGGTGCGCTGATGGAATCGCGGATCTCTTTAAAATCCATAACGCCTGCAACCAGAATTGCACCTACAGACAAACCTGCAATGGCATAGCCTGCATCGCCGATTTTGCTTTGAAGCAGCATACCTACAACTGCCACAATAAATGCTGCATATGTAACCTGCTCCTTCCATTTTGGAAGAGTGCTCTTAGAACTCCCCTGTGCCTTTGCCTCCTCAGTAGCTGCTGCAATGGGATGATCCGGCAGAAATTTGTACTGAATGATACAGTTTAATAAAAATCCTAAAGATAAAAACAGGTTTACAATTGCAAATTTTGCTACCGGAACGTTTGCCACGACTCCAGCGCTGCTTAATACTGCAAGTACAATTCCATACTGCAGGGCAGTGTTAAACGGAATCAGCGGATGGTTTGCTGCGAAACCGGCTGTCATTATGATTTTAGACGGCGGCAGCTTTTTGCTGTATGGCAAAGTAGATAAAAGTCCGATTACCATTACATAATACGCTGTAGAACCAGTTCCAAATAAGCTGCATCCCAGCATAACGATGATAATCATCATAATATATGCTTTTATTCCGCCTTTATTGGCCATGTTAAACATGGTTTCCTTAAATTTGGCGATAAAACTGGTCTTTTGGAGCGCTGCAATAATTGCCATAAACTCAGCCAGCATAATAATCGTAGGATTTGAAAATCCGGCAAAGGCCGCTTTAATGTCTGCAATTCCAAATATAACCAGAAGCAGACAGGCTAAAAGCGGCGGCGCTCCAAAAGGCAGCTTGTCCTGCATGATCAAAATGACCATAAGTGCAGTAATTGCAATAGCAATAATCATTTGTGGTGTCATATTGTATCCTCCTCCATTTCACTATACCTTTCATTTTTGCACAATCAGGCATGTCTTTTACTTATACCCAGTATACAATATGCCAATATATGCCACAAGAAAACGTCCTGTATGCAGCGTTTTATTTAGAAACACTTGCCATTTTTATTGATTTTTTGTTTAGTTTTGTGTTTCTTTTTGAAACATCTGTTTTTTATTGTTTCAAAATCAATCACCTTGTTGTTCCATGTACCATTCGGACCGCATAGTCAATGGCATTCACCAGGCTTAATTCATTGCTGGCTCCAGTTCCCGCCAGTGCAAATCCAGTTCCATGATCCACACTGGTACGGATAATGGGAAGTCCTAATGTTACATTGACTCCCTCGACTGCCTTCCACTCCTGAAGTTCTCTGTCATATACGAATCCTACTGTTTTTAACGGAATATGACCCTGATCATGGTACATGCAGACTACAATGTCATACCATCCTCCCAGCGCTTCAGAAAACACACTATCCGGCGGAATCGGCCCAATGGCCTGGATTCCCCTGGCCTTTGCCATCTCAATAGCCGGTTTTATTTCCTCAATTTCCTCAGTTCCAAACAGACCATTTTCTCCGCAGTGGGGGTTTAATCCGGCCACTGCAACTTTGGGATTTTCAATGCCCATGTCTTTGCAGGCTTTATCTGCAATCTCAATCACTTCTAATACACGTTCTTTTTTTACACGATCGCAAGCTTCCCTCAAAGATACGTGGGTAGAGATGTGAACTACCCGCAGATCATGATGGGCCAGCATCATTGTATATTTTTCTGTGTTGGTATAGGCTGCATAGATCTCCGTATGACCGTCAAAATGAGTATGTCCATCGGAGTATTCACCCTTGTAAAATTCCAGCGCCCTGTTCATGGCTTCTTTGTTTAAAGCATTGGTACAAGTAGCATCCACTTCATTGGCCAGCGCCAACTGGATCACTTTTTTTACACACTGAAATGCCGCATTTCCCCCTGCCACGCTGACCTCTCCAATCGGAAAGGATTCTACATCCGGAATTAGCTCCAAATGCAGCACATCCACTGTGCCATAGGTAAACAGTCCGTCCCCAACTGTTTCACAGCGATGAATCCGGATATCCGGACGGCCCACAAACCGGACGGCCTGCTCTAATATTTTCGCATCGCCTATTACAATTGGGCGACAGTTTTCATACAACTCTTTATGGGCCAGCGCTTTTACTGTAATCTCCGGACCATTTCCGGCAGGATCCCCCATAGTAATACCAATAATCGGCCTTGTATTCATAATCATTCCTTCCTTTTCCTGCTTGATTCTGGGATTTAATGCATTCCTTTTGCTGCATTTTCTTCAAGAACCTTTTTAAGGGCCTGGATTCCCTCTTCCGGAACCTGATTAAACGGCGCGCGGCATGGACCAACTTCATATCCCAACAGTCTGGTTGCTGTTTTTACGATTGTATTGGGATTGCCATATTTAAAGCAGGCGCGAAAACTCTGAATACTGGCATTGGCTGCTTTTGCCTCTTCGATCTTTCCTTCCATAAACAGGTTGTAAATGGACGCCATTGTATGCGGATATACATTTGCGCATCCTGCAATTCCGCCAGTGCCTCCTGCAAGCAATGTCCAGATAATTAGTTGATCATTTCCTGATAATGTATAAAATTTCCCGTTGTGTTTCTTCTCTCCCGCATCAATGTATCCCAAAATATTGGTAAAGTTTCCGCTGGAATCTTTTGCGCCCACAATATTTTCAATCTCTGCCAATCTTGCTACGGTAGCCGGTGCCAGCGCATTTCCAGTGCGGGCCGGAATATTATAGAGGACAATGGGCATGTCTACTGCCTCTGCAATGGTTTTATAATGTACATATAACTCTTCTTGGCTTGCTGCTGCAAAACTGGGCGTAATGATAGACAAAACATCTGCACCGGCTGCCTGAGCCATCTTGCTTTGTTCAATGGTTTCTTTTGTAGAAATGCATCCTGTGCCGGCATAAACAGGAACCCGCCCATTGCATTGCTCAATAACCGTTTCCAACACAAGCTGTTTTTCCTTTGCAGTCAGAATGTAACCCTCTCCATTGGTTCCAAAGGGAAACAATGCATGTACACCATTTTCAATCATGCGGTCCACCTGGCGGCGAAGTTCCCCTACATTGATGCTCTCATCTTCATTCATTGGAGTGATAATTGGCGGTATAATTCCTTTCAGTTCAATTGCTTTCATAGTGGTGTGCCTCCTTCTTAAATATTATGAATTGATAGAAAATATGCGTTGCATCACAAAATCTCAAGATAAATTCTGCGGGCATCTTCTGCTGTCAGCGAACGCGGATTATTGACTAAGAGTCTTTGCACCTGCATACCGGATTCTACCAAAATTTCCAGATCCTCTTTAGGAACTCCAAACTCTTTTAGGCTTACCGGAATATCCAGATGTTTTACGATCTCTTCCAGCCGGTTAATGATCCAGGCTGACTTCTCTTCCTCTGTTGTACAGGTCTTTTCTTCATGACAGCAGCGATCATAGGCAAACGCAAGGCGCTCTCTGCAGGCCGGCTCATTAAAACGCATAACTGGAGCTAACAAAATCGCATTGGAAACACCATGAGCAATATGGTATCTTCCTCCTAACGGGTAGCTTAATGCATGGACTGCTGTGGTTCCGCTGGCTGTAATGGCTAATCCTCCATAATATGCTGCCATCTGCATGTTATTCTTCTCTTCCATTGCCTCCGGATCATCGCAGGCCTTTTCAATATTATTTAAAATCAGATCCAGTCCCTCAAGCGCATAAAGATCACTAAATGGATTGGCCTTATTGCTGGTATAACACTCAATACAGTGAGCCAGAGCATCTACTCCTGTTGCCGCTGCTATTTTTCTCGGAAGATTTTTAATCATACGGGCATCCAGAATTACATAATCCGGAATCATATTTGGATTCACAATACCGACTTTCAGTTCTTTTTCCGGAACTGCCACAATCGCATTAGGAGTTACTTCCGCACCTGTACCAGCCGTAGTAGGAATCAATAAAATAGGGACGCACTTTTTGGCCCTTCCCGGCTCATCCAACAATTCTTTTACCCCATACTCATCCGTTACCAGAATGCTGGCCAATTTCGCCGCATCAATGACACTTCCGCCTCCACAGGCAATAATCATATCCGCACCGTTTTCTTTAAACTCATCTACCATCTTCTGGACTTCCATATAACTTGGTTCAACCGGAATTTGGTCTAATATGTAATAATCTGCTCCCGATGCTTTTACCGCTTCTTCTGGCAAGGCAAGCAATCCGGCATTCTCAATGCCCTTGTCGGTAAACATTGCTACTCTCTTAATCTCATTTTGTTTTAAAATTTCAGTAATAGTTCCAATAGCATTTTCTCCGCCGTAAACTGCGTGCGGCATTTTCAGATTATACGTTTTCAGCATATCTATCTCCTTTACTTATCTGCTCCGCAGCCGATTGCTGCAGTAGGATTATATACTCCAATCCGTTCTCTTCTTTCTCCCATTACAGCCTGCTCCGTAAAGCGGACATACTTAACTCCCTGGCGGGTGCGGGCTGCATAGGCCAGATGCATCATTCCATCCTGACTCTGCATTAGATACGGATACTCATATTGTTTATTATTGGTCTGGTTTTCTTCCCCAATAAAGCCTTCTCCCCGCTCCATCCAGCGGATCAGCGGAAATGTGATGCCGCCATCTTCAGACAGAGCCACAGCCACAGGGCAGCGAAGACCAGGCCAGGACGCTTTTCCCTTTTGCGGATCCGGTGTACAGGTTGGGTTGTATGCAATTGCGATGCGTCCGCTCTGCAGTTTAATGGCACTGATGCTGGAATTATTGTTAGGAAGAGGTGTTGGTTTCGGCTCACTCCAGGTTTCTCCCCAGTCAAAAGATTCGCTGCGGTGAATTCGGTACGCCTCCCTATTCCTCATAAAAGCTGCTAAATGTCCTTTTCCTAATTCCACTACATTTGCATGGACATGACCATTGCTTCCCGGCATCATAACAGTTCGCCAGGTTTTTCCCCGATCATCAGAAATCCGAAATCCCGTAGGATCACCTGAAAGATCATTGTTTTGTGCGCTGCAGAACCAGTTGGAAAAAATCCATCTTCCATTGGAAAGTACCTGGATCGGCTGTCTGCAAAATGTGCCTTCTTCCGGAAATACCGTTTCGTATGGTCCCCAGGTTTTCCCTCCATCCATACTCTTTTGGCAGCGAACAACTGCTGTAAACTGCATATTGTCCACCCCTTCCTGACGATCAAGCTGAGCTGTATACATCGCCCATACTGCTTTGTCCGGCCCATAAAATAAAGACGGATTTTGTTCACTCCGCTTTGGATCTCCGGAAATATCTACTGGAGGAAGCCACGCAGCGCTGCCATTTGGAAGCAGAGAGCATACAATATGAACATCTGCACTCCCTTCATAAGTGCCTGCAAACCAGCAGCACAGCAAATCCCCTGACGGCAGTTCCACCATCGCCGGGGCATGGGCAGTCGGATAATTTCCATTGGGAATCAAAGCTTCCCATGTCCCCATTTCTTCATTTTCATAAATCGCCCCATCCCAGGTAAGCCCCTGAAGTTTCGGATATTCCATCATTTTTGTTCCACCTTCCTGTTTTTTGTGCACTCCTAACTGCTGCATACATTTTTATCTTCCAAGTTTTTCTGCTAAATCCGTTAATAATTTCTCGCTTCCAAATCCACCTGATTTTGTAATCACATAGCGAGTACATCCCTGATAAATAAACCGGGCCAGCACAACACCTTTTTCCATTTCACAGATTGGCTCTAATTCTTTAATCCCAATACAGTTCATACATTGCAGCAGTGTATCTCCTCCTGTTATCAGAAGCGTTCCCACAAAGGGACCTGCAATGACTGACCCTACCAGATCTCCCAGATTTCCTGCAATCCGCACCCGCATGGTTTCCAGATCGATTCCCAGTGTTTCCCCATAATCCGCAGTGGGCTGATTCCCCCCTTCATCATTTGTCTCAATCACGCAGCAGAGGTTAGAAGCCAGCATTTCTTCAATCTCTCTTCTTGCCGAAATACTCTCCTCACTTTTCCAATATCCCTCTTCCAGTTTTTGTCTGGGAGTAAGGCGCAGCCGTTTAAATCCTGACTTTTCCGCCCAATCAAGCTGAGCCAGCGTAATCGAATTTACACTTCCGCAGACTACCAACAGCCTGGAGTCTAATTGGGGGAGCGGACAGTCCTGATTTTCTCCCAACCCCAGCAGTTTTGGAAGCACTGCCCCAAATCCAGCGCACCCCGCCATAATGGACAGCGCTTTTGCCTCCATCAGACAGCGTCCCGCTGTCTCCAATTCTTCCTCGCTTTCTGCATCAAATACCAAAATCCCCTCTTCATCCGGCATGGGAAGTTCTGGTCTTAATGCAGGAAACTTTTTCACCAAAACATGGCTTTGTTCCTGAATCAGTTCTGCCACATCTGCGTGAATAACCGGCTCAAATGGATCTTTTCCAAAAGGACTTTCTGTCACAGGAACCCCGTCTACATAGTGGATACCGTTTTTTGTGATCCGCTGCATTTGGGGAAAGGCTGGAAGAAACGGCAGCTGTCTGCATCCGCTGGCCTTTAAAAGAGCAGACAGTTCTGCGCCTATATTTCCCCTAAGAGCAGAATCTGTTTTCTTATAAATAAAACGGATTCCAGCCTCCATCGCTCTCTTAGTAAGGTTTTCAATGATCCGGCCTGCCTCTTTCGCCGACAGATGGCGCGTTTCTGTATCTACTACAAGAACATCCACTCCCTCGCCTGCCATTTTAACATTCAGATCCACTATCACGCGGGTAGGAATTTTACAGGCAGCAAATTGTACACCAGTATCCAGCGCTCCTGTAAAATCGTCTGCCATAATTAAAAGCTGAATCATGCATCTCCCCCTCTCTTTGTTATTCTGCTTAAAAATATGAAATCTGTGTATATAGGTTTTTCTAATGCGTATTATGCCGTATTTTTCATAATCCTGCATCGAAAAAACGCAAGAAAATCGTTTTATTTTTAAACATTTTTCTTTTTATCCAATATAATTCCACAAAATGTTTCAAAATAGAACGATTGCCAGATGCAATTTTTATAACTATCTGCTATAATGAGTTCAATATGTTGGAGACAAAAGGCTTTTTGACCCCTTTGATACAGTACACGAGATTGCTTCACATTGCATTCTGGATCTTTTGAACCCTGGTATCATTTCAAAAAATGGGAGGAATCAAATTATGGTGAAAACTTGCACACGCATTTTGGGCATTGCCCCTTATGAAGGCATGCAGACTACTATGAATCAGGCGGCCCAGGCCTATCCGGACATTCAACTGGACGTATTTACCGGAGATCTGGATGCGGGAGTGTCCATTGTACAGCGCATCCCTCCCAATACTTACGACTGCATTATTTCCCGCGGAGGCACAGCCGAACTGATTCGGAAAGTAACGGATTTACCTGTAGTAGAAGTGCAGATTTCTATTTATGATGTCTTAGGTACCATGAAACTGGCGGAAAACTATTCCAACCGTTATGCAATTGTCGGTTTTCCAAGTATCACAGAAACTGCCCATATCCTGTGTGATCTTTTAAACTACAACCTTGAAATTCTGACCGTCCACAGTGCAGATGAAGCAGAACAGGTGTTAGATCAGCTTAAAAATGCCGGATGCCGAATGGTCATCTGCGACATGGTGACGCATCGAATTGCACGAAGACTGAATCTGGATGCCTTTTTAATTACTTCCGGCGCAGAAAGCCTTCACACTGCCATCGATCAGGCAATCAATCTAAGTCTGTGGTTTCGCCGGCTGCGGCAGGAAAATTTGTTTCTGCGAAGCATTACCCAAGATCAAAACGGGCGGATTGTAGTTTTGGATAAGGAAGGCGCGGTGTTTTACAGCAGTCCTACCGAACCGCCGGAAAATCTGCTGGAATCTCTGCGCACCCGCCTGCGTGAGGTTCCTTCCAGTGGATCTGTCAAATTCTATCATACAGAACTTAGCCATCTGTACAGTATTACAGCCCAGACACTTTTAATGGACAGCAGACAATATTGCCTGTTTTACTGTATTCCCTCCCGAATCCCTCTGCACACCCACTGGACAGGTATCCGGGCCATGAACAAAGGGGAATGCGAATACTTATTCATGAACAGTTTTTACAACATCAGCGGAGCTATGGGCACTCTGGATACAGAAATCCGAACATTCGCTTCTATACGCCAGCCTATTATGATTAGCGGAGAATCCGGTACTGGAAAAGAACAGATCGCTCGTTTTCTTTATCTCCACAGTTCTTTGGCAAACAAGCCATTTGTGTCCATTAACTGTAAACAGATCAATGAAAAAAGCTGGAACTTTCTGTTAAACCACTATAATTCTCCTCTAAATGCTACAGGAAACACTTTATATTTTCAAAATCTGGAGTCTCTTTCAGAATCTATGACAAATGAACTTCTGACAGCTATCCAGGAAACAGGTCTCAGCCGAAGAATCAGGCTGATATTTTCCTGCACATACAAAGAAGACGAGGGTGTCCCAAAGATCATGAAACAATTCCTCACCAAATTGGGCTGTCTTTTGCTGAATCTCCCTTCTTTGCGAAGCCGGGCAGACGAAATTCCTTCTCTTGCCAGTTTATATCTAAGCAACATCAATCAAGAACTGGGCAAACAGATTTCCGGTTTTGAACCAAAAGCCATCGAAATGCTCCGTCAATATGACTGGCCTAACAATTATACGCAGTTTAAACATACCTTGCAGACTCTTGCCGCCCTGACCCACTCTGCCTATATCCGCAGCACCATTGTTGCAGAACTTCTTGCCCGCGAACGCTCTCTGCGCCACAGCAGCGCGCCAGCTACAGCGTCTCCTGACAACGATCGCACTTTAGACGAAATTATTGGTGATGTAGTCAGGCAGACCATTACCTCCTGCGGCGGCAATCGGACAGCAGCAGCCCGAAAACTCGGCATCAGCCGAACTACTTTATGGCGTTATCTCAGTAAAAGCGAAGGCACCATCTCCTCTCCTGACATTTAGAAATAAATTTCACAAAATGTCACAATTTTCTAACATGCAACATTATTCCTTCGCATCCTCCGAATATTGCGCCGGGATTATACAAATGCTATAACAAAAACAGGATATCACTTACGGCGCGCAGGTAATGAATCACTATTACGAAATTATTTAGGAGGAAAGTATGAGAACATTTATACAAAAACTGGGCAAATCTCTGATGGGTCCGCTATCTATCATTGTAGCTGCCGGTTTGCTTTTAGGTTTGGCTTCCACTCTGCAAAATCCAAATGTATTTGGAACTGCACTGGCTAATGTTGGCTTTGTAAACGATTTTATCAGTCTGGTCAACTCTCTTGCAGGAGGATTATTTGGTCTGCTGCCGATTCTGTTCTGCATGTCCGTTGCACAGGGAATGTCAAAAGAAGATAAAGAAGTAGCCACATTTGCATCTGTTATCGGCTTTATGCTGTTTCACACCACAATTCGGTTCTTTCTGCAGATCAACGGCATTACTGCTGAAACTACCAGCATTGACTACCTAACCAGCCAGGGAATGAGTCTTTTAGAAGCAACCCAGGAAAATGCAGCCTATGATACGGTAATGGGAATTTTCACTTACCGCATGAGCATTTTCGGCGGTATTATCGTGGGACTGTGGTCTGCCATGATCCACAACCGATTCCACGAAACCCAGCTTCCTACCGCATTCAGCTTTTTCAGCGGCAAACGGTTTGTCCCCATTATGATTGTAGTGACTATTCCGTTTTTAGCCATTGCCATGTACTTTATCTGGCCTGTCTTTAATATGGTCATCAATGGTTTCGGCGCTCTTTTATCTGCTGCAGGCGCATTCGGTACTTTTATCTATGGATTTTTAGAGCGTCTCCTGATCCCCACCGGCCTGCACCATATTTTAAATCAGCTCATCCGTTTCACTCCTATCGGCGGCACTGCCATGATCGATGGAGAGCAGATTTCCGGTGCATTAAATATTTACAACCAGCTGCTGATGTCCAGCAATCCGGACATGGATGTAATGCGCCAGGCTACCCGGTTCCTGACTCAGGGAACCCATCCGTTTATGGTGTTCGGTCTTCCTGCTGCCTGCTATGCTATGTATAAGACCGCCTATCCAAAGAACCGGGAAAAAGTAAAAGGTATGCTTTTAGCAGCCGGCTTAACCAGTTTCTTTACAGGAATTACAGAGCCAATCGAATTTGCATTTTTCTTTATTTCTCCGCTTTTATGGATTTTCCATGCTTTTATGGCTGGTCTGTCTTTCCTGATCAACACCCTTTTAGGCGTGTGTATCGGTAATGCAGGCGGAGGTCTGGTCGATTTGGTGCTCTTTGGCGTTCTTCGGGGACCGGAAACAAAATGGCTTCTCAATGTGGCAATTGGTCTGGTTTATGCAGTGATTTACTTTTTGGTATTTCGGTGGGCAATCACCAAATTTAATATCAAGACTCCCGGCCGGGAAGATGAATCAGATGAAATCAGCTACAGCGAAGAGGTAACCGAATTAGGCGCCTCCATTCTGTCTGCTATAGGCGGAAAAGACAATCTTGTGGAAATTGACAACTGTATTTCCCGTCTCCGCTTAATTTTAAAAGACACCTCAGTCATTGATGAAAACGCATTAAAATCTACTGGTTCTCTGGGCCTAATCCGCATCAACGAAACGGCCTGCCAGATTGTATATGGCGCAAAAGTAGAAAAAGCTGCCGCAGAATTAAAACGGGCAGTAAAAGCAAACTAGGAGGAAATAAACCATGCTGACACAGACCAATCGCATTCAAAAAGACTTAGAAACACTGGCTGCTTATACATCCACTCCAGGCCATGGAGTAACCCGTTCCTCCTATTCTAAAGAAGACACTCTGGCCAAAGAATACCTGATAAAAGAAATGCAGAAACTTCATCTTCATATCTATGAAGACGGAGTCGGAACGATTTTCGGCAGACGGGAAGGCACTTTAAAAGATGCTCCTGTTGTAATGTTTGGTTCCCATTATGACTCTGTTGTAAATGGCGGCGCCTTTGACGGCGCTGCCGGCACTGTCGCTGCACTGGAAGCCATGCGGATTCTCACAGAAGAACAGTTTGAAAATGATTATCCTCTGGAACTGATTCTGATGAATGCAGAAGAAGGGGCTACCTTCGGCCCCTGCACTGGTGTAACTAATTCCAGGGCTATGGTCGGAACTTTAACCATGGACGAACTAAATACCGTAAAAAACCGATTTGGTCAGACAAAGGCAGAAGCCATGGCTGAGTATGGACTGACTCCTGACTTAAAATCCTGTATCCGAAAACCAGGCTCTATTAAAAATTTTGTAGAAATGCATGTAGAGCAGGGACCTGTACTGGATCGGGAACAGGCGGAAATTGGCCTGATTGAATATCTGGCCGGAATTGGCCGCTATACTATCCGTTTTTATGGAAAGACCGGGGATTCCACAGCGCCTATGGACTCCAGAAAAGATGCTCTGGTAGCTGCTGCTTCCTTTATCAGGGAATTTGACTGTCAAATCAAGGCACTGGGACCTGACGTAACCGGAATGGTAGGCAAACTGGATATCATCCCCAACTCCAACCAGTTTGTGCCGGAATATGCAGAAGGAAAAATTGAGATTCGCACGTTCCGAAAAGAAATCATTGAAACCACTGATTTTAAGCAGTTGATTCAGGATATTTTAGATCAGGTCAGCCGGGAATACCACATGGAATGCCAACTGGAAGAAATCCGCCGGATTCATTACCCCAATCCTACTGGCCCCAGCGTAATGAATGCTGAAAATGTAGAAAAAATGAAATCCATCTGCAATAATCTGGGATACAGCTATCTGGTGATCAACAATGGAACCGGCCATGATTCCATGATTATGACCGATTTCTGTGATACCAATATGATTTATGTTCCCAGCAGAAACGGCGGCGTTTCCCACTGTCCGGAAGAGTGGACGGATTATGAGAGCATCAAAAAGGGCGCAGATGTCCTACTGTGTCTCGTCAAAAATTTGGCAAAAAAAGAAAATTAGAAAAGAGGCATTTATGAATACACTGGAACAAATTGATTATGGTTATGTAAAAGAGCCGGCTCCTGACTGCAGTCAGATTCCGGTCATGCTTACCGATGAAACCATGGAATACCGGTACCGCAAGGTCATGAAGCGGATGGAAGACGAAAACTTTGATGTCCTGGTAGTCTACGGTGATTTGGAACATGGAAATAACTTTGAGTATTTAACTGGCTTTCTGCCTCGCTTTGAGGAAGCTCTGCTGGTTATGCACAAAGACGGTTCCAACTACATGATTATGGGAAATGAGAATCTGAACAAAGTCTCTTCCGCCAGAATCAAAGCCACTCCCATCCATGCTCCTCATTTTTCCCTGCCCAACCAGCCCATGGAATGCGGTAAGGATATTGCAGGGATCTTATCCGAGGCGAGAATTCGCCAGGGTATGCGCATCGGCGTTGTCGGATGGAAACAGTTTACCAGTCCCTCAGAAGATAACCGCACCCTTTTTGATGTTCCCTATTATCTTATTGATACCATCAAACGTCTGGCTGGTCCTGAAGGCTGCGTCGAAAATGCTGCTTTCCTTTTTATTGGAGAAAACGGCGCCCGCCGCACCAATAATGTCAATGAAATTGAGCACTATGAGTTCGGCGCTGCCCTGGCCGGAGACTGCGTTCTGGCTGCAATGGATCGATTAGATGAAGGTGTAACGGAAATCGAGCTTGGAAATACCTTAAATGCCCTTGGACAGAAAAACAGTGTGGTAACCATTGCCGCTGCCGGAAAGCGTTTTGTAAAAGCGAACCTTTATCCTACCGAAAACACTGTAAAAGCAGGCGATACCATCAGCCTTACTGTTGGTTATAAAGGAGGCCTTTCTTCTCGTTCCGGATATGCTGTCAAAACCCCTTCTCAGCTTCCGGATAGTACAAAAGATTATGTTGAAGCCGTAGTTAAGCCATATTTTCATGCCTATACAGTATGGTTAGAACAAATTCACTGCGGAATGACTGGCGGTGAATTATATAACCTTATTGAAAAAGTTATGCCCAAAGCAGACTACCACTGGTCTTTATGTCCAGGACATCTGACTGCTGATGAGGAGTGGCTTTCCTCCCCCGTATACAATGGCAGCCAAGAAATGCTTGTCAGCGGAATGCTGTTCCAGATTGATATGATTCCTTCTGTAGAAGGATACGGCGGCACCAATGCCGAGAGTACCATTGCATTAGCGGATGAAGCCCTGCAAAAGCAGATACAATCAGAATCCCCAGCTCTCTGGCATAGAATTCAGTCTCGCAGAGATTATATCAAAAATGAGCTGGGGATCCAGCTCAGTCCTGATGTTCTTCCTATGACTTCTACTGTCGCGTACTTAAGACCGCTGCTTTTAGAAAAAGAAAAAGCTATGAAAATAGAAAAAGCTCAATAAGCAAATGTAACAGTTCAGGCAGGAAAACTCTTATGAAAACAAACTTTCAACGCTTTTTCCTGCCTGAATCTTCGCATGGCTGAATTGTTACAAATAAATAGGTCTATTCCCACAAGGACTTTTTACCTTACGTCTCTTGTGGGAATATTCTCTTTTAAGTATATTGTCATAAAACAGCACCTACTGCCGCCTGTATTTATTCGGAGAAATCCCTACATTATTGGTAAAAATTTTTTCCTTAAAACTTACACAAAAAACTTGACAAGCTCGAGCTGTCACCTCGCGATGAGAGCGGCAGCTCTTATTTCAATTTCACTTACGCTTTAAATAACTAATATATCCATCATATAGTAAATGAATGACTAAATGCAGTGTTAAATAACTGGAACGGTTGATATTCATTACTTCATCAATGCTTGTGCTTTGAAAATATAGATTATATTTAGAAATACTGGATAGTTCATTTTTATGAAAATTTGTAATCGATACCATCGTAATTCCAGAGACATCTAAATTAACCAGCGTTTCTCTGTATTTTTCAATATTGCCAGACCATGAAGCAATAAACAGTAAGTCTTTCTGACTCATATACTTTTTCACAATTTTAAGTTCTGTAGATGCGGAAATCGTAATTATTTTCTTATTTACATTCAGAAAACATCTTGCCATCTCCTGAAGCATCAGCCGCTGTCCCTGTCCGGTCCCATAGGCATAGATATTTTCTGCTTCATCAATCTTTTTATAAATTTCCTCTATCTGGCCATTCTGCTGAAACAGTTTTATCGTCTGAGCAATGTCCTGATTCAAAATTTCTATTGCATCAACGTCTTGTGCTTCTCCTTGGAGATCATCATTTTTCAAAAAATATTTAAATTCGCTGTACCCGCTGAAATTCAGCTTTTGGGTCATACGCAGTACCGTTGCCGTCGAAACGTTGCATTTTTCAGCTAGTTTTGCAATGCTTAACGTCGTGCTCATATGCAGGTTATTCTGGACAAAGTTTAAAATATGGAAATCAAGATGATTCAGCTTTGTATAATTTTCGTTAATAATGCCATCTAATTGAGTCCCCATAATCATAACCTCCTGCTAAACCTGTTATTCTGTCCTAATCGTATTCTTAAATTTCTCTCATTCTACCACATTTCCTTCTAATATGGAATACTGAGAAGAAATACTCACGATTTAAATGTAACAGTTCAGCCATGCGAAGATTCAGACAGGAAAAAGCGTTGAAAGCT
>JBKUOG010000039.1:0-19799 GCA_046957575.1 Lachnospiraceae bacterium | reverse complement strand
TTTCTCTTCTGAGAAACTCGCTTGCGTACTCAACTGGGTCTATACGACCCATAATTAAAAAAGTTCCGCAGAGTCAAATTGGGCCCTGCGGAACTTCTTTATTCTTTTCGATCCAGATTGCGGATGACTCCGGCAAACAGATCTGCTTCTCCCAATTCATCCCGGATCATCCGGCCCTTGCATAAAAGGTGAATCCACTGGTCATGGATATCTTTGGCCCGGTAAAAAATCGTGTGGTAATCAATCCGGCCGTCTGTAATCTCCTGATTGCTTCTTAAAAACATCATCTCGTCTTCCGGGTGAATCCGTTCTCCCCAAAATGCGGCTGCGTTTTGAATAACCTGGCCTGGCAGCCCAAAGTCCTGCACCATTTTTTGAGAATACATAAATTCCCCTGTCTTAAGATTTCCGATAAACGGATAATCCTCAATGCTGAACGCAATGGCCTGAAACAGGAAGTTCTTATCTATAGTGGAAATTGTGTTAAAAACTGTTTTTGAAAGTTTGAAATGCTCTCCTTTAAACCGCTTCTTCCCCATCAAAATGTGATAATCCCGTTTTTTAATATACATCTGGGCATCTGCAATCGATAAAATATCGGAAACCGTTAATTTATCACTTCCTGCCAGGCTGGCAAGCCCATAGCTGAAAGAGACGTCGTAATCAAACCCGCTGTCATCCTTCTTTTTCTTTAAATCGGAAATCAGTTTCTGCATCCACGATTCGGCTTCATTTAAATCTTTATTTACAAATACAATGATAAACTCATCACCGCTTAAGCGGAATACAAAATCTGCTTCTTCAAGACTTTCCTGAATGGTCTGGGCCACAAACCGCAGCAGTTTGTCTCCCTCTAAATGACCGTATGTATCATTTACCCATTTTAATCCATTAATATCATATAAAGCAATGGAAAATTTATCCTGATCGCCCATCATCTTCAGCATGTTTTCCAGATAGCGCTTTCCAGACTGGCGGTTGCGGACCCCGGTCAGCTCATCTATGGTTGCTTCCATAGAAAGCTGAAGCTGATCGGTAATATCCACTGAAGTCTGAATGTGATACAGACGGCCCTCAAATGTCTGGAGACTGTCTGTATTGTGGTAAATCCGCCCATTACAGGTATTATGTTCCCTCCAGACACACACTTTGCCCGGACTTTTTTTAAGTTCATCAATTTTACAGAAACTGCATCTGCCTTCCATACCATTCTGGAAGGCTTTCCAGCAGATATTTCCTTCTGGATGCTCTAATCCAAAGGCCTGTTTCATCTTATTGTTGACATATACGATTTCATCTGTTTCTGCATCTGTGATGTAGACAAGGGAAGTGAGCTTACTTAGAATATTTTCATAAAATTCTGAATCAAACATGAAAGTGTCTCCCTCATAAAGTTCTTTTAATCTAAAACTCCTATTAAGATATTCACTGTCCATTGTATCAGAATTTCATAAAAAATGATAGAGAAAATCAAAAATTAAACTTTGATTTCTCCAAAAATTTTTACAATCTCAACTAAAATCTCTACAATCTTTTCCATGGACTGGATACAGACATATTCATGGACCCCATGATAATTTTCTCCGCCGGTGCAGATATTCGGGCAGGGAAGTCCCATATAGGAAAGACGGGCGCCGTCTGTGCCGCCCCGGATAGGAACAACTGCTGCTGCAACACCATTTTGTTCCATGGCCTTTTGGGCAATTTCAATTAAATACATATGGGGTTCAATCTGCTTTTTCATGTTGTAGTAAGAATCTTTTATCTCTATCTCAGCCGTTCCCTGACCGTATTTGGCATTCAGGAAGTCTTTTGCAGCAGTAAAAATCTTCTTCTTTTCTTCAAATTTTTCACTGTCATGATCCCTGATAATATAATCCAGCCGGGCCTCCACCATATCGCCCTTCATGTCCCCCAGATGGAAAAACCCCTCATACCCTTCTGTATACATCGGGTTCTGTTCTGCAGGGAGAAGGGAGTGAAATTCCATAGCCATCAGGCTGGCATTTTTCATGGCATTTTTGGCAGAACCGGGATGGGCGCCTCTTCCATGAATCAGCACTCTTCCGGACGCGGCGTTAAAGTTTTCATATTCCAGTTCTCCCAGCGCTCCGCCGTCCACTGTATAGGCTACATCCGCTCCAAATCCGGCTACATCAAAGCCGTCTGCTCCGCAGCCTACTTCTTCATCAGGGGTAAATCCAATTTTTATGGTCCCATGAGGAATCTGGGGATTGGAAAGCAGATATTCTGCCGCAGCCATAATCTCCGCCACCCCTGCCTTGTCATCAGATCCCAGCAAGGTAGTTCCATCTGTTACAATCAAATCCTGGCCCACATATTGATGCAGGGATGGATAATCACCGGGGGATAAAAGGATATTCTTTTCTTCATTTAAGACAATGGCGCTGCCGTCATACCTTTCTACAATACGTGGTTTCACGTCTTTACCGGAAGCGTCCGGAGACGTATCCATATGGGCAATCAGTCCTAAGACCGGAACCTGTTTCTTTGTGGTTGCGGGAATCGTGGCATAGACATAGGACTGATCGCTTATCTGCACGTCTTTTGCTCCCATAGTCCGCAGTTCTTCTGCCAGAACATTTGCCAAAATCCGCTGCTTTTCTGTGCTGGGTATCTGGGGCTGTTCGTCCATAGACTGGGTATCATAAGAAACATAACGCAAAAATTTTTCAATTACTGGTGACATAAAGAATACTCCTTTCTTACTAAAAGTAAAAATTGGTCTTATTATAAAAGAGGTCCTTTTATCTGTCAATCTCTTCTTTCCAAATCCATCTGGATCTGCTCCAGATAATGGACAAACATGTCTCTATGAGAACGGATCTGCCAGGACTTGTCCAGTTCATCATATGTAAAGCTTTTGCGCCCGCCTTCTTCCATCCGCTTCCAAAAGCGGTATACTTCCTGAAAAGGCAGGTAATAAATTTCATTTAGGGCTGTAAAGGAAAGGATAATAAAAGAAATTCCCCCCTGCTCTTCAAACTCTTTCATAAAAGCAATCTGATGAGAATGGATATTTTGAAGGGGAAAGGTCTTTACTCTGCATTCTTTGGCATCAAAGCATACGGGAATTCCCTGAACTGCACCAATATAGTCTACAGTACTCTTCTGCTCAAAATATGCCAGAGTAATATGACGGCTTTCCTTATCAATCGAAACAGGGGTAATAGGGGTGGGGACTTTCTGAATCAGTGCCAGTTTCTTTTCCCGATAACTGTCATTGGTGCGGTTGATTAAATCTTCCAGATCAGACCCCCGAAGCCCCCTGCTGTTCCAAGTTCCCATGTTGTATATCCTCTTTCTGCAAAATTGTTTAGCGAGACTCGTGAACGGCCTCGTCAAGTGTTCCTATTATACCATATCAGCAGGAAAACTGATATACTCCACTTCTCCCAGAGTTTTTGCAAACAGAGCTGCTAAAAAGGCATGTGTCTGGGAACAATCTGCCGTAAAGGACTTTCAGCAGGATCTGCTGGATCTGAAACGGGGGATTCTGTTCTGCATTGTGCTCATGATTGCGGCTGCTTTCTGGTACTTTGCTGTTTAAAATCTCATCTTAATCTGATTTACAGGCATCTTGATATCTGGGCAGCAAAATCTTGTACACTGCCGCCCCATTTGCAAGAAATAAAAGGCCAAACATAAGGCTGACCAGAGACTTCGGCATCAGAAGCCGGATTCCATTCATGTCTCCCCCTCCAACAAATGGGTAAAGCAGGCTTAGATAGAGGGGATCCAGCAAAAGCAGAGTTATGGTAACATAGTAGAGAAGCACCCGGAACATATTTGATTTTGCGCTGCATATCTTTTTCGATAAAGCTGTCAAAAGATACCCAACTGCTAGAGAGAACAGCGGACCTGTCAGACAAAAAATCCCCAGTTCCTGACTGCTCATGCGTTCCCGGTATACCTCTATCTGAATCCCCAGCCCCCAAAACCGAATCTCTTTAAATGCTCCCAATAAACAGGCATATACTAGATGCGCTCCTTCATGAATCAGGTAGTAGGCAGCAATCCCAGCGGCCAGTCCCAAATATTGCCGTCTCTTTTTAGATGACCACCCTAAATCTCTACTCATACGCTTTCACTGCTCCAAAAAATAAAAGACCTGCATATCCAATCTCGACAGCGCCAATCTGCCAGAGAGCCCCATTCCTTAATCCAATACTTAAAACCATATCGTGAAAAAACAAAAGCAACAGAAATAAAATAAGGGAAGATAGTTCTGTCCAGAGCATTTTAGGACTCCATATCCGGGATATCATCCAGGAAAATACGGCTGTTATGGGGAAGGTAATGGCTGCTCTTAAGACTTTCTGGCCTATCTCTTCCAGGGAATGGTAAACAAACAGACTGGAGGAAGGAGTCATCTGAAAATGGCTTAAACTCCAGGCTTCCAGATTCATTGCTATCAGCACAAGCAGGCAAATCGGAACAGTAAGCAGAATCCGAACTGCCAGGGTGCGGGCAAAAGGGCCAGGCGTTACCCGGTCTAAGGTCTCATAGGGCGGACGAAGCGGACTTAAGAGGGAGGTAATCGGATATACCAAAAATAAGTACCAGCCTGTCATAAAAAAAATCACTGACGGAATCGAAACCCAAAAATGAAGCACCTCTGTACCTAACGCCCCGCCTGAACTTCTAACCTTACTTTCTGCTGGCAGGAGGGCGTGGACTGCCAGTATGATTCCCATAATCAGAATCGGACGCCAACAGGTTTTTAGCCGTTTCCGGCTCTCCCACTTTATGACAGCTTTCATTGTATTCATGCGATCACCTCCAGATAATACTCTTCCACAGACATACCCTTTTCTCGGACTGCATCCGTATCAGCCATACAGACACCATTTTTTGTGAGAATGACCAGAGTATCAAAAATATCTTCAAAATCCCTAAGCAGATGAGTGGCCAGAATCACTGTAGCGTCTTCGTCTAATTCGGACAATAAAATACGAATCAAATCCCGTTTCAATTTAATATCAAAACCTGCTGCCGGCTCATCCATTAAATAAATGGGAACTTTCCGGCAGAGGGCCAAAAACAGGCACAGCCGCTCGGCTTCTCCTCTGGAAAGCCGGCCAATTCTTTGCTCCATAGGCAAATTCCACTGTTCTATCAGTTTTAGGGCCTTTTTGCTGTCAAAATCCGGATAAAAATCCTGATAATACTGGTATGCATCCTTTACCCGAAAGAATGGATAAAAATCCTTTGGAGACAGCAGCCAGGAAACTTTTGCTGTAAACGATGGTTTCTGAGACTGACCATGAATCTGGATCTCTCCTTTATCTGGTTTTAAAATTCCAGCTGCCATCTTTAACAGTGTCGTCTTTCCGACTCCATTTTCTCCTAAAAGGCCAATGAGCCTTCCAGACGGAAACCTGACAGAAAGTCCGGAAAAAACAGGAGTATTCAAATAGCTTTTGTAAATCTTATCAAAACAGATACCCGGATCATTCATAAGAAAGTCCCTCCTTTACTTTTTGCAAAATCTCTTCTTCATCAAACCCCATCTTTTTCATGCGTTTTAAGAACCCTTCTACTTCGCTCTTTACCATTTCTTCCTGCAAATGTGCTGGAGCATCTGGATTTACAAAACTTCCAACTCCTTTCTTTGCAGTGACAATCTGCTGAACTTCCAACAAAGCCATTGCTCTCTGAACTGTCAGCGCTGTCACCTGATATTTGGCGGAGCATTCCCGAATGGAAAGAAGTTTGTCTCCTGCATGCAAATCCCCGCTTATAATCTCCTGCTTAATATCATCTGCAATCTGAACGTAGATGGGGACATTCTCCTGAAATCCCATCTGCACCACCTAATTACTGTTATACTTATGTATTACAGTATAAATATAGCACAGGCCAAACCACTTGTCAACCTGCAAATAGTTTGGCCTGTTAATTGTTATCTCATTAAATTTCCGGTCACGTCTAAGGGAATGGTAAATTCAACTGCCCCCATATATCCGGGTGCAACTTCGTATTCGTCAAAGGAAATTACCAGTCTGCCGTCTTTATTAAAGTAAAAATCTTCTTCCCCAGTCACACCCTTAAAATTGGTATCTTCCAAATCAGAGTCCAGGAAATAGGATTTACTATCGTCTTCTGCCATCTGCTCTTGCATCTGCGCCTTGATATTGTCGCTGATTGCAGACAATTTCTCTTTATCTCCTGCCAGCAAATCAGACAGGGTAAGAATATTTCCAGTTGCCTTGTCAATGTTGAAAATTTTAATGCGCTGCTCTGCACTGGCCATAATCAGTTCTGTATAGATTCTGATGCTGAGCATGTTTTCGCTTTCAAAAGGAACATCCCAAGTTGAGGTAACAGACTCATATCCTGCACCTTCAGAAGCTTTTAGATCTGCCTCATACTGGGCAATCAGTTCATCTGCATAGTCTCCAATAGCTTTATTGGCAGTCTCTGAACCCTGATCTGCCACTATCTCTGGAACCTTAATCTCTGCTTCAAATCCGCCTTCTTGGGATTCATAGGTCCGAAATGTTACCACCTGGGCAATTGGTCCGATAATCGGCAGTTTTCCCATGGCCATTGCCACAGACGGACTCACATTTACTAAGATAATAATAGCAGCGGCTGCTGCGGCTGCCGTAGCAGCAGTTCTTTTCATCATAATCATCACAATTCCTTTCTTTTCTGGTTTTTCTTCTCTTTGTTTTTCCTCTTCTTGTTCTTCTTTTGCCTGATGGATTCCC
The DNA here is from genome assembly GCA_046957575.1 of Lachnospiraceae bacterium. GTDB lineage: Bacteria > Bacillota > Clostridia > Lachnospirales > Lachnospiraceae > UMGS1370. Next base: position 13,062 of record JBKUOG010000039.1, on the reverse strand, counting down.
ATTAAAATCCGATCTCTGGCTTCCGGCGGAACCGGAATATTATCATACTCTTGTTTGAAATCCTGGATCCTACGATTCATTGCAATCTCCTTTCTAAATCGTCAGTGCGTCTTCTTCCAAATCCACCCGAAGATGTTTTAATCCCCGATAGAGTCTGGACTTTATGGTGCTTAATGGTTCTTTCGTCACTCTGGAAATTTCTTCCAAGCTTAGTTCTTCAAAATATCGAAGGACAATTACGGTTCTCTCTTCTTCTTTTAAACGATCAAGGGCTGCTGCCAGATCCGGATCCGAATACCGATCTTCCACAGGCACCTCAAACTCTTCTATTTGAGAATTATCCCCCTCTTTTTTGCGTTTTCTCAGCATATCTATGGCTGTATTCACCACAATTCTGTAAATCCAGGTAGAAATATGGTTTTCATTCTCCACCTTTTTAGAATCCCGAATTGCCTTGTAGGCGCTTTCCTGAACCACATCCAGAGCGTCTGCCTGGCTTTTCACATAGCTGTAGGCCAGCCGGTAATACCGATCATAGTGCTCCAAAAGAGTCTGCTGAATCGTTTCTTCCACTCTCTGAGTCATTGTCTCCTCCTTTTTGCTTTCTACTTATTAGACGGTTTCTCCTTTAAAAAAGTTTCAATAAAAAATACCGGATTCTCATTTTTATCAGAATCCGGTATCCTATCTGCTATTCTTCTGTAAACCGTCTTGCCTGCTCGGCAATCAGTTCCTGATCTTCAAAATAGTTGATCTTCATAGAACGTTTTACGGCAGTTAAAGTCTCGGCTGCAGCTGCTTTTGCCTTTTTGCTTCCTTCCTCTAAAATCCGGTACACTTCCGGAATCTTCTTTTCCCATTCCTTTCTTCTCTGGCGGATTGGTTCCAACTCTTCCTGAATCACTGCATTTAAGAATTTCTTTACCTTTACATCTCCTAAGCCCCCTCTGGTATAATGGGCCTTTAATTCATCCAGGTTTTGATACTCTGAAAGATACTTTGCAAAGTGTTCCTCTCTGCAGAATGCATCCAGATAAATAAAGACTGGATTTCCTTCCACCTGTCCCGGATCCTCTACCCGCAAATGGTTAGGATCGGTAAACATGGACATAATCTTTTTCTTTACTTCCGCCTCGCTGTCTGACAGATAAATACAGTTGCCAAGAGATTTGCTCATCTTTGCCTTTCCATCTGTGCCGGGAAGACGCAGACAGGCTTTATTGTCCGGCAGTAATATATCCGGCATGGTCAGGGTTTCACCATATATAGTATTAAACTTGTGAACAATTTCTCTGGTCTGTTCTAACATAGGCATCTGGTCTTCTCCTACTGGTACAGTAGTGGCCTGAAAAGCGGTGATATCCGCAGCCTGACTGATGGGATAGGTAAAAAAGCCTACCGGAATGCTGGCCTCAAAATTGCGCATCTGAATCTCAGACTTGACCGTTGGATTTCTCTGAAGACGGGATACGGTAACCAGATTCATATAGTAAAAGGACAGTTCGCAAAGTTCTGGAATCTGAGACTGAATAAACAGTGTGGATTTTTCCGGGTCCAGACCGCAGGATAAGTAATCCAGCGCCACCTCAATAATGTTCTGGCGAACCTTTTCCGGATTATCTGCGTTGTCAGTAAGAGCCTGCGCATCTGCGATCATAATAAATATCTGGTCATATTCGCCGGAATTTTGCAGTTCCACTCTTCTTTTTAATGACCCCACATAATGCCCTACATGAAGGCGTCCGGTGGGCCTGTCTCCGGTTAAAATAATCTTTCCCATTGTAACTTCCTCCGATTGTAATGTTTTAGTTATGGCAGATAATGGGCATGTTTTTGTATACGTGTTCGTAGACAATGGCTGCTTTTGCCGGCGGCAGGTTAATGCATCCATGGGATCCGCTGGTTTTATAAATGGTTCCGCCAAAGCTGCTCCGCCAATCTGCGTCGTGAAGTCCGATTCCGCCATTAAAAGGCATCCAGTATTTTACTGGTGTGGCGTAATCTTCCCCTCTTAAAACTTTATCCTTCTGTTTATAATAAAGTCCGAAAATGCCGGGAGGCGTTGTCCATCCCTTAGATACATTGCCGGACACAAAAGGCGTATCTAATATGCACTGACCATTTTCTACCAGATACAAATGCTGGTTTCCCAGATCCACCTCCACATAAGTCATACCATAGTCATTGCCGGACCGGCTGGCTGCTGTCTGGGAGTAGATTGGTTCCCGCTCCGAACTCTGACAGGTCTGGATGGCTGCAATTAACGCACTGATCTCTGCTGCCTGATCAATCTTCCAGCCATAAGGACCAGTAACGGTCACATCCTGTCCAGAAGCAGTGCGGAATACATGGGCTTTTCCAGCAGTGTCATATTTATCTGCCAGCATTTTTACATAAGCAGCGGCCGAAGCCGGATCCACTGTTACAGAAGTGCCGTCTGTCCCGGTTATCCAGGTCGAAATCACGTCTCCTGTAAGAACTTCGGATGCATCTCCAAACCGATAGGTAATGGTCATATTGCCGCACTGATTCATGGCTGCCAAAAGAGATATTAAGGCTTCATCTGATGCATGAACCGTTACTTCGTTGTAGCACCCCTTCTCCTGAAGGTTTAGGGAAGACTGGCCGGATGCAAAGGCATCCCATACTGCCGGGAGCAGCTTTTCCATATTCAGATCCGTTCCGGAAACTTCCGGAACAATCACAAATTTGCTTCCATCTTCTGATTTTGCAATATGAGCATTTTCTGTCTTTACCACATCTTCCCCTGTTACGAGAGATAAAGAGGACAGTTTTGCTGCAAGAGTCTCTTTGTTGTAAGAAACATCTAAGGGAATCTCAAAGCGGTTGTCTACTGCTGGTCCTGAAATGCGGCCGTTTTCATTTTGCTGTGCTAAAATCTCAGAAAGTCCGCCGTTTAATACGGCTGTCAGGCCAATATCTGCTCCTGAAATCACTTCTTCTTTTCCATCTTTTCCCACTAAAGTAAGAGTTTTTTTGCTGCCGTAAAAGGCTTCTATTTCCGCCTTTGCCTCATCCGGAGTCATTCCCGCTGTATTTACCCCGTTAATCTGGGTTCCGCTCACATAAACGTCCGGATTGTTATGGGTATTGTTTACTGCCGCCTGTACCAGACAGGTACTGGAAAAAGCCAGCACTGCAGACAGGCAGAAGGTTGTCATTTGTTTGAAAAAACGGTGTTCCATGTCTTCTACCCCTTCTTTTTTATGATAACTGTTTGAAACAGTTCGTTTCTATTGTACTCGCGGCCTACAAAAAAGTCAACGAGGTTGTACCTGCAAAAATTCCGGCGGCAGTTTTGCTGTAAATGTTTTTCCCGCAAGATAAGAAAGGGGATCGGGCAGAGAGTCCGGCATAATCAGCTTCCAGGAATGAAGCATCTGGGAAGTAATGCCATACGTTTTTTTTGCGTTTTCATTGACGGCCTTATTTCCGTATTTGAAATCCCCTACAATCGGATGGCCGATGGATGCCAGATGAGCTCGAATCTGGTGGGTCCGGCCTGTAAGCAGTTCCACCTGCAGACAGGTATATTCACCGTTTTCCCATAAGGGAGTGTATTTTGTAGCAATGGGCTGACTGTCCGGCGTCTGGGTTTTTGTAATAGAAACCTGATTGGTTTTCCCATCCTTTTTCAAAAATCCGTCTATCTTTCTGGCACCTAGAACCCGGCCAGACACAATACACTGATAATATTTGTGGACGCTTCGATCCCGGAAGACCTGGGACAGAATCTGAAGTCCTGCCAGAGATTTTCCGGCAGCAATCAGACCGCTGGTGTTCCGATCCAGCCGGTTGCACACAGAAGGCCGAAATGTAAGAAGCTGATCGTTTGTAAGCTGGCCAGAATCCAACAGATAAGCTGTAATCTGCTCGACTAATGATATGTCTCCTTCTTTTGCTTTTTGGGACAGCAGACCGGAAGGCTTGTTAATCAAAAGAATATGAGAATCTTCGTAGATAATCGGGAAAGAAGATCTGACAGAAGGTTCTTTCACCTTTGGAGCAGAAGAAAAAGTTTTTATGGTTTCTTCTGACAAAAATAAGCGGATTTCATCCCCTTCTTTCAGCCGTTCTGAACCCTCGCATTTTTTCCCGTTGAGCACAATATTTTTCTTGCGCATCATCTTATAGAGAAAACTTTTTGGAGCCAGACTTAAATATTTGGCTAAAAGCTTGTCCAGACGCTGCCCTGCTTCATTGGGGCCTACTGACAGTTGGCGCATAAAAACCTCCTACATAGACAAATTTTTCAGCAGTTCAGATGCGTAATCTACGCTGCCGTCATCCTCATAAGCAGACGACGGCTTTAAGCCCTTTAACCGGCGCTCAAAAGCGCCTGGATCTTTTACAAGCCGCACATTTCCATCCAGTCTGTGTGCGGTAAACATATCATTTAAAAATTTTTCCGCCTTGGCTATGTCAATACTGGGGTTAGAACAATATCCGCATACTGCAGTCGGGTGAACAGCCACTGCGTCCAGGGGAAGAATCTGTTCTTTGGAGGTGATGATTAAATCATAAAGCACAACACATTTTTCTTCAAATGGAAAAATGGACTGGTAAAACTCTTTTTTCGGCGTCCGAAAGCGGAATGAAGCTAAAAATGGAGAGGCCACATTGGCCACTGGCAAAACGGTTAAAACCGCCATTACCGTAAGAATGTTTTTTGCAGCCTGATTATCTGTAAAATTTCTGGCCAGAAGCTGTCCGATAATCATGGCAGCTCCGATTATAAGTTCCAGGCTCTGCATCTTTCTCCGATATTCCCGATATCCATAACAGCCTTTCTGAATTCGTTTCATCTTCTACTCTCCTCTCTTTAGAACTTCCATCAAAGACAGGATCCATTGTTGAGGAAGCGCCTTGCACATCAGCCCCAATCCTTTCATCCCAATTCCGTATACAGAAATGTCCTTTCCCAAAACGCTGTCTTCTATGGCTTTTTTTACGACTTTTTCCGGTTTTGCCATAAAAAGGCGTTTATAAATGGGATATGGCTTTTTGCCGCCTTCCTCTTCCATCACCTGAAAAAACTCTGTCTTTACCGGTCCCGGACAGACGGCTGTCACTGCAATGCGGCGCGGCCTTAACTCTTTGTTTAACGCCCTGCTGTAGCTTAAAACAAAGGCTTTGGACGCTGCATAAACGGCAAAGCCTGGCTGCGGCACAAAAGCAGCAGCAGAGGCAAACTGAAGGATTCTTCCCCCTTCTGCCAGATAAGGAAGACACAGGCTGGTCATATAAACAAGGCTTTTGCAGTTTACATCCACCATTCCGGTCTCATGCCTTCTGTCAATGATCCCTGACAGGCCCAGCTTTCCATACCCGGCAGCATTGACCAAGAACCGGATATCCGGAGAGACTTCCTTTAACGTCCTCTCAAAATCGGCCAGTTCCTTTTTGTCTGCAATATCCGCCCCGAATATGCGAAGCTTTACCGGAACCTGGCGCTCCAGCAAAAAAAGCCGATCCTTCCGCCTTGCCAGAACCCAGATTTCATCCAGGCAGGCAAATCGATCGGCTAACTGAATAACGGTTTCTCTTCCCATTCCGGAAGAAGCGCCTGTCACTACTGCAATCTGAAAGTTTCGCCCCTGTTTCATCCTTTGTCCCCTCCTTAAAATGCATCCCGAATCAGCCGGATTTGCTCTCCCAGTACCGCTACCACGTCAAAACGGCATGGAGTCTCCAACGAAAGTCTGTTTTCATACAGATAGGTAAGCGCCGCTTTCCGGATTCTCTGCTGTTTGCGGATATCTACCGCTGCTTCTGGTTCACCGGCTCTTAAATCCTTCCGGTATTTTACTTCTATAAATACCAGCGACTTTCCTTCTCTAGCAATTAGATCGATCTCCCCGCGCCGATGGTTTTGATAATTGCGGCTTACGATTTCATAACCCTGGCTGATTAAATAATCAGCCGCCATAGATTCATAGTGGCCTCCTATTTGCCTTTTGTTCAACTATCCGGCTCCTTTTCTTTTTGTTCCTTCACAAATCGGGTAATAAAGCTTTTCCTGTGAATGGGACATGGCCCCAACTCTTTGATGGCCGCAATGTGAGCTGCTGTGCCATACCCCTTGTGGCGGGAAAATCCATATTCTGGATAGAGTTTCTCATATTCCATCATCATGTGATCTCTGGTGACTTTTGCAAGAATACTGGCGGCTGCAATAGAAACGCTTTTGGCATCTCCCTTGATAATTGGCACCTGAACAAGCTGTCCGGAAAGATTTGGAATGGTGACTGCATCATTCAGCAGAACGTCAGGGCTGGGAATCAGCGCTTCAACCGCCTGTTTCATAGCCTTGTAAGTGGCCTGAAGAATGTTGATCTCATCAATTTCCTGAGGACTGGCGACCCCTACTGCCCAGGAAACCGCTTTTTCTTTAATTTCCGCAAATAATTCTTCTCTCCGCTTTTCAGAAAGCTTTTTGGAATCGTTAAGATACAGGATCTGGCAATCCTTTGGCAAAATCACTGCACCTGCGACCACAGGACCTGCAAGAGGCCCTCTCCCGGCTTCGTCAATGCCGCAGCAAATCCCTGCCGATTCGTATTGTGTTTCGTAAACTTTCATCTGCTCCAAACGCAGCAGTTCCTGTTCCAGTTTCTCTCCCTTTAATACTCTGGCCATAATTCCTCCCGCCTATCCAACCGGCCAGATCTTAAACCAAATCCTGCCGATAATATCGTCTCTTTTAATATTTCCCACATCTGTATCCCGGCTGTCTGAACTATCATTTCGGTTATCGCCTAACACAAAGTATTCGTCTTCCCCAAGCGTAATCATCTCTTCGGCTCTTCCGGCCTTTCTAATGAGCTCGGCGCTCACATCTGTTTCCAGTTTTTTCCCGTTAATCCATACAGCGCCTTCTTTAATCTGCACTGTTTCTCCAGGCAGGCCGATAATCCGTTTGGTATAATACCGTTCCTTTTGATAGCGGTAGGAAAACACGATTATGTCAAATCGTTTTGGCTCCGAAAACCGGTAGGACAGCTTGTCTACTAACAGGATGTCACCGTCTTTTAAAGCTGGTTCCATAGAATCACCGTATACATCTGCCCTCTGAATAACAAATGTAATCAAAAACAGGATGACGAGAATGGTTATAGCCAGGTAGCAAAAGAAACTTCTTACTTCTGTCCAGAGCGTTTCTTTCTGCTGTCTGTTCATTTTTGTTGTTCCCTTCACGTCTCCTTTGGCATTTGATCTGGCTTTGGCAGTTCTAACGTGATTTTCCCTAACCGGCCGCTTCTAAAATCATCCAGCAGAATGGAAGCTGCCTTGGCAAGATCCAGTTCTCCGCCTTTTAGCAGACAGGCCCTTGCCTTTGCCACCTGTTCCAGGACCAAAAGATAGTCGTTCATTTCATTACCTGATGGAAGTTTTTCTATCTGATACCGCTCCTTAAAAGCCCAAGGATAGCGGTCTGCCAGCACTTTGACCAGTTCCATGGCCAATTCGTCTTTATTTAAAATTTCGTCATTGATCGAGCCGATAAATGCCAGATTCAGCCCTACCTCCTGGTCCTCAAATCTGGGCCACAAAATTCCAGGAGTGTCCAGAAGTTCCAGGCTTTTGTTTAGACGAATCCACTGATTTCCTTTGGTTACTCCCGGTTTGTTGCCGGTTTTGGTACAAGCCTTTCCTGCAAACGCATTAATAAAGGTAGATTTTCCTACATTGGGGATTCCCACCACCATAGCGCGAATCGGACGGTTTAAAATTCCCCGTCTCCGGTCCCGTTCGATTTTTTCTTTACAGGCTTCCTGAACCGTTGCATGAATCTGTTTTAATCCGGATCCGCTTTTGCAGTTTACTTTCAGCACATGGAATCCTTTTTCTGTAAAATAGCGAATCCACTGCTCATTTGCCCGATCATCTGCCAGATCTGACTTATTTAAGAGTACCATTCTGGCCTTCCCCGCTCCCAGTTCATCTATATCCGGATTACGGCTGCTAAGCGGCACTCTGGCATCTACCAGCTCAATAATCAAATCAATTAATTTTATATCTTCTTTCATGGCACGTTTCGCCTTGGTCATGTGCCCTGGATACCACTGTATATTCATATGTCCCTCTATCTGAAATCTTCTGCTATTCTACCAGTCCAATATTAAGAAGCGGCAATAGCCGAAGCCATACTTTCCCTATAATTTGATCTTGTTTTACATTGCCTATATTGGCAAACCTGCTGTCTTCGCTGCTGTCCCGGTTATCTCCCAGCAAGAAATACTCTTCTTCCCCAAGCGTTACAGGGTGTTCTGCCAAACCTGCAGACGTAATCAAAGCTGCATCTTCTTTTTCCTGCAGCAGCACATCATTGATATAAATCCTTCCGTCTTTAATCTGCACTGTTTCTCCAGGAAGGCCAATTACCCTCTTTACATTCCATTTTCCATCTCCCCGCTGAAATACCACAACATCAAACCGATCCGGTTTTTGAAAATCATAGATCAAACGGTTCATCAAAACTACGTTTTCTGTCTCCAGCGCTGGCTGCATGGAACTGCCGCTGATAGGAATCTGGGTTCCAAAGGCGTAAACAGTAAAACAGGCAATGGCAATGACTACCACGATATCCGTTACCCAACCGGCAATGCGGCGAAGCAGATTTGATTCCTCGCTTTCGTAAAATTCCACTGTTCTCACCTCATGTCAAAAAGGGACTGTCGCAAAATGAAACGTTGCGACAGCCCCTTCTGTCTTCAAGAATTATCGTACTAACTCTTTTACCTTTGCTGCTTTACCTACGCGATCACGTAAATAGTACAGTTTTGCTCTTCTTACTTTACCTTTTCTTACAACTTCTACATCTGCTACAGATGGGGAGTGTAATGGCCAGGTCTTTTCAACGCCAATGCCGTTGGAATTCTTTCTTACAGTAAAGGTCTCTCTGGCGCCGCCGTTCTGTCTCTTGATTACGGTACCCTCGAAAATCTGGATTCTCTCGCGGTTACCCTCTTTGATCTTGTTGTGTACTCTTACAGTATCGCCAACGTGGAACTCCGGTACGGATTCCTTTAACTGAGCTGCTTCAATATTCTTGATAATTTCGTTCATCGTGTGAACCTCCTTAAGTTTATTGGATGTTCTTAATACGCTTTCGTAACAGAGGACCATCTCTTCTTAATCACAACTATCACAGTGTATCACAAAGGTTTTGAAATTGCAAGCAATTCTTCCAAAAACTTTCGTTCTTTTTTATCTAAATTAGCTTCTGCCAGAAGATCCGGACGGCGCTCCAGAGTCCTTTTTATGGATTCCTGCCTTCTCCATTCTTCGATATTTTTGTGATGGCCAGACAGCAGAACTTCCGGAACCTTCATTCCCCGGAATTCTTCCGGGCGGGTATATTGGGGATATTCTAACAAATTGTCGTGGAAAGACTCAATATCTGCAGACACTTCGTTATTTAATACTCCCGGTACCAGACGGCTGATGCAGTCAATCATGACCATGGCCGGAAGTTCTCCGCCAGTCAGGACATAATCGCCGATGGAAAGATAATCGGTACAGATGGCAGCCAGCGCCCTTTCGTCAATCCCTTCGTAATGACCGCATAAGAACACCAGATCGTCTTCTTTTGCCAGTTCTTCTGCAATTTTCTGGTTAAATACCCGCCCCTGGGGCGTCATGTAAATCACTCTGGGACGTTTTCCGATCTTCCTGCACAGATCTTCGTAGCAGTCGCAGACCGGCGGGGCCTGCATCACCATTCCTGCGCCTCCGCCGTATGGATAGTCGTCTACCGAATTGTGCTTATTTCCTGCATAATCCCGGATATTGACTGCCTCTACCGAAATAATCCCCTTCTCCATGGCACGCCCTGTAATGCTGGTATTTAATCCTCCCATTACCATATCCGGAAAAAGAGTCATAATATGAAAATTCATGTTGTTCCTACTTTCTCTTTATAAATCCAGCAGACCGTCCATCAGGTGAATTTTCATAATGCCCTGCTCCAAATCCACATCCAGAATGCATTCTTTAATAGCCGGAATCAAAAGTTCTTTTCCGTTTTCCTGTTGGACAATATACACATCATTGGCGCCGGTGGGCATTACTTCTTTTAGCACGCCTAAGTTTACTCCCTCATCAGTTACAACCTGAAGGCCCACCAGATCTGTGATAAAATATTCATCCTCATCCAGATCCACTGCCTGATCCCTGCGGATCAAAAGGTCTCTGCCTTTATATTTTTCAATGTCATTAATGCTATCGTATCCTTTAAACTTCAGGATGACCATGTTTTTAAAAAACTTTACGTTTGTAATCTTTAAAACGATCTGCTCTCTGCCTGCATCCAGCAGCACCTCATCTAAATCCAGAAACCGTTCCGGATCATCTGTCGTAGGGTATACTTTTACCTCCCCCCTGACTCCATGGGTGGAACTGATAATGCCGACCCGCAGCAATTCTTCCATTTTGATTCCTCACTTTTCTATACTTACAAATGAAACAGCCGATTCCTGGCAACGAAAAAAGTGGAGGTTGTTTGAAACAACCCCCATCTTGTCACTGAATTTCAACAATAACTTTCCTGTCCTCTCTGGAAGCAGCAGCTTTTACTACAGAACGGATTGCCTTTGCAATCCTTCCCTGTTTGCCGATAACTTTGCCCATATCAGAGGGAGCTACTTTTAATTCCACCAACAGGTCGTTGCCTTTCTCAGTCTCGGTTACGACAACTTCGTCAGGATTGTCAACCAGTGCTTTTGCGATAACTTCTACTAATTCTTTCATAGCGCTCACCTCTCAATTATTGGATGCCAGCGATCTTCAGAAGTTTACCTACGGTTTCAGTAGGCTGAGCACCTGTTGCTAACCACTTCTTGGTTGCCTCCTCATCGAACTTGATTACGCTTGGTTCTACGTTTGGATCATAGTAACCAACCTCCTCGATGAATCTGCCGTCTCTTGGAGCTCTGGAATCTGCAACAACAACTCTATAGAAAGGAGCCTTCTTCTGGCCCATTCTTCTCAGTCTCATCTTTACTGCCATTTCAATTCACCTCCTTGTAATACTGTTTATAGACAATGCAGGAATCTGCTTTGCTAACCATTAAAAGGGCATTTTGAACTTGCCGCCCATCAGTCCGCCAAGGCCTCCTAATCCGCCTCTGCGTTTGCCGCCTCCCATCATGCCTGGAAGCTGCTTCATCATCTTTTTCATCTGCTCAAACTGCTTGCACAGACGATTGACTTCGTTTAAATCCACGCCTGCACCTTTTGCAATGCGCTTCTTTCTGGGAACGTTCATTAAAGAAGGATTGGCCCGCTCTTCCTTTGTCATAGAAAGGATGATTGCCTCTACCCGCTTCATATTTTTTTCGTTCTCATCCATATCGATATTGCCAAGATTTCCCATGCCGGGCATCATGTTCATAATGCTTGCCATGCCGCCCATCTTTTTAATCTGGTTCATCTGGTCTAAGAAATCGTTATAATCAAATTCTGCTTTTTTCAGCTTCTGGCTTAACTCTTTGGCCTTGTCCTGGTCAATCTCGGCTTCTGCCTTCTCAATCAGGGAAAGGATGTCGCCCATACCTAAGATACGGGATGCCATGCGGTCTGGATAAAACTGCTCCAAATCTGACAGTTTTTCTCCCATACCTACGTAAAGGATGGGTTTTCCCGTAACGGAACGGATAGAAAGAGCTGCACCGCCCCTGGTATCACCGTCTAACTTGGTCAGAATAATACCGTCAATTCCAATCTTATCATTGAACATACCGGCCACATTGACTGCGTCCTGGCCAGTCATGGCGTCTACTACCAGAATGGTCTGGTATACGTCCACCTGTTCTTTGATCTCAATCAGCTCGTTCATCATATCTTCATCAATATGAAGACGTCCTGCGGTATCCAGAATGACTACGTTTAAGTTATTTTTTGCCGCGTGCTCAATGGCTGCTTTTGCAATGTTAACAGGCTTCTGCTTATCGCCCATAGAAAATACCGGAACACCCTGCTTCTCTCCGTTGATCTGCAGCTGCTGGATCGCAGCCGGACGGTATACGTCGCAGGCAGCCAGTAATGGACGTTTGCCTTTTGCCTTTAACTTGCCGGCAATCTTTGCTGTGGTAGTAGTCTTACCAGCACCCTGAAGACCTGCCATCATAATGACGGTAATTTCGCTGCCGCCCTTTAAGGCAATCTCGGTTGTCTCCGAGCCCATCAGACGAACCAGTTCTTCATTTACAATTTTAATTACCATCTGTCCGGGAGTCAGGCTTCCCATGACGTCTTCGCCAATGGCCCGTTCCTCTACAGATTTGATAAACTGTTTGACTACCTTGAAGCTTACATCCGCTTCTAACAGAGCCATCTTGACCTCTTTTAATGCGGCCTTTACATCGGCCTCTGACAGACGGCCTTTTCCCCGCAGGTTTTTAAATACATTCTGCAGTTTATCGGATAAACTCTCAAAAGCCATGTATGTCCTCCTCTACAGCTTTGCGATGTCTCTGGAAATCTCTCCAATTTTGTCAACCAGACGTCCATCTCCGCTTTTCTGGTACTCTGCGGTCAGATCTTCAATTTCGCGGACCAGTTCTTTTGTCTTTTGAAATTTTTCTACCAGCCGGAGTTTTTCTTCGTAGCCGGTCAGAATCTTATCGCAGCGCTTTACCAGGTCATGAACGCCCTGTCTGCTGATGCCCTCTTCCTGGGCAATCTCGCTGAGTGACATATCATTCATTACAACATCTTCATAGATATGCTGCTGATGCGATGTTAACAGCTCTCCATAAAAATCATAGAGCAGCCCTTGCTGGACTATCTTTTCCATTTCAATCACCTGTGTAATCATACACGAAAGAAAGTTGGTTGTCAAGTGTTTTTTCTTTACGAACTGTTGTTCGTGTTGTTTCGTCTTTGATTATCCTATTGTAAAATCAAGGGATTTCTGTTTTTCCTATTTTCGTCTTATACCATCTTATTTCATCTTAATTCATGCATATAAAAACTGGCATCAGCAATTGCTATATTAAACAGAGGCCGCTTCATCTTCACTGATTTCATCCATTTTGT
>JBKUOG010000038.1:0-23287 GCA_046957575.1 Lachnospiraceae bacterium | reverse complement strand
TTAAGACACCACCCTTTCACGGTGGTATCAGGGGTTCAAATCCCCTTGGAGTCATTTTTTGTTCTTACTATGAATATAATATGTTATGGCGACATAGCCAAGTGGTAAGGCGTGGGTCTGCAACACCCTGATCACCAGTTCAAATCTGGTTGTCGCCTCTGAAGGAATCACAGAAATGTGGTTCCTTTTTTCGTATAAAAAGCTTTTAAAATAAAGGAATTTCGGCCATTTTAGTAATTATTACTAGAATTAACCGAAGTTCCTTTTTTAGTGGGAAAAGCCGTTTTGGAACAGGTTGGTACACTATAAATCAAAAGATAGTGTACCAATAGTGTACCGGAAAGCAAGAAAAAATGTAGTTCAGAAATTTTTCTGGGCTATCCTGATACTACCTTTTCCATAAATAATTCTGGTAAAGATCTAAAACATGCTTGTGACTTCTAGTGCCATTATAAATTTCAGAAAGAGGATATGTAGACCAATAGTACGATGTGAAATATACATTATTGGATAGCTCATTACAAAGCCTCTTTTCTAAAGATTCAATTTCAAAGTGATATCCGTGTAAGTCTTGGACTAATTGAGCAGCTACCTTCGGACTAATAATACTGTAGAAGGAAGTTGAGAAAGCCTCCAGTAATTCTGTACGAAGGTTTAATAATGAGTTTTCAGCATAATTGCCAGACGGGGTCATTTGATACCAAGATAATACTTCATTTATTATGATGATCGCACAATCAGGCCAATCACTAGCAAAGTAGGACGTTAAAAATTCAGAATCAAAAAAGGTATTTTTGATAAATGCAACGATTTCTTTATGTTCTCTAGATGCAGGGAAGAACTTTTTGATTACGTTTAAAAAATTTGTTTCTTCAGAAAAAATAAAATCATAAAAGTGTAGGGTGTACTGCAGTTTATTTAAACTGATTAATTTATTAATTCGATATGGAAACAGAAAATAATCTACATCATCAGTATAATTTATCGGATTTGCTAAGTCATATAATGTTTCAAAAGATTGTTTTTGCTGGGTTATCTGGTAAAAATAAAATAAATAATATGTTTCACTAAGAGGAAAACAAAATGAGTTTCCGTGTTTATGGATACCTAATTGCTGTAAAGCAAGTTCATTATTTTTAAAAAATTTATTAAAGGAATTTCTTCTTCCACCACTCCCGCGGATTTCTGCTTTTCCATTGTCGTAATAATTTCTTTGATGTGTGGTAACGTTATATTGCTGAAATTCAATATCAGGAGGGGTAAGCAAATTTGTCCAGGCGTTACAGTCTCTCAAATATTGCTGAAATGTTTTGATAACTAAACTAGGATATTCTTCATAGCTTAAAATAAGGCTGTTTAGGATGGAACTACCAGTCGATGTGAAAGAAGCATATTTTATATTTTTTAAGATATTTAATTTTGCCAAATCTATTTCCACATCAATAATATCTTGTAAAGAATATTTCGTTCTAAGTTGTTCTTTTTGTCTTACTATCCTATTATGCATATCGAATTTATCCCAATAAGAATTTCTTTCAGGAATTATATTATTGGGAGCTGGTAAACTGCCATTTAGAAAAGAAGCAATACCTTTGCAAGTATGAAATTGATGATTCCCAATACATAACGAGTTGTTAGAATACATAGTTCCTCCTCCTAAAGCTAAAAAGATGGCCTCAAAACGGAAAAATTTAAAAATGGAATTCGAGAAATAAAAGTCTTATATTCACATTTGCGTTTGTTAGAATTATATCACGCGATGCGGGAAAGGAGAAGATAAATGGTAATCGAAGCCGTTAGGATTTCAGCGTTGGAGGAACGAGTTAAAGAAGCAATACCGGACAGGAATAAGTTGTATTCCATAATAGCACCAGAAAGGGTTAAGGTCTACGGGGAATGGGAGAGCTCATTTATAACAGAGCTACTGAATGAAAGGACAGTCAGCCGTTGGGAACGGGGAAAAGGGTACTTAATTTCATCCCAAACAGGAACGGGAAAATCGACATTTATCGAGGAGGTATTGATTCCGTTAGCTCAGGAATGTGGAAAGAAGGTGTTGATTGTCGTCCCAAGGGAAGCTTTAGCCATTCAGTTCAGGAAGAGAATAGGTGAAAAATTTTGTCCCGAACTTGTGAGGCACTATACGATGGATGGAATTAAGCAAAAGGCGGAGTGGTCAAATTGTACGATCATTACATATCAATCTTTGGTATCATCTAGGGCAAGACAGAATTTATTGGCAGAAGCAAGAAAATTTGAGTTCGTAGTCTTGGACGAGGTTCATTGCTTCATGCTGGATGCTTTGTTTAATGTGTTCACGCAGTTTATTCTGGAGTTTTTGCTTACTACGGTGGCACAGAGATCAAAGCGAGTGTACTTATCTGCAACTCCTGAAATTATTCTGGATACCATAGCAAAATTGGAAGATGAGATGGTTCCGGATGAGTCCTATTGGAGAGCAAATGAGGCATTAACAGTCTACTTCTTTAAACGAAATTATGACTATGTTTCGATTGCTTTTGGTGAGAAGAAACAGACAATTTTAGGGTTTTTAAAAAAGATTGGCAAGGAGGAAAAAGCATTGATTTTTGTCCGATCGATGAATCAGGGGGAGGAGTTGGCAGAAGAATTAGGTTCCGATGCAGTATTCATCACAGCAATATCGAAACAGAGAGAACAGCGAGTTATATTTGACAGGCTGATGGAAACCGAACAATTTGATGGTCGTTACTTGATCGCAACGAGTTGGCTTGACGTGGGAGTGAATATTCGGGACGAAAAATTGCGTTACATTGTGAGTTTTCATCTGTGGCCAGAAAGTGTCATTCAGATGCTTGGACGGAAAAGGCACAAGGGGGAAAAGGATAGGGTAAAATTAATACTGCAGCTCCCATCAAAAAGAACAGTGGAGGCCAAGATTCAGGAATTAGAGGGGGAAAATGAAAGGATTTCGATCCTAGAGGAACGTTGTATTGGAAGAATTGCAACTGATCTTTTAGCTCAACTTCCATTTCCACTTTATTTGCAGAGCGAAGGAGAAAAAATGAAATATCAAATTAATGAGTATACGGGGAAGACTAACCGATTCCATATTCGGTTTCTGCAGAAGTTACTTGACTATCCGGAAGATAAAACGTTTGTGGAGAATTACATGTCGATGATTGTAGAACTGTTTCCGGAATGCCAGGGATATGAAAATATGGATCGGGTTCTGCCAGTAGAGGAACAGGAGATAATGCAGTTTTTGGAGGAAACATTGGGAAAGGAGTTTACGAAAGAGGAAGTTTTGGATTTTTCTGATAAGCTTCTAAAATTGTTGCAGATTAACAGGAGGTCGGATCAGAAGGATAGTGTTCCTACCATGATCCTCAACAGAGCGATGTCAACGAGGAATATTCCTTATGAAATTGCGAATTTATCAGGTGAAAAAAAGAAAGGAATATGGACGGTAAGGAGAAAATGATAATGAGTTATTTTGTATTAACGATGCCTTATGCGACAGGGCTTTATACGTGTACAGATTATTTACTGGCAGACGCAGAAAAATTGAAAGGGCGAGAGGAAGTACCGTTTACTTTTAAGGGGTGTGATTCAGAGGAAGAAGCATTCCAAATAATTCAGGAGGTATATCGTTCGGAGGTATTATTTCTATTTGGATTAGAGAATCTATGGCAGATAAAGAAAAATACGTTATATTCGGTTCGACCGGAGGAAATAAGAAACTGGGAGGAGGAGAGAGAATGACAGAATTAAAGGAGCATAGGCCAGAATTAAAGGTATATTCCAAGAAAGATTTATTGAAAATTTTTCCGTTTGGTCGCACGAAGCTGCAACAACTGCTTACGGCCGGAGTGCTGCCAGTCGTGAAAGTTGGCAAATCGTACCTAACATCAGAGGCGCAGATTCAACGCTGGTTACTCGAAAACACAGGTAAGGAAATTTTTTATTGATGCCGGATGCCCCTGGAACTACCTCCAGGGGTCTACTTTTTGGGAGGAATATTATGGTAGAAAAAGAAACTATGAAAAAACGCCGTAAAAAGGGCGACGGTTCGATTACAATGAAAGAAAATGGAACGTATTTGGGACGGATTACGATTGCGGGATATGAACCATTTTCCTGTACCGGATTAACGAGAAAGGAAGTAGAGCGGAAACTAGAGGAATTTAAAATCCGAACCTTAAAAAAAGAGGTAATACCGCAAAAAATATTTGTTAATGCCTATATCGAGAAATGGTTGGAAACCGTAAAACGGCCATCTTTAAAGGCAGCATCCTTTGATCGACTGGAACGGACATACCTTACGCAGATTAAAGATAGTCGGGTAGGAAGATGCCAGCTGGGAAATATTACATCAATGGACGTGCAAGGACTGATTAATGAGAAAAGCCGGACACTTTCCTACTCATCTCTAAAGAAAATATATGAGTTGTTAAATGGATGCTTTGAGTATGCGGTTATCTGCAGAGAGATGGATTTTAATCCAGTGCGAGCAGTGCAGATGCCAAAAAAAGAAAATTTAAATAAGAAGGAGAAGCAAATGAGCGTATTTAGTAAAGAGGAACTTGCCAGAATAGAAAATGTGGCAGCCATTACGTATCAGTCAGGAGAGGTCCGGTATAAGCATGTATGGTTTTTTATATTACTGGCAAATACTGGACTTCGAGCCGGAGAAGCGATAGCATTGACCTGGGATAATGTAGACTTGGAAAAGGGATTCATTTATGTGCGGCAGAATGCGTCAGTAGTTCAGGAGCGGAGCCATGATAGTGAAAAACGCTATAAAGTAATCATTACGACGGTTAAAACGAAAAATGGTGAAAGAGTAGTTCCCTGTAATGCGAAGGCAAAGCAGGCTTTGGAATGGATGAGAGGTTATCAGGAGACGCACCATATCAAAAGCAAATATGTGGATTGTAATGATAAGGGGGAGTTGTTGAGCCAGCAGACATTGCCAAAAATTTTGAAGGCGATCTTGAAAGCGGCAGATGTACCGTATCGAAGCGTCCATTCTTTCCGGCATACATTTGCGACCAATCTAATTCAGGCAGGGGTGGACGTGAAGGTGGTAAGCCAGCTTCTGGGGCATAGTTCTGTGAAGATAACTTACGATACCTATGTGCATATGGGAGTTGATCGGGCGGTTGAGGCTGTAGCAAGAATCGGATAGCTTGGTATTATTGATTATGGGAAATCTGCCCTTCCATAGTCTTTAGGAGCATTTGGGAGGCGAGATTTGTATGAGGCACTTGTTCTGAATGAGATAAATACAACTATACTAGACGTTAGCTGTATTTATCCCGTGTAATTGGTTATTGTAATAAAGGAATTATAATTACGCTTAAAAATAGGTGTTGTTTTCAACTTTTCTGAAGGCAGCACCTATTTTTTAGGCATAAACTGGACAGGGCAGATACTTGGCATATTATAAAATAGGGAAGCATCTAGTAACGGCCCACTAGGGTTGTAAGGAAGTGTTGGAAGCTTTTTATTTTTTTGTGTCAATTTGGTAATGACTGATTCTAGATAGTCTTTTTGATTGCGAAATTGGGAATAGTTGCAATGATATTTTTTGCCGGTAATAAAGCTGACCGTATTAATCACAAAATGAATGTGTAAATTAGGCGTGTCGGCATGGATTGCAAATACCACCTGAAACCCTTGGTTAAAATACCAGTTGGCCAGATGGTACGAAATGGGAACGATTTGACACACTCCAAGACAATCCATATATTCATCGGGCTGGAAGGAAACGATTTCATGGCGTGCTCGGAAACCGGACGTGTTTTTAAATACGGATTGGGTTTTGAGAAATTCTTCGATTAGGTTCTCTACTGTGCATTTTGGAGGAAAGCCAAGGTATCCGACATAGGCAGGCGGAAAACAATCGGAGCGGCCAGTACGTGTAATATATCTAAGAAAAATTTCAATGATTTCGGGTTCATTTCTCTGATGCACATATTTCTTTTGTGGTGTTGGGGATACATTTAAGACTGCCAAGGTTAAAAACTCCTTTCAATCGTTGCTAACAAGTGTCTGAACGCATCAGGGGCATCAGCCAGTAAACCAGAATTTTGAAACAGATAAACCTGGGTTTGCATAAGAATCCTTGCAGTATGGAAATCTTTCTGTATTCGGGAAGAGGGAGTATTGTGAGCTTCAATGCACTCATTAATAAATTTATTCGGAGTTGTTTTTTTCTTAGCAGGGATGGATTGAAGAATTTGTTTGGAACGCTGTGTTAAGCGTACAGAAGTAACAGGACTTTGCTGAATGCTCATGGGATTCTCCTTTTTCGGTTATAATATATATTATCGTTATGTATTGGTATAAATAAATCTTTATATTTTCATTCATAGGGATAATGATAGTTATAGTGATTAATATATCTATTATTGATTTTATATCTATTAATGCTAATAATAAAATATATTAATTTTATATATACTTCTTATATATTAAAACAAGTAACGCCAAATGTACTACACTTTTGGTTGGAAAGGTTGAGAGACGTTGACAAGAGTTTACTTGATTTCATTACAGTGATGTTATTTACAGAGAGGATAAATCAAGATACCCCATGCAATATGCATGGGGCATTTTAATGGTCGTAAGAAGTTTTATAATTGGTAGAAATAAGAATAAAGTCCTGTATGCTCATTAAAGGAATCGTCCAGGACTTTCCCGTTTTCATAGCCCTGAGTTTTCCGGTACGGCAAAGTTTACATACGGTAGATGGGCGGCAATTGAGTATTTCAGCAGCTTCATGTACGTTTAATAATTCTGGATAATTTTGAAGAATGTTCAAACGGATAGAACCCCTTTCAGATGAATTGATTTTATTAGAATGTTGAGTGAAAACGCTATTTAAATTCTAAAATCAGTTCATCTATTATTTTTTTCTGCTGAGGGGTGAGATTACTCCAGCGATCAAAAAACTTTTTTTGTTCAGGAGTAAGTGGTACAGCAGTATTATCTTCGGCAAAAAACTGACTCAAAGTAATCCCAAAAGCATCACAGAGGGCTTCTAAAGTGGCAATGGATGGAATGGTATTTCTGCGATAAATATTTGCTAATGTTGATGGAGACAGACCGGATTGAGAAGCAAGTTTATATTTGCTCCAGCCACGCTGTTCAGTTAGTTCGTTAATTCGTTGAATAATGTCCATTTTTGTAGTACCTCCGGTTCATCTTCTATTCTAAAGGGTAATAAACGGAGTAAAAAGCGTTCAGTTGTAATAAAAATAATGTTCAAATGAGTAAAAGTGTGATATACTAATTAGCAGAAGGAACTGCGTGTATAAGAAAGATATTGGATAGAGGGGCATAAGAAAATTTAATATTTCTTTATAAAAAGAAAGGGCTGCTGCCTAAGAGGTAGGAATCGTATTACTGTTAAAAAATAGTAATAGAAAGAAAAAGTGCACTGCACTAAAGAGAGAGGAGAGTGCTAAAATATTATGGGATTTTTTGAAGAATTATTTGATGGTATGGTATTAGCGGAGATTAAAAGCGAAATACGAAAAGAAATAGCAGACAAGAAAAAATTTAGCTATAATGTCGGATTGAACAACTGTCCTGTTACTAGCGAGACTACGTATTTCTTTACACCGTCTTGTGTACAAGCAGATATTGATTTTGCTAGAGAGCATGGAGGCTTGACACAAAATCAGTTAGATGCAAAATGGTTGGAAGATCATTTTGATGAAGAGGTAGAAAGACGATTTAGAATAGCTAAATATGGAGAATAAATATACTAAATAATAGATTGTAGGAAATTTAATTAGAATATAAATGATATTTGCAAGGTGCAATACAAACTAAAAATAACGATAACAAAGGGAGGAAAAATTTATGTCATTTTTTAAGTTATTTGGTGTAAGCAGTAGTAAAGGCCGTTATAATTGCCATCCAGAGGATTGTCCGCCTCAACCTGAGCCAGGAGAATGCAATCCAGATTATGGATGTGACCCAGATTGGAGAGAATGTTATCCA
Organism: Lachnospiraceae bacterium; assembly: GCA_046957575.1. Classification (GTDB taxonomy): domain Bacteria; phylum Bacillota; class Clostridia; order Lachnospirales; family Lachnospiraceae; genus UMGS1370. Next base: position 15,292 of record JBKUOG010000038.1, on the reverse strand, counting down.
GATCATGGCTACGATTGCAGACCGGAAGGGGCATTATGTAATCCAAGCGATGAGTGTAATGTTTTTTGATATAAGGTGCATAATATGTATTCATTTAATGATAAGGTATTTTTGGTAGATGGGGCATATAATAGCTGTTTTTATGATTTTAATAAAAGCAGGCTGTATCATTGTTCTGCTGACTACTCGGAGGTAGCTAAGAAAGCAGTTAAAAATGATAATACTGAGTTCTCTGCTGTGGATAAAGAAAAAATAAAGGTATTGTTAGAAGAAAAATTACTTGTTAATACAAGTGAATTTATTAGTGATGGTAAAATTCAGCAATTAAAAAAAGAAATCCAGATTGATTTTGTCTGGATAGAACTGACAAACCAATGCAATATGAAATGTATTCATTGCTATGATGAGGCGTGTATAACAAATAAGCAAGTTTTATCAATTGATGAATATAAATATATAATTGATGAATTAGACGCATATGGAGTGAAAAAAATTCAGCTGATTGGTGGAGAACCTTTGCTTGTAAAAAACTTGAAGGAAATGATTTGCTATGCCTGTGAAAAAATGGATTCGGTAGTCATTTTTACAAATGCAAGTTTAATTACAGATGAATTAGCACAATTTTTTTCAAAGCATCATATAAGTGTAGCTGTTTCGGTATATTCCTATGATGAGCATTATCACGATTATGTAACAAAAGTACAGGGAAGTCATAAACGTACAATACAAGGCCTTGCGCTATTAAAAAAATATAATGTAAGTTATCGAGTGGCAAATGTCCTTATGAATGGAGTAGAGATAGGCTCACCTAATAGTGATTTATATTGTCTCAAAAATGGTGATGTAGTGCGTTTGACAGGCAGAGCCAATGGATATTTGCTAAATGACGAATTAATAAAGAAGAGGCTTATTACACAAAAAAGTTTTCCGCTAAATTTAGATGAAGATTTTTCTGCCAGATGCGTAAGCGGACATAACTGTTTTTGCAGAAGATTATATATTTCTTCAAATATGGAAGTATATCCTTGTGCTATGGAACGACGTATAAGCCATGGTAATTTGAAGGGCAATCACCTGAAATTCATAATGAATAAGGAAATTTTTGAGTTTAATAAAGATAAGGTGAATGTTTGCAAAGATTGTGAATTTCGGTATACATGTTTTGACTGCAGGCCTAATTCAATAGAAAAAGAAATTAATGAAAAACCATGGTATTGTACATATAATCCATATTCAGGAGAATGGGAAACGGTGGACAGTGCAATCAGTAGAATACATAAGCAACTGGAAATAGAAAAAGATGATAAGCGGTAATACTATTCAAAAGGATGCTAAAATATAAAATTTCAGGCAGATATTATAACTGTGAGTAATTCATAAGGAGGTCTTTAAAGTGGACAAAAGGATTCTCACAGTTATTCTCAGCATTCTTGCAGTCATCCTTGATGCAATGAAAGATGATGAATAACACCAGCCCAGGTCAGATATGGCCTGGGTATTTTTATTCCAAAAATAAATCAAAGGAGGAATTAAAATGGCAGCAAATGTTGAAACAATGTTTTACACAAGGACAGCACCATGGCATGGACTGGGAACAAGGGTACTGGAAGCTCCGACTTCCAGCGCAGCCCTTTCCCTTGCCGGATTGGATTGGAGGGTGGTTCAAAAACCGCTTTTTACGGAGGACGGACTCTCTGTTTCCGGTTTTAAAGCGAATGTAAGGGATACAGATAACCAGATATTGGGGGTAGTGTCAGACCGATATAAGGTGGTACAGAATGAAGACGCCTTCGCCTTTACGGATGAATTGCTGGGTGAGGGCGTTACCTATGAAACGGCTGGAAGTCTGCAGAACGGCCGCCGTACCTGGATTTTGGCAAAGCTTCCCCAGAGATATATTATCAGTGGGGATGAAATTACACCGTATCTGGTCTTTATGAACAGCCATGATGGAACCGGAGCAATTAAGGCAGCCATGACACCAATCAGGGTTGTGTGCCAGAATACGCTGAATCTGGCACTGTCTACAGCAAAGAGAAGCTGGTCAACCATTCATACGGGGGATATTCATGGCAAGCTGGAAGATGCCAGAAATACCCTTTTATATGCAGACCGGTACATGGCAGAGCTGGGAAAAGCCATTGACCTATTAAACCGCCAGAAGCTTTCAGACCGTCAGGTATTGGAGTACATAGATAGTCTGTTTCCGCTTCTGGATAATGCCAGTGAAACCCAGAAGAAGAATCTCCTGAAAATGAAAGAGGATATGAAATGCCGTTATTTTGAAGCACCGGATCTGGCGCATGTGGGAAAGAACGCTTACCGCTTTGTAAATGCAGTCAGTGATTTTGCCACCCATGCCAGACCGTTAAGGGAACGCTCCAATTATCGAGAAAGCCTGTTTGGAAAGACGGTTGACGGAAATACCATGATTGACAGGGCTTATGAGATGGTAAAAGCAGCGTAGAAATGTTTGCATAAGATTAGAGTATCAGTCAATGGTACTCTCTTTTTTATGCAAAAATAGGAACAGGAGTGATTGGAATGGAACAGAAGAAAATCAGGCTGCTCCGGCCGGATGAGATCGAGTGCCGGATTGGAACAATCAGCGAGAAAGGCCTGAGTCTGCTGTTGTTTATGGATGCAAGAGCAGCACAGAACATTTTGGATGAAAGTTTTACATCCTTTGGGTGGCGCAGAACCCATCAGGAGATTGGCGGAAGGCTGTACTGTACGGTAGAGGTCTGGGATGGAGAAAAAAAGCAGTGGATCAACAAGCAGGACGTGGGGACGGAAAGCTTTGCGGAAAAGGAGAAAGGGGCGGCTTCCGATTCCTTTAAGCGGGCCTGTTTTAACTGGGGGATTGGACGGGAACTTTACTCCGCACCGTTTATCTGGATTCCGGCAGACCGAGTGAGTATTCAGTATGATGGAAAGCGGTATACCACACCGGAACACTTTACGGTAGCAGCTATCTCTTACAATGAGAATCGGGAAATCTGCGGGCTGGAAATCCGCAACGGCGCTAACAGGCCGGTATTTGTAAAACGGGTAATTGGTGAACATGTGCCAGCCGCAAACGGAGAAACAAAGCAGGAAGTGAAGGAACAGGAACCAGCTTCTGCAGCACCGAAGAGCAATGGTGCCGATCTGGCAGAAACAGTAAAGAAGCAGCTTACGGCAAAGATGAAACGGGACATGCAAAAGGAGCTAGACCGGACTGGTGTACCGCTGGAGAAAGTTCTGGAACGATACCATCTTACGGATATTACCCAGATGACGGCAGAGCAGTACAGGGATGCCATGACCGGACTGAAACGCTCCCAGTCCAGGACAGCTGCATAAGAAGAAAGAAGGGAGAAAATATGAGAGAGCAAAGTCAGAAAGAACGGTTGGAACGCTTAATAAAGCGGCCTGTTCCGAAAAAGAAGGTGGGAATTGTCCGGCTGGAAATGGTAAAGGAAAGCCGCTGCCTGTATGGAACAAAAAAATTCCGGAAGCCGGAAGAAGCGGCAGATATGATAAGGCCGCTGTTAAGGCCAGCGGATCGGGAAATGCTGGTGGTTCTGGCCTTAAATAACCAGATGGAACCTTTGGCACTGGAGATTGTGGCAGTAGGAGGATTGAACCACTGTTATATAGAGCCAAGGGATATTTATAAAATGGCGGTATTAAATAATGCGTCCTATATTATCTGCTTTCATAACCATCCGTCCGGTGACTGCAGGCCAAGCAGGGAAGACCGCCTGATTACGGAACGGTTACGGAAGGCAGGAGAGATTCTCGGCATTGCGCTGGTTGATCATATCGTGGTGGGAGAAGACCGCTTTTACAGCTTTCGGAAAGAAGGAAAATTAATTGTTCAAGAGACTGCAGCAGCATAAAGGAGAAGAGCATGATTCAGATTATTATTATCATTTGTATGGCAGTATAGGAGAAGGGCATATGAAAAAATTAGTGTCAACGTTACAGATATCAAGAGAAGAATGGCTGCGTTACCGCAAGCAGGGAATCGGCGGTTCTGATGCAGGAGCCGTATGCGGATTAAATCCGTACCGGACAGCCGCCCATGTGTATCTGGATAAGATTACAGAGGATGTGGAAGAAATAGATAATGAATCCATGCGTCAGGGAAGGGATCTGGAAGAATATGTAGCTAGGAGGTTTATGGAAGAAACAGGGTTAAAGGTAAGGCGGAGCAACTACATGTATCAGCACGAGGAGTATCCGTTTATGGTAGCGGATGTAGACCGTATGATTGTGGGGGAACGTGCAGGGCTGGAATGTAAGACAGCCAGTGCATACAGCGCCGGAAAATGGAAGGATGGACAGCTCCCTCCCCATTACCTGATTCAGTGTGTTCATTACATGGCCGTGACTAATGCGGACTGCTGGTATCTGGCAGTAGTGATTCTGGGGCAGGGATTTCAGTGGACGAAGATTGAACGGGATGAGGAACTAATTCAAAACCTGATTCAAATCGAACAGAACTTCTGGGAGAATTATGTACAGGCAGGCGTACTGCCGGAGGCAGACGGATCGGATGCGTATACCGAGCTGTTGAATCAGCATTTCCATACGGCAAGAAAGGGCATGGAGATTCAACTTTCCGGTTTCCAGACGGATTTAAAACGCCGCCAGGAGATTGTGGAGCAGATAAAAGCACTGGAACAGGAGAAGAACCAGATCGAACAGACCATCAAAAAAGAAATGGGGGAATCCGAGTGGGCGATAGGAGAGGATTACCGGATTCACTGGAGCAACGTGGAGAGCACCAAAATTGATACCAGACGATTAAAGGCAGAGCGGCCGGATATTTACACGGAGTTTTCCAAAGAGGTAAAGAGCCGGAGATTCCAGATTTTGGCGGCATAAAAAGGAAGATGGAATGGGAACAGAAGAATTTTTTAAAATGATGTTAAACGAACGGATATGCAGCGTGATTCAGGAAAAATACAAACAGGATGATGAACGGAAAAATGCATATCAGAAGGCTGTGGAACAGTGGGAACAGGTGTTAAAAAAACAGGGAAAGGAGGTGGAACAGGAATTTGACCAGTATTTTTCCGCAAAGGAGGCGTGGGAGGCCGAGGAACAGGAGGCATTGTATCTGGCTGGTTTTTCAGATGCCATTCAATTGATAAAAAGGATGGGACTGATTGGTTAAGGTTGTATCTATATCAGAATAATAATATAATATTGATATTAAAAGACGGGAGGGAAGAAAATGGAAGCAGAATTGGAACTGTTAAAAATGCTGACAGAGGCCCAGGATGATGTGGAAAAGGGATGCGTAGCCCCCATTCAGGAAACCTTCCAGGGAATCAGGGAAACCCTTTTAAGAAGAACAGGATTATGAGGATTTAGCATTGCAAATAATACAAAAAGGTCAGGGGACAGCCGGTGTGCTGTCCTCTTTTATTGTGGAAAAGGAGGAACAACATGGAAATTCAGGGATTAGAAAAGGCAGAAAAGCGCACACTGGACATTCAATGGGTGAAAGAACATTTGGTATGCCGTCTGGTGAACCGAAAGAATAACGAAGAACTGTTAAAAGAGATTCCGTATCGGAAGTTTTATGATTTGGCGGTGGTTTATTATGTACCAATGCAGCAAGTAGAAGATAGAATGCTTTTCTGGATTATTCGGAAAGAACAGGCGGAAGTATTGGGACTGGAAGAAGAAAGCCTGTTTACACTGGCTCTGGAAAACACCAGAAGACGGTTTCCAATCCAGTTTACTGCGTTGGAACAGGCAATCCGGCAGTTTACGTTAGAGGCAGGGATCGATTTGGAAGAAGAATGTAATGAAGAAGCTGAGACGGAACAGGAAACAGGCGGCATGTACCTGCTGTCGAATATATTTCATACGTATGGAGCTGTTGCAATGCTGTATCCCGATGTGCTGGAAGGGATTGCAGACCGTTTTCAGTCAGATTTAATTATCCTACCATCCAGCTGCCATGAAGTATTAGTGCTTCCATACACAGAAGAGGTTTCCGTTTCAGATTTGGCGGAAATTGTATTTACCGTAAACAGGGAGTGTGTAGCGCCCGAAGACATGCTGTCTGATTCCGTTTATTTATATCGGAGAAAAGAAAAAAGGATTGTAATGGCAGGGAGAACCGAACAGGAGGAAATCAAATGAGCATTATCAAGTCAGGGAAGAAAAAACTGGACAGGAAGAGCGGATGTGTGCTGATAGAAGGAGATGGAAGAAGGCTGGATATGCTGGAAGATGAAAGCATAGACTGTATCATTACGGATCATCCGTGGCTGGATATTCTTTCCAATCGAGGGGGAAACCGTTCATTTTCGGACTATGAATGTTTCCGGTATGAGCTGGAGGACTTTCAGGAGAAAGCCAGAGTATTAAAAGCCGGATGTTTTTTAGTGGAATTTCTTCCCGCTGAAAATGAAAGCAATTACCGGTATCTGTATCAGATAAAGGAATTTGCCAGCCAGTGCGGTCTGGAATATTACAGCAAGGTAAGCTGGAAAAAGGGGAGTTTTGTAAGCAATACGGGAAGAAAAGCCAAGAACAGCCAGGACATTATGATTTTTACCAAGGGAAAGGCTCGGTGCATGAGGCTGGACAGCAAGAAGATCAAAAAGGACGGAGGGATTCATTACATGAGTGGGGCGGCAGGGATGCTGCCCGCCATGTTTGATGTGGAACCCGTTCCCAGAAATCAAAAGATTCATCAAAGTGAACTGCCCGTAGAACTCTGCGAACAGCTAATCCCGTATCTGACAAGGGAAGGAGAAGTAATACTGGATCAGTTTGCCGGAAGCGGAGCAGTAGGGGTGGCAGCTCTGAGACTGGGAAGAAGGTGCATTATGATAGAAAAATCCCATGAAGATATGGAACAGATTCGGAAACGGGTCGGGTAAGGTGGCCAGAGTACATTTGTTTTTGCTTTTTATAAAACAGGGGTTCGCTTAATGCTGTGGTTATGTTACAATGGAGACAGTGTAGAGAGAGGAATGTCCAATGGAGTTAAAACGAGATATTTACAAACAATTACTGGATTGGAAGAAACGGGATTCTCACAAGGTTTTGGAACTTAGGGGAGCACGTCAGGTAGGAAAGACCTATATCCTGAATAAATTTGCACAGGAGAATTATCCGATTTATTTATACATCAATATGGTGCAGACAACAGGACAGGAGTTTTTGGAGTGTCTGGAAAGGGCCACAGCCTGGGAGCCTGGAATGCCCAGAAAAGAACGACCGCTCCATGAGGCTATGAGATTGTTTGACGGACGTTTTCAGGACACAAAAGATACCATCGTTATTATTGACGAAATTCAGGATTTTGCGAAAGTCTATTCTCTGATTCGTCAGTTTGCCAGAGAATTTTCCTGTCATTTTGTTGTTACAGGAAGTTATCTGGGAAAAACCTTATCCAAAGAGTATTTCCAGCCAGTTGGCGATCTGGATATTATGACGCTGGATACACTGACATTTGAAGAATTTCTGGATGCCGGAGGAAAATGGGACTTATATGATACTGTAGATTTGCTGGGAGGAAGTCCGCATAAGGACTATGATGAGCTGAAACGATATTATGATATTTACTGCCAGATTGGCGGTTATCCTGCGGTTGTGAAAACATATCTGGAAACAAAGAGCCTGGAAGCGTGCAGGATAGAACTGGAACGTGTGATCCATATTTTTACTGAGGAATCACAGGGTTATTTTGATGATATTCTGGATATGAATCTGTTTGAACAGCTTCTTCCTGCAGTCGCACAGACCATGATAAGAGAGAAAAAAGGTTCGGAAGATCTAATCTCTGAATTATCAAAAATTGTTTATAAACAGGAAAGCAATCGGTTCAGTAAAAGGAGTATCAATCAGGCCATTGCATGGCTGTATCGTTCCCATATCCTGGATTTTTGCGGAAAAGCCAATGACTGTAATCCTACGGATGTGTCAGCGAACAGCCGGTTTTACTTCCTGGATATTGGAGTATGCAGAAGTTTTTTGGATATAGTGGGAGCAGATTTGCCGACGCTTCGCAGCACCATAAATGAAAACTTTGTTTATATTGATTTATTAAAACGGGTACGTTCCAGAAAAATTTCTGGAACAGCCCCTATGTTTGGCCTGTATAAAGAAGGCGAAATTGATTTTCTGATTAACAGCAGAGAGAACTATAAAACGTATGGCGTTGAAGTGAAAGCTGGAAAATCAGAAGGGAAAACGGCTCAATTACTTTTGAAGGATGGAAAAGTAGAGGCCGTCTATTTCCTGAAGGGTGATACCTATGGTGGGGCATCTGACAGAAAAATTACCGTACCGATTTATCTGGTGGGGCGGGTACAATTTGATTTTGTGGATAAATAAAATGAAAAGTGGAGAAAAACAGGTTCATTTGAAAAAGACGTGGGAAACTGCGTCTTTTTCTATACCATTTAAAGGATAGCAGAATTATTTCTGTATAAATTTGTATGAGAGTCTGGTATAATGGAGACAGTGTTGGAAAAGGAGTGAAATTATGCGGATTGAACTGGAAAGAACGGCATATAAAAAGCTACTCGAATGGAAGAAAAATGCAGGACGCTCCACGTTGGAAGTATCAGGTGCACGTCAGGTAGGAAAGACGTATCTTGTAAATAAGTTTGCAGATAAGGAATACAAGCAGAAGATCTATATTAATCTTCTGGAACTTTCAGGAGAACTTTTCTTAAATCAGTATGAAAAACTCTGGAGCGAAATGACGCAGGGGAAACGCTTTGAAAATCCGGTATATGAGTTAATTCGCCGTTATGAGCCATCTTTTACTGATTCGCCGGATACAGTGGTTATTATTGATGAAATTCAGGAGTCAGCAGAAATCTATAATCGGGTTCGTGAATTTACCCGTCAGCTTTCCAGTGATTTTATTATAACAGGAAGTTATTTGGGTAGAGTGTTGAATAAGGAGTTTAAGTATTCAGCAGGAGATTTGGATTCCATTGAAATACAAACTCTTAGTTTTGAAGAATTTTTAAGAGCAATGGGAAAATGGGAACTGTACGATCAACTGGATATTTATGGAGGCAGTGGAGAAACGGTTTACAAGGAACTGGAAGAACTTTATCAGATATACTGTACGATTGGCGGCTATCCGGCTGTGGTACTGTCTTATCTGGAACAAAAGAATATCGAGCAGTGTCAGGCAGTTCTGGAAAAGATTGTTCACCTGTTTGCTAATGAGAGCAGACGGTATTTTGAGGATATTCTGGAATATGATACGTATGAAAATATCTTTACCAGCGTAGCCAGAATCCTTGTAAAAGAGAAAAAGGGTCTGGATGCAGATAGTTTTAGCGAGGAACTGCAGAGCATAGTCATAAAAGAATATTCCAGCAATCTTTCAAAGGCAGAGGTGAATCGTGCGATTGATTGGCTGCACAGCGCTGGGATTATTGGCTTTGCCGGAAAACTGACGGGATGTGATATACTGTCTTATAAAGCCAAATCCAGAGCCTTTTTTATGGATCTGGGATTGACAACCTATTTTTTGACCCAGACCGGATGTGCGTCAGGAGATATACAGGGAGTAGTGAACGAGAATTTTGTATTCCTGGATTTACGTCGGCGAATTTCATTTCCAAGAGAAATTGCGCTGGAGACTCCGGCTTTTGCCACATGGGGAAATTATGAGATTGATTTTTATGTGAAATCCATCAAAGGACAGCATACCTATGCCATCGAAGTGAAGTCTGGTAAGAACAGCAGCCGAACCATGGAAGAGGTGCTGGAGAAGAAGAAAGCAGATTATATTTTATATACCAAGGGAAATACCCATGGGGGAATTAAGGAAAATATTTATACCATACCGATTTATGGTTTGTCGAAATTTCGGTTTGAATGAGATTAAGGAACGGATCCGGTATGGCATTGAAGTAAAGAGCAGTGATAACAGGGCGAGATCTTTGCATTTTTATAAAGAAAAAGGATTTGTTGACAGGGCGTTTCGGGCTGTACCGACACATGGAGATCATGGAGAAAAGATTGAGACGATTCCAGTTTATGCGATTGGGAAAGTGTTGGAACAGTAGCTTCTATACTATAAATATGGAAAGTAGTTGTGCAGGAGGACTGCAAATGTATTTGAAAAATGTTACAATTAAGAATTTTAAGGCAATATCTGATATGACGTTGGAGTTTCAAGAAGGTATAAATTTGCTGATTGGAGATAACGGTGCTGGAAAAACATCGGTTTTAGATGCTCTTTCAATTGGATTGGGAGGGTATCTGGCAGGAATTACGGGTGTTCCTTCAAAAAATATTTTATCCGATCAAGTACGCTTTGAAGTGGTAAAAATGGGAGAGGCATCTTCTGCGTTAAAATATCAGATCCCGACAGAAGTAGAATGTACGCTGAATGTTGAAGAAAATAAAGATTATCATTGGGTTAGACGGAGGAAAGACGAACATCCAAATTCAAAAACAACGGTTAGCGATCGTGCTATTTGTGAATATGCATATGCATTAACCAATGGAATGTCGGAGACGTTACCAGTCCTTAGCTATCAGAGTGAAGCACGGGTGTGGCAGCAGAAGCGAGGAGACTTTGGTTCGGTGTTAAAAGAAAAACTAAATGATCGTCGCCAAGGATATATAGGATGCCTGGATTATTCTTTGGATATAAAAGGGATTAAAGAGTGGTGCTTGAAAATGGAAATGGAGGCATTCCGTAGTGCTACAAAGATTGCGGAATATGAGGCCTTTAAGAAGTTGACGGCTTCTGCTATGCAAAAGATGAATGATCTTCCAACGTGTCCGGAAATTTATTATTCCCGCCAAGTAGAGGATATGGTGTATGAAGAGAACGGCCAGATAATGCCAATTTCTTATTTGAGTGCAGGTTATCAATCATTTCTTTGGATGGTAATGGATATTGCTTATCGGGCAGCAATTTTGAATCCGAATGTTTTTGAGTCTTTGGGGCAGATTCCAGGAATTGTGCTGATTGATGAATTGGATATGCATTTGCATCCCAAGTGGCAGTGGAATGTTATTAAGGCACTAAAGGAGACTTTTCCAAAGATTCAGTTTATTATTGCGACACACTCACCGATCGTAATCTCTTCTTGTAAGCAAGAGCGGTTGATTCGTATTTCAGATAATCATAGAGTAGATTATTTGGCTGATGCATATGCTTATTCTGTAGAAGATATTTTACGTTATCGTCAAGGCAGTAATGAAAAGCCAGAAATGGTAGTAAATTGGATTAAAGAGTTTGATAAGGCAATGAACCTGGATGATTTAGAGACTGCTAATATGATTATCGAGGAGATGAAAAAGGAATTAGGAGAAGAACACTCAGAAGTTAAGAATCTAGTTGATGAACTTGAGTTTGACAGTTGGATTGAGGAGAATGTATAATGCTGTATATACAGAAGGGAGAGGAACCTTTAGCACAACAGACCGCAAGAATTAAAATTCAGCGAAGTGCTGAATGGAAAGCAACTGCATCATATGATACAGCTACGATTCGAGATTACTTTAATCAGTTGCCAAAACAAGATATTCGAGATTCTTTGGTAGCAGAACAAAAAGGATTATGTGCCTATTGTATGAGACGCTTGGATTCTAGCAGTTCTCATATGAGCATTGAGCATTGGGTTCCATTAAGTAAAAATAAGGATTTGGCATTGTCCTATTCTAATATGTTAGGAGTTTGTGATGGAGGAAAAGCATCAAATAGCAATCGGGCAAAAAAGGTTTTATGCTGTGATGCCAGCAAAGCGGATGATGCAACAATGACAATTGATCCTTTGAATGAGGAACAGATGAAGGAAATTGCATATCTTAGTGATGGAACAATATATACAATATCAAATGATGCTGCTCTTCAAAGAGATATTAATGATATTTTAAAGTTGAATGGAGAGTTAGATCGCAAAACAGGAAAACGGATTGTTGATACAGAAACCTGCCTTGTGAAGAATCGCAAGGATGCATATGAAAGATGTAAGAATTGGATTCGGGAACTGGATAAGAAGCATAAGTGCACATCAGCTGTTATCGCAAAGAGGATTGAAGAAATTTCCAACTCTTATCCAATGGAAGAATATGCAGGAGTAACATTATTTCTACTTAAAAAGAAGAAGCGGCAGTTGGAAAAAAGAGGATTATGACTGTGATTGGCAGAGATAGTGTACCAATAGTGTACCAAAACGGTAGTTAAGGGGTGGAAATGCTGATAAAATAAGGGTTTGCGGCTGATTTTTTCATGGTCTGCAACACCCTGATCACCAGTTCAAATCTGGTTGTCGCCTTTCAGGAATCACAGAAATGTGGTTCCTTTTTTGATTCAAAAAGCCTTTAAAATATTTCTTGCGGCATCGATATATACGGGAATGATTACGAGTAGTGCATTACCAATTGTAATGCTTGTAACAACAGAATGACTAATTGACGCTGTAGTATAAAAATAGTATAATATAATCATAATACTGCTATATTAAAGAAAGGGGAAGTGTTATGAATATAAAACCATCTGCAGCGATTCGTCAGAATTACAATGAAATTGCGGAACTGTGCAGAAAAACAGCAGAACCCATCTTTCTGACCAAGAATGGAGAAGGCGACTTGGTTGTAATGGATATTGCTACTTTTAACAGACGTGAAAAAATGCTGAAACTGCGTGAAGAATTGCTTGCAGTGGAGGAAGAGCGCATGGCAGGGAGAGGCGGATGTACAGTGGATGAGCTGGATGCCTATTTAGATGATGTGATAGAGGGAGCATAATTATGGCACACAGCAGATATTACAAGGTAGTTGTTTCCGATAAGACGAAGCAGATGCTGGGAATGCATATTCGTTTTATGGTGAATGTAAGTAAAGAAGCGGCTCGCGAAAAGAAAAAAGAACTTGTGTCAGCGATTCATTCCCTTGCAGAATACCCAGAGAGGTATCCGTATTTGGAAGAAGCATATATTCCGTCCAATAAGTATCATAAGATGTTTGTGAAAGAATGGTATTTGGTACTTTATCAAATAAAGGACGACGCAGTATATGTAGATTATATCATTGATTGCCGGAAAGATTATGACTGGCTATTATAAGACAAAACAGGAAAGAAGCGGTGTATTTGCCGCTTCTTTTACTATGTCCCAAATTTCAGCCAGATATTATAACTATGAGTAATTCAAAGGAGGTATCAACCCAATGAATAAACGAGTTCTCACAGTTATTCTGAGTATTCTGGCGATCATTATTAAATCAATGGGAGATAACGAATAACCGCAGCCCAGGTCATAATGGCCTAGGTATTTTTGTGCCTAAAATAGTGAAATCAAAACAGGAGGGATTTTTATGGCAGCAAATGTAGAAACAATGTTTTACACAAGGACAAAATTTTGCCTTTACTGATGAGTTATTAGGCGAGGGAGTTACTTATGAGACAGCCGGAAGTCTTCAGAATGGACGCTGTACCTGGATTCTGGCAAAAATCCCCCAGAGGTATATTATTAGTGGGGATGAAATTACACCCTATCTGGTCTTTATGAACAGCCACGATGGAACCGGAGCAATTAAGGCAGCCATGACCCCTATCCGGGTGGTATGCCAGAACACCTTGAATCTGGCGTTATCTACAGCTAAACGAAGCTGGTCAACTATTCATACGGGGGACATTAAGGGAAAACTGGAAAATGCCAGAAATACTCTTTTCTATGCAGACCGATATATGGCAGAATTGGGAAAAGCCATCGACATACTGAACCGTCAGAAGCTTTCCGACCGTCAGGTCTTGGAGTACATTGACACTCTCTTTCCTCTTCTGGATAATGCCAGTGAAACGCAGAAAAAGAATCTCTTAAAAATGAAAGAGGATATGAAGTGTCGCTATTTTGAAGCACCGGATCTGGCCCATATGGAAAAGAATGCGTATCGTTTTGTCAATGCAGTCAGTGATTTTGCTACCCACGCCAGACCATTAAAGGAACGCTCCAATTATAGGGAGAGTCTGTTTGGAGGAACAGTTGACGGAAATGCTATGATTGACAGGGCTTATGAAATGGTAAAAGCAGTATAACAACTTAATGTTTTTTAAAATGCCTTGAATGGATATCGGAAATATGGTATCTTGGTGATATAAAGATAAAATCGTGATAAAATAATGATAGGAGGATACTATGATACAGATTAGACCGGTATCTGATTTAAGGAATAAATTTCCAGAGATAGAAACGATTGTGAAAGAGGGAGAGCCAGTGTACCTTACAAAAAATGGTTATGGTTCTATGGTGGTTTTAAGCCTTGAAGCATATTCGCGATTGACAGATGGCGTGGAGCAAGCATTGGATTAGGCGGATCAGCAGGCGATAGAAACCAGCGGACGCTATACACATGAAGAAGTTTTTGGAGAATTGCGGAGACATTGAAGAACCCGCAGGCAGCTCAAAATCTTCTGAATAAGGAATAAGGCTGAGGCTTCTATTTAAAAACGATTGCCAGAAGCAGAAGCGTTTGAAGCCCATCATTCTTTCAAAGAGCGAAAGTATCCATATTATCGGATTTATGTCAATAACTATGTCATTTATTATGTAGTAATTGATGATGAGGAACCAGATAAAATTATGGAAGTTCGCAGATTCTTGTATAGAGGACAGGAGAGAGAACGATATTTGTAAAGTAGGAAACGAATTTTGTATTTGTTTTGAGGTGCTAATATGCAGATGAATCGATTGTTTAAGATAGTGTATTACCTGTTAGAAAACGGAAGATCTACTGCCCCTGAACTTGCAGAAAGATTTGAGGTTTCCATACGTACAATTTACAGAGATTTAGACACTATTAGTGCAGCCGGTATCCCTATTTATGCTACACAGGGAAAAGGCGGCGGAATATCTTTGTTAGATGAATATATTTTGGAAAAATCGCTGCTTTCTGGAAAAGAAAAAGAGCAAATGCTCATGGCATTACAAGGCATATTGGTCACTGAGGGAAAGAGAACAGACGAACTGCTTTCCAAGTTATCAGCACTTTTTCAAATGAAAAGAACAGATTGGATAGAAATTGATTTTTCTGATTGGATAAAAGGTACTACAAGACAGGATATATTCAATGATATTAGAAGGGCTATTTTTGACAAGCATATTATTTCCTTTTCCTATTTTAATAGTCAGGGCTTTTGGCTGAACCGCTCTGTCAAACCTTTAAAACTGATTTTTAAGAGCAAGGATTGGTATTTATATGGTTTTTGCTTGCTGAAAAATGACTATCGCTTCTTTAAATGAGTCTATGAAAGTTTTTCTGTAAATAAAGATTTAAAAGGTCTTCTATGATA
>JBKUOG010000037.1:0-25861 GCA_046957575.1 Lachnospiraceae bacterium | reverse complement strand
GGTTAAGATGAGGAAAACCTCATTTTAACTTGTACTAAATCTTGACATAGGACCACCAGAATACTTATCGTTTTTATAATTGTCTTTCAATTTCAAAACACTTCACTCCTGTTCCCTAACAGCTTGGTTCCTAACCGAAATGCAAGATGATGATGTCCAGGTTCGATTTTTTCTGCAAGCTGTCCTAAATCACGTAATATCTTCTCAATCGCATTGGCCTGATAGATAGATGTGTAAGTGATTTTTTCAGGGGTCAACGGAGTACCCTCCGGCGTATAATACGCTGTGCGCACCGCAGCAATATTTTGGCGCAGGCGCTCCATATCGGAATCGGTCCTGAAATCATTCATATTCCAGTTAAGACGGTTTTTTGTTGTGTTTCGATATCCTTTTTTATTCAGGACATACGATATCCATTTAACTGCAGACTCTACGCGAATTAAATCTTGATAATCAATATATGCTTTTCTTGTCAAATTATCTAAATCTGCCTGAGTCCGATCAAACACAAGATTATCTATATATTCACTCATGGATTTTTATTCTGGCCTTTATTTCCTTTCCAAAGTTATAGTCTACGCTTTCTATCGTACCTTCCTTTTCTCCCTCATATCCTGTATCAATACGTACCATCTGGCCAATTACTTTGTCGCTCAAAAGCACGTCTCCAGCAACGCTTTCTGCTCGCTGATAATAATTATAAATGCGGTTTAACGCCTGCCCTGCATTACCGGGATGTATAAGTGTCGCATCCGTCACCTCTTTTATGCTTTTATTGTAAGTAATGTCGGGATTTTCTTTTAGTATCTGGGTGGTACTGTGTACATATTTCTTACCTGTTATTATAACAGATTTTCCTGTTCCGGTTATCACCACATTGTTAGGGCCTGACTTTTGAATTTTCCCTCCTTCTACGCTAAAGGAATGATAAGGTTCTGATAATATAACTTCTGCCGTTCCGTTTAATACATCATTATACAGCTCCTCTGTTTTTTCTCCAGGTTGATATGTATGTGCTGTAAGCCGTATTCCGGTTACGATATCAGTATGTTCCAGTGTCACACCATCAAAAGTCTCTGCTTTTGTAAAACGTCCGCTCGTCTCGGTTTGCTGTGGATAAATGACAACCCCGTTATAATTTGATGTATCAACAATCGCCCCAATCGCAAAAGCTATCTGTACAAGCGCATTCCTTTTCGTTGTATAGGGAATATATCCATATAATTTTTCGGAAGATATCGCATCATCTATGTGGTAAGAGAAATCCTCCCCTTCAAAGATTTGTCGGATTACATCTCCTGCCGTCTCTCCATTATAGATTCCTCCCGAAAATTCGTTTCCATCTAAAATCCCTATGGCATCGTGTGCATCCAGATAATAATCAAACACATTTTTTCTGGCCCCATTCTTCAGATAAAAATTCCCTATTAATTCTTCATCAAAGTAAACGGATAATTTCTGCTTTTTCTGCAGATCAAACGGGACATTGGATCTGGTTCTTACCGTAAAAGACAGGGTATTAATGCTTATATTTTCAGATATCGCATTAATTTCCTGAATGCAGTCTATGGCTGCTATTTCATCGTCCTTAAAATCACGATAGATTCCATAATCAATTCTGGTCAAAAATACTGGTCGAAACGGCTTTGATGTTTCTTTGAAGGTAATTGTCACCATATTGTATCCCTGCACATAATTGCCACAAAAATACCGATTGCTATCTGGCGTAAAATCCTTTTCTGATATCAATACGCCATCTTCATACCATCTTATTGTAAGACTGGATGCAAAGTCTCCTGATAAAAGATTAAACGTAAGCAGGATGCCTACACTGGAAAACTTGCGGTTAAATGTAATTGTAAGCGTTGGAAAAGTCATTTCTCTGTTCCTGCCCTCCCCAGGAAACAAAAAAATACGTGGATATAGTTCATTTCCAGGTCTTAATCCCTCCTGAATATAGGTATACCCAAATTTTCTGTTTTCGTTGCTCCACTCGTCACTGATATATCCATACGCCTGCGGATCATCCGGAAGATTGATGTAATTTCCATCCAGAAGAGAAAAACCCGGATAACACAGTGCATATCCTGGATAACTTAAATTATCTCGGCGCAGATCTGGAAATTCCTTTTTTACAATCGTAGGTCTGGGATACAGTTTTCCCCCAGGATACAAATCAGCATGAGGCCGTAATCCAATCTCCATTATCTGAGGATTGCTGTTCTCTTTTGCATAGGGCGCCACATCATCATATACGATTTTTAGTCCAGTCTTTTCTTCCATATTTACAGCTTTCTGATGCCTATTTTTCAGCTTGATAAACATTTCCTATCTCCTCTGTGGAGCCATGGCTACAAAGTCAACAGACAGCCCTGACCATATATTTAATTCATTTCCATATGCATCCCTTGTCTTTTTCAGACTGTCTTCTCCACTTGTCACGTAGGCCTTAAACTCAAGCGTATCCTGGCCATATGGAAATATCAGACTATGAGATGGCGTTGGGGCAGATATCATTTCATAAAAGGTATCATAATCTGCCCGATTGCTTTTATCCGGTTCAACAGTCACAGTATAATTGTAAAATGTCCCTATTACATCTCGATACATTTCAGCTGACTGTACACGCCCGGAATTTTCACTGTCTGTTACTGCAAACTTCCGTTTCAGGGATGTCACCCACAGCCTTAGATTGAGTCCATCTATTGTAAAAATTCCATTTCCTTTCATCATACATTTACCATCCGTAGTCCTACCCGCTGTTTTTCCTGGTTATTAGCTTTATATACTGCCCTTGCAAATCTCTGACCGTCCACTATCAGTTCAATGTTAATATCTCTTCCTCCACCATTCATGCCCGTTTCGGCAATGGCCTCTTTGAACGCCTGCTTCATGGTTGACAACGGGGATACAATCTCTGTTTCTCGGTTATTATCACCCAGGATTGCCGCAAACTCTCCTGCCCTCGGTGGGACAACCGTACCAGTAGCAAGCCTTGGCATCCTGTAAGGCACTGCTGCATAAGCCGGAGTATACCCAGTATATTGACTGCTTCCCCTGTTTCTGCCACTGCTGCTACGCTGGTTTGCTCCATAAGCAATTCCTGCCAAGGAAAATCCAGCTATTGCTGCAACTGACCCAGCTATCATAAGCGTTGTTATATCTTTCATAGCACCAGCAATTAAAGCTACTACCAGGGCTATTGCGCCAGCTACAGCTATGATTTTTGTCGCCAACTGTTCTTCTGGAGTCATCTTGTCCCATGCCTGTGCAACATAAGATGCTAATTTTTGAATAGTCACAAATACTGCAACCACTGCTCCTATTTTTAAGGCTAATCCCCCCATTGAGGTTGCAAAAAAATCGGTAGCAATCTTCGACAAGTTACAAATTCCCTGCCATGCCTGGGTTGCCAATGTTACTGCCTTTTGCGCCGCAACATCTGCCCATTTTGCAGCGGTTGACTTTGCAAATCCAGCAGCCTGTGCCAGCAATTTGGTTGTCGTCTTCCCTATACTTACCACAAAATCCTTTGCATAGAGCGCGTTTAGATAGGCTGTTTCTGCTTTATCCTTTATCTTTGCTAACGTAGATCCAGCAAGTGCATTTGTTATGTTTTTCAAGGCACCAATCACACCCCCTGACTGCTGTATAAACGACAACAGTTCTACTGTCTTCCAAGCTCCAAAAAATCCGGCTACTGCCACCGCACCAGCCCGTACAATCTCTTGATTGTCGTTAATCCACCCTGAAAACTTTTCCAAGCCATCAGCGATTTTGTTAAGAGTTGAAATAAATAAATCCGCTACCCACTGTCCTAATGGTTTTAAAAAACTCTCCCATAACCACAATCCAAGGGGTTTTAATGCGACTATGACGCTGTGCAGCACTTTTAATGCACCGGCAATCAAATCAAATGCAGCCGGAAGCGCTTGCTCGACTCCCCATTTTGCGATTGGTAATAGAACTTCATCTAACAGCCATAATAAGGCATCCCCGATGTCTCCCACTATTGGTCTTAATGCAACCAGGATCCTGTCAAAGCTTTCTAACAATGGCGTAAAGTCTAATTCAGCAGCCCAATTTTTCAGGCTTTCAGATGCACTCCGAAAGAATCCGGTTATTTCCAGGATGATATCTCCCAGATGCCGCAGAATCCTTGTCCCTACATCTCCTGAAGTCCAAGCTTTATCAAACTGTATAATCAAATTAGCCACTGTCTGTACGAGGTTTGCAAACGTGATTAAAAGGTCGTCTGTAATAGCCTTTCCATATCCTTCCACATTCCAAACCTGCATAAAGGATGCTCCTACATCCTTAGCAAGCTGTTTTGCTGCAGTAAAGAGGTTTTTTAAGGATTCCATAACCACAGGCCCGTTTTCCATCCAGGATTCCTTAAGAGGAGTAAACAAGTCCTTAAATGTCTTTTTAACGGCCTCTGCCTGAGTTTTGGCTTCATTACTTACCTGTTCTGTCTCAAACATCTGATCGGGCGTTGGACCTGTGTATTTGCCGGAATCTGTATCCTTATTTTGCGCCTGGATTAGCTGGTCAAACGAATATAGAACCTTTTTATTGGCTTTATCCTTTTCTTTTAAGGCTTCATTGCTGTCTCGGATAGAATCTGCATAATCTTCCTCCACCTTGACAGCCTTTGTATAGGTATCTTTTCCGGTTAATGCTGCAAAAAACTGACTTGTCCATGTTACCGCCTCGGCCAGTAAGGATATGAATTTCCCCATTGCCGGAGCAGCCACCTGTAACAGTGGATCGAAAGCGGTTGCAAATGCATTTTTAAGTTGTGTCAAAGAAGACATCAAAAGAGACAAAACCGCATTTGTATCATCAGAATACAAAGCCAGGTTGTCCATACCCTCTTTTAAACCGGACGTCACAAGGGAGATTGCCCTGAATACTGCGCTGAACATCATAGATGTCAACAGCATTTTTCCAAGACTCATTTGCGCGCCTTTTGCAGATTTCTTGGTACCCTTCAGAGTTTTGTTCAGCTTTCTCCCACTTTTATCAGCTTTCTTATTCGCACCATCCACGCCAAGCAAACGTTTCTTATACTGGGTAAATTCATTTTTTACCCTGGAATAGGATGCACCTAATGTCTCATTCATTTGCGACAGCTTAAGGGATTCCTTCGTGTATTTATCGGATAATTCCGAAAATTTATCTGTATCTTTCCCTAAAATAAATGCGCCGCCGCTGGCTTCTAAAGATGCCAGTTCTCCCTTTGCATACTTAATCGTATTTGCCAGTTCCTCAATGTCATACTGCATCTTTTTATAAGTGCTGCTATTCGTCTTCCCGCCAGTGTTGAGAAATTTTTCCTGCCGTTCGGTCAACTGGGCCAGTTTCTTTTCTGCTGCGGTAATCTGATTTTGTATATCAATGTACTCTTTTGTGGGAATCTTAGTGCTGCCATATTCTTCTACTTGGTGCTGTAAATCTTTGACCTTTCGTTCCTGCTCTGCATAAGCGCTGTTCATCTTTGCAAAGGCAGCAGCCTGTTTCTGTAAGGCAATTTCTGATTTTTTTCCCAAATCAGTGACACTATTAGCCATTCGCCGCACTGAGGCTTCGACTTCTTTTGTTCCTGGAGCCATCCCATCTGTCTTTATTGCAGTATCAATGATGATTGTTCCGTCTGCCCGCATTTCGTCACCGCCTTACTTAAATAGAGCATCTACCGCAGCCTGTTCCTGCTGTCTTCTTACCTGTTCTTCATTCGTAACTTTTTCTTTTAGTTCCACAAGAGATCGATTTTCCTGCAAAAACTCCCGTTCCCATTTCTCCAGTTTTTTCCCTTTTGCCCGCTTCTGCCGGATTGCAAGTACCTGGGAAAATGTGCCTTCCTCGATTTCCTCAAAAAATCCAACAAACGTCCACCAATGCGTATATGTTTGCGGATTTCTTGTTTCGTACCCCGCTACTTTGTTGACCGCCGGAAAGATAATTGCCGCATCTTGTTCCCAGTCCATGGTCCGCGGACGGGATTTTCCATCTGGTTGTTTTCCGCAATCCAAATACCAGATAGCCTGTTTTATCGCTTCTTCCAGGTATTCCATTGGTGGCACATCAATGTATAAAATTTCTACCATTACCTGGAGCCTGGCATCTTCCGGAAGCTCCGGATCATTAAATGCCGCCATAATATCCAAAGCCGGCCGGAAGTCTGTACGGATTGGGTATGATTTCCCACCAACCTCAAGAGCTGATGGGAGATTCCAGGAAAACACTAATTTACTGGGGCTAGATAGCCACCAGGACCAGCTTTATATTTCTGAGTGTACTTCTGCACATGATTCTGCACTGCTTTCAGTTTCACATCCCGCTTCTGCTCAATTACACCCCGAATAGCATTCATAACGTTTTCCACAAAAAACTGGCCGCTGTTCAGCATTGTAAAAGGAGAGGTAATGGAAAAGAACTTTTCAGCCACAGGAGCATTAAACAGATAGTCAATACTCTTTCCCATCCGATCATCCAGCTCCTTCATGTATTCCAGAGATGGATTTTCTTTGGTCTGAATTTCATTTTCCATTTCTTCAAAGGCCTTAACCGTTTCCTCGTAGCGCTTTACAAGATCGAAATCGGAAGGGATAAAGGTAAACTGTCCCAATAACTCGCCGCGGGTATTTACAATATCAAATACCTCACTGCCGTCATCAATTTTGATTACATTACTCATAGATATCCTCCTTCATCACACCGGTAATGGACCTTCTGTAAATTTAGGCGTTCCATCTTCAATTGTCACATAGCCTTCTTTCCGGTTACCGTCAAACATTACCGTAAATGGCATATTTACCCCTGCAGTATCTCCGCCATAACTGGTTACCTTAACTACTACATCTTCTGTCCAGGCTTTGTGCTGTTTTGCTTTTGTATCTTCCACCATAACCTCTAAGATCTGAGTTCTGCACGCATCTCCTTTTAGCCGGTTCATAGCAATATCAAGCAGTTTCGGATAGATCTCGTCTGTCGGATTTGCATAGTACGGATCTGCATCTACGCTGGGTTCGTATCCGTTATCCTGTACTGACGTCTCATCCCAGATGTTTTTCACGCTGCTAGTATCAGGATTCAGTTCCACAGACATTTCTTCCATATCTTTGCCAATTCTCCACCATTTAGGAGTTCCTTCTCCGCCAAAAGTGGAATCCAGGAATGTCCTGTAAGCACCTCTTGTTAATTTCATAGTAGTCATACTCCTTTCAGATAAAAAATAAGCCAGAATCATCTTTGATTCTGGCTCTGCGTCTGGCGTCTGGCTCTTAAAGTTCAAATTCATTTGTATATTGCATAGACACTGGTAATACCCAATCCTGCACGCCGTTTTCCTGTGGTTCTAAGCCATAGGAATTGTCTCTGGTAATACGTTTTATTACTCTGTTTCCGGAGAGTTGTGGAAAGGCTCTTAAGCACATTGCACGACCATCAATTTCAATCGGTTCCCGACAAATCCATTTTCCCAATGTATCGAGAAACTTCTGGGCTGTCATTTTCTGACGTTCTTTTGTGGATGCAGTCCGGAATATAACAAAAAACGGGTACTGGCACACCTGATGCACTGTGTCAGTGATATCTATTTTTTCGCTAAAAACCAGAGCGCCATTATCCGCGGAAAAAGCTATTCCGCTATCTTTCGCCAATTCCTCAAATCTGATATTTCTTCCTTGTAATCCTGGATACTGGTTTAGAAGGTCCCTGACTGCTGCCGTCAGTATTTCATACCCAGTTGCATCCTGGCCAATCGGTTTTTGATTATCCACGCCTTCCACCTCCTGCTGTTTTCTTTACATTCCGGATCCATGTCTTTCCGTCTTTCTTCTTCGCTACATCGAACCAATGGGCCTGGGCTTTGGGATGGGCCTGAGTAGTATAAGTGATATCTTCTTTCGCTTTGGTTTGGCCAGCATACTGACTGACCAGCACTTTCCGAGCGCCATTTCTTGCCCAGGTACTTCCAGTTAATTCATCCACCATAACCTTACCCTCATACAGATACCTGCCTTGTGGCCCGTAAGCTGCATACGCCTGTCCAGAACCCTGAGCCGCTGCGCTGGCCGCCCTGGTCACATTAATAAAGCTCCCTGTAATCTTTGGCATGAACGGCTCCATGCTATTCATTATAGCGCCATCCAACTGATACTGTGCCCTGCGGTACTGTTCCTCGAAACGGGACATATCCAGCATTACCTGTACCTCTCCCTGAATGATGGAAAATCCTTTAAAATGTGTAATTTTACTTCTCATTTTCCGCCTACTTTCCGAGGATTTCAAAATGGGGAATAAGCGTGTATGGCCCGCCCACAGAAGATATCTTATACACGAAATCGTATTGGCTATTTACAAAATTGTAAAATCCATCCGGATAATCGTCTTCATTAATCAATCCATCTTCCCACACGCCCTCCATAAAGAAATCATCTGGACCAAATGTAATACTGTTTAGCAGTTCACTTTCTATCTGCTTACTCCACTCTTTTGGAGGCATCCATAACAATTCTGCTCCGTCATTGTCAACAATAACCTTCTGCCCTGACCTTTTAGCATATGCAATGTGTAATTCTACCCTGTCTGTGCTGCCTGATCCGTATTTCTTTAGGATTGATCCAATATCGGTGCTAAGGTCTACATCCGGTATAATGTGTGGATACCAGGCGGCGGCGCCCTTAGATTCAAAATAATTAAAAATCGTAATCGTTTTGTCATACATATGCTACCATCCATTACATATAGCTCTTGCAAACTTATCTTGAAAAGCCTGTATCCTTACAATATTTCCTCTGCATTCTTCCGGAACGGAACCATAGAAAATAACACTCTCTGGATGCAAGCGTTCTATCATGGTGTTGTATCCACTTAGGAACAATTGCTTCTTTTCTACACTGTTCATGCAGCCTACACTTGATACCGCTACGGTTCCGCCTTCTGGTTCTCCATCAAAGCACCAGCCGTAAGAATCTGGTGTACTCCATGAAATAGTTGGAATAACCTTTATTCCTACCTCCTGAAGGTAAGCCCCTACCCAGTGTTTTCGATAGTGATTGTATATCTGGATAGCTTTTGGAAAATCTGTATAAGTAGAAAAATCCGGAGATAACACATAACGGAACTGTCCAAGCATCCCGACATACCGGTCTATGTTATTCCACAGCCGGTTAAACTGATAATCATCAAGGAAGAAATGTACCACCTTATCCGCTCTGTTTTTGCAGCTTGCAGCATAGTTGAAACCTATAAACTGACAATCTCCATCAAACAAAGTCGGCTCTAATTGTGGTATCCCGTATTCCCCCACTCCATCAAATATCCGGCGTTCTAAATTCTCATAATTTTGAGTATTTCTATAATTCATAATTACCTTCTTCGCCTGCGGTTTGCGCGATTCACTTTTGCATCTGCCCTTGAACCACTGGAAAGCGCTCTGTTTGATGCTGTTTCTCTGTCCAGGAAGCTGTTAGTCACTTCCCTATCAGCTTTATATGCTCTTTCATCCTTGTTGCGTTCTGATCTAGATACTACTCTTGTAACTGCTCCGCCACGCTCTAACCTTTGTTTAAACTCTCCCGCAGACATATTCATGGGCATAGGCTCCGGTGTGCCTCCAATTCCACGCTGGTAATAATTTACACCATTTTTATGCGCGAAATAATACCGCGTGGTCTGTCCATCTTTTGTGACATCCAGACCGCTATTCTTTCCAACAGTCCCTAACCCACTACTTCCACCACGTCCACCCATATAATTCCTCATTTCTTGGTAAAAAAAAGAAAAAGGACGCACCAATACGGTGCATCCTCGCGTAAGTTATCCGGAATTGAACCGGACTCTCCATTAAATGGTGTTCTCCACTGTGAACTATAGCCTTACATGAATATCATACCCCGTATTGGTCATATATGCAATCTTTTTCTTCTCTGCTCCCACTGTTTCAAAATTTTATTTATCCGTTTTGTATCCTTTTCTGATACACCTGGATATGTGCCATATTCATCATGCTCATATCCATTATGCGTATGAGGCAAAGCACCATCATGTTTCTTACCTTTTACATCGATTTGTTTATTACGTTCCAAGTTTGAATCATAAAATGTAATGAACTTGATGTCATTAAATTTATCTACTGTGGCATATACTCTCCCTGGGGTCATTGTCTCCATAGGAGATTTAGCTGTATCACTGTCCATATATCGAACAACTTTTACATTGCCAAATTGTGCAAGGGTTTTATACTCTGTTCTGTATCTTTTACCAGTATCACTTATTCCACTGGAAGCACCTCTTCCGCCCATTACATTCGTATCTCCTAATTCCTATAAAACATAGCAGAATTAAAGTAACTCCAACTCTTGAAATAATCTAAAAATCTTTGGAGATTGAGCCGCAAGCCAGTCTACAATTTCTTCATCGCACGCCCATCCATGATCAACGCCATGTGAACTTTCCTTAAGTCCGCTCTCACTCAAAAATGCGTGTATTAATTCATGCCGGATGGTATGTTTTTCGCATATACGCTTCGTCTCTTTTGGTTCTACATCCCATCTTGTATCTGTATCCAGGTCACAATAAACAATTTCATGGGTGTAACTGTCACAATACCCATCTATTCCTCGTTTTTCAAAGGCTGGTTCATCTGCATAAGCCTTTTTTCTGATTCGATATTCGGTGCCCAAAACATTAACCGTCATATCCTGCATATAGTAATGGTACTCCTTTGTCTGTTTTTACTCCTAACAAATACGATTTTACAGTATCCTCCAGAAGTTTGTTTGTTGTTTCTGGATTGCCGGCAGCAGCAAATACAGCATTCCACTCTTTCGCTGCTGCTCCTGCCTGTTGTGGGGATGCATACGAGATGGATTCACTTCCAGATGACTTCGACAGTATTATTTCTGAAGAAATCTCAGCGGAGCCTTCGGAAGAAGCATTGCAGCCACAACCAGAAGAGACAGACAGCGCTTTTTTTTGCGCAAGCTCCATCTGATAAAACACATCAGTTAATGCACAGACAGCTTTCTTGATTTTTGCCTGTGCCTTTTCTGACTCAGGCAGCCCATCCGCCAATCGGTCAAAGGTTATCATGTCCAACCAATCGCTGGCGCGTTCAACCAATCTTGGAAAGTCTGATTCCGGCACGACATTGCCAAAATATGAAGTTGTGTAAAACGTAAAATCAGCATATGCCATGCCAGAACCTCCTTAACCTCTGGTAATAATACGGGCGATCGGAATTGCCTTAATCGGGAAATATTTCTTTGTGTCCTCGCTGTTATTGTTTGCGAGCTCCCAGTTTGTACCAGTTTCAAGCTGTACATCTGTCGGAGATACAAAAGACGGACGCTTGAAGCTGATTCCATATGGCGCGAAAATCTTCCTCTGTCTGGAATACATGGTATCTTCTCCACCGTTTACCTTCGGATTCCGATCCATCTCATACGGTACTTTTGCCCCGCAGTCTGTGTACTCAATAGCACCAGCGCCAAGAACATAGGTGGTATACTTTGTACCAGCCGGCAGCAGCACAACGTAATCTCCTGCCTTTGCATCGGACACATCTTTTGTCACGTCTGCCTTGTTTACCTCTCCTGTGGCCGCATTGGATTCCACTACCTTTAAAGCTCCTGGATCGGTCTGCGCTGCCTTTACGTATTTTGCCTTGACTGCCTCGGTCGGCATAGCATCATCCACTAAGACAGTCCTTCCATTTAAAGTTCCAAGTGTAAGGTCTCTCTCAATCCCTTCCGCGTCTGTATACTTCATGTATGCCAACAGCTTGAGATTTTCAAGGTCTGTCGCAATCTTGGAATGGACGATTGCAAGGCTGAATTTCGCCTTATTATCCCCCAGCGCTTTCTGGATTGCATTGTTAAGCGTTGTCTCCCTAAATCCGCTATTTGTGGCATTTTCAGAGACATTGTAAGTGTGTCCATCCACAAATTTAAGATTTTCCGCGCCAGACATAGAAAAGATACCTTTCAGGACAGCAAGAAGTGTCTTCTGGTCAATATCGTCCCAGTATTCCGCTACCTCCTCCGCCGCCGGCATGAAATCTTCACCAGTAACGTCGGAAGCAAAATCCTTTTCCGTCCATGCATGAGCACGACCCACTACGATACGACCATGAGTATAGGTATCTCTGGAATCCGCTGTGATATCCGTAGATCCGTCGTAATTGTCTGCTTCACCACCAATCCTTGCCTTAATCGGAATGGTAATATAATTACCTCCAGTCTGGTCTGGAAGCATAGATGCGTATTGCTTCTTCTCCACAATTGCACCTGATTTTAACAGTTCGTTACGGTTAAGATTTGGTACTCTGTCTACATAAGCGCCAAACACTTCCCCATTAAAGTTTTTCATATCAAAAAGTGCCATTTACATTCTCCTTACTGCATATACTGCGTAATATCGAGGCCAGGATTTTCGTTCTTCATTTTCATCAGTTCCTGCATATTGTATTTCTTTCCATTGGCAGGCGTTTTTTTCCCTGCCGGCTGCGTAAACTTCGCTTGATTCTGCTGGGCCTGCTGCTGATTTTCATCAATAAATGCCGATGCATCCGATTCTTTCATCTCGGCGAGCATATCATTTAAACCGAGAATCTTTCCATCCTTCAGTTTCAATCCGGCCTCCTTAATATCTGCCATAACCGATTTCTTTGCTGCCTCGCTAGAAAATTGTACTTCATCTAGTGCCACCTTTAAGGCATCTGCAAAATCCCGCTCATACAACTTTGCATTGTAATCGTTTTCTGCATCTTCTGCCTTCTTTTTCCAGTCTGCAAGTTCCGTCTTAATCTGTTCCGGATCAATGCCTTCAAACTTTTTAAGCGTCTCTTCTGCTGTCTCTGCCTTGGATTTCCAGTTATCTCGTTCCGTAGTAAGGGTATCCTTTTCTCTCTGGATTTTCGTGATATCCTTTCCATTTTCGGCCATGATAAAAGTAATCTGAGCGTCCGTTAATCCCTGTGCCTTTAAGTCTTCTGTTTTCATTGTGTTGCTCCTCTCCGTATTAGGTTATTTGTAGGTGTGTAACCATCCACCAACGGTCTGCCATTTTATAGGACCTGGCCTGTCCAGATTGTACATGGACGGAATCGAACCGCATTTTCAACCTTCCATTAAGGCCATGTACGGTATAGGAGGTAAATCAATATAAAGAAAAAGCCAATAAACCTGTGGATTCGAGTTTACTGGCTCTGCGTCTGGCGTCTGGCTCTATTCGGCAAGTTCGGCCTTGCCTCTCTCAATATTCATAATTGATTCATTCTTACATACGGGGCAGAATACCGGCAATTTTTCTGCCTGGGTATCCGGGCGAATCTTCGTTCTGGTTTTATTACTGCATATCGGGCAATATACCCATCCATCTTTAACCATACTTACACCCCTTTCAATCCGATTATATCACATATTTTAAATTTACTTCCCCCCACATTTTAAAAAGAACGCTCTTCCGAAGAAGGACGTTCTGATTATTGTTAATATTGTTTTTCTATTAATCCTGGAACAATATTTAAATAGTTTGTCGTTCTTGATATTAACGCCGCTAAAGCATCCGTAACACCGCCCTGATGACGATAATAAGAATCCTTGCTGATATATCGGTTACTCTCATCCACCATAACTTCTATTGCATTTAATGCCTTTTTCAAATCCCTAATGGCTTCCTGGGCTTCTGTATTTTCCGGTATATCCACTACCATCCGCACTATCGGCTTTGGTTGGACAGGTTCTTTCTTCGCTGGCTCCGTCTGTTTCACCTGCGCCCTGAAATAGAAATCCACCAGGTAATCATATACCTCCCAGGCCTTATCGGTATTGAGGGATTTGGCATGGAGTAAAGCACCTTTTTCTGTCCAGAGGTAGAGGGATTTGGCGTATTTAAAGGAGGATGGAATTTCACTCCTCGTTTTTAACCTCCTTAATTCATCTCCGTTCACTTCAATATAATGCTTTCCCAATATATATCGTTCTTTATTATACCGAAAATTATATTGCAATGTTCTTGTGTCTGCCCCATATAATTCTGCCAACTGTTTGGTTGTAAGGACTCTGATTCCTTTCACTTCTACTAACTGTGGTAACTGCATAATAAAAACTCCTTCCAAGAATTTGATAGTTGAAAGAAGCACCTCTTACTGATATAATAGATTTATCAGAAGATTGCTTCTGGTGCAAATAAGAGTAAGTGTCTTCCGCCAAGTTGACCGCTTGCTCTTATTTTTTTAATTCTTCAC
Source organism: Lachnospiraceae bacterium (assembly GCA_046957575.1). GTDB lineage: Bacteria > Bacillota > Clostridia > Lachnospirales > Lachnospiraceae > UMGS1370. The sequence continues at coordinate 11,604 of JBKUOG010000037.1, read as the reverse complement.
TGATTTTTTCATCTAGCCATTGCTTTTTCGTCTTTTTCTGTTTAGATAAAATTTTTTCAAATTCTTCCATCTTGTTTCTTTCTACCTCAACATTAAACGCTTTTGTTTTTTTTCTACGCTCTTTGAAATAATCAGCCCTACTTTTTTCTATTATTATCCTCACCTCCTTGTTACACGATACATTATATATTGTTTCACGCAACAAGTCAAGTAATATTTTAGGCAACCTTGAAATTCAAGACTGCCTTATTAATATCCCAGAGATTTAGCTTTAATTTAAACCAAATGAACTATTTTCACCTCGTTTTCTTTGTCTATGACTAATCCTATGACTTTCTATGACTAACATTCTACATTCTCATTAGCTGTATCATCCGTGTGCGACGTCACACAAAAATACCATCAGCCATTTCTGACTGGTGGTATCCTATTTGCTTATTTATGCTAATCCAGATAATTATTTGGCAGGCGCACGTTTCTCCTGCATCTCTCAGGTTTCCCTTGTCAGTACCAGCGGCGTGTGGATCGTGCGAAATTTTCCACCTCAAATAATCATCTGGGTAAAGCCGTATTATTATATACATAGTATAACAGTTTTATTCTTTTTTGTAAAGAATTTTCTTATTACGAAGCAGACGATTCCACTCTTTTTCGTCTATTTTCATAAATGTAATAATTGAATTTTTATATTGTGGATTATCTCCGGCAGCAACTAAACGCAATACAGTTTTAAATACTTCTCTCTCCGTTACAATTTCCTTTAATATCAATGCTGTATTCGGTTTTGGCGATTCAATAATAAAGTCCGGACTACTTACAATTTCAGCAAAATACGACGAAAATCGTTCATAATCATTTGGATGTCTATCCATGATATGCTGAATCTGATTATCTGTAATGATTACCTCATCAGTCACAATATCTTTCGCAATGCAGCTATATATCTTCCTGTCGATTTTCCCAACTAAATGCACATCAGCAGCCTCTTTCGTATCTGATGGTTTTATTATATCAGAACCAGAAGCCTTTGCAACAGATTTTTCTGGTTTGCTCTGTCTCCTCGCCTTTGCCGCCTGCTCCATACGCCGTTTGGCAATCTGGATCCGCTCTGGCAACTGCCTGAGGTCGTTGTCCTTGCAGAAATCACGATATGCCTTATTCTGCCGCTGTAAGGTATAGAATTTCCGGTTAAGTGTCTGTTGTAATTCATTCTTAGTCACTTCGTCCTGGCATTTATTTACCGCTTCCTGCAATCCCATTACTTCCCGCTTAGTCTTACGGATGCGACGCTCAAGTGCTCTCTGGCGTTGCTCCAGCTTCTCCAGACGGATGTTATCCTCTGTCTGAATGTCCGCATATGGATTATTAACCCCATCCCCAGATCCGAAACTATGACGACAATTCCACCCACAGAGGCCTTCGCCTGTTCCATAACCTGTCTGAGAAAATGGTGGAAACCGTCTGTCCTTTCCTGTCCGACTGTAGAATTGTCCTTGCCACCAGAGATGATTACCTGGATTCTGGCCGCCATCTCCTGTTCTGGCCCCAATGTGTGCCGATACCAGAATAATATCCCAATCCATTTCTTCCATGCATTTCAGGCTTATATCGCCGGCTGCCTGTGCGATTCCAGTTCGTACTGCACGCGCTGTCGCCGTCTCTATGGTGTCCCTATGTCCAGATGGGTATTCCACATATACCCCATTACTTACAACGGCCTCTATAGCCTCTCTGACAGCTTGGTTATAAGATACCGCTCCACTCATAACTTTATTGTAGGCTATATCACATTCTTTCAAAAATAGCCTCTGGGTGGCTTCTACGGTAGATCTTGTATAATTATTCCACTCTCCAAGCGTAGCAAGGTAATTTCGTTCCATCAGTCGGATAAGCGCCGGGGACTGCATCAACGGCATGGGAGATAACCCGGCAGTTTGATATATTTTGTCATCATATTCCAGCGCCTTAACTCCAGCATCTTCCATAGCTTCTCTGATTTCTTTTTCCTGCAGTCTTGTATACTTGGATAGTTCTGCTGTGATATCTTCCAGCAAATAGCCCGCATCTTGCAATATTTGGATACGCCAGTGGTCTGAGGATGTAAACAGATAGTCTTCGCCCCGTCCTATGCGCAGCATCATCCTGTCCACAATCTGACGGATTATGTATTCATGGAGTTCAGAAGCAATCTGTTCAGCGCCATCTGCTATTTGCTGCAGGTAATGAGGTTCAAGCATTAGCAACAACTCCTTGCAAGGCGTATATGACACATCATTTTCCAAACTTCTTTCTTTTCCAATCCGGTGCATTTGCTCAGTATCTTCACAACCTTATATCTGCGTGATACCGGATACTCACAACCCTCTCTTACTTCTTCAAAGAGGAGCCGAATATCATCTATTGCTTCGTTGAATTTTTTGCAGACTTCACAACATATCTTTTCAATCGCTTTGGCCAGCTTCATCAGCCTATTCCATGCACAAGATACGGCTATGCTCATACTCTCAACAATTTTCAAATTGTGCTTGAACTGCACCACTGTCATCCCATAGCCTTCAATCTGCTTTTTCTCCATCTCTGTAAATACTAATACCATCTTCTATTCCCCCTGAAAAAATCCTGGCCCTTCTTTTGGCTGAGCCTCTTCCACCATAGTTTTGGCTTCTTCTTCGCTCATCCCTTCAAACTTCTGGAAATACATCCATGCGGGGACCTTTCCCTGCATTACATACTGCCACCAACGTGTCCGATCCTCTTCCCGATTGTATGTGATATCACCAAAATCATAGGTTATTTCGTAAGTTCCTATGGGTGCCAGACTGTATAAATCTGCATATACAGACATTGCATAGATAGCGCCATTTAGGCAATCTTCCAGCTTATCTCTGATGTCCTTTACCGTCTGAATTGTGCGCCGATCATCGGATTCCACCTGTGTTGCTGTGACCATTCCCGATTTTGCGTCAAACACAAAATAACCGTTAGAAAAACCACATTTATAGCCAATTTGAGACAGCAGTGCATTGATTCCCTTAAGACGTACCTCTGTATTAAGCTGCGGATTAATTTCCTGGTAGAATTCCTCAGAACTGTTTCCAAACACATTTTTGACATAATGCGGCAGCTTCACACTGGGCGTTCTGTTATTCAGATTCCCGCCGGTGTCAAACATAAGCCTGTCATCTGCCAGTATAATTTTTTCACTGTCAAAAATTTCTTTTGCATTCCTGCTGTATGCAACATCCAGATCCCTCAGTTCCTCAACAGCTTCTGCAAATACTGGCAGGCCCATAGGTGTGCTAATATCTGCGCTATTTGCCTGTGGTGTCCGGAACACTCCAAACATGGGGCCGTCTAATGGCTCTCCATTGGCTTTTAATATAGGCGGCGTCTCTTCCATCAGTCCTACCCATTTTGTTTCGGCCAGTGAAACGGGTCGACCAATAGAACCCGCTGACTTTGATACATACGCCCTGTTGCTTATAATATAAGGGCTTCGGGATGTTCCATCCTGAGATATCTCCACGAAACGATGGTACTCTAAGCGCGTGTAATATTTCTTTCCTTCGGTATAGGTATCTTTAAATATAATCCCTCTGATGTCCTGATTATCATAATCAACCAGTAACACATCTGACGGCGTAAAGATATCAAAGCCTTTGCTGTTGGGCTTTACAAAAATTGTACCGTAGGCACAGCCATACTCTACCCAATGGCGGATCTGGAAATATATGCTATCAATCTGCTCTTGGAGCCATTCTCCCCGAACAGATCCGTCAATCTGAATCCCTATAGCCAATGTGGTCAATCGCGCCAGTTCCGAACAGATTGTCTTTGCAAAGTTAATGGTTTTAACGTTATCGTCTACACTGACCCAGTTCGGGAATCCCCGATATATATCTGCACAATTGGAAATAATCAAATCCATTTCCGGAGAGCTGGATGCATCCACTTCAAAATCCTTCTCTGCTTGACCTCGAAAAACCATATCTATCCACCTTTTTACTGTTGCTATCAGTTCCATTCCACTCACCTATTTGCGTGCTCCAGTCCTCTGTTATATCCGCACAACCATGATACGCCTTCTATACATCCGCAATTTCTGCATTTGTATTTTGGCAGGCCATTTATTTTTATCCTCTCAAATTCATGTTTCTCACACTTCTGTTCCTTTCGCTTATTTTCCTGGATTTCTTCCCAGATAGCCTTCTGTATATCTGTTATCATGCACTATTTCCTCTTCTCATTGATAGCGGGCTTGTTGCATACCTCAGAGCGTCAATCCAGTGATTGTTATGGTCTGGATAGTCCGCGATCACTTCCCCATTACTGTCCACTTCATGCTCATATTCTATGACTTCTTTATATGCCCTCGGCGTTCTTTTTGGATCAATAACCATCTTCCGGCATTGGAGCCATTCAAAGGTGTATTTCACACTGCCAGGACCCACGTTTGCCTGTCTAGCCGGAAGTCCGGCATCACGAAAGTCCACAATGCTTTCCTGCTCATCAGCACCGCAGCAAATGGTATAATCATTATATCCCTTTGCCCTAATCTGCTGCGCCATCTCGCTGTTACGGATTTTGCAGCCGCCCAGCTCATCCAGCAGATAAATTGTTTCGGTATTATGATTGTATGCCGCCCTGATAAACGCTTTTGGATCCGGATACCAGCCCCAGTCTTGCCCTTGGTATATCCTTTCCATGCGGCTGATTTCTTCGTCCGTAATTTCCCGAATTTCCAGCATATCAAAGATATTTGTACCAAGTCCCACAGGCTCTCCCAGATACTCATGCTGGTACGCCCGTTCGTTTGTAGTCCTCAGATGTTCGGCGTCATTTACAAACTGTTCGCCCAGCCAGTCCGCCGGAACGCTTGTATAATCACTCTTGTGCCTGTAACTGTCCTCTCTCGGCTCACTGACGTATACATTTGCCCAGTTGCTACAGCTGATAGGTGGATTGAAGGACTTAAACACTACAAACTTGCTGCCGCCACGAAGGACTGACTGCTGCACTGTTCGGATTTCCTCAATCCCTGCAAATTCGTCCAGTTCCTCGAACCAGAGATATTTAAAATATCCCCGACTGGTCTTAATGGACTTCGTTTTCTTTGCCTTATCCAATCCTCGGAAGATAATCTTCTGACCTGTAGGTTTGTACACATACTGCATTGGACTGACACTAGATGCCCATAAGTCGTTCACTCCAAGTGCATCAATTGCCCAAGCTATCTGTTCAAATACAGATTCTCGAAGGGTATTCCCAACTTTACGGAATACCACTGCATTGGTATGCTCCCTGTTCTCTGCATCCTGCATCATCCCTAGAACAATCTCCACAGAGATAAAAGAAGATTTTGTAGAGCCACGCCCTCCGTACAGGTCGTAATATGTATGATTGCCTTCCAGGATATCCCAATGAATGGAATAAAATGCTGGGGCTATGATGTCTGTAAGCTGGACTGTATCATTCATTTTTATCCTTCTTTGTGTCTTCTGGTCTGGGGATGTTATTTACAATAACGATTCCTCCAGTGTCATTATTTTGCGTAATATCAACTTTACGCTTAGCTAATTCAACTGCGGCTTTTGTCCGCTCCGATAGCGGAGCATCTAAACCAAATTGGTCCTTTACTTCTCCACGCATGACCGAAGTGAAATACTGCAGTACTTCCGTGGCAGAGGCTATGCGGCTGTCCTCAATCTGTTTCTTCCGCTCCCCGATGTATGCAATTATTTGAGGTTTTTTTAGGTTTTCTGCTCCTGTGGCGTATGCAGCCTTTTCTTTATATCCAGCCCGTTTCGCTGCCTCAGTCGCATTCCCGCACTCTATGTAATAATCCGCAAAAGCCTTCTGCTTTGGAGTAAGCACCTAATCACCACCCTCTTGTTTGTTCCCATATAGCCGCCAGACATTTCACAATTTCGATAACGCTTGTCGTCTTCAATATCACATAATCTTTCGTGCTCCAGATGTCATTTTTCCCTTTTTGCAGTGTAGGCGTTGATAACACATAGACAGTTATCATCCGCCCCTGTTCATCACTGTAAAATTGATTCGTGGATGCCTTGACTACTAATCCTGTTGTTAATATGGCTCTTTGTAATTTTCGCATCACGACATTTGTTTTAATAATCTATGCCCCCTCTATCATATCATCTTTTTTCTTCTGGCTTCTCCCCACATTTTGAAATTTGTTTACAAAATGCTGCTAACGTCTTTCTCCTATATGCGTAGAAATCATCCTCTTTTGCGGGAATATCCCTTCCACGTTTCGTAATAGTACGATACCCTGCGCCAGTGACAAGAGATTCATATACCACAATTTCTAACCCAGGAGCCGACTCTATTGCACACTGAAATAATTTAATGCGTTCGTCTGCATTTAGGTGTTTACAGTGTTCAAACAGACTTTTATCCCCTGTTATTCCGTAATCCTCCAATTTTTTATATCTGGTTCTCATACAATCACCTCCTGCCTTCTTAATTGCCTTTCCTGCTGTCGGGTCTGGATAGCCTTCACTGTTCTTCATTGAGTTCCTCCTCTAAATGTCAGTTTAACTCATCAAAATATTCTTCTAAGCACTCTTTTGTAATCTCCAACCATGAACTATCATCAACAGAGTCAAGATGAACCTCACCCCCAATAATTGTGTAGCCACTTTCTTCAAGTTCGTAAATTTTGCCTTCATCAATCACAACACCACTATTTTCAATCAAAAATCCATCTGCATCGTATTTTTCAACGCAAAATGGCTTTTTACATTTATACCGTTTCATTCTGCCTCCTCCATCAAATAAATGTCAGTTTGGTTAACAGAAAATGTGATATTCATATTCATTTTTTTGTCCCCAAAAGAAAATGTTATATCAATATTGTCTGTATTATGCTTCACACATTCTTTCAGCAAATCTGCAATGTCATGCAGAAATCCTTCTGAAAAATCTTTATCCATAAGTTCTTCCTCCAAATCCTAATTTTGTGAATCATGCTTTTTCATCACATGTTCAAATATCTTCATATTAGCACCATGCATTTTTTCCCATTCTGGTGTTCCAGGAATCCAATTCGGACCCAAATATTCTAACGGATCTTTTTTGATTGCATTCCAATACCATGACGGATACCCCATCTTTTTGGATGACGTTTTATCATCTTTGTAGTTCATTTGCTTTACGAGGTCTGCTCCTATTCCTCCTTTCAGCAAATTCTTTGTATCTTGCTGATAAAAGAAAATAATACTTGACTGTACTAAGCATGCCATTTTAAGTTCTTCATACGGAACTTCTTTTCCATCTTTAACATCTGCTATTATTTCACATGTTGATCTCATTTTATTTTTCCTCCAAAACTTTAATTTACCAATATAAATGTTAATTCACTTCCTTAATGGCCCGACCGCAACATACAAAATAGTAATTCCACCATAGAACGTTTCCTTATAGCTGGATGCGCAGATTTAACAATTTTCATATCCCATACTGCTACATCATTAGAATCTAATTGCGTAGGATCTTCAAATTCATCATGTATATCGCGCATGAATGGGATCGGGCACATTACGCCAACCGGATATTCTATTTCCTTTGCTACTTTTTTATACAGCTCCATTGGCATCACAAAGTAGTTTTTCTCTGTCACAAAATTTCTACCAAATCCACTGTTGAAATCGGACTTGCAGCTTTTGACTTCATAAGACGTGAATATACCTTTTTCAATTTCTCCGACCGAAACCACTCCGGCAGGTTCGAATTGCATAAAATCCACTCTTTTCACATTTGTAGTTCCATAGTCTAGCGACACTTCACTTGCGTAATACTTTCCTCTTCCTGTCAGCCTATTCCTCACAAGAAGTTCACCTAAAAACTTTGTTATATCTTTTCTGTTCATTTTGTTTACTTCTCCATTAAATCTCAGATTAATCAAGTGGAACTGGTTCAAAAATCGGAATTGTTTCAAATCCGTTTTCAAGTATTATCACTCTTGTTCCACTTTGAAAAAATCCGTAAGAACACCAATCACATTTGCCGTCTTTTTCAATACGGTGTACGCATTCTTGCGCATGTCCTCCAATATTTCCACAACTCGGACATTTAAACCCTTTCCAATGCCTTTCTGCATATTCTTGGAACTCCTCAAAAGTTTTATATACTCCTACTAATTCTCCAAAACTTGATACATCCGGGAAATTCGCTTTTTGATAATAATTTGGCCATGAATATGTCCTTTTTTTCTCCATTATTTCAACGACTTCATCCACCGGCATTTTAAAATATTCGGCATATTCATTTATCATCTGACCTATCCACTCTATTTCTTTGTCAAAACGATGAGAACCATCTCGATTTTCTGTATTCCAACCTTTATCACTTCTAAATCCCTCAAGCAATTCATCTAATTTACTCATTCTGCGCCTCCTCTAAATTTCAGATTAATATTTCAACCGTTGTTTTTCTTCCTCCCAGTCAAAGGATACACATGCAACACAGCGTTTGCATCGTTCTATAGGCTCATCACTGAACTTGTCAGAAAATCCCAAGCAAGCGCCACTCCCGTCTCTTCCAGCCTCTCCATATTTCTTTTGTAAGCTACATTTCTCTATGCGTTTCTTTATGCGACACTGTCTGCAGACTATTTTCTTTCCTGTTGTGCAACCCTCCTGCCTCGCAAAATATGCCGCCCACGCTTTACTTACTCCATTTCTTGTGCTATCCCAGCCTATAACCTTTTCGCCGCATATATCGCAATTTTCTTTAAACTCTAAATATTTCCTTTCTAGGTAAATACATCCTCCGGGTTCGTAATTTCCGGATTTCCATGCTGTCTCAAACGACGCTCTATCATTAATGTATCCCCCCATCATGCTATCCTGTTCTATCATATAAAACAGTTCCTTGTCTTTTTCTTTATCAGCTAAACCTAAAAAGACATATTTTTCAGGCTCGAACGAACTCTTTGCTACAAGTGCACCCTCTCCATCCATATACTCAGAAATGGATTTCCAGAGTTCATAATCCGTATCCTGCTGGTTAAATTTATCAAACATTCCAGATGTTCTTAGAATTGCTTTTTTCATTTTTTATTGTTTATTGAACCTCCATTAAGTTTCAATTTTCTGGTCGGTACGGTTCTGGTAGCGGCATCCAGGCGGTCGTGTCACATAACTCTTCAAAACAGTTTTCTGTAAAAAAAACCTTTCGCATTGCGTAGCCATATCTTTCTGTATAAGTCCCCTCTTTTACAGAACCATGTATAGTGCATAAAATCACGCTATCATCATCTTCCGGCAATCTCTCTTCCACCGGAATCCACCTCCGGCTCTCTTTAATCTGTTCCACCTCTTCCGGTGTCAGTCCGGTATCCTCATACTTCTTCAGCGCCCAGTAGAGTGTCATCGCTTCCTCTCGAACTGCTCTTGTATCGACTATGGCCCTACTGACCCCTCCCGGAATCTTTTTATCAGGTATTGTTAGTCTGTTCATTGCTCTTCTCCCTTCTCGGCCCTCTCGGAATACACTCATGATGGATATGCAGTTCCGTCCCTCTTTTGGTCTTGATGTATACGTGATCGCCCTCTATTGGCTTACCACACTCGCTGCAAAGATAGATTTTTGCCTGTGCCATTGTTACCTCTCGCCTTTCTGAATCTCCTTCAAAAATTTCGCCAGCTCGAAACGCATTAATCGTTTCTAAGATTTCAGTTACATCACAGCCGAGAGCCTTGGCAATGCGGCCGACGGTATCAGGGCGAACGCTGCGGCCAACAATAGCATTATTAAGCGTAGGACGTGGAAGCCCTGCTTTAATAGCTAAGTTAGCCGGATTTAAACAAGCCCTAGCCATTGCAAGTTCTAGCTTTTTCCTATTTACTTTTATTTTCTTACCTCCAAGCAAAAGCATTTTTATTTCATTTATGATTTTATAAAATCTTTTCTCTGGATAACTTCATTCTTTTCCCTCCTGCTGCATACTGGCAGCTAACAGTGCATCATAATCCACTTCCCTCTGTTCAAAATTGTGGAAAGTGTTGGATTTACCACCCTTCTGTGGGGATTTCTCCCCTGTGCTTTTAAGTTCAAATAGCCCTTTCCAACCATTAAGCACCGACTGGTTGATAATGGCCACCTGGACGGATGGGTTACCAGGAGCCAGCTCATTAAGCTTACTGATAGCCAGCTGGACTGCCCTGTCCGTCATGGCTGCTCCTATGGATTTGCGATAATCCATGTACCCCAGAAAGGCTTCCAGCACCTCTCCAGAAAGGGAATTTAGGGCGCACTTTTCTGGTGTATCGTCAGATACACTCTTTTGTTTTAGTTTTTGTTTATGTTTATATAATGTGTTACTTTTTTGCACACCATTTTGCGTACCAATTTGCACACCATTTTGCGTACTATCTTGCACACTAACTTGCGTACTATTTGCTATAGTAAGGACTTTGTACAGGGTCGCTTTCGTTCCTTTTTCCCTGAAATCAATCAGCCCTCTCTGCTTCAATTCATTTCTCGCCTTCAGTATTCCTGACCTCGAAAGTCCTGTCAGTACCGAAAGCACCTGATTTGGCGCTGCAAACCACTCTGTCCAGTTGCTCCTGTTGCATATATGCAGTAACGCAAAATATAACGACACCTGCCCTGTAGACAACGGATTTGTTGTGGCCGAATCCCAGAAAGAATTGATAATAGCAATGTAATTCATGTAGGCCCTCACCTACCCTTCTGTTTCCTGTCCGGCTTCCCACTCTCTGTAGAGCGAAAACCAGTCCTCTATTCTCATCGTTACCAGCCATTCACACCGGTCACGCCGATGGAACACTGCTGGCAGTTCTCCTTTTTTCGCATCCCTGACTGCCTGCCTTATGGCATCAATTAGATTTAAACGTTCTACTCGCTTACACTCCACGTGGATGCCTGGCAGACCGATAACGTCCGCATCCCCATTGGCTCCGCAATACTGCTGGCCCCTTCTGGCCGGATAGCCATAATCTCTGAATATCCCAGCCAGTTCCCTCTCTCCTCTGGCTCCCTTTTGTCTGCTGTTCATAATTTCATCCCTTAATTTTCGTGATACCATCCAAATGGGCACTGACTAATGGGTTTGCATTCATCAGCATCTTTACAGCATGTGTAACAGCACCCATTAGGATTTTCATTGCAGTTTTCAAGGCATTCTTTGCACAAGCAGTCATCACATAGGTTCATGTAATCCATCTCCATTTTTTCCTCCAAAATCTACATTTAGTCCCTTCTTTGCTGATTTGATTTTTTTAATGCAAGCAGGGCAAAAATCAAACACCCCTACCCTCGTTGTACATTTTTCACATAGATTTTTATCGCATGTCCGTACATACGATTTAAAATCAATGCTTGTACAAACTTCTGCTACTGGCATATCGCAAAGCAATGTCGCTTTTCTATGGCAAAATTCACATCGCTCCTTTTTCGGAATAATTCTTGTTACTTCATGACTCATGGTTTCTCCTTTAAATGCTAGTTTTATAAAAAGGCGCCTGGTACGGTCAGATTTTCCAGACGCCCGAAAGACACACTTCCTGGCAAAATATCGTGACATATCATAGCCTTAAGGTATTCAAGATGTTC
>JBKUOG010000036.1:14956-26487 GCA_046957575.1 Lachnospiraceae bacterium | reverse complement strand
TCAAGGTTTTTATAAGGTTTTAACAATAAAAAATGGGTAGGATTTGACACTACCAATGGTCATAAGGAGGAGAAAATTATGAAAAAGATTTATTGCCTGAATGCAATTTCTAAGCATGGAACCGCAAGGCTGACAGAGGATTATCAGCTGACAGATTCCATTGGAGACGCAGCCGGAGTGTTGGTGCGAAGCGCAGCCATGCATGATATGGAACTGCCGGAAGGACTTCTGGCGATTGCAAGAGCCGGAGCCGGAGTCAATAACATTCCTCTGGAAAAATGTGCAGAAAAGGGAATTGTGGTATTCAATACGCCGGGAGCCAATGCCAATGCAGTAAAGGAACTGGTGATCGGCGCGCTGATGCTTTCTTCACGCGACATTTTAGGCGGCATTGACTGGGTAAAAGCCAATAAAGAGGACGAAAACATTGCCAAGGCCACAGAAAAGAGCAAGAAGGCCTTTGCAGGTGGAGAGATTCAGGGAAAGAAGCTGGGCGTTATCGGTCTTGGTGCAATCGGAGCAGAGATTGCCAATGCAGCGGCGGCCCTGGGCATGGAAGTGCTGGGCTATGACCCGTTTATTTCCGTAAAAGCTGCCTGGATGCTGTCCAGGGAAGTACGTCCGGTGGGCTCCATTGACGCTATTTACGAAGAATGTGATTACATTACCATCCATGTACCGGCAACGGGAACTACAAAAGGCATGATCAATGAGGATGCCATTAAAAAGATGAAGGACGGCGTGGTGTTCTTAAACTTCTCCAGAGACGCGCTGGTGGATGAAGACGCCATGGCAAAGGCACTGGCCGATGGAAAAGTAAAGAAATACGTGACGGATTTCCCAAATCCAAAGGTAGTCAACATGGAAGGAACCATTGTCATTCCTCATCTGGGTGCATCTACAGAAGAAGCGGAAGACAACTGCGCGGCTATGGCGGTTGAGGAGATTATGGATTATCTGGATAATGGCAACATTAAAAATTCTGTCAACTATCCAGCCTGCGATATGGGCGTCTGCAAAGCAGCGGCCAGAGTTGCGATTTTCCATCAGAACATCCCCAATATGCTGGGACAGATTACGGCAATACTGGCAGCCGAACACGCCAATATTTCCGATATGACCAATAAGAGTAAAGATAAGTTCGCATATACGCTGTTAGACCTGGAAACACTTCCGGGAACAGATACAATGGAGCGTCTGGCTGCAATCGAAGGAGTTTTGAGAGTACGCCGGATTAAGTAAACAAATAGATATCAGGAAAAAGTCCCGGCACAGTCGTGCCGGGCAATTGTTTTTGAGGATTGCAGGAACGAATATGCCAGGCAATCCGGTATCAAAGGACATTAAAGGAGAGAAACATGGCAGTTGTAAAACCGTTTTATTGTGTCCGTCCTGCAAAAGAACTGGCAGGCAGAGTGGCGGCTCTGCCCTATGACGTCTATAGCAGAAAAGAAGCCAGACAGGCGGCAAAGGAACAGGAATTTTCATTTTTAAAGATTGACAGGCCGGAGACCCAGTTTCCAGAAGATGCGGATATGTACAGTGAGACAGTCTACCGAAAGGCAAAACAGCTTTTAGAGCAATGGGTTTTAGACGGAGTTTTCATAGAAGAAAAGGAACAGTGCTTTTATATATACCGGCTCACCATGAACGGCAGAAGTCAGACAGGGGTGGTGTCTTGCTGCTCCATTGATGACTATCTGTCAGGGGCAATCAAAAAGCATGAAAATACCAGAGAAGAAAAGGAAAGGGATCGGATTTGTCACATTGACATTACAGATGCCCATACTGGCCCTATCTTTTTGACTTACCGGGCAGAAGATGGGATTGCAAAGCTGGTAGATGAGACAGTCAGGCAGAAACCTCTATATGATTTTGTATCGGAGGATGGAATTGGACACACAGTATGGAAAGTATCAGACAGCGATCTAATCAGCAAAATGGAGCAGGCCTTTGAAAAAATTCCGGTTCTTTATATAGCAGACGGTCATCACAGAGCTGCCAGCGGGGTAAAGGTGGGATTAAAACGCCGGAAGGAGCATCCGGGATATACGGGACAGGAACCCTTTAATTTCTTTCTTGCAGTGCTGTTTCCAGATGAAGAACTGGAGATTTTGCCATATAATAGAGTGGTAAAGGATTTAAACGGCCTGGATAAAGAGCAGTTTTTAAAACTGGTCAGGGAGAAGTTTGAGATAGAGAAAATCGGGGCTGGTGCAGTGCCAGGGCAAAAAGGCCGCTTTGGAATGTTCTTAGAAGGAGAGTGGTACATGCTCACAGCGAAAGAAGAGAGTGTAAGCACAGACCCGGTAAAAGGGCTGGATGTTTCGATACTGCAGGATTATTTGCTGGCTCCGATTTTAGGCATCACAGATCCCAGGACAGACAGCCGGATTGAATTTATAGGGGGGATTCGGGGCATAAAAGAACTGGAACGGCGGGTTGATCAAGATATGAAGGCCGCTTTTTCCATGTACCCAACTTCTATGGAGGAACTGTTAAATGTGGCGGATGCGGGCCTTTTAATGCCGCCGAAATCTACCTGGTTTGAACCAAAGCTGCGCAGCGGACTGTTTATTCACAGGTTGTCTGTGCAAGATTGACAAGGTTCTCCAAATCCCTCCAGTCTGGAAAACAGATTCGTCAGACGGACCAGACACAGATCGATCTCTCTTTGTTCCTGGGGAGTAAAACGGTCCAGCATGGCAGCAGTGTGTTCTTCCAAAGCTGCCTGTACTGTTTTGAGGGCAAAGATTCCATCCGGAGAAATCCGTATATAGACCTGGCGCCGGTTGATTGGATTGTGGATTCGCTCTACCAGTCCCCTGCGTTCCAGATCGTTGATCAATTTGGTAAGCTGCTGTTTGGTAATCATCATTTCCTTGGCCAGTTCTGACATGGTCAGTTCCTGCCTGGAAAGAGCAGAAAGACTGACTAAAGCCTGAAACGCCAGGGAATCGGCCCGAAGTTCCTGATCCCTATGGAAATGGTATTTGCTGAATGCTGAAAATCTCATGGAAAACTCTAAAAAGTGCTGAATTTCAGTTTTGGAATGCATAGTGTTCCTCCAGGTTTTGCAACAAGTTTGTTTAAGCCTGTTTTAGCATATCGGGGGAGAAAAGTCAATAAAGGTTAAAAGTAAATAAAGAGTTACCATATAGTATTGACAATTATGGAAAAAGAGGATATTTTTAAGCTGACTGAAAAAATATAAGGAGAGAGACCTCATATGGAGACGAGTGATAAAAAAACCAATAACAGCAATAAGGGCAATTCGGGCAAAAACCCGATGAAACTGTTTTTGTATTATTACCTTATTATCATGGTCATTACCTTTGTGATCAATGCGTTAGGCTTTTCCTCTCTGTTCAAGCCCAAGGTGGAACTGGTGACTTACAACGAGTTTAAGGAACAGATTTATGCAGGGAAGGTAACCACTGTATCAAAGGAAAATGAGAATACCCTGGTATTTATTGCCAAGAATGAAAATGGAGAGCCAAGGATTTACAAAACCGGTATCTGGGTGTGGCCGGATGAAGAGTTAAACAAGGCCCTTCAGGATCAGGGAGTTATTTTTGCATCCGAGATTCCCACAGAACCCAATCCCTTTGTCAATTTCTTTCTGACGTGGATTATGCCCATTTTGATGTTTACGCTGATTGGGGTGATCATGTCCAAGTTTATGAGCAAGCGGATGGGCGGCAATGCCATGACTTTTGGAAAGTCCAATGCCAAGATTTATGCGGAAAATGAGACTGGAAAGACATTTGCAGATGTGGCAGGAGAAGAAGAGGCAAAAGAGGCGCTAAAAGAGATCGTGGATTTCCTTCACAATCCACAAAAGTATGCAGACATCGGTGCAACTCTGCCAAAAGGCGCTTTGTTAGTAGGACCTCCCGGTACTGGAAAAACTCTGCTTGCAAAGGCAGTGGCAGGAGAAGCGCATGTGCCGTTTTTCTCCATTTCCGGTTCGGAATTTGTGGAGATGTTTGTAGGTATGGGCGCTGCTAAGGTAAGGGATCTGTTTAAGCAGGCCAATGAAAAAGCGCCTTGTATTGTATTTATTGACGAGATCGATACGATTGGCAAAAAGCGTGACGGAGCAGGAGGCGTAGGAGGTAATGATGAGAGGGAGCAGACCTTAAACCAGCTTCTTACGGAGATGGATGGTTTTGACGGACGGAAAGGAGTTGTGATTCTGGCTGCCACCAACCGGCCGGAGTCCTTAGATCAGGCCCTTCTTCGTCCTGGACGGTTTGATCGCCGGATTCCGGTAGAACTTCCGGATATGAAAGGCAGAGAGGCGATTTTAAAGGTTCATGGGGCCAATGTAAAATTGTCAGATGATGTAGATTTTAATACGGTGGCAAGGGCTACTTCCGGCGCCAGCGGCGCAGAACTTGCCAACATTGTCAATGAAGCCGCTTTGCGGGCAGTGCGAATGGGACGAAGCGTGGTAAGCCAGGAAGATCTGGAAGAGAGCGTGGAAGTTGTCATCGCAGGCTATCAGAGAAAAGATGCGGCAGTTTCCGAACAGGAGAGAAAGATTGTGGCCTACCATGAGATAGGACATGCTTTAGTGGCTGCCTGCCAGAATCACTCAGCTCCAGTGCATAAGATTACCATTATCCCAAGGACTTCCGGGGCTCTGGGATATACCATGCAGGTAGAAGAGGGCGAACGGGTACTGATGAGCAAAGAAGAGGCTCTTAATAAGATTGCTACCTTTACCGGAGGCCGGGCTGCGGAGGACTTGATTTTCCACTCTATTACCACAGGAGCCAGCAATGATATTGAACAGGCCACAAAACTTGCCAGAGCCATGATTACCAGATACGGCATGAGCGGTCAGTTCGGCATGGTGGCTTTGGAGACAGTGACCAACCAGTACCTGGGCGGGGACACATCCCTTGCGTGTTCTCCGGAGACAGCAAAAGAGATTGATGATGAAGTGATTGCCACTGTAAAAGCCCAATATGAAAAAGCAAAAGAGATTCTTGCTAAAAATGAAGAAAAACTGCATGAACTTGCTGCATATCTGTTAGAAAAAGAAACCATTACCGGCGAGGAATTTATGGAAATTCTCACAAAGCAGGATGCAGAGAAGGAAACAGAATCAGAATCAGAATAGGAGATTTAGGAGACTGCCGCTTCACGATTTACCAATCGTTAAAGCGACAGTCTTTTTTGCTGTATAGGAAAATGCTTCCTATGCAGCAAAAAACACTCCGCGCAGGATGCACACTCCCGCGAAGATGTAGTATGCCGAAAGCGATTGCGCTCGGCGCGAGAATGTGCCAAGGCACATTCTGTAACAGTTCAGCCATGTATCTTCTTGCCCGCTTACCACATTCTTGATTTTATTTTTTTAAATACTTGACATAAAAAAGGATCAGGGATATAATGTGAACGTAACAAATTTAACAATTATGTAATAATTGAAAAGAAAAACGTAAAGATTAGGAGTACATATGAAATACATTTTAAAAAAGGCAACCGGAGTTTTCGCATTCTGTTCTGCATTTGCAGCCACTTCTGTGGTATCCCTGGCAGGAACCATCCATACTTCCAATGCAGTTTTTACCGGACCAGGCACCGAGCCTGTGCAGTATCTGGTAACAGTAGTAGGAGAATCTGCAATGATCCATACAGATACTGTAAGCGGCCAGCTGCTGATGGAAGCAGATACGGATGAAAAGTTTCCTTTAGTGGAAGAGACAGAAGATGGATGGCTGAAAGTACAGGTGGGTGCAGAAGAAGGATACCTTCAGGCAGGAGAGTCTGTAGAACTGGAGCAGGCGAAAGAGGAAGAACTGGCAGCAGCTTCTGAGACAGCAGCGGCCAGTCTGGAAGAAGCCAGAACAGAGCAGGCAGCAGACGCTGCCCTTAGCCGCAGACAGCAGCTTGTCAATTATTCTATGCAGTTTTTAGGATGCAGATACCGTTATGGCGGCACCAATCCGCTGACTGGAGTGGATTGTTCCGGATTTACCCGTTTTGTCATGTTAAACGGCGCAGGGGTTTCGATTCCAAGAACTTCCGGCGGCCAGGCAAATGCTGGAGTTCCGATTAGCGCAGAGCAGATGCAGCCAGGTGATTTGATTTGCTATGGCAGTGGAAAAAGCATTAACCATGTAGGCATGTATATTGGCAATGGTCAGATTATCCACGCATCCACAGAAGAAACCGGTGTAAAGCTTTCTCCATGGAATTATCGTACTCCTGTAAAAATCGTAAATGTATTAGGCGAATAAAGTATAAAAATTTGTAATAGTTCACCCTGGCGCTTCTTGTCCGCTGTAAACTGGCAAGAAGATGTATGGCTGAACTGTTACAAAAATTTTTGTATAAAGGCAGCCGTTTTGAGCCATACTGATTTTGTAGCAAAAAAGCAGCACAGACATAACAGCTGCTGCAAAAATTATTCAGGAGGTATGGCTATGAACAACAATTATCGTGATATGGAAGACAATACTTCTAAGAACTGCCGCAACAACGCTGAGAACTCTAACAAGAACAACAACCAGAATAAGTCAGAGAACTCCAGCAGAAACAGCAGTAAAAATTCCAGCAGAAACTCCAGCAGAGATTAATTTCAGATCTGACAGGGTGATACCGAGAAAACCTGTCGCTGGCAGCTTTTTATGATGCTTGGAAACTGGATGAAAAAGGCTTGTTCCGCAAATGCGCGGGACAGGCCTTTTTGCCTGTAATGGGACTGGGACAATTAGAGACTCTTTTGAATATACTGGTTATATACGAAAAAGACAAGGAGTGAGAATATGGAAATTGGCATGATTTCACTAAGAGAGCTGGAATACAGGCTGGACCGGAATATGGCCATGCAGTTAATCGATCTTCGTGCGCCTGCCGATTACCAGAAATTCCATATTAAAGGGGCAGTTAACCTTCCATACAGCCAACTGAAGGAGAGACTTTTAGAACTGCAGCCGGCGCCGCCGCTGATTTTTTACTGCGCCAGAGGCGGAACGAGTCTTCAGGCAGCGCGGATGGCGGCAGAGCAGGGAATCTTTGCATCATCGGTAATGAGCGGTATCGCCCACTACAGAGGCCGTCATATGATTCGCAATTGACAAGACAAGTCCTTGGCTATAAAATAGTAACAGCTATAAAGTACGCTAAATAAAAGAAAGTATAGAGGAAATGAGAATGAAGGTACTGTTTGCTTCCGATATTCATGGTTCTGCTTACTATTGCGGAAAACTTTTAGAAATATATCAAAAATCCGGCGCCGGGCGTCTGGTGCTTCTGGGCGATATTTTATATCATGGTCCCCGCAATGACCTGCCAAAGGAATATGCTCCCAAGCAGGTCATTGCCATGCTCAATGAGTACAAAAATCAGATATATGCAGTGAGGGGCAACTGTGATACAGAAGTCGATCAGATGGTGCTGGAATTTCCTGTACTGGCCGACTATGCCCTTCTGGAACTGAACGGAAAAACGTTTTATGCGACCCATGGTCATGTATATAACCAGGACAATCTTCCTCCCATGATGCCGGGCGACATTTTAATCCATGGGCACACCCACTTGCTGAAGGCAGAAAAAGCCGGGGACATTACGGTGCTGAATCCTGGCTCTGTCTCGATTCCAAAAGGCGGTAATCCCAACACCTATGGGATTTTAGAGGATCAGGTGTTTACTATTTATTCTCTGGAAGGAGAAATCGTAAAACAAATCCGGCTGTAGTTTTTAGGAACCTGTTTGAGAGAGGATACGAATTTGAAAACAATGGAATTGATTGCGCCCTGCCATTTTGGCCTGGAGGCGGTTTTAAAAAAAGAAATTTATGATTTGGGCTATGAAATTTCCAAAGTAGAAGACGGCAGAGTCACCTTTATCGGCGATGAAGAGGCCATCTGCCGGGCCAATGTATTTTTGCGCACTGCAGAGCGGGTGCTTTTGAAAGTGGGAAGTTTTACAGCCACTACCTTTGAAGAGCTATTTCAGGGAACTAGGGCGGTTCCATGGGAAGAGTACCTGCCCCAGGATGGAAAATTCTGGGTAGCCAAAGCTTCCTCTATTAAAAGCAAGCTGTTTAGCCCCTCTGATATTCAGTCGATTATGAAAAAGGCCATGGTAGAGCGGATGAAATCCCATTATGGCGTTTCCTGGTTTCCAGAGACGGGAGCCAGTTTTCCGCTGAGAGTTTTTTTGTTTAAAGATGTAGTAACCATTGGCATTGATACCAGCGGAGACTCTCTTCACAAAAGGGGATACCGGACTCTTACCAGCAAAGCGCCCATTACGGAAACCCTGGCGGCTGCCCTTTTGTATCTGACTCCCTGGAATAAGGAACGGATTTTGGTAGATCCGTTCTGCGGCAGCGGAACCTTTCCCATTGAGGCAGCGATGATGGCGGCCAACATTGCCCCTGGTATGGAACGGTCGTTTCTGGCAGAAGACTGGAAGGGACTGATTTCCCGGAAATTCTGGTATGAGGCCATGGACGAGGCTCAGGATTTAGTCGATCGCTCTGTCCAGACAGATATTCAGGGGTATGATATTGACGGAGATGTTGTAAAAGCGGCCAGAGCCAATGCCCAGGCTGCAGGAGTGGATCACCTGATTCATTTCCAGCAGCGCCCCGTAAGCGCGCTGAGCCACCCGAAAAAATATGGATTTATTATTTCTAACCCTCCTTACGGAGAGAGAATCGAAGAAAAAGAAAATCTGCCTGCTCTGTATCGGGAGATCGGAGAAAGGTATGCAGCGCTGGATTCCTGGTCCATGTATCTGATTACTGCCTATACAGATGCAGAAAAAGCCATAGGGCGCAAGGCGGATAAAAACAGGAAGATTTATAACGGCATGATGAAGACCTACTTTTATCAGTTTATGGGGCCGAAGCCGCCCAGACGGGAAAATGGTGCTCTGACAAAGAAGGGAGACAATGCCGGTGAATAGAGCCAGGCTGGCGAAGACAATGGCGATATGTCTGGCAGCAGCGGCAGGACTTTTTGGCTGTCAAAGTGATGCCAGTCTGCCTGCTGCTTATGACTACAGGAAAGCAGGAAGAGCGCCAGGGATAGAAGATCAGCAGAATTTAGGGACCTGCTGGGCCTTTGCTTCTCTGGGAGCTGCAGAATCTGCTCTTTTGCCTCAGGAAAGCTGGGATTTTTCAGAGGATCACATGTCTCTTAAAAACAGTTTCCACATGGGACAAAATGCAGGAGGGGATTACCTGATGTCTCTGGCTTACCTGCTTTCCTGGCAGGGACCAGTAACAGAAGAAGCAGATCCGTACAATGACGGCATTTCGCCGGACAATCTCATGCCGGTAAAGCATGTTCAGGAAGTGCGGATACTGCCTGAAAACGATAGAGAAGCAATTAAAAGAGCGGTATATGGGACGGGCGGTGTCCAGAGCGCCCTCTATACCTCGTTAGAAAATTCAGACAGTGAATCCCAATATTATCAAAAAGATAAGGCGGCGTATTACTATGACGGCCAGGCAGAGCCTAACCACGATACAGTCATTGTGGGATGGGACGATCAGTATCCAAAGGAGAACTTTACCATCACTCCGCCAGGAGACGGCGCCTTTTTGTGCGCCGGCAGTTGGGGAGAAGAGTTCGGGGAAGACGGATATTTTTATGTTTCCTATTATGATGCCAACATAGGAAAGACCAATCTGGTCTATTCCAGAATTGATAATCCGGATAACTATGATAGGATTTATCAGACCGATCTGTGGGGCTGGTGCGGCCAGGCCGGGTATGGAGAAGAAACGGCTTATGGAGCCAATGTATATGAAGCCTGGGAAAACGAATGGCTGTGTGCAGCAGGCTTTTATGCTACAGGACCTGAGACGGAATATGAGATTTATGGAGTTTTAAGTCCGGATGAAGGGTTTTCGGATCGGACATTGTTAGCAAAAGGAACACTGCAGGAAATGGGATATTATACCATTGACTTTGAAACTCCGATAAAGATTGAGGCAGGGGAACGGTTTGGACTGGTTTTAAAAATTACCACAAAAGGAAGTATCCAGCCAGTAGCCATTGAATACCAGGCGGATGAGAAAAAAGGCACAGTGGATATTACAGATGGAGAGGGATATTTAAGCTATGACGGTATCCACTTTGAGCGGACAGAAACGGCTATGGAATGTAATATCTGCTTAAAAGCGTATACAAGGAGAATACCATGAAAGAAACCATCGTGTTTGCAACTGGAAATGAAGGGAAAATGCGGGAAGTCAGGATGATCCTGGCAGATTTGGGCATGGAGATTTTGTCCATGAAAGAAGCAGGAATCCAGGCAGAGATTATAGAAGATGGAGAGACATTTGCAAAGAATGCAGAGATAAAAGCAAGAACCGTCTGGGAACAGACTGGCGGCATTGTGCTGGCAGACGATTCCGGACTGGCAGTGGACTATCTGGGAGGGGAGCCGGGAGTGTATTCGGCCAGATATCTGGGCGAGGACACTTCCTATACCATTAAGAATCAGGCGATTATTGACCGGCTAAAGGGTGTTTCCGGAAAGAAGCGTTCAGCCAGATTTGTCTGCGATATCGCAGCGGTGCTGCCGGACGGAGCAGTGATTCACACAGAAGGGACTATGGAAGGATGTATTGCAGAAAAACCGGTAGGAACGGAAGGGTTTGGATATGATCCCATTCTTTACATCCCGGAACTTGGAGTTACCAGCGCAGAATTGACGCTGGAGCAGAAAAATCAAATCAGCCACAGGGGAAAAGCCCTGCGGGCTATGAAGGAAGAACTTTTTAAGAGGTACAGAGGAGAATGAGAATGAAAATTTTAATTGTCAGTGATACGCACCGTAAAGATGACAATCTAAAAAAAGTAATTGAACAGGTAAAGCCCCTGGATATGTTTATTCATCTGGGCGATGCAGAGGGCAGCGAGCAGTTTATTCCGGAATGGTTAAATCCGGAATGCGACATTCAGATGGTACGGGGAAATAATGACTTTTTTTCTGCGCTGGACAGAGAGCGGGAAATCCGAATCGGGAAATACAGGGCGCTTCTGACTCATGGGCACTATTACAATGTGTCTCTGGGGGTTGAGATGATTGCCAATGAGGCTGCAGAGCGCAAACTGGACATTGTCATGTTCGGTCATACCCACCGTCCCTGCTGTGAAATAAGAGATGATGTTGTGGTCTTAAATCCGGGCAGTCTTTCCTACCCCAGACAGGAAGGCAGAAAGCCGTCCTATATGATAATGGAACTGGACGAAAGAGGAGAGGCCCGTTTTGAACAGTTCTATATGGAAACGGATTGGTAAAACAGAGTAAGGTTAAAAGAGTGTATGAAAAGGTTTCTGCTTTTCGGGAGAGAAGGCGGAAACCTTTTATGGACCCGTTAAAATAGATTTTAATATATTTTTTAAAAAATTCAAAAAAATAGTTGACATTTGAAAACACATGGTATATAATTACTCTTGCGTTGAGGGAAAGCGATAGAAAAGTGGTGAGTACCCAGTATAACGGGGTGTGGCTCAGCTTGGCTAGAGCGCCTGGTTTGGGACCAGGAGGTC
>JBKUOG010000036.1:8120-14946 GCA_046957575.1 Lachnospiraceae bacterium | reverse complement strand
GTAGAACACCAGCCTTCCAAGCTGGATACGTGGGTTCGATTCCCATCACCCGCTCTTTTGTTTAAAGTGGAAACCCTTGTAAAATAAGGGTTTCCGTTTTTTTACTCTTGTTTTTTGTGTGGTACGCTCGGTACGCTGGTGGTAGGTGAGTGCTTTTTGTGCGATTTTACTAAATTGCTAAAGCTGAGTCGATTGCTTCGGCCTGTTCCTGCTTGTCGCTTCGGTCGAAGTTATAATACCTTTGCGTTGTTGCAAAGTCCTTGTGTCCGGCAAAACGCTGGACTGTTTTGTTATTTACGTTTGGATTGTCAAGCAAGGTAGAAATACAGGTTTTACGGCATTTGTGTGGGCTTTTTACTATACTGTCAAGCCGGACGCAAAGCTTTCGCAGTTTTCTGTCAGCTGCATTATAGCTTAGACGGTAGTCGTATTTAGGATTATCGCCCTGAAAAATCCATTCTCTGGAAAATCCATGTTCCACATTGTAATTCTTGACATCTTCAAGAATTTTTAATGCTCTGCGAGTAAGCGGAATATCGCGTGCGCTGGTATTGCTTTTTGTCCATTCCTTTACCCTTTCGTTGTTTGCCTGACGGCGGATATATAATCTTCCGTTTTGAATATCGCTCCATTTCAGGCCACAGCATTCGCCAATCCGGAGACCTGTTTCAAAGAGAAACAGAATTTGCAGGCCAGCGGAAGTGGGCTTATGCTTATAAGCTTCCAAATCTTCATAGACCATCTTCCAAATAGCCTGACGTTCTTCATCGGTAAAAACCTGTGTGCTATCTTCCGGAATGATTTCTGGATAAATCAAATCTTTATTGATTTTCTTTTTTGCTTTTGTCCAGATATTTTCGGGGATAAGATTTACATCTTCATCGGCGGCATATTCCAGAACCTGATTGACAATCAGAAAAATGCGGGCATACTTTTTCTTATCGCATTTGTGCTTTTTCAAAAGACTTTCAGCCCATTTTCTTAATTCCAGAGATGTGAGTTTTACAATCGGTTTGGAAATGATGTCCTTGCTGAGTGGTTCTTCCAAGTAGTAGGTTTTCCACTCGTATCGGATTCTTGCGATATTATCCGCATTTTTTGGAGTTTCTTTCCAGTTAATCCATTCTTCGTATAACTGGCTGATACTGGTGGTTTGGGCGTAATGTCGGTTTTCAATGTACCATTCAGCTAATGCTTCCCATAATCCGGATTCTGAACTTCGGCGGATTTTTTTCTTGCCGCTCTTACAAGCGGAATCATCTACGGTTGTAAACCAGCCGCTTGTTTCAGTATGATGGACTGGATAAGGGTGCATTGCTTTTGCTTGCCGGAATTTTCTATTCATATTTTTTATTTCCAGCACTTCATCAAAATTGATTATACCACTAATCAATAAATTTTTCAGTTCTTCATCAGTAAATAATTTATTTTTATCTTTTACCATTTCGTTTTCCTCTCTTGAATTACCTTTAAGAAATTATGGAAATCGAATGGCAACTATAAAAGCTGAACGTTCTAAATATTTCGGTTATTTAATATGTTCCTTTTTTCTTTGCCTTTCCAATATGTATTAGTTGCTATATTTATTTTAGTTGTCTACTATAGATTATAATAGAATTTTTTTGAGTGGAAACCTAATTTCGGAAAAAAGTTAAAAAAGTGCAGTGTTGTCAAGGGCGGCTTTGCCGTTCATTTTACCCTTGGCATAAACGAAGCGACACAATAGCGGCAGGGTGGAACAGTTTTATCTGTTCCGCCTTGTTTACTTTCAGGTATGCTGTGGCTGCTTGAAGCCCTCGGCGTATGAGAGCCAGTGGAACCATTTGCAAAATGGTATAACTGGCTATACCATTTCAGCTAAAATGGAAACAGCTTCTTTCATACTATGATTGAGGTGATATTATGCATGTTGAAAAATATACAAAATCAGCAGTTGGCCATCTGCTCCAGCATTACAACCGGACAGCCAGCAACATCAGCAATCCGGATATTTGTGCCTACAAAACGAAACTTAATTATAACTTATGTAAGCGGGAACAATCTGACCTTTCCTATTATAAGAAGCGGCTCTCACAAGTTAAGTGCCAGAACAGGGCAGATGTAAAAACACTCTGCGACTGGATTATCACACTCCCAAAACAAAATTTTACAGAAAAACAGGAACAGCAGTTTTTTCAATCTGCTTATAACTTCATGGCTGAGCGTTATGGAGAAAAGAATGTGGTGTCTGCATGGGTTCATAAAGACGAAGCCGGACAGCCGCACCTGCATTTTTGTTTTATCCCTGTTGCGATTGACAAAAGGAAAGGGATTGAAAAGGTATCCGCAAAAGAGGTTTTGACAAGACATGAACTGCAAATCATTCATAAAGATATGTCTCAATACATGGAGCAGGTCTTTCATTGCGATATTGGCATATTGAACGGAGCCACCGCCGGAGGAAACAGGAGCATAATTGAATTAAAACTTCAAGACAGTCAAAAAGAACTGGAACGCCGGGTATCAGAGATTTCTTCATTGAAACAGATAAAACAGCAATCTATATCAGAACTTGCTCATGCGATTAAACAAAAACCTTCTTTAATTTCTGGGGTATCGCAGGCTATGAAAATCGCACTGGGCGAGAACAGTGAACCAAAACAATATTTACATCATAAGGAACGGACAAGGAGCCGTTGAAACCAGGAGGGATTGAATTGATTAAAGGAAAAACAGATATAACGATAGAAGATAGGGAATTGCAGGAACTTGTATATCAAAAGGTCTTAGCTATGCGGCGTATGCTCTTTGACCTCTGTACGGAGGACTATCCCTATATGCCTAAAGTCATTTCAAAATGGCGTAGAGGGAAGAAAGTGGTTATCCTATCAGAAAATGAATGGAACCGCTACAATGAGGATATTGCAACGAGCATGGGCGATTTAATGACAGCCAGAGAGATGATTGCGAAGATGGAACCTGTCTATCGGGAGTTCCATGAGGAGTATGAGCAGAAGCACAAAGTATCTTTTGATGAATATATGCAACAAATGATTGTTGACTATGATGCTGATGAGTTTGAGCAGGTTCGGGAACGGTTTGAGAAGGAATACTATAAACAGCTAGAGGACGAAGAAGAATGCATTTAAGTTAATGTATGACAGATTCCCGCATTTAAAACAATTTTACATACAAAAAGGAACCCTTTTCAGAGTTCCTTTTCTTTTAACTATATTTAATGGTCTCTTGGTTGTGGCCCAACTTCTCTACCTGCCGTATTTATATAATGTGCCATTTCTGAATCTGTACATGTTCCAAATGTTAAGTACTCCAACGTGTCATTATTTCCGAATCCAAATGCATGCATATATACCAAATGCCCAAATGGGATAATACGATTTTCGTATGTCATTAAATCAATGGTTGTTGTTTGATCTACATTTACAGCGTCATAATTGTTTTTATCAGTTACTACCGTACCGTCTTTTAATTTTGTGTCACCTGAAAATGGAAGATCAATTGCCATTCTGCATCCGCTATTATGTGTTACTTCCTGCCCATTGATTTCCATAACACCATATTCGTTTACATAGTGTCCATCTGGAGTTGTAGTATTCACAAGTAGATATCCTTCTTCATTAAAGGCAAGGGCACAATCAAGGCTACTCCCTCCAGAATAAATATTATATGGATGCCAAACCCAGCCATTCCTAAAGTCAATTCCATTTAAATTGTATCTAATGTTAGTAGCTCCACTAGTGCTTTCTGGTCTGGATGTATCAATCACAAGCCTATGATAGCCTCTTTCGAGTATATCATGCCACAAATAATCGACAATCTCCTGAGAAGAAGGTGCATCTGTATTCTGATTTTGATTCTGTCCCTGTCCCATTCCCTGTGTCTGTACCGTTCCATTCACGATCCATGCACCGTTTCCATCTACAGTATAGCCATCTGGTGTTGTGGTGTTCACTAACATATATCCGTTTGCATCAAAGTAATAGCATTCAGCTACACCGTCATTATTTCCATCAATCCACTGCCATGTGTTGGTACTGTAAGTTCCATCATCATTCTTATACTTCCAGTTGGCTCCTGCGGTTTCCCACTGTCCGGCAAATGCGGTCATACCATTTACAGCCGTTAAAGCAGCACTTAAAGCCAACGCAATCCATTTCTTTTTCATTTGAACCTCTCCCTCCATATAAATCTTATACTGGTATTGTACTACTTCCCATAAAATCCCGCAACCCTTTGGGGTTGCTCAAAACAAAAATCAGAACACAACCGCGTCATTGGTTCCAGTTGCACAGGTTCCAGCATAGAGAAGTCCGAGGCTAGTATTACCTCGGACTTCTGTGCCATGTGCCAAAACTCAGAAAAGCCAGTATTTTCAATGCTTTCCAGCCACAAAATCCGGCACAGCCTCTTTGTGCCAGATTGAATTTTGCTGTGCCAACATTTGTTCATAAAAAGTTTACAAATAAATTTTTACCGATTGCCACCAATCTCACATACTGTTTTTGCAGTAAAAAACAAGTTTTTATTTTCAGGAGGTACTTATGAAACAATATAAATATGACCGCTATACCATCAGACTTACACCCGGTATGGCGGAGTATGTAAAAACAGTTTCCTCAACACGAGGAATTGCACCAACCGCATTTATCAAATCCGTATTAGGAGAATATAAGGAGGCAGACGAATATGGCAAAAACAAAAAGTACAAGTCCTAATACCCGTTCCCGCTCCTGGTTTATTGTCTGCCCAAACATTCTTGTCAATGGTGTCTGCGGACTGGCCGCAGAAGATTTGAAAGATATGACAGAACAGGAAATCTGTGATTTCGTAGTTATGCAATGGATAACCGCAACCAAATCGGCGGCTTGCCTGTACTGTATCTCTAAAGAGGGCATGGTTCATCTGCACATTGTTCTGTGTTCGGTAAATGGTGTAAGGTTCTCTGCGGTCAAAAAGTTTGTGGGAGATAAAGCCCACATTGAAATGACTATGGGTAAAAAGGAACAGGTGGAGGCCTACATCAACAAAACAGGAGCCTTTGAGGAAAAAGGCGAAGTGATTGTTGCAAAGGCTCAGGAGGGCGAACTGATTGGCCGTCAGGGAAAACGCTCTGATATTGACACAATACGGGAAGCTATTGACGAGGGTATGACATGGCAGGAGGTTCGCAGACTGAATGACGATTTCTTTGACAGCAAAATAACAGCCATGATTAAAAATATGTATTTTGACAAGCGGGATATGGAAACGCCCTTTAAGCGAGATGTAAAGGTTCACTGGTGCTTTGGAGCCAGCGGAAGCGGAAAAACAGGGATTACATTGGATTTGGTAAGAGAACTGGGAGAACATCAGATTTATCTGGTATCAGACTATAAAAACGGATTTGATACATACGCCGGAGAACCAATCTTAATCCTTGACGAGTTTCGCGGACAGCTTCCCTATGCCACACTGCTGGGTATTCTTGAGGGATACAAAAAGCAAATCCCAGCACGCTATGCAAATGTGCTGGGACTGTGGAATGAGGTCTACATTACCACGATTAAAACACCGGAGCAGGTCTATGCAAAGATGATTGATAAATCAGAGCAAGATGATGACCCAATCAGCCAGCTAATGGGACGAATTACAGATTTTACCTACTGTTATCGGGTAAACAGGGAAACCGGAACTAAAACAGACCGGAACGGACAGCCCTGCGAATTTTATCGTTCTACTTTTCCGACAGAGATTTACAGGAAGATGGAAGGCAATATGGAAGAGATTGAAAAACATGTTCGTTTAGCTTATCTGATGAATTATTATCGGAATGGAGATACTTGTGAAGCACTTCATATCTATAAATAGTATGTGAGGCCGCCTGTTGGGGCGGCCTTGTTTTTATATGTTCCACTTGCTTTCAAAGATGTGAAAACGTTGGTACGATTGCGGTACGATTTAATGATGAAGTGCTGAAAGTCTCCTTTCTATCAGATTTTTTGGTACGGGTACGAGTTTCGATTCCCATCACCCGCTCTTGAATCTCTTGAGAATTCAAGAGATTTTTTGTTTTCGTAAATACATTTGATTACGCTCTATAAAGTTGTTAAAATACAAGGGTCTATTCAATTTTAGTTGCTGTTTCTGTTAGAGAAGGGCGGTTGCAACAGTGGAAACGAATATCATATAGTGTCAGAAATGTGGATAACTGAATCTGGAGCTGATGTGATAGTTCCCACTGTTGGAAAGTTCCGCGTTGAAGGAAATCAGCGTATAACAAATGGTACACATGAAGAAGATTTAGAAATAAGAATTTTTACCAGACTATAAAAAGCATCGGTGTACACGAGTGCTAAGCCTGTTCGATAGTTAATGAGTTCGCTTTTGATTATATTTATTAATAAGAAGATGTGCGAACTGGTCATAGCTGGTTTTGTCATCCAGCCAGGCAGGATTGCCGTCTGGCTGGATTTTAGTGCGCCTTGCGGCACACGTTTCTAACAGATAAAAGTTCCTAATCCGCCCTGGTAGTGGGAAGGATACAGTCAAGACCAAGAGTAGCCTGTTTGTGGAAATAACCATAATTAATGTGGGGGGCTCCCAAAGGGACAGACTCTCTGAAGGAAGGCAGAGATAAATCTCTGGCCTGACGAATAGAAATCACATCAGACTGTGGTTAAAGAAAATAAAAAACTTTATAAAAAGTAAAAAAAGTGCTTGCCTTTTTAAATAAGCTATGATAGAATAATGAACGTTGACAACAACAGAGAGAGTATGATGTTGTTGGACGTGAGTCTGTAGCTCAGCTGGATAGAGCAACGGCCTTCTAAGCCGTGGGTCGGGGGTT
>JBKUOG010000036.1:0-8110 GCA_046957575.1 Lachnospiraceae bacterium | reverse complement strand
TATAGCGCAGTTGGTTAGCGCGCCAGATTGTGGCTCTGGAGGCCCAGGGTTCGAGTCCCTGTATCCACCCTTTAATTCCTTCGGGAATTTTTTTTTACCTTCAACCGGATTGACAGAGGGTTTTGATGGGCTATCGCCAAGCGGTAAGGCACAGGACTTTGACTCCTGCACTCGTTGGTTCGAATCCAACTAGCCCAGTTACATTACAATAAAAGAATATATGCGGGCATGGCGGAATTGGCAGACGCGCCAGATTTAGGTTCTGGTGTCTTTGACGTGCAGGTTCAAGTCCTGTTGCCCGCATTGCAAAAGCCTTGGTTTTCCAAGGCTTTTTAATTACGTGTTGCATTTTGTGTTGCATAACGATTCAAAGTACGCGTTAGCCTTTTGATTCATGGCCTTTGTCTGCTGCTCCATGGTGTGACGGTATATATTTTTTAATACCGAATCATTCCCCCATCCGCCGCGTTGCATGATATACGCATCCGGGATTCCGATTGCATGTTGAATAGATGCACTATAATGGCGTAAGTCATGGAATCTGAAATGAGGAATTTGTTTTCGCTTAAGTACATCTGAAAAATAATCAGATATCTGATACGGATATAAGTTTACAATTCTGCCGGGCTGCTTTGGAAATTTTTTTATTACAAAATCAGGAAATTCTATATAGCGATTTCCGGCAAAACTTTTTGGTTGTTTTACAACCCAATTATTGTTATCATCTAATACCATGGCCAATTCAACATGAACAATATTTCCCTGAACATGGTCAGAATCAAGAGCGCAGATTTCACTGCGCCGCATCGGGCCGAAAGCAGCAAGCAAAACTGGAATTTCAAGGGGAGTATCGGCTACTGCGTTCATTAATCTGCGTACATCTTCATCAGAGGGGATATAGAGCGTTGGACGGATCTTGTCTGGTAGTTTTGTATGGATATTAAAATCAGGCCGATATACGCTAAATACGGCAGTAAGAAGACCATGCATGTTACGAACACTTTTTGGCGAATGGGTAAGAGCTTCCAGATTAATCTCATTTTGTATATCCTCCTGGGTAATGGAGGTTATTTTTTTATCCATTAGGTTCTGCAGATCTTTTTTTCTGGAACGCCTATACTCTCGGACAGTAGATGGAGATAAAACTGCAGAACGCAATTCTATGTAATTATCCATGGCCTGTCCTAATGTCAGGGAGGATTTTTTAATCTGATTCTTCCCACTTTCACGATTCGCCTGAAATTGGGCAGCGGCCAGTTCGGCTGCTTTTCGCCCGCGCGGGGATGGGTCATCGCTGGTAAAAGATTCATACACACGCCTTTGCTTGGGTTTTCCGGTTTTATTGTCAATAACTGGTTTTCCGGATTTGTCCAGAACAGGTTCATAGTGGCTGAAAGCCAGACAGCGCCAGGAGCCGGACGGAAGTTTTTTTGCTGTTGCCATAGTATCATTCCTTTCGTATAGATGCGTGCGACGTCGCACAAAAATGAGTATAAAAAATACGCCCCTTGCCAGGACGCTCCAGGAATGATATACTAGAATTCTGATATGTAGTGTATCTTCCGGAGCATCCGGCAAGAGAATCTATGTGAAAGCCGTTCCTGGTTGCAGCTAGGAGCGGTTTTTTACTTATAGTCATTATTAATGAAATTTGTGGCTTAATCTTGTGAAAAATGTAATTGATGTAAACTTCAAATTTTGCTATAATGCATATGTACTTGATTGTGGTGTTCGCACTATACATGATGGTATGAAACAAAAAATTACAAATGAGTAACAATAATAATATCCCACCACTGATTCTAGGTGTTCGCACTATTGGATGATTTGGAAGGGATATTTTTATTTATACTTTACTAAATCATACATTCTGATTAAACGCTTTAATTCTGAATTGCCATGCAAAAGCTTTTGGGCATTGTCCTTTAAAAGCTTCTGTAAATAGCTTAATAGTTTTGCACAATCTATTTCATTTTCATTTAAAAAAATTAACTTTCGATAGGCCAAATCAAAGCCTTCTAGTTCTATTATTTTTGAAATGTCTAAAGGAGCATATGTTTTGCGGTATGTGTTTTTCTGCTTTCTTAACTGTTCATTTAAGAATTTGTCGATATCTGTGTACTTTAAGATATTGTTGTGTACACGTTCAAATGTTTGCCCCTGATACTCCTTTAAATACTTATACATAGGAAGTCCACCAGAGTTGTTCTTTAACAATTCTGGAAGGTATTCATCTATTACCAACTCCGGATTGAAATGTTGATTGTCAAAGACAAGATCCTCGTAAAGTTGTTCTGCTTTAATCATATGCCCATTTCTACCAATACCGATACCAAGGATAAACTGATCAGCTTGATTTATTTCATCCAGATTTTCAAATCCGGTGGCGGCAATGCGTTCAGTTGGCTTTGAACTATTTGCTAATTCATAAATATCTTTTCGAAGATATCTAAGAACGGTCGGGCTGTATTTTGATTTAACGTTGAGAATTGATTCATAAATCTTTGAAAAATCAGATGTTGAAATTCTATTCATTTTTACATTGTGGTCATTTTCAAATTGCATAGAGAATTCCGAAATGGATTCTAAGTTTGAGTATTCAATGAAAATCAAACGATTTTTTAACTTATCAAGTTTTTCCTGAGACAAACAATCGGAAATAGTTTCAAAAATGTTTCTGATATTTCTATCATTAAGAGAATATCCTAAAAATATGATTGGATATTCTAAAAAAATAGTAAGTAATTTTGCAATTAAGTAAGAAGCTTTTTTCTCAAAATTTTCGTAATCTTTTGAAGTAAGAACCAAGCTTTTGGCATCAGTAATGGATCCATGTATTTTATAAATTTCTCCAATTCCTGTAATGTTTGAAAATAAAAGTTCTTCCTGACCAATGTAGGTATCAAAATTTGGGAAAAGGGTCTCTAATAGAGTGTCGTAGTTCGTTGTAATGATTCCAGAAATACTTCGTTTAGCCAATTTTTTCAAAAGTTCTAATTCAGGGTTGTTATTTGGAAGAACCGGATTAAAAAGATGCTCGGAAATTGCAATTTTAAGAGCTGATACATTGTTGAGTAAATCCTCTTTATGATTTGAACGAAAGTCTTTGTATTGTTCATCAGTTAGTACAGCTCGATTATAGTCTTTCTCGAGAAGGGATGCGATTGCTGGCTGAAGACCATAATAATCTTTTGTGTCAATTTCATTTTCGTATACATTATATTGAAAATCATTTCCACTGAATTCTGTACAGAACACTTTTAATAACTCATCCCATTTTTCTGTATTTAAGTAGCGTTTGCTTATTCCAGAACCGATGAATAGGAATGGATGATGACCAGTTATTTGAATTGCGTTTTTTATGATATCTAATATATTCATGTGACATCCCTCCTTTTTATTTCAGTCTTAATTCATTATCTAAAGCCGTTCCTGTTGGCGCAGGGGCGGTTTTTCATTTGACAAATAATTTAGTTTGACATATAATATACTTAACAAGACAGCCGGAAGGTGACTGCACCTCACCCGTTCCGGCGATTCAAGGAACTAAAAAATAGTCGTCTCCTCGGCCAAGAGCAGGACGGCTATTTTTTATGCGTCAAATTCAGAATTGCCACAATAAGCATTGCAACGCCCAGAATAATCTGTAATTCTTCATATGTACTCATAAGACACCACCCCTTTCCGCAAGACTCGAAACGGGATGGGAGCACGTCCTCCGGCTGCCCTGGTAAGTATATTATATTGTCAAGGTAGGCCCCTACAAAGCAGGGGAGGGTATTACTCTACGATAAAGTAGATTTTTTCTTGAGTCCAAAAACTGGTTTCGTATTCTACTTCTATTTTTGATGAATCCTTTGGAACCTCAAAAAATATTTTTCCTTTTATATATTTATCAGGCGAAACCGTATCGATCGAAATCATTGCGTCATCAGCAGTAACAACGGGTTGTTCGACAGCGGTATCGTCGGCATAACAGCTAAAGGAAAAACTGCCAATCGACAAATCAGTGTCGCTCGTATTGTGGATGGATAGATCTATGTAGATAAATTTATTTCCATTAGCCGGTTCTATAAACATATTGTCAGACGTATACTCTCCTGAATCCATATACATGATAGTTAGATCATCTGATTCAAATGTATCTCCAACAGAAAAGACATTTGTTTCATCTTCCGTAGAGGATTCTTCTTTAATTGGTTCAGCGGTAGTTTGCTGGATGCTATCGTTAGATTCAGTAATTTGCGGCATAGTGTTTTCTGAATAAACCTGATTGCTGAAAAAAGAATAGAGCACATAAAATATACTGAAGAATAAAACAACAGATATCATTAATAGCAGTCTATTGGTGCTTTGTTTTTTCATGCAATATGGGCATATAATAGCATTGTAGGGAATTTCAGACTTACAATATCTACACAGTTTTGTGCGTGCAAGACCTTTCGGAAAAATTTCTTTTAATTCTAGTTCCGGAGCATAGATTTGGATAAAATCTACAGTTCTTTGAATAGGGTCATTTGCTTTCGATGAAAATTTAAAATCTTCTTTTGTCCCTTGTTGCAAAATAAAATTCATAAATCCTTGTTTTGAACCAATAGCAAAACTATATTCAATTCCTATCATATCACTATACGGTATGGTTACTCGTATGCCAGAAAAGGTGACTAAATTTATTTCGGTTTTTCCGACATATAGAGTTTTTGTAGTACCTTTTATACTCATTTTTATCCCCCTGTTATTTTAACTTTAGTTTTATTAGTTCTTTTGGATATCCGGTACAGTGGCAAAACTGTTCTTCTGTGCAGTCTCCATATTCCGACAATAAATCATCGGTTATTAAAAGAGCTGCTGCGAATTGATTCGCCTCTCGCTCTATACCGGATGTGAGAAGTAAAGTGTGACTCCTGATAAATGCGCAGTTTTCTTTTCTATGTAATAGGGCATGGCCGAGTTCATGCGCTACCACAACTTGAAAGAATGGACTGTCAGCAGAAATATTGTCATTTATAAATATCCAACGCTTACGTTTTATAAGCTTGTAGTTTCCCGCTATTTCACCAAGGGGAACTATAGCAATTCTAATACCGGCAGCTTCAGCAATTTTTATAGGGTTCCTCGTTCCGGTTATCCGTTCATAATACCGGATTAAGCGCCGTATTTTGCGTTCTAAAGTTTCCAAACGGCATCACCTACTTTTTATTCTTGTTTGGATTGTATTTTACTTTGTTTTTTTCTTAGTTTCTCTTAAAGCAAATTCAATGGCATTTTGCAGTAAGTTCAGTGATGCATCGTCAATTTCCATACCATTGTAATATAGAGGGCTATCATCCCCCTTTTTGATTTCGCCCATAATGCGATCCAGATCCTTCGCTATGTCTCTTTCATCCCTTGCAGTTAATTCCGAAGCGTTCGCTTCATTTTCTTTCCCGGTCATCAGATATTCGACGGTTACATTAAAATAATCAGCAATGAGTTTCAAGCGGTCGTCTGGAAAAACGCCCTTTCTTAACTGACCAATATATCCATTGGAAAAACCTAAATCTTTTTCAAGTCTGCTTATAGCTATTTTGCGTTCTTTGCATATAGCTTTCACGCGTTCAACGCTAGTCATATAGAGTTCCTCCATAATATTTTTAGAGAAAAGCCTAAAAGTGGCTTGACAAAATAGAGAACACTCTATATAATGGGCTTATGATTTAGAGAAAAGCCTAAAACTATAGAGGTTTCACTAAAATGAGTTTCTGAACAATTCTTATTTTAGAGCATTATCTAAAATAGTCAATAGACTTTTCTCTAAAAAGTAACATTTTTTAGAGAGGAGGGTTCTAAAAATGATTTTCCAAAGAGTGAAAGCATATTGCGAAGAAAATAATTTGTCAATTAGCTCTTTTGAGAAAAAATGCAATATTGGAAATGGAACTATATCCAGATGGGAAAACGATGATTCGAAGCCATCACTTGCGACATTAGAGAAAATTGAAAAGGCCACTGGAATTCGGATTGAAGAGTGGCTGAGGTGAGAGGAGGGAGCAGGTTGAATATAAGGAAAAGAAATAAAGCTATCCTCCAAAAGCAGTATGAACAACTTTCAGAAGATAGCTGTAAAATACCGCCTCAGGAAATTATAGAATATTCTAAGGCGATGATAGAGATTTACGATCGATTATCTGAGATGCATCCATTCTTGATCGCGATTTTGCATTGCGTATTGATAAATCTTTCGTTCGGTCTCTTTAAAAAGTTTATACACATCTTCAGGTGACATAGAGGATGTGTCTTGCTTCTGAATATGTACTAGCGCAATAGCGGCGTATTCAGAATCTGGGAACTGAAAAGTATTGGACATAATAAGCCTCCTTTCTACGTACTTGGGTATGGCAGTACCCTGTGGCTAAAGAATAGGAGAATATACAGGAAATGTCAATGGGAGTTTGATATTCCGGTCGAGTATTTTGCAGATGAGGAGTAGGACGATGGAAGTTAGAACATTTCTAAAGAAGTTAGAAAAAAAAGAGTGCGTCAAAATTAAGCGCTTTTTAGGGACTGACGAAAGTATTGATTGTTTATTTGAACCAGAAAAGTAGGAGGTGGAGTAAGGTGAGCGAAGAGCAGTTAGAAAAAGTTTTAAAAACGCTTGTGGGCCTAAAATTCCATGAGTGGAAGTCGATTGAAAACGCTGTAAATATGGAGTTTTCTGCCATGTCCAACCGACTTGAACTCATGGATGTTTCAAGGATTCAGAAAAAAGTTGTTAATGAAATTATTCATTGACAATCTGAATCATAGACGGATGAATACGATATGTTTTGTCTTTGTAGAAAATATTTACATAATCGTACTTTAACATATCCTGTATCCGTTCTTTTACATACACTGATGCTTTTTCCTCATTGATAAGACCATCGGATATATCCGTCCAGTTACCGATTAGGTTGGCGTATATTCGTTTCATGTTGTCTCCTTTCTGGATTATTCCGTCTGGTAAACGGTAATTACAGTATAGGAGAAAGCTAGAAGAAGTGCAAGCGAGGGTAGAATGATTTTGAAACATAGTAGGAGGTGGAGTAGATGGATGCAGAAACATTTCTGGAAAGATTAGAAAAATTTTGTTCGGAAAAGCCTGACAAGCTTAGTAAGGATATTACGAAATGCCATGTGTGCGAACTGAGAGATTTTTGTTATAGCCCACCAGCTTGTTATAAAGAAAACTGTGATCTGTCAAAAATTATTCAGTTCGTTGAAAAAATAAACTGACATATGGACATGGGAAATCAGGACGTTCCATTCCATGACATTTATGTTTTGAGTCTCGATTCATTAAGGAGCATTTCGCAGTTTTGTATATTTTATCGCCATTTTCAGTTTCATATCCATGTTCTATTGTTGTATGAATTCTGTATTTTCGGCAAGTGATTGTGTGGTATTCGTATTCCATATAGATCCTTTCTGTTGGTGGGCTTTTTAAGTATAACAAAATTTATGCTATGGTAAAGCAAGCAAATAGAACGAAAGCAAGCCGGGAATCCATAAGGTTTGAAAAGTAGCGAATTACCTTGGTGTGAACATCGAGAAACTGTTGAAGTGAGAAATAACAAGATAACTTTGAAGCGAAGGAGGTGAGAACAGTGGACGCAACGGAATTGGAGAAAGCCGTCCAGAGTAAGCGGCTAGAAGCTACTGAACTTCCGATGAAAGCTGCTTTATCAGAAGCTTTGCAAGAAGCCGTTCATCAATCTGAACAACCCCTGAGTCTTCAAGTAGACTTAACACCGCTTGAACCGATAAGTAGGTCGATACACAGAGGCAGTTGGAAATCATTTTTGCGAGCATTGGTAAATCGGTTTCATTTGTAATTGTAACGCCATTTAACAGTTTTTCAGCAATAACATCTTGGTTTTTCTCAAGCATAAGTCTAACAGATTTTTCTATTGCAGTTAAAGTAGTTTGTTGCATACGGATTCTCCTTTTCTTTTGTACTCGGCATTGGCAGATGCCTGTACACACAGTATAAGGCGGAAGAGAAGGAAAGACAAGACAGTTTAAAAAAGGAGGGCACACAGAATGAATGATTTAAGAAAAGCAACTCTGACTACTCTTGAGGTAGCAGAGA
>JBKUOG010000035.1:0-27585 GCA_046957575.1 Lachnospiraceae bacterium | reverse complement strand
TGTCAGCAGCCCCCGTTTCGTGGTCTGCGTGTAGTTCCTTGTAAACTGACCTAAGTTCATGGCTAAATCGTAACAGTTCAGCCCTGCATCTTCTTGCGCGCTGTAAGCGCACAAGAAGCATCTGGCGTCCGCCCTATGAAGATTCCGGTAGAAAAATTCTTATGAAAACAAGCTTTCAACGCTTTTCCTACCGGAATCTTCGCAAGGCTGAACTGTTGCGCTAAATCATCTTCTCCGGCTGGAATATCTGATCAAACTGTTCTGAAGTTAAAAATCCCAGCGCAGTACAGGCTTCTTTTAAGGAAATGTTTTCCAGAAAGGCTTTTTTGGCAGTCTTTGCAGCATTGTCATAGCCGATATATGGATTTAAACAGGTGACCAGCATCAGGGAGCGGTGGAGGTTTTCCTTCATTTTTTCCCGGTTTGCCTTGATTCCGGACACGCAGTTCTGATTAAAAGAGCGCATGGCGTCGGAGAGCAGGCGGACGGACTGGAGGAAATTGTAAATGCATACCGGCATATACACGTTCAGCTCGAAGTTTCCCTGGGAAGCGGCCATACCGACTGCCACGTCGTTGGCAATGACCTGGACTGCAGCCATAGTAACGGCCTCGCACTGGGTTGGGTTGACTTTTCCAGGCATAATGGAACTTCCAGGTTCGTTTTCCGGTATGGTAATTTCTCCAAGGCCGCATCTGGGGCCGCTGGCCAGCCAGCGGACGTCGTTGGCGATTTTCATCAGATTGGCCGCCAGTGCTTTTAAGGCGCCGTGAGCGAACACCAGATCATCCTTACTGGTCAGGGCATGAAATTTATTAGGGGCGGTAACAAAGGAAATGCCGGTTAACTGTGAGACAGCCTGGGCAGACGCTTCTGCAAAGCCTTTTGGGGCATTTAAGCCGGTTCCCACTGCGGTGCCGCCTAAAGCCAGTTCTTTTAAACCTTCCAGACTGGCAAGGATCATGCGCCGGTTCTGCGTAAGCATTCCCCGCCATCCGCTGATTTCCTGAGAAAAGGAAATAGGGGTGGCGTCCTGAAGATGGGTCCGGCCAGTCTTGACAATGCCCTGGTGTTCCTCTTCTAACCGCTGGAAAACAGAAATCAGACTGTCTATCTCCGGAATAAGCTGTTCCTGGATTTCTATAACAGCCGCAATATGCATGGCAGTAGGAAAGGTGTCGTTGGAACTTTGAGACATATTGACATGGTCATTGGGATGAAGCAGTTGTTCCTTCGCCAGTTCATTGCCTTTGTTAGCGATTACTTCATTTACATTCATATTGGACTGGGTTCCGCTGCCAGTCTGCCAGACGGCCAGGGGAAAGTGCCGGTCCAGACTGCCGGAACGGATTTCATCACAGACAGAAGAGATAAGATCCATCCGGCAAGAGTCCAGTTTCCCAAGCTGGTGATTGGCAATTGCGGCAGCTTTTTTTAAAACAGCAAAAGCGCGGATAACTTCCATGGGGATTTTTTCAGTTCCGATTTTGAAATTTTTAAAACTTCTCTGGGTCTGGGCGCCCCAGTAAGCGCCGTCTGGAACTTTTACATCTCCCATGGAGTCAGATTCAATGCGGTATTCCATATAAGTTCCTCCTAAAGCATCAAACATCATATAGTGATGCTATCATAAAGGAAAAAATATGGAAAGTAAATATATTTTTCCCTTGACAGAAAAACTTTGTGTGGATATAATAATTAGGCGTGCATCAAGACGCGAATTTTTGGTGTGCGAAAAAGCTGACTTACAGCAACCACAGTCAATATCACAGGAGGTGAAAAGAATGCCAACATTTAACCAGTTAGTAAGAAAGGGAAGACAGACCAGCGCAAAGAAATCCACAGCTCCGGCTCTTCAGAGAGGATACAACTCCTTACAGAAGAAGGCTACCAACGTTTCTGCACCGCAGAAGAGAGGTGTGTGCACCGCTGTTAAGACTGCCACCCCTAAGAAGCCG
Organism: Lachnospiraceae bacterium; assembly: GCA_046957575.1. Lineage (GTDB taxonomy): Bacteria > Bacillota > Clostridia > Lachnospirales > Lachnospiraceae > UMGS1370. Next base: position 25,627 of record JBKUOG010000035.1, on the reverse strand, counting down.
AACTCTGCATTGAGAAAGATCGCCAGAGTACGTCTTTCCAATGGCATCGAGGTAACAAGCTATATCCCAGGTGAGGGACACAACTTACAGGAGCACAGCGTTGTTCTGATTCGCGGCGGACGTGTTAAGGATCTTCCTGGTACCAGATATCACATCATCAGAGGTGTGCTGGATACCGCAGGCGTAGCCAACAGAAAGCAGGCTCGTTCCAAATACGGTGCAAAGAGACCGAAAGACAAAAAGTAATTAGTTAGCCGCAGTATTTGATTTGTAGGATAATGCCGGATGATGATATTGAACCTGTAGGTTGCAGGAGATAGAGATTACCTGCTGCGGAGGTTCGCAGCAGACCGCGCATGAACGTGCCCACTGTAGCGGCCGTCAGGCTGCACGAAGTGTACGAGTACCGAAGATCTAATGAAACGCTGCCGGCCGTTAAGGTCAGAGCAGCAGTATTAAGGAGGGAAGTAACGTGCCACGTAAAGGACATACTCAGAAAAGAGACGTACTGGCAGACCCGATTTACAACAACAAGGTTGTTACCAAGCTGATCAACAACATCATGCTGGATGGTAAGAAGGGTGTTGCACAGAAGATCGTATACGGCGCATTTGAACGTGTTGCAGAAAAGACCGGCAAAGACGCTGTAGAAGTATTTGAAGAAGCAATGAACAATATTATGCCTGTTCTGGAAGTAAAGGCAAAACGTATCGGCGGTGCTACCTATCAGGTACCCATCGAGGTTAAGCCGGAGAGAAGACAGGCGCTGGCTCTTCGCTGGATCACCATGTTCTCCCGCAAGAGAGGCGAGAAGACCCAGGAAGAAAGACTGGCAAATGAGATTATGGATGCAGCTAACAACACTGGTGCATCTGTAAAGAGAAAAGAAGACATGCACAAGATGGCAGAGGCAAACAAGGCATTTGCTCACTATCGTTTCTAATCATCACAGGAGGAAAAGACCTTGGCTGGAAGAGAATATCCATTGGAGAGAACCAGAAATATCGGTATTATGGCTCATATTGATGCAGGTAAGACTACATTAACCGAGCGTATCCTGTATTATACTGGTGTAAACTACAAGATTGGTAACACTCACGAAGGCAACGCGACCATGGACTGGATGGAGCAGGAGCAGGAGAGAGGTATCACCATTACTTCTGCAGCTACTACCTGCCACTGGACCCTGGAAGAGAACTGCAAGCCGAAGCCAGGTGCTCTGGAGCATCGTATCAACATTATTGATACCCCAGGACACGTTGACTTTACGGTAGAGGTTGAGCGTTCCCTGCGTGTACTGGACGGCGCTGTCGGCGTCTTCTGTGCAAAGGGTGGTGTAGAGCCTCAGTCTGAGAACGTATGGCGTCAGGCTGATACCTACAATGTACCCAGAATGGCATTCATCAACAAGATGGATATCCTGGGTGCAGATTTTTACGGAGCGGTAGAGCAGATTCGTACCAGATTAGGCAAGAATGCTATCTGCTTACAGCTTCCTATCGGAAAGGAAGATGAATTCAAGGGAATCATCGACCTGTTTGAAATGAAAGCCTATATCTACAATGATGATAAGGGCGACGATATCACCATTACCGACATTCCGGAAGATATGAAAGATGATGCAGAATTATACCGCAGCGAGCTGGTTGAGAAAATCTGCGAACTGGATGACGATTTAATGATGATGTACCTGGAAGGGGAAGAGCCTTCTGTTGAAGAATTAAAGAAAGCGTTAAGAAAAGCAACCTGCGAGTGTGCTGCGATTCCTGTGTGCTGTGGTTCTGCTTACAGAAACAGAGGCGTACAGAAACTTCTGGATGCAGTTATCGAATACATGCCGGCTCCAACTGATATCCCTGCAATTAAGGGTACTGACCTGGAAGGCAACGAGATGGAGAGAATTTCTTCTGACGAAGAGCCATTCTCTGCTCTGGTATTCAAGATTATGACTGACCCATTTGTTGGTAAGCTGGCTTACTTCCGCGTTTATTCCGGAAGTCTGAACTCCGGTTCTTACGTGCTCAATGCAACCAAGGGCAAGAAAGAGCGTGTTGGACGTATCCTTCAGATGCATGCCAACAAGAGACAGGAATTAGACAAGGTATACGCTGGAGATATTGCGGCTGCTATCGGATTTAAGTTCAGCGGCACCGGCGATACCATCTGTGATGATCAGCATCCGGTAATTCTGGAGTCCATGGAATTCCCAGAGCCAGTTATCGATATTGCTATCGAGCCTAAGACCAAGGCTGGTCAGCAGAAGATGGGTGAAGCTTTAGCAAAGCTTGCTGAAGAAGACCCGACCTTCCGCGCAAAGACGGATGCAGAGACTGGACAGACCATTATCTCCGGTATGGGCGAGCTGCATCTGGAAATCATCGTAGACCGTCTGCTGCGTGAGTTCAACGTTGAAGCAAACGTTGGTGCTCCTCAGGTAGCATACAAAGAAACCTTCACCAAGCCGGTTGATCAGGAATACAAGTATGCAAAGCAGTCCGGTGGACGTGGTCAGTATGGACACTGTAAAGTTAAATTCGAGCCTATGGATGCAAACGCTGAAGAAACCTTCAAGTTTGAGTCCAGCGTTGTCGGCGGATCCATTCCGAAGGAATATATTCCGGCAGTCGGCGCAGGTATCGAAGAAGCTGCTAAGAGCGGTATCTTAGGCGGATTCCCGGTACTGGGTGTTCATGCTAACGTATACGACGGTTCTTACCATGAAGTTGACTCTTCTGAAATGGCATTCCACATTGCTGGTTCCATGGCATTTAAGGAAGCTATGAAGAAGGCAAATCCGGTTCTGTTAGAGCCGATTATGAAGGTTGAAGTAACCATGCCTGAAGAATATATGGGTGACGTTATCGGCGATATCAACTCCCGCCGTGGCCGTATCGAGGGTATGGATGATGTAGGCGGCGGAAAGCTGATCCGGGCATACGTTCCATTATCTGAGATGTTCGGTTATTCTACCGACTTACGTTCCAGAACTCAGGGACGCGGTAACTACTCCATGTTCTTTGAAAAGTATGAGCAGGTACCCAAGAGCGTTCAGGAGAAAATTCTTGCTGAAAAGAACGGCAAATAAATAGGCTTGAAAAATTACCAGAAATAGAATATAATGGTTTCAGCCTATGTTTATAAAACCAATAGAAGCCCCAAAGGGCACAAATTAAGGAGGACGTTATAAAATGGCAAAAGCTAAGTTTGAAAGAAGCAAACCGCATTGTAACATTGGTACCATCGGCCACGTTGACCATGGTAAAACCACTTTAACCGCTGCTATTACCAAGACTTTACATGAGAGATTAGGTACTGGCGAGGCTGTTGCATTTGAGAACATTGATAAAGCTCCAGAAGAGAGAGAGCGTGGAATTACCATCTCTACTTCTCACGTTGAGTACGAGACCAACAAGAGACACTACGCACACGTTGACTGCCCAGGCCATGCTGACTATGTAAAGAACATGATCACTGGTGCTGCTCAGATGGACGGCGCTATCTTAGTTGTAGCTGCTACCGATGGTGTTATGGCTCAGACCAGAGAGCACATCCTGCTTTCCCGTCAGGTAGGCGTACCTTACATCGTAGTATTCATGAACAAGTGCGATATGGTTGACGATCCAGAGCTGCTTGAATTAGTAGAAATGGAAATTCGTGAACTGTTAAATGAGTACGAGTTCCCAGGCGATGACACTCCTGTAATTCAGGGTTCTGCTCTGAAGGCTCTGGAAGATCCTTCTTCTGAGTGGGGCGACAAGATTCTGGAACTGATGGATGCTGTTGACGAGTATATTCCGGACCCAGTTCGTGACACTGATAAGCCATTCCTGATGCCTGTAGAGGACGTATTCTCCATTACCGGTCGTGGTACTGTTGCAACTGGTAGAGTAGAGCGTGGTACTCTGCACGTATCTGACGAAGTTGAAATCGTTGGTATCAGCGAAGAGACCCGCAAGGTTGTTGTAACTGGTATCGAGATGTTCCGTAAGCTGTTAGACGAGGCTCAGGCTGGTGATAACATCGGTGCTCTGCTTCGTGGTGTTCAGAGAAACGAGATCGAGCGTGGACAGTGTCTGGTTAAGCCAGGTTCTGTAAAGTGCCATCATAAGTTTACCGCTCAGGTATACGTTCTGACCAAGGACGAGGGTGGCCGTCATACTCCTTTCTTCAACAACTATCGTCCACAGTTCTACTTCAGAACAACTGACGTTACCGGTGTTTGCGAGTTACCAGAAGGCACCGAGATGTGTATGCCTGGCGACAACGTAGAGATGACCGTTGAACTGATCCATCCAGTAGCTATGGAGCAGGGTCTTCGTTTCGCTATCCGTGAGGGTGGTAGAACCGTTGGTTCTGGTAGAGTAGTTTCTATCATCGAATAATTATAATCTGAATATAGATTCGTTGTCATAAGACAACATTGTGTCCAAGCGTAAGATGGCCCGCAAAACTTCGGTTTTGCGGGCTTTTCTGTTGTATGGAAAAGCTGCAGACGATAGTTTTCCCAGTTGCTTAAAAAGAAATTTGAGTTTCTTTTTAAATTTTAGCTTCTTATTTGAGATACTTGTATATAACTTAAATAAGTGATAATATCTAAAATATAGATGGAGGAACTAAAATGACAACTGAAGAATTAATTGAAAAGTTAAATTATATCTAAAAAGTTAAATGTGAAACTCAAACTATAGAATTGAAAAGTGCAAATCAAGGCTGTCCAAAACGCTTGTATGATACGCTATCCAGTTTTTCAAATCAAGATGAAGGCGGAATTATATTTTTTGGAATTGATGAAAGGCAAGGCTATAAAGAAGTAGGGGTAGATGATGTTCAGGATATTCAGAAAAAGATAAATGAACAATGTTTGCAGATGGAACCAGTAGTCCGTCCGCTTTTAACAGTAGCTGAAAAGAATGGAAAATTTTTTGTTACCGCAGAAATACCTGGACTTGACTTGACAGAGAGACCATGCTATTACCAGGGACGAGGGAGGCTGAAAGGAGCTTATACCCGAGTGGGTGATAGTGATGAGCCAATGACAAAATACGAAGTATATAGTTACGAGGTATTCCGAAAAAAATATCAGGATGATATACGGGAGGCTTATAGAGTTACATTAAAGTCCTTAAATCAGGAGTTGTTAGGGAAATACATTATCTTTTTAAAGGACGGAAAACCGAATTTGTCTTCTTTAAGAGAAACCGAAATTTATGAGCTGATGAGTATTACCCGTAATAATCAGGTGACGTTGAGCGCAGCACTATTATTTAGTCCGTATCCACAGGCTTATTTTCCACAATTATGTATTACTGCAGTGGTAGTTCCTGGAACAGAAGTAGGCCAGTTGGGAGAAGAGGGAGAGCGTTTTTTAGATAATCTGCGGATAGAGGGAAATATACCGGAAATGCTGGATGGAGCGATTCAGTTTGTAAGGAAAAATACAAGAAAAGCCACTATCATAAATCCAATTACTGGACAGCGGGAAGATCGTACAGAATATCCAATTACAGCAGTCAGGGAAGCAGTGCTGAATGCATTGGTACATCGGGATTATAGTATTCATACAGAGGGAATGCCAATTCAGCTTTTGATATTTGACGATCGGATGGAAATTCGAAATCCAGGAGGTATCTACGGGAGAATAAAAGTAAATCAGCTTGGAAAAGTGCAGCCGGATACAAGGAATCCGGTATTAGCGTCTGCATTGGAGATATTAGGAATTACAGAAAACAGGTATTCAGGAATTCCCACCATCCGGAAAGAGATGGAAAGCTTTAATCTTTTGGAACCGGAATTTATAGATGAAAGAGGAAGTTTTATTGTAAAATTTTTCAAAGAGGAGAAGAAAAGTGTTCCCGGGACAGGAGAGGTGTTGGAAATTGAAGAAGATATTAGGAATCTTCTTTTGTTTTGCAAGACTCCTCGCACTAGAAAAGAAATCTGCGGGTATTTAGGATTAACTTCTGTGACTTATGCGATTCAGACCCATGTTATGCCATTGGTTGAGAAAGGTTTGATGAAACTTAGCATACCGGATAAACCAAAAAGTTCCAAACAGTTATATTATAGTGATATTTAATCCAGATGCAGGCTTTTGCCAGATTTTGAGATGAAACACAGCTGTGAAACAGAAATAAATAGATGGAGGAACTAAAAGGTGATATGGATAAAGTATTAGTGTTATGTGATGACCGGTGGCATCCTGCAGAAGTAGTAGAGAAAGGATTGGCTTCGCTGGCGGGGGAAGATTATCAGTTTGATATAATAACAAATGCAAAAGAGATTCTTACTCCGGAAATGCTTTCCCGTTATCAGCTGGTTTTATGCAGTAAGAATAATAACGTAAGCGCCGATAACACAGAACCATGGTTTGAAGAAGGGGTAACAAAAGTGGGGCCGAGAGAGTTTAAGAAGTTTGTAGAGAACGGAGGAACATTTGCAGCAATACACTCTGGAGTTGCATTTTCGGAAAAGTCTTGGGGACAGGAGAAGAAGTTCCGGAATCCTTGTATGGAATATGTGGATTTTGTAGGCTGTCTATTCCATGGACATCCAAAACGCTGTCCAGTACACGTTCATGTAACAAATCCATCCCATCCGCTTATGAAAGAGGTGGAGGATTTTACAGAATGGGATGAACATTACCAGATTGATGTAATTGCAGATGATGCGCAGGTCCTGATGGAAAGTTCTTCTGAACCAGGGGGAACCCGACCAGCCGGATATGTGAGAACCATGGGAAAAGGAAAGGTGATCGTCTTGACTCCAGGCCATACGCTGGATGTCTGGAGCAATGAAAACTTTCAGAGAATTTTGAAAAATATCCTGAACTGCAATATGGAAGATTAAACACTAAATAGAATGCGGGAGGCGTAAGATACGCCTCCCAGCGTTATTTTCGGATATTTCTCAGATGCATATACACAGTATTTTTTGATATTTCTAATTGGTCAGCGACTTTTATTACTGCGTCTTTTATATTAAAGATTCCCTTTTCTTCTAATCGAATTACAATTTCTTTGTTTTTATTAGCAGGAGAAATTTCAGAATCTTCCATGACCTTTGTCCGGATTTCAGATACAGATTCGCTGATTACTTCATCCAGATCCTGGGTGAAACTTTCAACCATATGGGGAGATTCAGGGCTTAGAACATTAGGCGGAATCAGCGATGTCAAAAAGGTTTCTAAAGAAATATCAGTATAAAAGTTTATACATAGTAAACCGACAATGCGCTGACGTTCTCCGATAATGGGAATGGTGGCCGACTTTAAAGTAATATTGTCCTTATTTTTGTTAAAATAAGTCAGAGGTTTCTTTTCACCACTGCGTTCAATTTCTTCTAACATTTCTAAAGCCAGATTGGTAATAGGAGCACCGACTGTTCGTCCTGAATGAAAGCCATTTACTACTTCAATCGCAGAAGAATCCAGATGTTCAAGGCTGTGAAGAACAATTTCACAGCCACTGCCGAGGTATGCCCCCAGGCCTTGAACAACGGTCTTCATGGCAGATAGAATCAATTTATCAGCGTCAGTTAAAATAAGTTCTTGTATAGACATAGCTTCACTCCGTATCAGAATAGTTTACCATATAAGAGAAGGAAAAATATGGTTATAGGATTTCTCCGTTTGATTTTATCACATTTTGATACCAATAGAAACTGTCTTTTTTATATCGTTTTAAAGTTCCATTCCCCTGATTATCTTTGTCTACATAAACAAACCCATATCGCTTTTCCATTTCTCCAGTGGATACACTGACCAGGTCAATGCTGGACCATGGCGTATAGCCGATCAGATCCACACCGTCTCCAAGGGCTTCTTTCATCTGTTCAATATGTTCCCGGATATACTGAATGCGGTAAGAGTCGTGAACACTGCCGTCCTCTTCAAGAGTATCAAAGGCGCCCAGACCGTTTTCCGTAACCATAATGGGGATCTGATAGCGATCATATACATGATTTAGGGTATAACGAAGTCCCTTTGGATCAATCTGCCAGTTCCAGTCTGTAGCTTTTAAGTAAGGATTTTTGGCACCGCCCATAACATTACCTGAAACTTTTGCACTGTTGGCATCAGAACTGATGCAATTGGACATATAGTAGCTGAAAGAATAGAAATCAACGCAGCCTTCTTTAATATCAATTAAATCTTGTTCCGTAATATTAAAATGAATATTGTTCTTTTCAAAATAGCTCTTGATATAGTAAGGGTAAATACCTTTTACCTGAACATCTCCGCTGAAGCAGTTACGCATAAAATCTTCCTGCTGGGTGAGTATGATGTCATCTGGATTGGGAGTTAATGGATAAACGGTAATGTGGCAGATCATAGTTCCAAAATGGAAATCAGGATTAATCGAACGGCCCAGTTTGACTGCGCGTCCGCTGGCAACAAACTGGTGATGAAGAGCAGCAAAACGGGTGTTGGGATCATCAATCTGATCAGTAAAGAATTCAGTTCCTTCATTTAAAATACCAGCATGATTCCAGTTACCGAGTTTGGTAGTAAGACAGTTGATCTCATTAAAAGGAATCCAGTATTTCACCACATCTTTATAGCGTTCAAAAAGCACCTGGCAGAAACGCAGATAGTAATCAATGCATTGGCGATCCGCCCAGCCATTGCATTTTTTAGTCAGTGCAAATGGATTTTCGTTGTGATAGATTGTAACCAGAGGTTCAATATTGTATTTTTTCAACTCTGCAAAGACGTTATCATAAAATTCGAGCCCTTTTTCATTAGGTTGTTCTTCATCACCATTTGGGAAAATACGGGTCCAGTTGACAGACATACGGAAAATATTAAATCCCATTTCTGCACACAATGCGATATCTTCTTTGTAGTGGTGGTAAAAGTCTGAAGCTTCATGAGAAGGGTAGTAATAATGTTCTTCATCAATAACCGGCGTGATGCGCCTGGGCGCAGTATGGGTACCATTGGTCATCACATCAGAGATGCTGACACCTTTGCCGTCGATGTTCCAGGCCCCTTCGATCTGATTGGCAGCAGTAGCGCCGCCCCAGAAGAAATTTGGTGGAAAAGATTTGCGGGTCATGAGATAGGTCTCCTTTCAAAATAACTGAAATAAATTTTATTATAAAAAATAAAATACCACAAAAAAGTAGAAAAAACAATCATAAAATTTGAAAAAATTATATTGACTAGAATATTATTCAGTGATATAGTAAAGAAAATAAAAAATATTTTACAAGAAAGGAAAATAGAATGAAAAAAATTTCAACCAACAAAGCGCCGAAAGCAATTGGACCCTATTCTCAGGCAATAGTTGCAGGACCGTTTTTATTTGCCTCTGGACAAATACCAGTGAATCCGTCTACGGGCTGTGTAGTAGAAGGAGACATTACCATACAGACAGTGCAGGTAATGGAAAATATTAAGGCGGTTTTGGAACAAGCTGGATATGGCTTTGGGGATGTGGTAAAGACTACCTGTTTTTTAAAAGACATGGAAGATTTTGCAGCATTTAATGAAGTGTATGGAACCTATTTTACAGAATGTCCGGCCAGATCCTGCGTGGCAGTGCGTGAGATTCCTAAGGGTGTATTATGTGAGGTGGAAATTACAGCTTATAAATAGTTACGGAATCTAAGAATGGAGGGAGAAGAATATGAAGTATACGGAAACAGTAAAAGCTATTGTGGAAAACGTAGGAGGAAAAGAGAATATTTCTGGAGCAGCTCATTGTATGACCCGACTTCGACTGAATTTATACGACAGTTCTAAAGTAAAAGAAGATGCATTAAAAAAGCTGGATATTACGATGGGGGTAGTTAATAAAGGCCAGCAGCTTCAGATTATTATTGGTCCTGCAGTTAATGATGTATATACGGAATTCATTGAATTTACGGGGATGAAAGCGGAAACACCGGTAGACGAAAATCTGGATGATGTGAAACAAGATTTGAAAAATAAAAAAGGAAATCTGCTTACCTCTTTCTTTGAAACCATTGCTGGTATTTTTAATCCGATTGTTCCGGCATTGGCAGGAGCAGGTTTAGTCCGTGCAATTTTAACTATTGCTGTAGTAATGGGATTGGACAATACCGGAAATACATATATGGTAATTAATACAATTGCGAACGGTATTTTTACGTTCCTTCCATTTCTTTTAGCAGCTTCTGCGGCAAGACAGTTTAAGATGGATATGTTTGTTGCTATGACCATTTGTGCGGGAATGATGTCTTCTGCCTGGGCAGCGTTGATTGCAGATGGGGTATCAACGTATTCGTTCTTGAAAATTCCATTTACAGTAGTGAACTATTCTTCTTCTGTATTGCCAATTGTATTTGCTGTATGGTTTGCGTCTTATGTAGAAAAAGGATTCCGTAAGGTAATTCCAGGTGCATTAAAGATTATTTTGGTTCCATGTTTGACAATTTTAGTTGCAACACCGGTTTCTTTGATGACAATTGGACCGTTAGCTACCTGGGTTGGCAATTTGCTGGCAAGTGGAGTAACAACATTATTTGAAAAGGGAGGAGTATTTGCCGGACTTGTTTATGGTGGTATTTATTCTTCTATGGTAGTACTGGGGATTCATCATGGTATGGTTCCGGTATTAGTACAGGGGATTACCAATCAGGGATTCAACTATATTTCGCCTACCAGTGGTGCAGCAAATATGGCACAAGCTGGAGCAGCATTTGGTGTTTGGTTAAAATCAAAAAGCAAAAAAACAAAAACTATTGCAGCATCTGCAACCATTGCTGCAATTACAGGAGTAACAGAACCAGCAATTTATGGTATCAACTTTAAGTATAAGAAGCCATTTTTAGCATCAGCTATCGGTGGCGCAGCAGGTGGTGCATTTGCTTCATTTTTTGGATTAAAAGCATATGCAATGGGTGGCCCTTCTTTCTTGAATTTTGCAATGTTTATTGGAGAAGAGCCAATGAATATGTGGCTGGTAATGGCTGGATTTGCAATTGCTTTTGTGGTAGCTGCAGTTCTTACAGTAGCAATGGGATTTGATGAGGAGAATGCATAAATGATAGAAGTACGTTCGAAAATGATTCGAGCTTTTCGAGAAGCGAATGGCGGCCTGTTTTCTAATGTTGAAAAGGCAGATGTAGGAAATTCTTATCAGAAATTAGAAAAACAGGGTGTAGCCTTAATGGGATGGGCAGACCCATTTATGCCGGATTTTTCCTTGCCGGAACATATAAAGCAGGCAACCATTGATGCGGTGAATCTGGCTGCTGCCCCCCACTATACAGCCCCAATTGGAAGTGCAGACTTAAAACTTGCCATTGCCAAAAAATTGAAAGAAAAGAATCATTTAGAAGTGGATCCAGAAAGAAATATTATTATTACGCCAGGATCTGATTCCGGTTTATTCTTTGCGATGCTTCCGTTTATTGAAGATGGTGATGAGGTTTTGATTCCTATGCCCTGCTATCCAAATAATCGATTGAATGTATCAATTATGGGAGGTACTGTTGTACCAGTTCTTTTAAAAGCTGAACAAGATTATCAAATGGATGAACAGCAATTGGAACGACTGATAACTCCAAAAACAAAAATGGTAGTGTTAACTCATCCTAATAATCCTACCACTACAGTCTTTAATCGAGAATCTTTAGAGGCTCTGGCAAAAATAGTAATAAAGCATGATCTGATTTTAGTCTGCGACCAGGCTTTTGAAGATTTCTGTTATGAAAATGAGATGATTACGCCAGCAGCGCTTCCAGGTATGTTTGACAGGACAGTGACAGTCTTTTCGTTTTCAAAAGGTATGGGGCTTAGTGGCTACCGCGTGGGATATGTTGTTTGTGGAGAACAAATCATGGATACCATGTTTGCCAACGCAGTATCTGTGCTGGGCGCAGCCAATACAGTCTCTCAAATGGCTGTTTTAGCAGCATTAAAAGACAGTCATTTTATGAAAGAATTTGAAACTGCGTTTGATTACCGGAGAAAGGCAGCTTATGAAATTTTGAATCAGGTGCCGGAAGTGTCAGTAAAAATGCCGGAGTCCGGCTTTCTATGCTGGGTGGATGTGTCCAAATTAGGAAATTCCTCTGACATTGTCAGCTACCTGGTAAAAGAAGCAAAAGTCTCGGTCAATGACGGAGCCAATTACGGGACAGGCGGCGAAGGTCATCTGCGGATTGTCTTAGGGGTTTACCGCGATAATCAAAAGGTGGTGGACGCTTTGTACCGTATGCGGGATGCGTTGATGCGATATCCAAGAACAGAATAAGGGAAAAAGGCATATGTGCTGTGGCAGTAGCTGCAGTGCCTATGTCTTTTTTCATTTACATTCATTTCACACAGCTTTTACCAAATCAGGATAGTTCCAGACGACGGGTTTTCTTATAATAATTTTCGTAGTTCACAAAACAGGAATGGAGAAAAACTATGAAAAAGATGATAAGTTTCTTGTTAGCAGGTACTCTGGCAGTGTCTTTAGCAGGATGCAGCACAGGGGCAAATTCAGAACAGTCCTCAGCATCAGTAAGTGAACAGTCCTCAGCGTCAGAGAGTAATCAGGCGTCAGAGCCGATGGAACTGACCATGTATTTTCCGGTATCTGTTGGAGGCGGACCAGATGCTCTGATTGATGCTCTTTGTAAAGAGTATCACGAGGAAAATCCGGATGTAATTGTAAAGCCAATTTATGCAGGAAGTTATGCAGACACCAGAACCAAAGTACAGGCGGCTATTAAAGCAGGAAACACTCCGGATATGGCGATTATGTTTTCCATTGATTTATATTCCCTTCGCGCGATGGACGCCATTCAGGATATGAACAGCCTGTGCGTAACGGATGAAGACAAGGAATGGCTGGATGGCTTTTACGAAGGATTTATGATGAACAGTAAAGATGGTGATACGACATATGGTATCCCATGGCAGAGAAGTACCATTATCTTATATTACAACAAAGAGGCCATGGCAGCGGCAGGTCTGGATCCGGAAACACCGCCTGCCACCTGGGATGAGATGAAAGAGATGGCAAAACAGCTGACCATTACCGAAAATGGTCAGGTCAAGCAGTACGGCATTGAAATTCCGTCAGATGGATATGCCTACTGGATGCTTCAGACATTCTGTGTCCAGCAAAATGGATTTAATTTAATGAATAATACCGGAACCGAGACCTATTATAACGATGCCAGAACTGCGGAAGGTTTAAGATATTGGAAGAGCCTGGCAGAAGACGGTTCCATGCCAAAGGGAATTGTGTCCTGGGCAACGACACCTTCTGATTTTATCGAAGGAAAAACTGCAATGATGTACCATACTACAGGAAATCTGACCAACGTAAAGAACAATGCCAAGTTCGATTTCGGAGTGGCAATGCTTCCGGCAAAAGATTCTTTTGGTTCTCCAACTGGAGGCGGAAATTTCTATATCTTTAAGGGGATTTCAGAAGAACGTCAGAAAGCGGCATTTGAGTTTATCAAATGGATGACCGATGATGAGCGGGTAGCTCAGTGGAGTATTGACACCGGTTATGTGGCGACCAGACCAGGCGCTTATGAGACAGAACGGATGAAAGCATATGCAGAAGAATTTCCGCAGTGTTTAGTGGCAAGAGATCAGCTGGAATACGGATATGCAGAACTTTCCACTTATAACCAGGCAGAAGTACAGAAAGCCATTGATGATGCCATTTCCTATGTAATGACAGATCAGCAGGATATTGAAACTGCATTGGACACAGCACAGAAGACTGCAGAAGGAATTCTTCAGGCGTACCGCTAGTGAACGAGACAGTAGACTAGACTGAGAAAGACAAGGAAGAAGCCGTTGGAAAGAAACGCGTCCGGCGGCTCTTTCTTTTGCAGACAGACCGTCTGACAGATAAGTTGGCGAGGAGGAAATTATGTTACCAGAGCAGGCAGCAGATCCGGCGCTGCAGAGAGCCATCCGGATCAAATGGAAAAATAGTATTCTGGCGTGGACGCTGTTAGCGCCGTCATTGTTATTTTTAGCAATTTTTACAATTTACCCCATTGTAAAAAGTATATACAGCAGTTTGTTTAAAGACAACTTATCCACCATGACGCCGGTGTGGAATGGACTGGGAAATTATAAGGCGCTTTTGGCGGATCCGGTATTTCAGGAGTGCTTTTTCAATAATCTTCTCATTGCAGTCGTGACAATTCCTGTCAGCATGGGGCTGGCCGTACTGCTGGCAGTTCTGTCAAACCGGCTCAAATGGGGAAAAAGCTTTGTCCGGCTGGGATTTATTTATCCAACCTTTATTCCACTGGTGGCAGCAGCCAATATCTGGATGTTTATTTATACTCCGATTTACGGTTTGCTGGGGTATATCAATCCGGAATGGCGGATTCTGGCAGACGGAACAACCGCAATCTGGGCTATTATGGTCATGCTGATTTGGAAACAGACAGGCTATATTATGCTGTTTTATATCGCAGGGCTTCATGGAATTGACAAAGAACTTTATGAGGCCGCCAGAATGGACGGCGCCGGAGAAGTCAGTATGTTCCGCTTGATTACCTGGCCGATGCTGAAGGCTACGAATATTTATGTGCTGATCATTGTCATAACCAATGCATATAAGATGGTAGACCATCTCTATATTATGACGAAGGGCGGCCCGGGAAATGCAACCAACGTGCTGTTATACTATATCTATCAGACTGGATTTGATTACTGGGATACAGGAAAAGCGTCGGCAATGACGGTAATTCTGGTAGGAATGCTGCTTTTGATTACTTCAATCGGCTTCTTTAGAAGTGATAGAAATGCATACTATAATAAGTAAGGGGACAGAAAAATGGGAAAAACAATGAAGATAAGCAAATGGATGCTGAATAGCCTGATGTTTGCATTAATGGCTGTCTGCCTCATTCCGTTGATTTGGGTTGTGCGGACTGCTTTTATCCGTCAGGATCTGGCGCTGGATTTATTTGCTGTCAGTGTTCCGGTCCTGGATAACTTTAAACGGGTCTTGACAGCTGCGCCGTTTTTTCAATACTACGGAAATACGATTTTTATTACGCTGGGAGTGCTGGCAGTACAGTTTCTGCTGATTACATTGGCTGGATACGCCTTTGCCAGAATGGATTTTTATGGTTCCAGGATTTTATTTGTTATTTTCCTGTCTCAAATGATGATTGCGCCGGAAGTGCTGATTTTACCGAATTACAGCCTGATGACAAAGATGGGGCTTACCGATACCAGAATTGGAATTATGCTGCCGTTTTTTACTTCCGCCATGGGAATGCTGATTGTACGCCAGACAATCAAAACCATACCGTATGAACTGGAAGAGGCGGCCAGAGTGGATGGGGCGAATCTGTTTCAGATCTTGTGGAATGTATATGTCCCCCTTTTAAAGTCCGCTTATCTGGCATTTGGGATGATTTCGGTATCGTTTCAGTGGAACAACTTTTTGTGGCCGCTGGTGATGACCGATTCAGTAGAAAAACGGCCCCTGTCTTTGGGACTTGCAATGTTTGCCATGTCCTATGAAACAGGGGCGCAATGGAGTGATGTCAGCGCTGCAACCGTATTGGTGTGTGCTCCGCTGCTGATTCTGTTTGTGCTGTTTCAAAAACAATTTATGGACAGCTTTATGCATTCTGGAATTAAGTAAACAGAAGTTTTCAGATTTACCATACCAGCGCGCCGGAAGCGTCTACATAGTGTCCGTCTGCAGTGCGGATATTGGCAGCCATTTTGCCATCTCCATAGAGATAGTATGTCTTGCCGTCAATGTTATACCAGCCGTTGGACCACATAGCGCCAGAGACATCCATATAATACCAGAACCCATTGATATAATTCCAGCCGGTTACCATGGCGCCGTCCAGGTTCAGATAATACCACCGGTTATCCAGGTTCAGCCATCCGGTCTGCATCAGACCGTTTCCTGCCATGTAATACCATTTATCATTGACAAGCTGCCAGCCGGTGGTCATGGCACCGTCCGGATTTAAGTAGTACCAGCCATTGTCCAAAAACAGCCATCCGGTCATCATGTAGCCGGCATTGTTAAAGAAATAGTATTTGCCGTTAATCAGCTGCCAGCCGTTGTAAGCATAATCACCGTTGCCAAAGCGGTAGCGCCAGCCTTGGGAGGTGGAAACCCACGCATTGCCGTTGGTGGGAGTGATGCCGGGATAATTGGGGTTGTAATGGCCCATGCTGCCAGGTCCCTTGCTGTAATAGTCAGAGTGATCATCCTCAAAATCCGCGTAATCCCGATTTTCTTTGGCTTCATCAGAGTCAATATAAATATCTTCTGAATAGCTGGACCAGGAGCCAAGATACTGATCATCCATGATAGGGCGTACCCGGAACCGGTAGTACCCCTTGGTCGTCATCCGGCCGGTAAAATCATAAAAATCGGAATCGGTTTTGACAGTGGTTACCAGGTTGCTGCCGCGGTACAGACGGACTTCATAGCGGTCAGCATTGTCTACAATGGTCCAGGAAGCAGTGCAGCCATCCCAGTACATGCTCTGGGAGTCGTATAAACTGCCAGGAATCCGGGGCAGGTTGATGTAGACGGAAAAGTAAGTCTCATCATTGCTGTCTCGTTTTCCTTTAGAAAAGGTAGGTTCAGACTGGTTGGAGGTAATGGTAACATTTTTTTTGCTGATGGTATTAGGAAACTTATATCCTTCTTCCGCAATCAGATCCACCTGAATCTGTGGAGTTGTGCCTCCCAGCCAGATATCTCCGCCGTTGAGAAACTGCGCGTTGTCGACCGTATACTCCTTAGAATCTGTGGAAGCGGAGACTCCGCCTATGGGAGAACCGGAATCAATAGTTCCCGGAATATCTAATGAGATTTGAATCGACTTAATAGACTCTTCGGCAAACACAGTAACAGCGGCGGAAAGAGTAAACAGTGCGGCGATCATGGCCGTCCGAATGAATTTTATCATGGAAAAACCCCCTTTGATACCGGATTGCGCTGTAAGGTGTACTCCCGCAATCCTCAAAAATATTCGTTTAACTTCTGATATCATTATACCAAGTTATGGGGCGGCAGTCAAAGAAGTTAGGCATACAAATTTCTGACGAATTTCTTACTGTAACAGTTCAGCCATGTGAAGATTTAGACAGGAACAGACGCCCGAAACTTGTTTTCATAAGAATTTTTCTGTCTAAATCTTCATAGGGCAGACGCCTGGCGATTCTTGCCTGCCATAATCAGGTAAGAAGATACATGGCTGAACTGTTACTTCTTGCCGGGACGGGAAAAACCCTGCATTGACAGTGGAAAGGATGCCTTTTATAATGGGGATATCAGGACGGTTATCGGGTGTATGACAGAGGGGAAAGCGTTGGGGATGCCTATGAGGGAAGCGGATTTTCGGAAAAAAATCATTTGGTTTACATTTGCATTCAGTATTCTGGTGGTGTGGACTCATTCTTTTAATGCAGAATTGTTTATGGGAGCCACGAAAGCAGGGGATCGGATTTATGAGATAGAAAGCTTTTTTGGAGAAACGGCCGCCCAGATTGCAGTGCCGGGTTTTTTTATGCTTTCCGGATATTTATTTTACCGCAATTTTACCTGGAAAAAGTTGGGGAGCAAATGGAAATCCAGAATCCGCAGCGTGCTTGTGCCCTACTTGCTGTGGAACGGTCTGTATTATCTGGGATATGTAATCGGAAGCCATCTGCCTGCAGTAGGGGATTTGATGGGAAAAGGAGTGATCCCGTTTCGTCTGGAGACGCTGGCGGATGCAGTGATTCGCCACACCTATTTATACGTGTTCTGGTATCTTTCCCAATTAATTTGTCTGATTGCTCTGGCGCCGGTTTTATATGGGGTGTTAAAGCAGAGTTGGACTGGGATTTTGTATCTGGCAGTGCTTTTGATTGTTATTTTGGAAAAAAAGGATCTGCCAGTTGTGAATGAAGATGCCCTTTTTTATTATTCAGCCGCGGGATTTGCAGCGCTGAAGAGGAAAGAATGGATCGAAGGGAGCTGGTCCGGAAAACGCTTTTTGACGGGAATCCTGATGCTGGCCGCTGCAGCCGGAAACTTTGAATTGGCCGGAAAGACTTATGAGCCGTTTTTTGCAGTCTGCTACCGCTTTCTTGCACCGGTGGGATTGTGGATGATTGTGGATGAGGGACGGCTTGGAAGGCCGAGAGTGTGGATGAATTATAATTTTTTTCTCTACGCCTTGCATTTTGCATTTGTCCGATTCATTAACAAGGGGGCTGCAATCCTGTTTCATCAGCTTTTTGGGACAGCGGGAGATACAGGACCGGCGCTGTGGCCGGCCGGTTTGATTCCTCTTGCTTTGTATCTGATTATGCCGGCCATCATGGTGATGCTTAGTTCCTGCATCGGATCGGCTTTAAAAAAGATTTGTCCCAAAGGATTTTATTTGTTAAATGGAGGACGCTAAGAGGCCGGAACTGCGGGATCGCGAAAACCGTAGATCCGTTCCCACTCTTTTGTGCCCTCTATTTTTTGTGTTTCAGACTGGTGATTTTTCAGAAATTTTGCCAGTTCATAACAGTTGATCCAGATTTCATTGTTGCCTTCTTTCTGAGATTCATCAAAGATTAGCTGAATGCCAAAATGAAGATGAGATTCGTCAATATTGTTGGTATTTTCAGTGGTGCTGTAGCCGGTACGCCCCAGATAGCCGATGACATCTCCGGCCTGAACAATGGATCCTTCTTTCAGTCGAGACTGATAAGGGTAATTTTTCCGCAGGTGTGCGTAGTAATAATATCGCTTTTTGTCAAAACTGCGGATTCCCAGCCGCCAGCCGCCGTACTGATTCCAGCCAATGGCTTCGACGATTCCGGATTCGACAGCAATAATGGGAGTTCCAGTCTGCCCTAAAAAATCGTGGCCCAGATGCTGTCTGCGGTAGCCGTAATCTCTGGCAGCGCCGAAATCGTCGTAATCACTGTAGGGAAAGTTTTTTGCAATGGGCGAAAAAGCTTTTAACCCATACTGTCTGGCCCAGACTTTTTGGGGAGCGCTTTCCCCTTCTCCTTCTGTGTCAGAGGAAAGCAGGAAGGAAGGGGCTTGGGAGGCAGGGATTTCCGCTTCAAATTCGCCGACCATTCCTCCAAGCACAGCGCTGTACGCTTCCAGATAATAGGGATAATAATTGAGCGTTTCGGTAAGCTGTTCCATGGTTTTGGAGCCGTCTGTCAGAGACTGAGCCAGAGCGTCCATGTCTTTTTTCTGATAGTGGGAAAAATCTCCGCCATATTTGGCGCCCAGATAAGCCAAAAGTTCGATCCAGTTTAAGTGGACAGGCGCCTGACAGGTATCGACATCATAGCGGAAAGCGTCATTTAGAGCCTGGGAGGTGACATTAAAATCCACCCATTTGATTGTGTCTTTTTTTGCAGGGGCGGCTGCATTCATGCCGGACAGGTCTGGAGGCCAGGGGCGGCCGCTTTGGATGGACTGAAATAAGATAGATAGACTCAAGATGCATAAAAGAATCACCTCGGCACAGATGATTGTGCCAGAGGTGAATAATTTGCCTGAAAAATGCTGTCTGAAAAATGATTTCACAAGAAACTCCCCCTTCCTAATAAGAGGATATGAGAGGAATTACAACTCCAGAACTGTTTTGTCTTCCGGAACAAATAAGTTGCCGCTATAAACTTGCCTGCCTTCTGATAGATAGAGGGCCTGACGGTTGGGGCCATGATCTTCTTCGGTGTGCCAGAGGACCAGATTGGGAATGTTCAGCTCTTTGGCCAGCTGACAGGCATCCTTTACAGTGCTGTGGTGCTTTTCATAAGGTTTGTATTTGTCCCGTTCCCCATAAAGGCAGAAGGCTTCGTGCAGCAGCCAGGAACTTCCCTCCACATAAGAACGGCAGAGGGGATGAAAAGGCTCGTCTCCGGCGCAGGCCAGTTTCCGTCCGTCCTTTAGCGTAAAGGTATATCCGAATTGCTTGGCTTTTGTGGAATGGATATCAAAAAAGGTGACATCGTGTCCAAGAATGTTTAAAGTTTGCCCATCCTGAACACCAGTCAAACAGATTCTGGATTCAAACAGTTCCATTAATTTGCCGGAGAGAGTCAGGCGGCATAAAGTCCGGATAGTTTCAGTCAGTTCTTCGTGACAGTATAAGTACAGATTGCCTTGATATTTACCAGTGAGAATACGGCTGCCGATCATACGCACCATCCAGACAATGCCCAAAATGTGATCGGTGTGCTCATGGGTGACAAAAATGTGGTGAATGCGGTCCAGAGGAATGGCCATTTCCTGAAGAACAGATAAAATCCGATTGCCGCCTCCGGCATCCGTCATAAAGTAATCTTCTCCGTCTCGAATTGCAAAACAGGTGTTGTAATTGCGGATCACTGCGGCGTGTCCGGTCCCAAATATGTATAACTGTTCCATGATTCTTCCCTACTTCCCATTTTTTTAAAAGTATGGTACTATAAATCCGAAGAAATTGCAATGTATGTGCAGGAAATAGAGAGGGTTTATGCGATGAGGGATTTGGCTTATTTGAAACTTTTGTCCAGAGAATATCCATCTGTCCGAGCAGCTTCGGGGGAAATGATTAACCTGAAGGCAATCCAGGGACTGCCCAAGGGGACCGAATATTTTTTCAGTGATCTCCATGGAGAGCATGAGGCGTTTATCCACCTGCTCCGGTCTGCTTCCGGTATTATCCGCGAGAAAATCAAAGCTACTTTCGGCTACATTATCCCAGAGGAAGAGCAGATAGAACTGGCAAACCTGATCTACTATCCGGATCGGAACCTGCGCAGAATGACAGAAGAGGGGCGCAATACAGAGGATTGGCAGAGAATTACGATTTACCGCCTGGTCAATATCTGCAAAGAGGTTTCTTCCAAATACAGCCGATCCAAAGTGCGCAAAAAGATGCCTCCGTCCTTTGCATATATTATTGACGAATTGCTTCACGTTGATTATAATGACGAAAATAAGAAAGTCTATTACAGCGAGATTATCCGGTCGATTATCGATATACAGATTGCCGATCAGTTTATTGTGGCATTGTGTGAACTGATTCAAAATCTGACCATTGACAGCCTTCATATTATTGGAGATATTTTTGACAGAGGACCTCGTGCAGACTTGATTATGAATGAACTGATGCAGTTTCATGATGTAGATATTCAGTGGGGAAACCACGACATTGACTGGATGGGCGCTGCCACAGGCAATCC
Organism: Lachnospiraceae bacterium; assembly: GCA_046957575.1. Taxonomy (GTDB): domain Bacteria; phylum Bacillota; class Clostridia; order Lachnospirales; family Lachnospiraceae; genus UMGS1370. The sequence continues at coordinate 4,473 of JBKUOG010000035.1, read as the reverse complement.
GGCCTGTATCTGCAACGTGCTTCGGATTGCCATCAGCTATAATAACTTTGATGCATTGGAAGAGGGATACGGAATTAATTTAAGGCCATTGTCCATGTTTGCAGCCAAAGTATATCGGGATGATCCATGTGAGCGGTTTGCGCCCCACATTTTAGACGAAAATATTTATGATGCAGTGGATCCGGGGCTGGCGGCCAAGATGCACAAGGCCATTGCAGTCATTCAGTTTAAGATTGAGGGACAGATTATCAAACGTCATCCTGAATATCATATGGAGGATCGGATTCTCCTTTCACACATTGATTTTTCAAAAGGAACCGTAACCATTGGAGAGAAAGAGTATTCCATGATGGATATGAGATTTCCTACAGTAAATCCGGAAGCTCCCCTTAAACTGACCAGGGAAGAGGAAGAACTGCTGCATACTCTGCAGATGTCGTTTCAGCACAACACTCTGCTCCATCAGCATGTGAAGTTTTTATATTCTCATGGAAGTATGTACAAATGCTACAATTCCAACCTGCTTTACCATGGATGCATCCCAATGAGGAGGGATGGAAGTTTTGACGGGATCCGGTTTGGTGAAGAGGAATATTCCGGAAAAGCGTTACTAGATTATGTAGATAAAATTGCCCAGGATGCCTATTTTCTGCCGGAGGGAGCACCTGGAAAGGAGGATGCCAGGGATTTTATGTGGTATCTTTGGTGCGGATCCAAATCTCCTGTATTCGGTAAGGATAAAATGACCACATTTGAACACTATTTTATTGAAGAAACATCTGTCCACAAAGAGAACTATAATCCCTATTATCAGTTGAGCCAGAAGGAGGAATACTGTGACAAAATCTTAGAAGAATTCGGACTTTCAAAACATGGCTCTCACATTATCAATGGGCATGTTCCGGTTAAAATTAAGGATGGGGAAAAACCGGTAAAGGGAGGCGGAAAGCTGTTTATCATAGACGGCGGTCTTTCTAAGGCATACCAGTCTAAAACCGGTATTGCAGGATATACACTGATTTATAATTCCCACCATCTGGCTCTGGCAGAGCATAAACCATTTGATCCGGCCAGGGAAAGCACGCCGACCGTCCACATTGTAGAGACTATGAAAAAACGGATTATGGTAGGTGATACAGACAAGGGGGCAGAACTGGCAGAACAGATCCGGGATTTAAAGGAACTGATTGCTGCTTACCGAAACGGCAGCCTGAAAGAAAGGATTGAACTGACAAAATGAATCGAGAAGAGTTTTTGAACCGGCTGGGAGCATCTCTCAATGGAGAAGTCCCGACCTCTGTGATTCAGGAAAACTTAAACTATTATGACGGATATATCCGGGAGGAAGCTGCAAAGGGCCGCAGCGAGGAAGAAATTATTGATGAAATCGGCGGCTACCGTTTGATTGCCAAGACCATCATTGAGGCCAGTGGGGGCGAAGAGACAGGCAGCAGCCAGGGCAGCTACTATGACAGCCAGGGATATGGCAGCTCCTATACGGACACCAGCTATGGCAGCGGTCAGAATTCTTACGAATCCTATGGTTCGTATGGAGATGACAGAGAGAGAAGGCCTGGAGGAAGTTTCCACATGTATGACTTGAGCAGAGGGTGGAAGCGGTTTATTATTCCTGGGATAATTATCCTGGTAGTGCTTCTGGCAGTCAGCATTATCGGAGGACTGCTGGCTCTTTTAAGTCCGCTGATTGGTCCGCTGATCGTAGTAATTTTTCTGTATACCTTATTTAAGAATAAACGGTAGGGTAAGTTCTTACCACGTCACAATTGCATCAATAATTTCCCTCTGCTCAGCAGTGGACTTGGTCAGGTAGATGCGGGTGGTCTCAATGCTTTCATGGCCCAGCAGATCGGCCAACAAGGAGATATCATTACATTTGCTGAGAAAATTTTTTGCAAAGCGGTGGCGGAAGGAGTGGGGATAGACAAGGTCTGGGTTGATGTTGTAGCGGACAGCCAGATCCTTTAAATGAAGATTAATCCAGCGGGGAGTCAGAGGCTTCCCGTTTTTATTTGTAAAGAGAAATCCGCTTTTTTTCCTTTTGCAGAGTACCACAAAATGGCTTCCCGGCACAGCTTATCCGGAAAATAGATCCGTCGTACTTTGCCTCCTTTGGAGTATAGATCCATATAGTTTAACTGCAGATGTTCCAGTTTCATCTGTATCAGTTCCCCAATCCGCATACCGGTAGAGCCGAGAAAGTGGACCAGAAAATACCACTCCATGTTCTGATCGGACAACAGTCCTTCCTTCAGGCGGTCATAATCTTCCTGGGAAAGGATAGAGTCCAGATAGGATTTCTGCTGAGTACGCACAGCCCGGAGCTGGTAGGAACAGGGAAGAGGGGAGTATGGGGCAGAAAATGGGACAGAAAATGGGACAGGAGAAACGCTTGGCTTCTGGAAAAAATCAGTCTGTTGTCTGCTAAGAAACTTAAGAAAATGGTTCATGGCGCTGATTCTGGCATTGACAGTTGCCGGGCGGTAGCAAAGCATTAAATGCTCCCGGTAGTCCTGAAGGGATTTTACGGAGAGACTGGGGAAATTTGTAAAAAAGTACCGCACAGTAAAAAGATAGGCGGCAATCGTATGTTGCGACAAACCGCATTTTTTTAGATCTTCCTGAAATTCTGACAGAGTTTCTTCTATATTTATATTGCTTATCTGCATAATCAAAACTTCCTTATTAAACTGATATATGGATTTACCAATCCACAATTTCATTGACTATTCTGGCCTGTTCCATGCTGGAACGGCGCAGATAAATCCGAGTTGTTTCAATGCTTTCATGTCCCAACAGATCGGACAGCATGGCAATATCCCCGCCATGTTCAATAAAACTTTTGGCAAAGCGGTGGCGGAAGGAGTGAGGGTATACCAGACTGACATCCATTCCGTAACACCTGGCAAATTTTTTTAGCTGTCCTCTGATACCGGAAGGCGTAATCCGATCACCAAATCGGTTGAGAAACAGGTATCCTTCGGGACGGCCTTCTCTGGAAATCCAGGCCATGGTATCATCCCGAAGCTGGGAGGGAATATAAATCCGCCGGGACTTACTTCCTTTTGAAAAAAGGTCTTTGTATCCGCGGTACACATCACAGGTAGAAATCTGAACCAGTTCGCTGACCCGCACTCCGGTGCAGGCCATATAGCAGATCACAAAATAGTAAAGATGTTCTCCATCACGTCTGAGACAGGATTTTAAATATTCATAATCTGCCTCGCTGATAATTCTGTCCAGGTAACTTTTCTGCTGCATGTGGATCATGGAAATCCGCATGTCGGTAATCCCTAAATGTTCTAAATAACAATTGACGGCCCGAATCCGCAAGTTGACAGTCTGGGGCTTATAATGTTCCAGCAGGAAAACCTTATATAGCTGCAGATTGGAAACACTTAGACAAGGGTATAAGGAATAGAATTGTTCGACTGCGTAAAGATAGACATGGATGGTATTTGCAGACATACTGTGAAGATTCAGATAATCCTTAAAGGCGGATAAATCAGCAGAGTCCGGAACATACTCCAAAAGGCTGTCAGATGCAAGTTTTCCCATAAAGTCCTCCCCGAAAATCTGTGTTATCAAATAATTATACACGATAAAATGTCAAAAGCCATGAGAAAACTGTCAAAAAAATATAAAATTTCCCGATAATCAAAAGGAATTTACCTGGAAAACATGTTCAACTTGCGATAATTTCCCATATAAGAAGTATAATTGCCTCGTAATGCAAAAAGGATTTCTAAAAGAGATTCAAAAAGAAAAAGGAGAGTGCATTTATTATGAGAAAGCAGACAAAATTAGTTGCTGTATTATCTGCAGCAGCACTGTTCGCTATCGGTGCATCCATGACCTCCTTTGCTGCAACCGCACACTGGGAGCAGGAAGGTGAAGATTGGGTATACTTAGATAAAGACGGTGACAAAGTAACCGATACCTGGAAGAAGAGTGGTTCCAACTGGTTCTACTTAGACAGCGACGGATACATGGCAAAGGACACCATCATTATTTCTGGTTCCAATGATGACAAGTATTATGTAGACGCTAACGGTGCGAAAGTTACCAACACCTGGGTATCTGTAGACAATGCAGATGACAATGAGTGTGTTGATCAGGAAGATGTTTCCACCATCTGGTACTTCTTCGGCTCTGACGGCAAGGCTAAGAAAGCCGATTCCGGCAAGAAGGTATTTACTAGCATTCCTCATGGCGAGAACATGGATAAGAAGAGCACCTTCGCATTTGACGAAGATGGACATATGTTAACTGGATGGCAGGATGTTACCTTAAGTTCCGGTGCTGAGTACAGATATTACTTCGGCGAAGAGAACGAAGGCTGGGCATATCTGGGATGGCAGTACTTAGAGAAGCCAGAGTATGATAACTTTGATGATGTAAATCCATTTGAGGATGAGGCATGGTTCTGGTTTGGTACCAACGGCCGCGCAGCTC
>JBKUOG010000034.1:0-28818 GCA_046957575.1 Lachnospiraceae bacterium | reverse complement strand
GCTTGATATGCCATGCAGTTATTACATTGAGAAGAAATGACAAATGATGACATATTCTGCTTCCTTAAAAAGAAGCGTTCTGTACAGCAAAACAAGCCACAGTTTTGCAGAGGAAGGAGGTAATTAGGCGGCTAAGGGTGGCCGCCTTTGTTTTAGAAAAGAGATAGGAGAGGGAGTGGATTTACTTTGAAAAATTTTTATATGTCCGAAGATAGGCTTCCACAATAGCGAGAATTGTTGTAATCTGTTCTTCTGTACATTGTGACAGGTAAACCAACAGCCGCTGGTAGTCGAGGTTGTCTGCCGGGACAGTTGGATAAAAAAACGGATCGGCGGAAATATGTAAGGCTCGTATGAGCTGCCCCAGCTTTTCAAGGCTTGGCACGTTTCCATGATTTTCGATTTCCTTGATATAGCGTGAGGAAACGCCGGATTTTTCAGCCAGTTCTTCATAGGTCAGTTTTTGTTCAGTCCTAGCCTGCTTCAGACGAAGTCCCATTTCCTTGTCAATTTTCTTTTTTCTTGCCATATATGCACCTCCATGTATAGTGTATATTGCACATTTTACTTTTAAAATGCACTAATAATTCACTTTATCAGAGGGGCATAATACACAATAAAATAGAATGACTTTGGATATTGCATATAAAAAAAACGCAGTATCCAAAGGTTTTTTTGCGTGGTTTTTATCCTTTGGGTACGTTTAGGGGAATTTATGTGTTCTGAACGGTCTGAGGGATATTTTTTTGACTTCGGGAACCTGTCCGTCTATTGGCGTGGGAAGGTTCTTTTATAAGGTGTTTTACTGGAAGTGAAGCAGAATATACCTTAAAGAGTGAACTATACACGCTCGCAGTTTGTGGAGAAAACAGAATAACAGATATGAATAACGTCCAATGGGCATTGAGCCTGTTCGGGCGTTTTTTATATAAATTTTTCAAAAATTTTTACTCCCACCCGAACATCAGCCTATTGCTATTTGGCAGATACAACGGAAAGGGAAAAGGCGTATGCCTTTGTCACGTCACAACGGGGGAGGAGGTGAACTCGTATGAAGAAACCTTCTTGCCATGATGAACTGACAATCAGGCATCGCTTTGACCGCCTGTGCCAGATGTCGCTGAAAGGTGAAGCGATTAACTATTACCGGCACATGGATTACCGCAGGGAGCATGAAGCCATGTTTTCTGAACTGTCTGAAAAGGAGCTGAACCAGTTGTTTGTTATGGATGAGTATGGAGTGGAGAACAGTCATTTTACAGTGTATGGCTATGACATTGAAGTAAAGGACGCCCTAATTGCGGAAGCGTTGCAGGCACTTTCGGAACGGAAGCGGAATGTAATACTGCTTTCGTATTTTCTGGAAATGAGCGATGCGGATATAGCAAGGGAAATGAACCTTGTACGCAGTACGATCCACGAACACCGGACACGCTCACTTGAGATTTTGAGAAAGATTATGGAGGAAAAAGCAGATGAAAAAGAGATGTAAGAGTAGGGAAGAAAAGAATTTGCTGCCTTTCCATATCATAAAGGCAGCATCAGAAGGTGATGTAATGGCAATCAACGCAGTTTTGAAGCATTATGAGGGATACATAATTACTTTGTCCACCCGGAAAATGTATGACGAGAGTGGGCGGCTGCATTTTTGTGTTGATGAAACGCTACGCCGGAGGCTTGAAACAAAGCTGATTACGAAGATATTGGCATTTGAAGCGGTATAAGGGGCGGTTAGCTGTCCTTTTCCATAGCTGATTATCAGCGTTGTACCTTGAAAATTGAATACTGTATTGCATACAGGACGTGAGGATATGCGGAGCCACTAGGCAGATGCGCCATGACATATCTGTCCTGCCTTATGGCAGGGTGAACGTGAGGAAATGCTGAAAAACTGCATTGAAGCAAAGGTAAGGAGCGAGTGAAATCTGGCAAAGTGTGTAGCGGTTACAAGGGGCGATGAAGCATATCTGTGATAATGATACTTCCGGGTTGCAGGAAATCTGCAATCCGGTCAATTTGAATGACGGTGCAAGACCGATGTGGGCAGTGTAACGAGCTGCCACCTGTATTGCAGTTTTTATCTGCTAATAAATGGGGAGAAGTGTATTCTGTTTATTTATTAGCAGATAAGGCTGTGCAATGAATGGAGGAAATTATGGTAAAGAAGGTAGACAGAAAGAAATTTGTCAGATACAAGGAAGGTGCAGAGATGTACAGCATGGGTTTGACAAAATTTCAGGAGCTTGCAAAGCAGGCAAACGCTATCTATAAGGTGGATAAATTAGTATTGGTAAACTGTGACATTTTTGAGCAGTATCTGGAGTCTTTTAGAGTTAGTGAGTGATTAAGGAAAAGAGGGTTTCGTGATAAATTACCGTTCTACAAAAAATACTTGACTTTTTGTAGAACGCAAACTATAATGGTATTAGTTATGAAGGAGGTGCATAGTAAATGCCGAGAACGGGACGTCCAAAGACCGACTCGCCTAAGCTGAGATCGTTAAGCCTCCGGGTTGACGATGCAGAGTATGAGAAGCTGAAAGACTATGCTGCCAAACATGACATGACCATAACGCAAGTGCTACACAGGGGTGTTGAAATTCAATACTCAATGGAAGAAAGTAAGTAGCAGTACGAAATATCTCTTTCCTTTTGAAAGAAAGGAGCAGAGATGGCAAAAGCAAGAAAAGACCATAGAGGGAGGGCTTTACGAAAGGGAGAAATCCAGCGCAAGGATAAGTCATATATGTACACTTATACTGATCCTTATGGGAAAAGGCGGTATATATATGCGAATGATTTAGTAGGGCTTAGAGAAAAAGAAAAGCAACTGATGAAAGACCAGCTCGACGGTCTGGATGTATATGCGGCAGGTAACGCTGACCTGAATTTTGTATTTGACAGGTATATTACTACCAAGACAGAGTTAAGGCGGACAACCTATACGAATTACGTTTACATGTATGACCGTTTTGTGAGGGACGAATTCGGAAAAAGAAAAATTGGAGAGATAAAGTATTCAGATGTGCTGTATTTCTATTATCATCTGATAAATGAAAAAGGATTGCAGATAAACACGCTTGAAACAATCCACACCGTTCTCCACCCGACATTCCAGCTTGCAGTGAGAGATGACATCATCAGAAATAATCCGAGCGATGGAGTGATGGCTCAAATTAAGAAAAAACCGGGGAAAAATCATGGTGTGCGCCATGCCCTCACGCTGGAGCAGCAGAGAGCTTTTATGGACTACACAGCTAAAAGTCCGGTATATTGCCATTGGACACCATTTTTTACAGTGCTATTAGGTACGGGGTGCAGGATTGGCGAAATAATCGGATTGAGGTGGGAGGACATAGATTTTGAAAAGAGGATAATCAGTATAAACCATAGTGTTACATATTATCCCCGGCGAACCGACACAACAAAATGTGAGTTTGGAGTATCCCTCCCGAAAACAGAAGCGGGTATTCGCACCATTCCAATGATGGACGCAGTATATGAAGCGTTCCAAGAGGAATACAGCGAACAGAAAGAAGAAGGTTTCAATACTACGGTGATTGACGGAATGACAGGCTTTATTTTTAGCAATCGGTTTGGAAACCTTCATAATCCTCAAGCTGTGAACAGGGCAATCAAGCGAATATACGAATCGTACAATGCAGAGGAAGTGTTAAATGCTAAAAAGGAAAAGAGGCAGCCAGTCATAATACCTCACTTCTCATGCCACCATTTAAGGCATACCTTTTGTACAAGGTTCTGCGAGAAGGAAACAAATGTGAAAGTGATACAGGCAATCATGGGACACGCTAATATTGAAACAACGATGGACATATATGCCGAAGTCACTGACATGAAGAAACAGGAAGCAATAGAAAATTTATCACGCAATCTTGATGTATTTTAGGAAAGAGTCCGAAACGGATAGTGAGTACAGCAAATTGTGTGGTTTACAACAAATTTACAACAAATTTGAAGTTTTACCGGGTGAATAACACATCATAATGAAGAATCGAATTGTTGAAAAAAGGCGAAAATAAGCTATAATGAAGAATAACGAAGTAAGTCAATTGCCTTTCCCGACAATGAAGAGTTTGGACGCAAAGAAGAATGAGAATAAGGCTAAAAAAGCAGAGAAAGCTGCTTCTTTTGATGCAGCTTTGAATCAGGCAGCTGGGGTTCTGACCCAGGAGATTGAAAAGATGCCGGCTGTGAAGGCAGAACCGATTGATTTCTCTAAAGTAGAAGTGGAACCATTATTTGAAGACATGGTAGACTTTGACACCTTCTCCAAGTCTGATTTCCGCGCTGTAAAGGTAAAAGAGTGTGAGGCAGTGCCGAAGAGCAAGAAGCTTCTCAAGTTCGTTCTGGACGACGGAAGCGGTACAGACCGCGTAATTTTAAGCGGAATTCACGATTACTATGAGCCGGAAGATCTGGTAGGCAAGACCTTAATTGCTATCGTAAACCTGCCGCCAAGAAAGATGATGGGAATTGATTCCTGCGGTATGATTATTTCCGCAACCCATCTGGTAGAGGGCAGAGAAGGACTGAACGTTCTGATGGTAGACGACCGGATTCCAGCAGGTGCGAAACTGTATTAACATTGTTTGATTTTGACGTATTGTCGTATGACACATAGGGTGTACGACAAGAGTATGACAATTTAAAGTGACCTGATTTTGAATTAGTGAGGACATTTTTCTAAAAGAAATTTTAGGGGAATGTCCTTTTTTGTATGGGCTTCTAGTTTGCAGGCAATGTCTTAAGTTGACGACATTGACCGTTTGATGTCATTAATCATCTCGATTTTCTTTACCAATGAAAATTTTTTTATATTCTATGTTATACTATTTATGGTTTAATTGTTTGAACGAAAGGGAAATATGCATGGAATTAAATGAGAAAATTTTCACTTTGGCAGAAAACTTCTCCGCTTCGGCAAAGATATTGACAGCTATCGGTGATGAGACAAGGCAGCACCTCATTTTAGAAATGATGAAAATGGGAAGCTGCATGGGTGTTCGAGTAGGTGATATTACAGAGAAAACAAACCTTTCCCGTCCGGCGGTTTCACATCATTTACAGATTATGAAGGACGCTGGAATTGTGAAGGTGCGCAAAGAGGGAACAAAAAATTATTATTATTTTGACCCCGAAATGGAAGCCTTTGAACAACTGATTTCTACCCTGCAGTTTGCCATGAAAATCTCAAAAGAATTGCCAGACAGAAGTGGTGAATAAAAAACAAAATTGGAGGTAACTTTATAATGGAAATATTGGAATTAATGAAACAGCGTCATAGTGTCCGTCAATACAAAGATACTGCGATTGACCCAAAACAGCGAGCTGTACTCAATGAATTGATTGAAGAAATCAACAATGAAGAGGGATTACATATTCAGATTTTTTATGATGAGCCACAATGCTTTGACTCCATGATGGCACATTATGGCAAATTTACCGGAGTAAAAAATTATATCGCCCTTGTAGGTAAAAAATCTCCGAAGCTGGATGAAACATTAGGATATTATGGTGAAAAAATTGTTTTGAAAATGCAGGGGCTTGGACTCAATAGCTGTTGGGTGGCAATGACTCATGGCAAAAGCAAAGCAGATATTTGCAAGGGAGAAAAACAAATATGTCTGATTGCGTTCGGTTATGGTGAAACACAAGGCGTACTACATAAAAACAAACCATTACAGGCAGTCTGCAATGATACAACAAATATGCCAGAATGGTTTTTAAATGGTATGGAAGCTGCACTTCTTGCTCCAACTGCAATGAATCAGCAGAAATTTTTCTTTGAATTATCTTCTGACAATAAAATCAACGCGGTTTGCGGTAAAGGTTTTTATACAAAACTGGATTTCGGAATTGTAAAATATCATTTTGAAATAGGTTCTGGCAGAAAAATATATAATTTCTAAAAACTGTTGTCCAACGGAAAAATAAAAAACGCTGTTTGGGTAACTGTATGTTTATGAACCAAATGGAATAAAAAACATAACGGCGGTTTTGAAATATTGGATTTCAGAGCCGCCGATTTTCTATAGAGTATGGTGGGTGTATTATAATTACTCAATTTTAAGGATATGGCGGTATGAAATGCTAGAAAGCATTGGGAGGTATCGCCATGTCATTTTTCTATACGTCTTATTGCTTGAATTATTAAAAAAATCCTTTTTTATGTTACGGTATATCACGTCTGCAAAGATGAATATATGTTTAATGCCTAATGTTACTTTAAAAGTTCGGAACTAGGACTGTTATATGTTTTAGTCAGCAAACTCGGTATGTTTTGCTCGCCATTTCTTTAATGCAATACTCATCCAAAAGCTGTAGATTCCCAATGTGACAATGCACAGCAGAAACCACTTAATCCAATTGCCGAACAGCTGGGTTGCGGTACCGTTGAAGCGGAGACGGCGGCCCTCTACTACAGTATGGCTGGTCTCCCAATTGTAAATCATGCAGCAGGCCCAGGGATAGCAGATGCCCAATGTGCAGAAAGTGATGACTGCACCCAGAAGGTGCCATCCGATTAGTTGAAGCAGTCCTCCGTCAAAATACGATTCTTGTGTTTTCATACTCATTCCTCTTTTCTTATGTTTTCCAGGAGATAATCATGCTCCCAATGCCATTATATTATAAGAAAAACAGGGATGTGTCAATGATAATAAAAATTTTACAAATACCCCTATTGTGTTTAGAAAGATTTAATACATGACAGGGCAAAAACATGTTACAATAATCCCAATATCGGATCGCAGTATATGTGTCTGTAATCTGAAAATATTTGCAGTCTGTTCCCTTTTCTTTAGAAAAATGGCTGCCAAAAAGGAGTGTAACAAAATTATGAAACACAATAAGTTTGCGTCTGTTCTTGGTCGGATTTTTGTATCAGCCATACTAATTTTCCTGCTGTTTTACACAATGCTTCCGGCAATTAATTTCCACGATCAGAATTTTATAGTATTTTTGATTATTTCGATTTTAATTGTGCTGGTCGTAAATTTCCTGACCTATGTTAAAAATTTTCTTTCCACTTTAGGACAGCGCAGCCGCACTGTGGTTGTGGGGCAGGATCCCATAACAGGAGCGCCGATTTACGGCAGAAATCCGGATGAGCCATCAGAGCCGATTAATCTTGCAAAACCGCTGAAACTGGGATTTATCCTGATTGCTGTTTTAATTGGATTTATGGCAGTGGCGTCTTTGGTGGGAATCCAGTTTTTCAATGCGTCCCGATACCGGGATTTGATTACCATTACAGACGGAGATTTTACAGAAGATGTAGCGGAACTGAACATGAACCAGATACCAGTAGTAGATCGGGATACTGCTTCCCGACTGGGCAGCAGGAAATTGGGAGAGATGTCCGAGCTGGTTTCTCAGTTTGAGATTCAGGAAAATTATACCCAGATCAACTATCAGGGAATGCCGTACAGGGTTACGCCTCTGGCCTATGCAGATCCAATAAAGTGGCTGCTTAATCAGAAAAACGGCCTTCCGGCATATATTACGGTCAATATGGTGACGCAGGACACAGAACTGGTGTGGCTGGAATCCGGCATGAAATATTCTCCCAGTGAATACTTTTTCAGAAATATTTACCGGTATCTGCGCTTTTCCTATCCAACAAAAATGTTTGATCAGGTATCCTTTGAGATTGATGACGAGGGAACTCCTTACTGGGTAGCGCCCACCATTACGTATCAGATTGGCTGGTGGAACGGTAAGGATATCTCCGGGGCAGTGCTGGTCAATGCATGTACGGGAGAAAGTCAGTATTATGACAAAGAGGATGTACCCCAGTGGATCGACCAATTATACAATTCTGATATGATTATTCAGCAGTTGGATGACAATGGACGGTTCCAGAATGGATATTTAAACTCGATTTTCGGACAGAAGGGAGTCCGCAGAACCACCTATGGTTATAATTATCTGGCCATTAACGATGATGTATATCTATATACAGGTATGTCTTCTGTTACGGCAGATGAGTCCAACATCGGATTTGTACTGGTAAACCTGCGCACAAAAGAGACTAAGTTTTATCCGGTTCCGGGAGCAACAGAATACTCAGCCATGGATTCAGCCCAGGGGCAGGTTCAGCACCTAAAATATACAGCCACGTTCCCGCTGCTTTTAAATATTTCTGACAGGCCCACTTACTTTATTTCTCTGAAAGATGCGGCAGGTCTGGTAAAAATGTATGCCTTTGTAGATGTGGCCCAGTACCAGATTGTAGGCACCGGCTCTACGATTGATGAGGCGCGCCGCAATTACCGCACTGCTTTAAATCTGGAGGATGATACCCTTGATATACCAAAAAATGAGACATTTGTAAGCGGTATAGTAGAATCGGTAGCAGATGTAGTTGTGTCTGGAAATACCTGCTATTATTTTACGCTGGAGGGAGATGATGCAGTTTATACAGCCCTTGTTACGGTTTCTGAAAAACTGCCGTTTTTAAAGGCAGGCGATGAGATCGAGTTTACCTGCGTAAAGCCGGAAGAGGGCATGGCTACATTCAGCGTGGTATCGCTCCAGTCCATGAAAGCCGAAAAAGAAGAGCCAGAGCAGATAGAGGAATCAGAGCAGATAGAAGAGTCGGAGACATCAGAGAAAGCGAACGCTGCAGAAACAATTCCGGTTGAAGAAACATCAGCAGGTTTCTAAAGTTGTAAACACTTTTTAAGAGAAAAGAAAAACAAAAAGATAAAAACCTCCCTATAATGGAAGTAGAAATACAGCCATATTAAGGAGGTTTTTTATATGAAGATGAAAAAAGCATATGCGGCATCAATTTTATGTCTGGCAGCGGTATCCATAGCCGGGTGCAGCGCAGGGGCTCCGGCAGAAGTTGTGGTTCCAAATGAACTGGCTATCCGGCAGTATCAGGAAGAAGATGGCGGTCAGGTAACGGTGGAGAGTACTGCTTCGGTGACAGCAGTGCCGGATGTGGCGGAATTGTCTTTAAGTGTCCGTTCAGAGGATGCAGAGGCAGCAGTCTGCCAGCAGAAAAATGAGGAATCTTTGAGCAGGACTCTGGAATATTTGAAATCACAGGGGATCGAGGAGAGTTCTATTCAGACATCCGGCTATAATCTGTTTCCTAAGTACAAATGGACAGATGATGGAGAACAGGTTACAGTGGGATACGAGATGAATACTCAAATAACAGTATCCGGTGTTCCGATTGAAACAGTCGGGGCTGTGTTAGGCGGAGCAGTGGGAGCAGGAGTCAGTTCCATTGATTACGTAACATACCTGTGCAGTGATTACGATGCAGCTTATGGGGAAGCATTAAAGAAGGCAGTGGAAGCTGCCCAGACGAAGGCGGAAGCAATGGGAGAAGCCGGCGGATTCCAGGTGCTAGAGGTGAAAAGTATTAATGAACGGGAAGAAAATCCGACTGCCCGTTATGCAAAAGCCAATGCAGCAGCGGTAGAAGAGACAGGAGCGCTGATGGCAGACACTTCCTCTATGAGTGTAGAACCTGGAGAACTGGAAATAGAAGCCCATCTGACAGTAAGTTTTAAAATTGCACCAAGGTAGAAAAAATAGTAACAGTTCAGCCATGCGAAGATTCAGACAGGAAAAAGCGTTGAAAACTTGTCTTTATAAGAGTTTTCCTGTCTGAATCTTCATAGGGCAGACGCCTGACGCTTTTTGTCCGCCATAAGCGTGCAACAAGATGCATGGCTGAACTGTTACAAAAAATATGCTGAAAAATAAAATAATACTGGCATTTAAGAATTTCTTATGATATAATTGTACCTTGAAGTGTAACGCCCTGTGGAGAAATGGCGGTTCACATATTATTCAAGGAGGAACCCATACTATGAGTTTACAAGTAGAAAAGTTAGAAAAGAACATGGCAAAGCTGACCGTTGAAGTACCAGCTGAGCAGTTCGATAAGGCAATCAAGGCAGCCTATGACAAAAATAAAAACAGATTCAACATCCCAGGTTTCCGTAAAGGAAAGGCTCCGCAGGCCATGATTGAAAAGATGTACGGAACAGGCGTATTTTACGAGGATGCAGCAAATGATGCCATTGATGCAAGCTATCCGGATGCCATGAAAGAAAGCGGACTGGAGATCGTTTCCAGACCGGAGATTGACATTACCCAGATTGAAAAGGGCAAGGATTTCATTTATACTGCTACAGTAGCAGTAAAGCCGGAAGTTACCTTAGGTGAGTATAAAGGAGTTGAGGTAGAGAAGGCAGACGCTTCTGTTACCGATGAAGACGTAGAGAAAGAACTGAAAAAAGTTCAGGATCAGAATGCAAGACTGGTTGCAGTAGAGGACAGACCGGTTGCAGATGGTGATCAGACCATTATTGATTTTGAGGGATTTATTGACGGCAAGGCATTTGACGGCGGTCAGGGTACCGATTACCCTCTGACTATTGGATCTCATTCCTTTATTGATACCTTTGAAGAACAGTTAATCGGCAAAAAGATCGGCGAAGAGTGCGAAGTAAACGTAACATTCCCGGCAGAATACCATGCAAAGGAATTAGCAGATAAGCCTGCTGTATTTAAGGTAACTGTAAAAGAGATCAAAGTCAAAGAACTTCCTGAACTAAATGACGAGTTTGCAAGCGAAGTTTCCGAGTTTGAGACATTAGATGAGTACAAAGAAGATACCCGCAAGAAGCTGGCTGAGAAGAAAGAAAAGGCAGCGGAAACTGAAAACGAGAACCATGTAGTAGAAAAAGTTGTTGCCAACGCATCCATGGAGCTTCCAGACGCGATGGTTGACAATGAAGTTATGAACATGCTTCAGGATACTGCACAGAGAATGCAGAGCCAGGGTATTTCTTTCGATCAGTATATGAAGTATACCGGCATGACCATCGAGACTTTAAAGGAGCAGATGAAGCCTCAGGCAGTGCGCAGAATCCAGACCAGACTGGTATTAGAGGCAGTAGCTGCTGCTGAAAATATTCAGGTTTCTGACGAGCGCATTGATGAAGAAATCCAGAAGATGGCTGACGCTTACAAGATGGAAGCTGACAAGCTGAAAGAGTATATGGGCGAGTTTGAAAAAGAACAGATGAAGAAAGATCTGGCTGTTCAGGAAGCAGTAGACTTCCTGGTAAGAGAGGCAAAACTGGTTTAATTGCCTGCGGTTTAGGTCTGAAATACCAGATGGAGAAGTTGCAGAATAGGGGGCCGCAGTTTTGGGAAACTCCTGCCTGCAACTTCCTGTTATTTGATGAGGCTGGGGCTAATGCTTGTTCCCCGGTTATGTTTGGCGGCAGCAGATAATTTGCAGCCAAAAGAAAGGAGTAAAAAGATGAGTTTAGTGCCTTATGTCATTGAAGCGACCAGCAGGGGTGAGCGCTCCTATGATATTTATTCCCGCCTGTTAAAGGACAGAATTGTATTTCTGGGCGAGGAAGTAAATGATGTAACTGCCAGCCTGGTTGTGGCTCAGCTTTTATTTTTGGAGTCTGAGGATCCTGGAAAGGATATTAATTTTTATATCAACAGCCCTGGTGGTTCTGTCACAGCCGGTATGGCGATCTATGACACCATGAATTATATCAAATGCGACGTGTCCACAGTCTGCATCGGCATGGCAGCCAGCATGGGCGCATTTCTACTGTCCAGCGGCGCAAAGGGAAAGAGATTTGCGCTTCCCAATGCGGAGATTATGATTCACCAGCCTTCCGGCGGCGCCCAGGGGCAGGCGACAGACATCAAGATTGTGGCAGATCATATTTTAAGAACCAAAAAGAAATTAAATGAGATATTAGCGGCCAATACCGGACAGCCGATAGAAGTGATTGAGCGGGATACCGAGCGCGACAATTATATGAGCGCTCTGGAGGCCAAGGAATATGGTCTGGTAGACGCAGTGATTGCAAATCATTAACTGGCCAGTTAAGGAAAGGTGGAAATATGCCAATCAGACCAGATGATAAGGTGCGCTGCTCTTTTTGCGGCAAGACCCAGGATCAGGTGAGAAAATTAATTGCCGGATCTAACAATGTATTTATCTGTGATGAATGTATTGAGCTTTGCGGCGAGATTTTAGAAGAAGAGTTAGGAGAGCAGGCGGATATTCCGTCAGAACTGGATGATATTAACCTGCTTAAGCCTAAGGAACTGAAAGAATTTTTAGACGAGTATGTAATCGGACAGGATGAGGCAAAAAAAGTTCTTTCAGTAGCAGTTTATAATCATTATAAGAGAATCACATCCAGAAAGAAGATGGATGTAGAGGTTCAGAAAAGCAATATTTTAATGCTGGGACCTACCGGTTCCGGAAAGACCTATCTGGCTCAGACTCTTGCAAAAATTTTAGGAGTTCCATTTGCCATTGCAGATGCGACAGCCCTGACAGAGGCCGGATATGTAGGCGAGGATGTGGAAAATATCCTTCTGAAACTGATTCAGGCGGCGGATTACGACATTACAAAAGCCGAGTACGGAATTATCTACATTGATGAGATCGATAAGATTACCAAGAAGTCTGAAAATGTATCCATTACCAGAGACGTATCCGGCGAGGGAGTTCAGCAGGCCCTGTTAAAGATTCTGGAGGGAACTGTTGCCAGCGTTCCTCCCCAGGGCGGCAGAAAGCATCCTCATCAGGAACTTTTACAGATTGACACAACCAATATTCTGTTTATCTGCGGAGGCGCTTTTGATGGTTTGGAAAAGATTATTGAGAACCGTTTGAGCACCAGTTCCATTGGATTTAATGCAGAAATTGTGGACAAGAGCAAGCGGGATTTAGATGATTTGCTGCTTAAGGTAATGCCTCAGGATTTGACCAAGTATGGTTTGATTCCGGAGTTTATCGGACGTGTTCCAGTAGTGGTATCTTTAAGACTTCTGGACGAAAAGGCTTTAGTAAAGATTTTGTCAGAGCCTAAGAATGCCTTGACAAAGCAGTATGAAAAGCTGTTTGAGTTAGATGATGTAAAGCTGGAATTTACAGAGGATGCTCTTTTGGCAATCGCTAAGGAAGCGGTAGAGAGAAAGACCGGAGCCAGAGGTCTCCGCGCAATTATTGAAAAGGTGATGACGGATATCATGTATGAGATTCCTTCCGATGATACTATTGGAATCTGTACCATTACCAAGGATGTAATTGAGGGGAACGGCCAGCCGGAGATTGTTTACCGCGATACCGCGGTTCCGAGAAAGATGACATCCAGACTAAAAAAAGATAAAACCGGAGAGATTGCATAAATTACTCCCAGCGGAGGGCTGTTGCATAGATGTAAAAATATGCAATGGCCTTTTTCAGCTACAGGAAAGAATTGCATGAGGAGGAATGAAAATGGAAGACAGAACCATTACCATGCCGGTGATTGCACTGCGGGGGCTTGCAGTCCTTCCCAAAATGATGGTTCATTTTGATATCAGCAGGGCAAAATCAAAAGCGGCAATGGAAAAAGCAATGGTGGGAGAGCAGCAGGCTTTTCTGGTGGCCCAGCGCCAGACAGAAGTGTCAGAGCCATCCATTGAAGATTTATACCATGTGGGCTGTGTTGCAAAGATTAAGCAGTTGGTAAAACTTCCTGACGGAGTCATTCGCGTAATGGTGGAAGGCGAACAAAAGGGAATCCTGCTGAACTTTGACAGCACAGAGCCGGCTCTGATTGGAGAAATCCAATTGACAGAAGACGAAAGGGGAGATATTCCCTTTGCTGCCGAGGAGGCTATGGTTCGCGTAATCAAAGATAAACTGGAAGAGTTTGGAGGGGAAAGTGCCCGGATAGCCAAAGAACTTTTACCCGGCCTGATGGTAATAGAAGATTTAAGCGAACTGTTAGATCAGGTGGCAATCCAGATGCCCTGGGAGTACACCATGCGCCAGGAAGTGCTGGAAAGCCTGGATTTGGAAGAACGGTATGAACGGGTGCTCAAAATACTGATTTCCGAACTGGAGATTCTGCGGATTAAAAAGGATCTGCAGGAAAAAGTTCGGGCTGCGGTAAGCAAAAATCAGAAAGATTATATTTTAAGAGAACAGCTTCGGATTATTCGGGAAGAACTGGGAGAAGGCAGCACAGAGTCTGACGCAGAAGAGTATGAAAAGCGGCTGAAAAGTTTAAAGGCAGATAAAGAAGTAAAAGACAAGATTACAAAGGAAATAGGAAGATTAAAATCCATTCCCTCCAGCAGCCCGGAAAGCAATGTGAGCCGCACATATATTGAAACATTGCTGGATTTGCCATGGAAAAAGGCTTCCAGGGACAACAATGACATTGTCCATGCAAAAGAGGTGCTCAATGAGGATCATTACGGCCTGGAAAAAGTGAAAGACAGGATTTTAGAGTATCTGGCAGTCCGGACGTTGACAGAAAAGGGTGTAAGTCCGATTCTTTGTCTGGTAGGACCTCCGGGAACTGGAAAGACTTCGATTGCCCGTTCAGTAGCCAGAGCTCTCAATAAAAAGTATGTCCGCATCAGTTTAGGCGGCGTCAGGGACGAGGCGGAGATCCGGGGACACAGAAGGACTTATGTGGGAGCAATGCCGGGACGTCTGGCAGATGGATTAAGGCAGGCAGGAGTCAGCAACCCGCTGATGCTGCTGGATGAGATTGATAAGGTCAGCAGCGACTACAAAGGAGACACTTCCTCTGCACTGCTGGAGGTTTTAGACGGTGAACAGAATGTAAAATTTAGGGATCATTATGTAGAATTGCCCATTGATTTATCCCAGGTCATGTTTATCGCCACAGCGAATACAACTCAGACCATTCCGGGACCGCTGCTGGACCGGATGGAAGTAATCGAGATCACCAGCTACACAGAAAATGAAAAATTCCATATTGCAAAGAATTTCCTGATGAAAAAGCAGATGGAAAGAAACGGTCTGACAAAAGAGCAGGTATCTATTTCTGACAAGGCCCTGGAAAAGGTCATTCACAACTATACCAGGGAAGCAGGCGTAAGAAACCTAGAGCGGAGGATTGGGGATTTATATCGAAAGGCTGCAAGAGAATTTCTGGAAAATAAAAAGCAGACCATCCGTATTACTGAGTCCAGTCTGGAAAAATATCTGGGCAAGGAACGGATTTCCTTTGAAGATGCCAATGCGACTGACGAAATTGGCATTGTACGTGGTCTTGCCTGGACCAGCGTAGGGGGAGATACTCTGCAGATCGAGGTAAACGTCATGCCCGGAAAGGGAAATCTTCAGCTTACCGGTCAACTGGGAGACGTGATGAAGGAATCTGCCCAGGCTGCTCTTACTTACATCCGTTCCGCGGCTCCAAAGTACAAAGTAGCAGACGACTATTTTGAAAAGCATGATATCCACATCCACATTCCGGAGGGAGCAGTGCCAAAAGATGGTCCCTCTGCGGGTATTACCATGGCAACTGCCATGCTGTCTGCTGTTTTAGAGCGTCCAGTTAAGGCAAAAGTGGCTATGACCGGCGAGATTACTCTTCGCGGCAGGGTCCTTCCCATAGGCGGTTTAAAAGAAAAGATTCTGGCAGCCAAAATGACTCACATAAAGACAGTTCTGGTGCCGGATAAAAATCAGCCGGATATTGCAGAACTTTCCAGAGAAATCACCAAGGGACTGGACATCATATTTGTAAAAACCATGGAAGAGGTGTTAGAGGAGGCATTGGCATGATTATTAAAAATGTAAATCTGGAGACAGTCTGCGGCATTAAAAGCAAGCTTCCGGAAAATACTCTTCCGGAGTTTGCCTTTGCAGGAAAGTCCAATGTAGGAAAATCATCTTTAATCAATGCGCTGATGAACCGAAAGTCTTATGCAAGAACTTCCTCTCAGCCGGGGAAGACCCAGACTATTAATTTTTATCGGATTAATGACGACTTGTATTATGTGGACCTGCCGGGATACGGATATGCAAAAGTGTCATTAGAAGAAAAGGCGAAGTGGGGGAAGATGATTGAAAATTATTTGCACAGATCCGCTATGCTGAAAAAGGTATTTCTGCTGGTGGACATCCGCCATGACCCTTCTGAAAATGACAGGCTGATGTACGATTGGATTATTCACAATGGTTATCAGCCCATCATTATTGCCACAAAACTGGATAAATTAAAGCGGAGCCAGGTGGCAAAGCAGGTAAAACAGATCCGCCAGGGGCTGGGGATGAAAAAAGAAGACCGATTAATTCCGTTTTCTGCAGAAACCAAGCAGGGGAGGGATGAGATCTGGGCGATTTTAGAACAAGAGGCCGGATTAAATCCGAAAATTTCCCAATCGGAATAAATCCTGATAAAATTCCGGATAGGAGATGTTTACGCATTCTGCGCCCTTGATTTTGGTAACGCCGTCTGCGCAAAGAGACGCCACTGCAAGGCTCATGGCAATCCGGTGATCCAGATGGCTGTCAACGGTGGCGCCATGAAGTGGTTTTTTGCCGCGGATAATCATGCCGTCTTCTGTTTCAGTGACGTCTGCGCCCATGGCGGTCAGATTTTCTGTCATAACCCGAATCCGATTGGATTCCTTTACCTTTAGTTCCGCGGCATCCTTAATAATGGTTTCCCCTTCCGCCATACAGGCCATGACGGCAATGACAGGAAGTTCATCAATTAAAGTCGGGATAATGGGATCTTCAATTACAGTACCAAAAAGATTGCTGTGGCGGACTAAAATATCAGCAGTGGATTCTCCGCCTTCCATTTTCAGGTTGAGAAGCGTAATGTTTCCGCCCATGCGCTGGCATACGTGGAGAATTCCATCGCGGGTAGGATTAATTCCCACGTTTTTCAGGAGAATTTCAGAACCTGGAACCATCAGGCCCGCAGCCAGGAAAAAAGCGGCGGAAGAAATATCTCCCGGAACCGATAATTTCATGCCGTACAATTCTTTCGCCGGCTGTATAATAGCAGTGGTGTCTTCTGTGCGGACATCAGCGCCGAATCCCTGAAGCATTAATTCTGTATGGTTGCGGGAAAGGGCTGGCTCAATGACCTTTGTTTCTTCTTCTGCATACAGTCCGGCTAAAAGGATGGCGGATTTTACCTGGGCAGAGGCGACGGGACTTTTATAGGAGATGCCATGAAGGTTTCTGCCCCGAATTGTCAGGGGAGCACAGCCGTTTTTACGGATGCTGGAAATGTCGGCACCCATCTGGGTTAAAGGGGTTATAATCCGCTTCATGGGACGAGTCTGGATGGAATCGTCTCCGGTCAGGGTAACGTTAAAGTGTTGGGCAGCCAGGATTCCGGAAATCAGCCGGGTAGTAGTGCCGGAGTTTCCGCAGTCTAAAGGAGCAGACGGAGCCAAAAGACCGCGAAGGCCCTTTCCATGGACCAGAACTTTCTCTCCCCGATGCTCTATTTCGATCCCCATTTTTTGAAAACAGGAAATCGTGGACAGGCAGTCTGCACCGCTTAAGAAATGATCAATTTCAGTAAGACCCTGGGCAATTGAGCCGAACATAACGCTTCTGTGAGAGATGGACTTATCGCCCGGAACGGAAATCTCACCCAAAAGGCGGGATGCTTTTGTAAATTCCATAAGACAAAACCTCCTACTGACGGAATAATTCATAGTGATAACGGGTAAGCTGAGTCCAGGCAGATTCTAAGGATTCTTCATCGTAAAATGTAATCCGAAGAGCGCCTTCGCCCCGTTCCCGGTTGTTGTTAATGCCAATATTTTTAATGTTGATGCCTTTGGCAGCCAGGATAACGGACAAAGTAGAGATAGCACCAGCCTCGTCCACAATGTCCACAGAAAAGGAGTAATCTGGCTCAATGGCGCCCTTTGCCTTGTCGGTAATAGAATCGCGGTATTCTCTGGATTCTTCCAGCAGGTGAAAAACAGCTCCTTCCTGCCGGTTTCGGATCAGTTCCAGAACTTCAGATAAAGACTGAATATAAGCTTCCAGAATATTGCTGATAGGGCCGCTGTTTGCCATACAGATTTGCTCCCACATTTCCGGAGAAGAGGAGGCAATTCGGGTAATGTCTTTAAATCCGCCTGCTGCAATGCACTTCATGGTTTCAGCCTGATTATCAGATGCTTTTACCAGATTGACCAGGCAAGATGCAGCCAGATGAGGGAGGTGGCTGATTGCGGCCACTGCTTTATCATGTTCTTTATAATCCAGCACCATAGGAATGGCTCCCAGAGAAAGGGCTACCTCCCTTACCCGTTCAATTTGTCCGGCAGAGGACTTCCCAGAAGGGGTTATAATGTAGTAGGCATTTTCGAGAAGGTGGTCTGTAGAATTTTCATAGCCGGTTTTTTCGGATCCGGCCATGGGATGGCCGCCTACAAAGCAGTCTTCCATCTGAAGGCGGCTCACTTCCTCGTGAATATTGGACTTTGTGCTTCCCACATCTGTTATAATGGCGCCTGGTTTTAAGCAGGGGCGAAGCGCTTTTAAATATCCGGCATTGTATTCTACGGGAGTACAGAGAAAGATCATGTCGCACTGGCTAAGCCGCTCTTCAATTCCCTCTAATATCACATCTACAATCCCGTCCTGTTTTGCCTGTTCCAGACGGGAGCGAGAACGCATATATGCCATAATAACCGTATCAGGATGCGCCCGCTTGATCCCTTTTGCAATGGAACCTCCAATTAATCCCAGTCCAATAAAGCCAATGGTCTGTTCTGACATAACAAATATCCTTTCTGCAAGAAGCAATTAGTTCCGGCCGGAAAGCGCGGCATAAGGTTTTAAATCTTCCATCAGTTTTTCAAAATCCGGGAAGGTAAGAGACTGAGGACCGTCTGACAAAGCACAGGAAGGACAGGGATGAACCTCTATCATCAGGCCGTCTGCACCGCAGGCTAAGGCAGCTTTGGCCAGGGGTTCTACATAAGCCCGTACTCCAGTAGCATGGCTGGGATCCACGATGATGGGCAGGTGACTCTTTTCGCGGATAACCGGAACAGCGCTTAAATCCAGGGTATTGCGGGTAGCGGTCTCATAGGTGCGGATTCCACGTTCACACAATACTACGTTGGGATTGCCGGAAGCTAAAATATATTCGGCAGAGTTGAGCCACTCGTCAATGGTAGCGGAGAGTCCTCTTTTTAACAGGACCGGAATGCCTGCCCGCCCTGCTTCTTTTAACAGTTCAAAATTCTGCATGTTGCGGGCGCCGATCTGCACCATGTCTACGTATTTGACCGCGCTTTCGATAGCGTGTTCGCTGGTGACTTCGCAGATAACCGGAAGACCGGTAGCTTCTCTGGCCTCTTTCATATATTTTAGGCCCTCCTCCTCTAAGCCCTGGAAGGAGTAGGGGGAGGTGCGGGGTTTGTAGGCGCCGCCGCGCAGGAAAGTAGCGCCTGCTTTCTTTACTGCAAAGGCCGTATCCAAAAGCTGTTTGCGGTTTTCAATGGCGCAGGGACCGGCCATAACGGTCAGAGTGCCTGGACCGATGATGGAAGGTCCTGCCTGAACCGAGGAATTGTCCGGATGGAATTTTTTATTGACCAGCTTATAAGACTCTGTCACTGGTACGATTTTTTCCACGCCGTCAGACAATTCAATATTGCATCCGGTAAGCCGGCTTTTATCGCCTACTACGCCGATGATGGTGACCTGGGTTCCTTTTGATAAGTGGGCAGCCAACCCTTTTTCTTCGATCATGTGAGTAACACTTGCGATCGCTTCATTAGAAGCGCCTGGTTTCATAATAATAATCATAGTAGTATATCTCCTTATTTGATTCTAACATTGTAAGCGATGGACAGAAAAATGTCAACGGTTTATCGCTTTAAAGTTCAAAGCTTTAACGCAAATAGAAGCTGCTGAAAATGCGACCAAGCTTCCATGGTCAAATTTGTGTCAGTTTTTGCATGGCTGAACGGTTACAAATTCTTTGTATAAATTGCATATTTTACTTGTAAATTTCAGAAATTTTTAGTAAAATAAATGCATGGACTAAATTTGGTTGTACAGGAGGGAATTTCTATGAATGTTTATGGAACCAGTCAGATCCGCAATGTCATTTTATTGGGACATGGCGGTGCAGGAAAGACAACAGTAGCAGAGGCTTTAGCAATGATTACTGGGGTTACCAAAAGAATGGGCAAGATTACAGATGGCAATACCATCAGTGATTACGATAAGGAAGAGATTAAAAGACAGTTTTCTATTTCAACTTCATTGATTCCTCTGGAATATGAAGGAGAAAACGGCCCGATTAAGATCAATCTGTTAGACACTCCAGGCTACTTCGATTTTGTGGGGGAAGTAGAAGAAGCCGTCAGCGTGGCAGACGCAGCCATTATTGTGGTAAACTGTAAGGCCGGGATTGAAGTCGGCGTAGAAAAGGCGTGGGAGATGTGTGAAAAGTACAAACTTCCCAGACTGTTCTTTGTCACCAATATGGATGATGATCACGCCAGTTATCGGGAACTGGTATTAAAATTAGAGACCAGGTTTGGCCGCAAGATTGCACCGTTCCAGCTTCCGATCCGCGAAAATGAAAAGTTTGTGGGATTTGTCAATGTGGTAAAGATGGCAGGCCGCCGTTTTACAGATTTAAGCAATTATACAGAATGCGAGATTCCGGATTATGTACAGAAGAATCTTGGCATTGCCAGAGAAGCGTTAATGGAGGCAGTGGCGGAAACCAGCGAAGAATATATGGAACGCTATTTTTCGGGTGAAGAATTTACGCAGGAAGAGATTTCAACCGCTTTAAGAAGCCATGTAATTGAAGGCAATATTGTGCCGATTCTTCTTGGATCCGGTATTAACTGCCAGGGATTTTCCAGTCTTTTGCAGGCCATTGACAAGTATTTCCCGTCACCGGACCGCTATGAGTGCATTGGCGTGGATACCTCTACCGGCGAGCGCTTTACAGCAAAATACAATGATGACGTATCTCTGTCGGCCAGAGTGTTTAAGACCATTGTGGATCCCTTTATTGGAAAATATTCTCTGATGAAGATCTGTACTGGTGTTTTAAGACCAGACAGCGTTATCTATAATGTAAACAAAGACGCAGAAGAGAAAACCGGAAAGATTTATCTGTTAAGAGGAAAAGATCAGATAGAAGTAAATGAATTAAGGGCAGGCGATATTGGAGCAGTTGCAAAGTTGTCTGTAACTCAGACCGGCGATACTATCGCATTAAAGAGCGCTCCGATTGTGTACCACAAACCTCAGATTTCCACTCCTTATACCTATATGGCATTCCGTGCTGCCAATAAGGGCGAGGATGACAAGGTTGCCAGCGCACTGTCCAAGATGATGGATGAGGATCTGACCCTTCGTGTGGTAGGAGATCCGGAAAACCGTCAGTCCCTTTTGTATGCTATTGGTGATCAGCAGCTGGAAATCGTGTGCAGCAAGCTTCAGAGCCGCTATAAGGTCGATATTGTATTAGAAAAGCCGAAATTTGCATTCCGCGAGACGTTGAGAAAGAAAGTAAAAGTTCAGGGCCGTCACAAGAAACAGTCCGGCGGACATGGACAGTTTGGTGATGTGTGGATGGAATTTGAGCCGTCCGGCGATTTAGAGATTCCATACATATTTGAGGAAAAGATTTTCGGCGGTTCCGTTCCCAAGAACTACTTCCCTGCAGTCGAAAAAGGTCTTCAGGAATGCGTTCAGAAGGGACCGTTAGCAGGATATCCGGTTGTGGGACTAAAGGCGACTCTGGTAGATGGTTCCTACCATCCCGTAGACTCTTCGGAGATGGCATTTAAGATGGCAACAATTTTAGCATTTAAGAAAGGCTTTATGGATGCAAATCCAGTGCTTTTAGAGCCGATTGCTTCCTTAAAAGTTACGGTTCCGGATAAATATACCGGTGATGTCATGGGAGATTTAAACCGCCGCCGCGGCCGCGTTCTGGGCATGAATCCGGATCACAGAGGCAAGCAGGTAATTGAGGCAGATGTTCCAATGTCAGAGTTGTTTGGATACAACACAGATTTGCGTTCCATTACCGGCGGAATCGGCACATATGAGTACGAATTTGCCCGCTATGAGCAGGCGCCCGGCGATGTGCAGAAAAAAGAAGTAGAAGCAAGAACTGCTTTAAAAGAGGAATAAATTGTGCTATAATAGGTTAGTATTTTATACAAATATGCATAAATAGGAGGATTTACAATGAAGAAATATGTTTGTGAACCATGCGGCTATGTATATGATCCGGCAGTAGGAGACCCGGATGGCGGAATTGCTCCTGGAACTGCTTTTGAGGACATTCCGGATGATTGGGTATGCCCGATCTGCGGTATGGGAAAAGATGTATTTGTAGTGGAAGAGTAAAAACAGGTGGCCGGACTGTGGCGGTATTTTCCGTCAGGGTCCGGTCATTTTTGCTGTCAGGCACCCGGAAAAGTTTCCAGTGTTAGGTATTCTCGGTTGTCAGGCATCCAAAAAAGCTTTTAGTGGCAGCTTTTCTCGGTGCCATCCGCCAAATTATGAATGGCAAGGCTGAACGGTTCCCATTTTTGTCAGGAAGCTGGATTTTTATTTACACTGATGATCGGGATGTGTTATACTGAGTGAAATCAGTCAGAAAAAGCATAATGGAGGAAATGGATGAACGAAAGAAAGTGGAAACAGATTTTTTCTAAGGTAGGTCTGGTGTGTGCCGGTTTTGCAGCGTTTTCGGTACTGGCTCAGTATAGTATGGTATTTTTTTGTGTGAATGCAGGAATTTCCCTGGAGTCAATGGATATGCAGCTTCTTATCAGCAGTATTGCAATGTATTTGGCGGCATTTCCCATAACCGTCCTGCTGTTTCACAAAATTTCCTATCCGGTGCCGGAAAGAAACAGAGAAACATGGGGATTTGGAACCTGGGCAGTGATTGTTTTCATCTGCATCGGCGTTATGTCAGCAGGGAATCTGCTTGGCAGGGGATTTATGTTTCTTTTTGGAACCGGAAATACCGAAAATGTAGTAGACGTTGTGGTGGCAGATTCCAGCCTCTGGTTTTCAACGATTATAATGGTCATCATCGGGCCGGTAGTGGAAGAAATTCTGATGAGAAAGCTGGTAATTGACCGGATCCTGATTTTCGGTGAAAAGACGGCAGTGCTGATATCCGGACTTATATTCGGACTGATTCATGGCAATTTTTATCAATTTTTTTACGCATTTGCCCTGGGGCTTATTTTTGGATATGTCTATGTGAGAACAGGCAGGGTGCGCAATACGATTTTTCTTCACATGCTGATTAATTTTATGGGAAGCGCTCTGATCATGGGGCTTATGGAATGGATGGGACTGCCTGGTATTGCCGGTCTTGTTGGAATGCTGATGCTTCTTGGCTATGAACTTTTGTATTTTGGAGCGTCGATCTGCGGAATCGTGTTTTTGTTTGTATTCTGGAAAAAAATCCGGTTTTACCAGACCCCTTATGAGTGGTCGGCGCCGTTTATGAACCTGGGAAAACGGGCAGGCATTGTGTTTGGAAACCTGGGTATGATTCTGTTTCTGCTTCTCAGCATCATGGAATTTGCCTGGAATCTATAAGAAAATAAAAAGGAGGACAATATGAAACGATTACTGGTAGTAGTGGATATGCAGAAGGATTTTATTGACGGAAGCCTGGGAACCAAAGAAGCCCAGGCGATTGTACCTGCAGTACGGGATAAGGTGGTAACATACCAGGCAGAAGGCTGGGATGTGGCCTTTACCTTAGATACCCATGAGGAACATTATTTAGACACCCAGGAGGGAAAGAAGCTTCCGGTCCGCCACTGTATTGCAGAAACTGATGGCTGGGAACTCTGCGAGGAACTGGGGGATTTCAAAGGCCGGTATTTTGAAAAAAACACCTTTGGAAGTATGGAGCTGGCCCAGTGGGCGGCAAAAAAAGGATATGAAGAAATCGAACTGGTCGGTCTGTGTACGGACATCTGCGTGATTTCCAACGCCATGCTGTTAAAAGCGGCGCTTCCAGAAGCAAGGATTCGGGTAGATGCCGGATGCTGTGCCGGAGTAACCCCGGAAAGTCATAAAAACGCATTAGAGGCCATGAAAATGTGCCAGATTGAAGTAAATGACTAACCCGCTGCCTGCGCAGAAAGAAATGCCTGATAAGAAGAAGGTCTGGCGCAGACGAAATCAGGTTATATTTTATGTGTGTTTTTCCCTTCTGGTGTGCGGAGCAGTGTTCCAGGCAGTCTGGCAAAACCAGGGGCATTTAGACAGGCTGGTCGTACTGCCTCAGGAAAGCTTCACACTGGAAAAAGGAGAAGAAGAGAGAAATTACTTTCGTACCTGGATTGTCTATGTGGATAACCGGATACCAGGCAATCAGCAGGAAGAACAGTCTTGTCCGGTACATTTTCCGGAAATCGGGGCATATGGGAAAGTCTCATTTGCAAATCCAATTTATATCGGTTCTTACGTCTGCTGGTGGCTGGATGTAGAAGGAGAGCTGGGAGATACTCCGGTTCCAAAAGAAGGCCTGACCCTTACAAAAGTAATGCTGGGAGAAGAAACCTATGACCTGGGCAGTCTGACGATTTTGCCGGATCAGCCGGATTCGCTCTTTGAGTGGCAGTATGGTTCTTCCGCTTCCAATGGGCAGAGCCTGCATCGGTATAACATTTTGCAGGACTGTACTCTAAAGGATGCAGTATTTTATGGAACTCATGGGAGCAGACAGGGAGAAGTCCTTTCGATTCTGATTAATGGAACATCTTATGAAGATGTGTCAGAACTTTCTTTTACAGAAGG
Organism: Lachnospiraceae bacterium; assembly: GCA_046957575.1. Classification (GTDB taxonomy): domain Bacteria; phylum Bacillota; class Clostridia; order Lachnospirales; family Lachnospiraceae; genus UMGS1370. The sequence continues at coordinate 4,170 of JBKUOG010000034.1, read as the reverse complement.
AGACACACTGAGCATTGAAACACAGCTTACCATAGCAGATCCCTTTTCTATTCACGAAGGCGTTTTAGAACTGGTTTTTGAAGACAGCCAGGGGAAAAAGCTGCAAAGAAAGTTCCCCATAGGAGATACCGATTTTTATAATGACTTTGAGGTCTCTGAAAAGGAACTGAAAGCGTTCCTAAAAGGAAAGGGGGCCTTGTAATGAGCAGCGGCATGAAAAAAATTGCAGGCGGACTTTTGCTTTTGTCCTTTCACATTACCATTGGAAAGCTTGTGATTTTCCCTCCTGTAGTCGGGGCTGTGTTCCTTCTCTGGGGAATCCGGGATTTGCTGGGAAGAGTTCCAAGACCAGGCTGGCTGTTTCTTGCCTGGCAGGTGGCTGCGGTGATCGATCCTCTCAGCTTCTGGAGTTTTCAGGGAAAAGCATATATTGTTCCATGGATTTTGGTGGGAGCTGTCCTTCTGGAGTATGGTGTGTTCTGGTATCTGTTTAGCAGATTGGGAGCGGAGAAAAACTGGTCTGGAGACTACAGCCGCAGACTGTTTTATTACAGTATTCTGATGACCATAGGAATTAACGGGTATATTAAGGCGGCTCCGTTCTGGACGTCGAATGACCAGCTTTTTTCAGCAGTTCTGATGCTGGCGGCAAGGGCGGATTTGCTGTTTGCAGCCATTCTGGAGGACGAAGAACCGTCAAAAGAAAAAGAAACCGGTATGGATTCCGTTTAAAACGTTCATACTACTGTCATGGGCAAAAGCAGGGAAAGAACGATGTTTTACACGTGGCTTTTGCAGGAAAGGCGGACAGAAATGGAATCCATATGGAGAAAAACGGAAACAACCAGCAGGAAACGAAAATCCCTTGCAGGAGAGATTCACACAGATGCAGCCGTGATTGGAGGCGGGCTTTCGGGAATCCTTACTGCCTGGTTTTTACAGTCCCGGGGAGTAGATACCATAGTGTTGGAGGCAGAAACCATTGGAAGCGGACAGACGGAAAATACCAGTGCCAAAATCACGTCCCAGCACAATCTGATTTATGATAAGCTAATCAAAACAGTGGGGACAGAGCAGGCAGGGGGCTATGCCAAAGCCAGTCAGCAGGCCATTGAAGATTATGAAACCATCATAAGACAGAAGAAGATAGACTGTTTTTTTGAACGGAAACCGGCCTATCTGTACACGAGAAAAAATGACAGTATGAAAGAAGCGTTAGAGCGGGAAGTTCGGGCGGCAGAACGTCTTGGAATTCCCGCTTTGTTTACAGAAAGGCCGGAACAAGAGCAGGATTTGCCATTTCCCATTACCGGAGCAGTCCGGTTTGACAGGCAGGCTCAATTCCATCCTTTGTTGTTTTTAAATGCCTTAGCAGAAGAGCTGACGATCTATGAACACACCAGAGTCCGGTCAGCCGAAAAGAATTGTCTGGTTACGGATCAGGGAAAGGTAAGGGCCAAGCATGTGATTTTTGCAGGCCACTATCCATTTTTACTGCGTCCAGGATATTATTTTATACGGATGTATCAGGAGAGAAGCTATTGTCTGGCCTTAGAAGGCCCAAAACCTTTGGAGGCGATGTATCTGGGAGCCGACCCGGACGGTTTGTCGTTCCGGAGCTTTCAGAATCAGATGATTCTGGGAGGCGGAAAGCACCGGACAGGGGAAAATCCTTATGGAAACAAGTACGCCATGCTGGAACAGAAAGCAAAGGAATTCTGGCCCCAGTGCAAATATACAGCCTGCTGGTCGGCCCAGGACTGTATGACCTTAGATGGAATCCCTTATATCGGCCAATTTTCATCAAACCGGCCGAACTGGTATGTGGCAACCGGATTTGGAAAGTGGGGAATGACAAACGCCATGGTTTCTGCCCGCTTGATTTCCGATGCAGTTCTGGGAAAAGATATGGGAGAGTGGAAGGTATTTTCCCCACAGAGAATCAATCTGACAGGTTCGGCTTCCTGTTTGATAAAAAATACGGTCCAGGCGTCAAAAGGTCTGGGAAAGCGGCTGTTTATGCGGCCGAAAAACGCTCTGGACAAGCTGGAAGCCGGACATGGAGGCATTGTAACTGTCCAGGGGAAAAAGGTGGGAGCTTACAAAGAGGAGAATGGTAAGATTTATCTGGTCAGCGTAACCTGTCCCCACTTAGGCTGTCAGTTAGAGTGGAATCCGGATGAGAAAACCTGGGACTGCCCCTGTCATGGCTCCAGGTTTACCTATCAGGGAGAACTTTTAGACGGGCCTGCCGAGAATGGGGTTGACACATACCATGAATTGTGTTAAATTTAGAGTCAGTTTAAATACTGTGACGAGGAAGAGTAGAAGCAGAGAAGTATTCAGAGAGCTGCCGGATGGTGCAAGGCAGATACAGACAGGCTTTGAACTGGCCTCAGAGTAGCACGCTGAACCAGAACTGTTTCTGCAGTAGGCGCAGCCGGCAGCCGGCCGTTATCCGGAAGGGCAAAAGGCCTGAGATTTAAGAGCATACACATTGTATGAAGTAGAGTGGTACCGCGTAAGGATTCCCTTGCGTCTCTATAGCGAAAGCTGGAGACGCAGGGGTTTTTATTTTGCCAAGCATCCGAAAAAAGCTGCCAGCGGCAGGTTTTCTCGGTGCTACTAAACAAAAGGAGTGTTTGAGAAGATGGCACAGTACAATCACGCCGCCATTGAGAAAAAATGGCGCAGCAATTGGGAAAAGAACCCCATTAATGTCAACGACGGCAAAAAGCCGAAATATTACTGCCTGGATATGTTCCCATATCCGTCTGGCAGCGGACTTCATGTAGGACATTGGAGAGGATATGTAATCTCTGACGCATGGAGCCGTTATCAGATGTTAAAGGGCCATTATGTCATCCATCCAATGGGCTGGGACGCATTTGGTCTTCCGGCAGAAAACTATGCAATTAAGATGGGAGTCCATCCGGCAAAATCGACTGCTGAAAATGTTGCCAACATTAAGCGTCAGATGCAGGAGATTGCTGCAATTTACGACTGGGATATGGAAGTAAACACCACAGATCCAAACTTCTATAAATGGACCCAGTGGATCTTTGTCCAGATGTTTAAAAAGGGTCTGGCTTACGAAAAGGAATTCCCCATTAACTGGTGTCCTTCCTGTAAGACCGGTCTGGCAAATGAAGAGGTTGTCAACGGCTGCTGCGAGCGCTGCGGTTCTCCGGTTACCAAAAAGAACCTGCGCCAGTGGATGTTAAAGATTACCGCTTATGCAGACAGATTGTTAGATGACCTGGATAAATTAGACTGGCCGGAAAAGGTAAAGAAGATGCAGAGCGACTGGATCGGCAAGTCTTACGGTGCAGAAGTTGAGTTTCCGGTAGAGGGACGGGACGAGAAGATTACCGTTTATACCACCAGACCAGACACCCTTCATGGAGCTACCTTTATGGTGCTTTCTCCAGAACATAAAATGGCAAAAGAACTGGCTACTGACGAGACCAGGGAAGCAGTAGAAAAGTACATTTTTGACGCTTCCATGAAGTCCAACGTAGACAGAATGCAGGCAAAGGAAAAGACCGGCGTATTTACTGGATCCTATGCCATCAACCCATTAAACGGCGCCAAGACCCCTATCTGGCTGTCTGACTATGTACTGGCTGATTACGGTACCGGCGCAATTATGTGTGTACCAGCCCATGACGACAGAGACTTTGAATTTGCAAAGAAATTTAATATTCCGATTATTCAGGTTATTGCAAAAGACGGCAAGGAAATCGAAAACATGACCGAACCGTATACCGAGGCATCCGGAACCATGATTAACTCCGGCGACTGGAACGGTATGGAATCTGCAGTCCTGAAAAAAGAAGCTCCGATGATGATTGAGAAGATGGGAATCGGACGCAAGACTGTAAACTATAAGCTGCGTGACTGGGTATTCTCCCGTCAGCGTTATTGGGGAGAGCCGATCCCGATTATCCATTGTCCAAAATGCGGCAACGTACCGGTACCGGAAGATCAGCTTCCGTTAACCCTTCCAGAAGTAGAGAGCTATCAGCCTACCGGAACTGGAGAATCTCCATTAGCGGCCATTGACGAGTGGGTCAACACGACCTGCCCATGCTGCGGCAGTCCGGCAAAAAGAGAGACCAACACCATGCCTCAGTGGGCTGGTTCTTCCTGGTATTTCCTGCGCTATGT
>JBKUOG010000033.1:0-29164 GCA_046957575.1 Lachnospiraceae bacterium | reverse complement strand
CCAATCATTATCATAGAAGATCTTAATTACAGACTTTTCTTCACACGCTCACAATGTCTAGAACAAATTCATTTTCCTTCTAGACACTCCAATGGAAGACTTGATTATACATGTAATAATGTATTGAATTTTTATGTATGTAAATATTTCCATAAATATGCTTCTGAAATTGAATATGCTTTACATTCTATCAATAGTCTTCCATATAAAGATACATTCAATATATTATCTCTGGGATGTGGAGCATCTCCAGATTTAGCTGCTTTTGAAAACTATTTGTCAAAAAATAATTTTTGCATTCCCGTAAACTACTTAGGTATAGATATAAACCCGCTTTGGAATGACAAGCATAATTTTATTAAAGATTATTTTAAATCAACCTCATATAATCCGGAGTATATTTGCACTGATGTAATTGAAATTTTTAAAGATCATTACACCGTTGATAAAAATCTTCTTATTTTACAATACCTCATCTCACATTTTTATAACACTGGTAAGTTGACTGCTGTAAATGAATTTTATAAAAACCTAATACAAAATGTTATTAAAAGAATGCAACCTAAATCAATAATAATTATCAATGACGTAAATAGTAATCGTCGTGGAAGAGATTTATTTTTACGATTTTCAGATACTCTATCAAAATACGGGATTAGGCACACATATTCCTGTCGATATTTTGAGTATAAAATTCAAAACGAGTATCAACGTTATGGTATCAAATATCCAAGTAAAGATATATTAACTTGGCCTACACCAAATTTGGCACGTTATAATCCGTGGACGGTATGTTCAAGTGCCCAATTAATAATAGAATTGGAGTGATTTTATGATAATAAGTGCAAGTCGAAGAACTGATATCCCTGCTTTCTTTTCCGAGTGGATTATAAACCGCTTAAAAGAACAATATGCCTATGTACGAAATCCTATGAATATTCACCAAGTAAGTAAAATCAACTTATCTCCAGATGTTGTTGATTGTATTGTTTTTTGGAGTAAAAATCCTAAGCCAATAATTAATAAACTTAACGCTTTGAAAGATTATATGTACTATTTTCAATTTACACTTAACGCATATGATAAAGATTTCGAAGAAAATCTTCCTACTTTGTCTACAAGAATTGATACTTTCCAGACATTATCCAATCATATTGGAAAAGAACGTGTCATATGGCGTTATGATCCCATTATCATTAACGAAAAATACTCTATTGATTGGCACATTGAAAGATTCAAATACCTTACAGAACAACTCTGTCTTTATACAGAAAAAGTAACCATAAGTTTTATTGATTTATATACAAAAATCTCCCATAATATCAAAGGGAAAAATATTTATGAATTATCTTACGAGCAAAAAAACACCCTTGCGAGATACTTTGCAGAAATTGCTTATTCACATAACATAGAAATAGATACTTGTGCAGAAGACATTGACTTATCTTCTTATGGCATAACTCATGCTAGATGCATTGATGACAGACTTATTTCAAAGTTACTACATTGTTCCATAGACGTAGAAAAAGATAAAAACCAACGGTTGGAATGTGGTTGTATTGCAAGCATTGATTTAGGTCTATATAATACTTGTCAAAATGGCTGTATATATTGTTATGCTAATCATAATTATACTATTCGTAAGCAAAATTTTGAAACTTATGATCCATTTTCTCCTTTACTCTGTAGTCGTATAACAGAATTTGATAAAATAACAGAGCGTAAAGTCAAAAGTCAGAAAAATATGCAACTAAGTCTATTTGACATATAGGTATCAAAAAGGTATCACGCTACACACCAAGAGCCGGAAAGTCCGCTGTTTAAGCGGCTTCCCGGCTCCCTGTCTACTATTCAAACTCAATCGTTCCCGGCGGCTTACTTGTCAGATCGTACATAACCCGATTGACTCCTTTTACCTCGTTGACAATGCGGTTCATGACTTTCTGAAGGACCTCAAAAGGAATGTCAGCGGCCTCTGCAGTCATAAAATCAGAAGTGATGACTGCACGCAGGGCAACTGCGTAGTCATAAGTTCTAAAATCGCCCATTACGCCTACGGAACGCATATTGGTAAGGGCTGCAAAATACTGGCTTAAATCGCGGGAAAGACCAGCTTTTGCAATTTCATCCCGATAAATGTAGTCTGCATCCTGAACCATACGCACTTTTTCCGCAGTAATTTCGCCTACAATGCGGACGCCCAGCCCCGGGCCTGGAAATGGCTGGCGGTAAACCAGATACTCTGGAATACCCAGTTCCAGTCCAGCTTTGCGGACTTCGTCTTTAAACAGCATCCGCAGCGGCTCAATAATTTCCTTAAAGTCCACACAGTCTGGAAGTCCTCCTACGTTGTGGTGGGATTTGATGACTGCAGACTTACCAAGACCAGACTCGATGACGTCTGGGTAAATGGTTCCCTGAACCAGAAAGTCTACAGAACCAATCTTTTTTGCTTCCTCTTCAAATACGCGGATAAACTCTTCGCCTATGATTTTTCTCTTTTGCTCCGGATCGGTTACGCCAGCCAGTTTTTTATAAAAACGCTCCTGCACATTTACCCTGATAAAATTCAGATCATAATTTCCATTGGGACCAAATACTTCTTCCACTTCATCCCCTTCATTTTTGCGGAGCAGTCCATGATCCACAAATACACAGGTCAGCTGTTTTCCCACTGCTTTTGAAAGCAGCACTGCCGCAACAGAAGAATCCACACCTCCAGACAGAGCACACAACACTTTTCCACTGCCTACTTTCTGTCGGATTTCCTGAATGGCATTGTCCACAAACGAATCCATCTTCCAGTCTCCGGTACATTTGCAGACCTTCTTGACAAAGTTAGACAGCATCTTCATGCCCTCTGCTGTATGAAGCACCTCAGGATGGAACTGTACCGCATATAAATTTTTCTCTGCACACTCCATCGCTGCAACTGGGCAGACTGGGGTATGGGCAGTAATACGGAATCCATCCGGTACCTGGGAAATATAATCGGTATGGCTCATCCAGCAAATCGTGGAAGGAGATACCCCTTCAAAAAGAATCGACGTTGGATCTATTTCTACTTCTGTCTTTCCGTATTCACTGACTGGAGCCGTTGCTACCTGACCTCCCAGGGTATAGGCCATCAGCTGGGAACCATAGCAGATACCCAGAATCGGAATATTCATCTCGAAAATTTCTTTTGCAATGTGCGGAGACTCTTCCAGATAAACACTATTTGGGCCGCCGGTAAAAATAATTCCCTTCGGGTTCATCTGGCGGATTTTCTCCAAATCCAGAGTGTAGGGATGCACTTCACAGTACACATTACACTCGCGGACTCTGCGGGCAATCAACTGATTGTACTGTCCACCGAAATCCAAAACAATTATCATCTCTCTGTTCATAGGGACTCCTTTTCAGACTTGCAGATTTAGATTTTTAAATCTCTGTAAAACTATTTTCCTATTTGAAGATGCAAGTCTTTTATAAAAAATGAAAGAGATTGTACAGAAAAGTACAATCTCTTTTTTATCTTTGGTACGTTTTCATTATATGCGATAACAGTCGAAATAGCAAGAGTTTTTTTAGAAAAAACTGCACAAAAGTAACTATGCAGCTATTCTTCTCGTCTCAAGCCTTTTCCAGATACTTTTTCACATACTGGCCTGTATAGGAAGACGGCTCTGCCGCCACTTCTTCCGGTGTCCCTTTTGCAATAACGGTTCCGCCGCCATCTCCCCCTTCCGGGCCAATATCAATAATGTAATCTGCAGTCTTAATTACATCCAGATTGTGTTCGATTACGACTACCGTATTGCCGCCGTCGGAAAGGCGGCGCAAAATCTCGATCAGCTTGTGTACATCTGCAAAATGAAGGCCAGTAGTAGGCTCATCTAAAATATAAATAGTTCTGCCTGTCCCTCTCTTGCTCAATTCTGTAGCCAGCTTGATTCTCTGTGCTTCTCCTCCAGAAAGTTCTGTGGATGGCTGTCCCAGACGAATATAGGAAAGTCCCACGTCATAAAGGGTCTGAATCTTTCTGGCAATCGTAGGCACATTCTCAAAAAATGTCAGCGCCTCTTCCACAGTCATATTTAAGACATCATAAATACTCTTCCCCTTATATTTTACTTCCAGTGTCTCACGGTTGTACCGCTTGCCGCCGCAGACTTCACATGGCACATATACATCCGGAAGGAAATGCATCTCAATTTTAATAATTCCATCTCCGCCGCATGCCTCACAGCGTCCACCCTTTACATTAAAGCTAAACCGGCCTTTGGAATACCCCTTTGCCTTGGCATCAGTGGTAGATGCAAATAAATCCCGAATTAAATCAAAGGCGCCAGTATAAGTGGCTGGATTGGATCTGGGTGTCCGGCCAATAGGAGACTGGTCAATGGCAATGATCTTATCCAGATTTTCCACTCCCTCGATTTTATCATGTTTTCCCGGAATGGTCCGAGCACGATTTAATTTTTTTGCCAGAGCCTTATATAAAATCTCATTTACCAGAGAAGACTTGCCGGATCCAGAGACTCCTGTGACACAGGTCATCACCCCAAGAGGGATCTTTACATCAATGTTTTTCAGGTTATTTTCCCTGGCTCCCTGAATAGTCAGCCAGTTAGAAGGAGTTCTTCGCTCAGAAGGAACCGGAATTTTAATCCGCCCACTTAAGTAGGCGCCGGTTATGGATTCTTTGCATTTCATGATCTGATTTGCCGTACCTGCCGCAACTACCTGTCCCCCATGCTCTCCTGCTCCCGGTCCGATATCCACAATATAGTCTGCTGCCCGCATGGTATCTTCGTCATGCTCTACCACCAGCACGCTGTTGCCTAAATCCCGCAGATGAAGCAGGGTCTGAAGAAGCTTGTCATTGTCTCTCTGATGAAGACCGATACTGGGTTCATCCAGAATATAGGCCACACCCACCAGTCCGGATCCAATCTGTGTCGCCAGCCGGATTCGCTGGGCCTCACCTCCGGAAAGAGTTCCTGTCGCTCTGGTCATGGACAAATAATCCAATCCCACATCAATTAAAAAGGTAACACGTGCCCGGATTTCCTTTAAAATCTGAGCGCCGATTGCCTCCTGTATAGGGGTAAGCGTAAGTCCATCCAGAAAATCCCGAAATCTGGTAATCGACATATTGGTCGCTTCATAAATATTTTTATCTCCCACTGTGACTGCCAGAGACTCTTTTTTTAACCTTTGTCCTTTGCAGGCCGGACAGGGAGTAATCCGCATAAATGTCTCATACTCCGCCTTGGAAGACTCGGAAAAAGTCTCCCGATAACGGCGGGCTACATTGTTAATCAGTCCCTCAAATGCTACATCATAGACTCCCTCGCCTCTCTGTCCTTTGTAATGGACCTTGACTTCCCGGCCTTTCGTCCCATGAATAATCACGTCCTGAATTTCCTTTGGATACTGATCAAAGGGAGTATCCAGGCTGAAATGGTATTCCTCTGAAAGTGCGTCCAGTATCGCCCTGGTAAAGCTTCCCTTGTCTGTGCAGGACTGCCAGCCAAGCACCGCGATCGCCCCATCTGAAATGCTTAAAGACTTATCCGGAATCATCAGATCTTCATCAAACTCCATCTTATATCCCAGACCAAAACAATCCGGACATGCGCCAAAAGGATTATTGAAGGAAAAGCTTCTTGGCTCTACCTCTTCGATACTGATGCCGCAGTCCGGGCATGCAAAGCTGAGACTAAAATTCATCGGCTCTCCATCTATTACATCCACAATCATCAGTCCATCTGACAGCGCCATGACAGACTCAATGGAATCCGTCATCCTTTTTTCAATGCCTTCCCGTATTGCCAGACGATCCACTACGATTTCAATATTGTGTTTAATATTTTTTTCCAGTTTAATCTCTTCAGACAGTTCATACAGATTGCCATCAATTCGGGTCCGGACATAACCGCTTTTTCTGGCACTCTCTAAAACCTTGGCGTGTTCGCCTTTCCGCCCTCTGACCACAGGCGCTAACAGTTGGATTTTCGTCCGCTCCGGCAGCGCCATCAATTGATCCACCATTTGATCGACTGTCTGTCTGCGAATCTCCTTCCCGCACTTGGGGCAGTGGGGAATCCCAATTCTGGCATACAAAAGGCGCATATAGTCGTAGATTTCCGTCACTGTGCCCACTGTAGAACGTGGATTACGGTTGGTAGATTTCTGATCAATGGAAATTGCCGGAGACAGTCCCTCAATGCTCTCGACATCCGGCTTTTCCATCTGTCCCAAAAACTGTCTGGCATAGGAAGACAAAGACTCCATGTAGCGTCTCTGCCCCTCTGCATAGATTGTATCAAAAGCCAGGGAGGATTTACCGGATCCGGAAAGTCCAGTCAACACAACCAACTCATTTCGGGGAATATTCAGGGAAATATTTTTTAAGTTGTGTTCATTGGCTCCCCGAATCTTAATGTACTGTTTTGCCATGGCAAATGCTCCTTTTTTCTATCTCAAATGTGCGCAGCATAACTGCATTTTGAAGTTATTGTACCATGTCCACTAAGCTCGACAAGACCTCGCTAAGGGGACAGGTATCTATTCTCTCTAGACTCGTGAAATACCTCGTCAAGTGTTCATATTATACCATATCCTCCAAAAACATTCAATAGAAAAATCGAACAAACGTTTCCATATTGTAACAGTTCTTTTGCAGTTCTCTATTCCTAATTCAGATGAAATACCGGCGTTAAGTCTATGGATATCGGACTGTTATCCGGATTGGTTTCCATAATATCCTCCATGAAGTCCCACCATTTCCGGTTAATTTCTGTGTCTGCAGACTGGGCCCACCGCTTTTCGTCCTCTATTTCGATGTAGCCATAAAGCACGTTTGTCTCCCTGTCCAGATAAATGGTGTAATTCCGGCCGCCGTACTGGTGAATCATTTCCTTCATCTCCAGCCACAGCAAGTTATGCCGACGCTCATATTCTTTCTCCATTCCAGGGTATAAAAACATTTTAAATGCCTTTCTTACCATCCTGTCTCTCCTATTTCTCGTATAAAAATTTTTCTGGAAGAGTTACATGAAAATCCTCTGCCAAGTCCCGGAAATTCTCAGGTGTAATGGTCTGAAGCTTATGAGGCTGCATAGACAGCATTTTTACTAAAATTTCCGCAGACTTTTCTACAGTGTGCATCAAGCCAAAGGTCAAATCAAAATCTTCTCCTGCTGCAAACATTCCATGATGAGCCCAAATCACCACATCATACTGCTTCATTAACCGGCTGGTAGCCACTGCGATATCCCTTCCTCCAGGAACCATCCAGGAAACCACGCCGATTCCTGATGGAAATACTACAGGACACTCTGTCGCCATTTCCCACAGTTCCCTGGTAAATACTTCGTCCTTTAACGGCAGTACAAAGGTCAGGGCGATCACATTGGTGGTATGAGCATGGTAAATTACCCGGTATCTCCCGTTGGTTGCCAGCAGTTTTACCTCGTGATTCATCAGATGGGACGGCAGTTCGCTGGTTGGCCTTCCGCCGTTCACCAGTCCCCATACAATCCGATAATGTTCACCTGCTTCGTCTAATTCAATCATGCAGATGGAATCTTCCGGCTTAATAGTCACATTCCGAAAATACTTTCCGCTTCCGGTTACTAAAAAATATTCTCCGGCCAGTTTGGGAACTGAAGTCCCAATGGGCTGCCACTCTTTGAGAACAAAATGTTCTCTCACCTCATCGACCTCTTCCTTTTTAACCCGATAAGATAAGTTGCCGCCATTTCTCTCATGCCATCCCTGCTCCCAGCCGTCGCTGGCCATGCGAATAAATCCTGCCACAAATTCTGCATCTAAAAATTTCATAATTCTTTTCATCCTTTCTTTCCGGCTGCGCCGGTCTGGTATTTTCCTATTTTCGCAGTGCCAATACTTCCTTTTCATACTGTTCTGCTTCCTCAAACCAGCTCTCGTCGGATGCTACGCCGCACTGATAGCAGTATTCCTCCCAGATATCCCCAAACGGGTAGAGTTTCAGTTCTTCCTGCATCACCATTAAACGGCTCATCTGATTTTCTTCCTGAAGTCTTTTTAACATTTCATTAGGCGTACACAAAGCAGACAAAAGCGCCTTCTGAATTCCCCGAAATCCCACTGTCCATGCGCTGATCCGGTTAATGCTGGCATCAAAATAATCCAAAGCAATGTATACCCGGTCCAGGGCGTCATTGCGGACAATTTCTTTGGCGATTTCTCTGGTTTCATCATCAAAGAGCACCACATGATCGCTGTCCCAGCGCACCGGTCTGGTCACATGCAGGGCAATTTCCGGAAAAAAGCACAGCAGCGCTGGTATTTTATCTGAAACCATCTCTGTCGGATGGTAATGGCCATTATCCATCAAAGGCAGCACCCCTTCATGGGAAGCAGCAAAAGACAGGGCAAACTCTGCCGATCCGGCTGTATAGGATTCTACTCCGATTCCAAATACCTTGGATTCCACACAGGGTTTTACCAGATTTTTATCATAAGGTTCCGATAAAATCTGTTCAATCGAATCTTTATACCGCATTCTGGGCCCTATCCGATCAGCCGGAATATCTTTATAACCGTCTCCAATCCAGATATTCATGACGCATGGTACGCCCGTTTGTTCTGCAAAATATTGAGAAATGCGAATACAAGCCTTTCCATGGTTGGTCCAAAATCTGCGGATTTCTTCATCCGGGCTTGTCAGGGTCAATCCGTCTTTTACCTTTTCATGTGAGAAAAAAGTGGGATTAAAATCAATTCCCATCTGGTACTTTTTGGCAAATTCCACCCATTTTGCAAAATGCTTTGGCTCCAGTTTATCTCTGTCAGCCTTTTCTCCCGCTTCAAAAATTCCATAGCTGGCATGAAGATTCAGTTTCTTTTTTCCGGGCATCAGGCTGATGGCCTTTTCCATATCTGCCATCAGCTCTTTTGGTGTTCTGGCCTTTCCCAGATAATTTCCCGTAGTCTGGATACCGCCAGTTAAAGGACCGTCCTGATCAAAACCTTTTACATCATCTCCCTGCCAGCAGTGAAGGGAAATCGGGATCATTTTCATTTTTTCAATGGCTGCATCTGTGTCCACACCAGCCATTCTATACCGCTCTTTTGCCGACTCATAACGCGCTTGTCTGTTCATATACTTCTCCTTCCTTCTTTAACCTCTATACTCTAATATCTCAAAGGATTGTCCCACACACTCCCTGGCCTTAGACAATCCTGAAAATTCTCCCTTTGCTATCATCTGCGCCATCAGATTGCCTATAGCGGTTGCCTCTTTCGGACCTGCTAAAACTTGGCGGCCGGCTCGTCTGGCAGTCAGATAATTTAAATATCCTGCACTGGATCCGCCGCCCACAATGTGAATGCTGTCATACCGCTTTCCGGTCAGTCCTTCTATCTCTTTTGCCGTCCGCCCATAACTGTCAGCCAGGCTTTCATAGATCACAGATGCAAATTCCCCCGGCGTTTCCGGCACAGGCTGTCCAGATTTCAAACATGCATCCCGAATTGCCAGACACATACTTTTTGGAGCTAAAAAAACATCATCGTTTACATCCACTCTGGAGATAAACCGGGATTGTTCTGCCATTTGGCAAAGCTGTTCAAACGAATATGCATCCCCCAGTTCATGGCGGACAGACTGAATCATCCACAGTCCCATAATATTTTTTAAGTAGCGGTATCTGTGATCATATCCGCCTTCATTAGTAAAATTTTGTCTCCGGCTTTCTTCACTGCAGATAGCCTGTCTGTTTTCTGTCCCCATTAATGACCAGGTTCCGGAACTAATGTAAAGACAATTTTCTTCTCTGCCTGGCACTGCCATCACAGCCGAAGCCGTATCATGGGTAGCCGGAAGCACCACCTGACAGGAAAATCCCACTTCGTCTGCCAGTTCCTTTGTAAAAGTCCCAACTGCAGTTCCCGGCTGGCTAAGCGGTAAAAATATCTCGTCCGGAATCCCTAAACGTTCCATCAGCTTTCTGTCCCAGTCATTGGTCTTTGCATTTACAAGCTGGGTAGAAGTGGCATTGGTGTACTCAGAACACAAGTTTCCGGTCAGCAAAAAATGAAAATAGTCCGGAAGCATGAGAAAGGTCCTGGCCTGTTTCAACTGTTCCGGATGATGTTCTTTCACTGCCATCAGCTGATAAATGGTGTTAAAAATCTGCTTTTGGATACCAGTACGGCTGTACAGTTCCGACTCTGAAAGGATCTCATACACCCTTTGGTCCATTCCCTTTGTCCGCCCATCCCGGTATCCGTAGGTATTTCCCAAAATTCTCTTTTGTTTGTCCAGCAGCACATAGTCCACTGCCCAGGTATCGATCCCCATTGAGCAGGGGAGTTTTCCCTCTGCCTTACACTTTTTTAACCCTGTCTTAATTTCCTCAAACAGACGAGGCAGATTCCAGCAAAGACTGCCCCCCTTTTCCTCCATTTTGTTGGAAAACCGGTACACCTCTTCCAAAATCAGACGCCCCTCTTCCAGATGTCCTAAAATATGGCGGCCTCCGGAAGCGCCGATGTCCACAGCCAAATAATAAGTTTTCATAAAGAGTTCCTCCTGTTTCTTTTATTGTACCGGCGAAAAGGATAGAAAAAAAGAACACCTTTTGTAAAAAAAGCTGTCCTTATTTGCAAATCTATGATTCTGTGTTATGATGATACCAGGAGCACCAGTCAGAAATTCAAAAGCTGCCCAGATGTTTTCTAAAAACGGGAAAGGATTCTATGCACCAGAAACTTTTACAGCAATTAAGCCAGATTACCAGCGAAGAGCAGCGGATTTTAGACGGATTTTCCATTGACCCGGCTATCTACTCAGACAGTCCGTCTTTTATTATTGACAGCCGCAAAATGCTGCAGAGCGGCAAACTGATTCAGGTTCGTCCCCATACCCGGTTTGTCCATTTTCCAAAGCACACCCACAATTATGTAGAAATGATCTATATGTGTTCCGGTCAGACCACTCACATTATCAACAACTCCCCTCTCACCCTTTATGCTGGTGAACTCCTTTTATTAAATCAGCATGCTTCCCAGGAAATCCTTCCTGCAAAAAAAGACGACATTGCAGTAAACTTTATCATCCTGCCGGAATTTTTTGACCAGACCCTGACCATGCTGGGATCCGAATCCGGCCTTTTGCGGGATTTTGTGGTGGGCTGTCTCCAGTCCCTGGATTCTCCAGTTTCCTTTCTCCATTTTAAAGTAGCTGAAGTCCTTCCTATCCAGAATCTGATTGAAAACCTTGTCTGGACCATTTCCAACGGCATCCAGAATAAGCGGCTGATGAACCAGCTCACCATGGGGTTATTGTTTCTTCAGCTTTTAAACCATATGGACAAGCTGACCACAGAAAGCAGTACTTATGAGCAGGAGATTCTGATGAATGTATTTCAGTATATTGAAGAACACTATCGGGACAGCAGTCTGACCCGGCTGGCCGCCCAGCTTAACTGTGAATTTACCTGGCTGTCTAAAACCATAAAAAAGCTGACCGGCTCCACCTATACTGAACTTTTGCAGAAAAAGCGGCTGAACCAGGCCTGCTTTCTCCTTCGTTCAACCGCTTTATCTGTGCTGGATATCAGTATGGCAGTGGGATATAACAATTTCAGCTATTTCCACCGCATTTTCAGACAGGAGACAGGGATGACTCCCAGAGCCTACCGCCTGTCCTTCCATCAGCAAAATCCCGACAGCTAACTGGTTTTACATTCTTTAAATATCTCTGGCATCTTCTAAAATGCATTCTGCCAGACCAGAAATTGAAAATTCCTTTGCAATTCGATCCGCCGGATACCCGGCATGTTTCAGTACCTTTGCCGTCACATCCCCAATGGCTGTCACTGTGGTTTCTTTTAACACCGGCCAGTCTTCTTCTGCCAGATTTTCCAAAAAGCTCTCCACGCCGGAACCGCTGGCAAAGGTAAGGTAATCCAGTCCTTTAATGGTTTCTGCCAGTTCTTTTCCTTTCAGCCCCAGACTCTTTACATCATATAGGGGAACATCGTCATAAGAGAGTCCTGTCTCGGACAAAATCCTGGTCAAATCTTCGGATCCTCTGACTGCCCTTGGAATCAAAATTTTATCTTCTGGGTTTAAGAGCCTTGCCAGTCCATAAGCCAAATCTTCCGTACAATATCGTTCTGGAATGTAGTCTGCCCGCAGGCCATGAACCCGCAGTTCCCGATCAGTGCCTTTTCCTACTGCCGCCAGTTTGACGTGTCCCAGGCTTCTGTAATCTCTCCCGCTGTCCATCAGGGCTTTTAAGAAAATCCGGACACCGTTGGCGCTGGTAAAGGCAATCCATGTATAGGAAGGCAGACGGATAAAGGATTTCTGCACCGGATCCGTATCAGCCAGAGAAATCACATCCATCACTGCCAGTTTCTCAATCGATGCTCCCTGCTCCTTTAAAACAGCTTCCAGTTTGTCTGTAAACGAAGGCGTTCCGGTAATTCCCACCCGGATGCCTGACAATGGACGTTTATACGTGCTTTCCATGTGAAGATCCGCCACCTCTCCTACTACAATAATGGCTGGAGAGGAAAGGCCTGCCTGACGGCATTTTTCTCCAATATCTGCCAACGTTCCCCTCACTGCCTTTTGCTCCGGAAGGGTTCCGTTCTGAATGACGGCTGCCGGCGTAGTCTTTTGCCGCCCCTGTTCTATCAGACTCTGACAGATTTCATCCAAATGGCCGAGTCCCATTAAAAATACCAGAGTGCCCGACAATGTTCCAAATTCTTTTAAATCCTCCGGGACTCCGTTTTCTCTGGTGTGTCCGGTCATAACGTGAAAACTCCGGCTCATTCCCCTATGGGTAATGGGAATTCCGGCAGAAGCCAGAGCTGCGACTGCGGATGTGACGCCGGGAATCACTTCATAGCAAATACCGGCCTTCTGGAGTTCTAAAATCTCCTCGCCTCCCCGACCGAATACAAAGGGATCTCCTCCCTTTAACCGCACCACTCTGCATCCTTTTTCAGCCTCATCCACCAAGATCCGGTTAATCTCTTCCTGTTTCATGGAGTGGTGTCCAGCCCGCTTGCCCACATAGATTTTCCTGCAGCCGGGACGGATTTCATTTAACAGTTCATCCGAAGCCAGAGAATCATATACGACCACATCACAGCTTTTTAAAGCTTCTCTTCCCTTTATGGTAATCAGGCCCGGATCTCCAGGCCCTGCTCCTACTAACATTACCAGGCCTGTTTTGTGTTTCAATGTATCCGCCACTATCTGAGCCGCTTTTTCCCAGTCTTTGCAGGGACCTTCCCAAAAAGCCGAAACCGGCGCTTTTGTTTCTTTCTGATAAATTCCCCTGACTGTCAGACGATTTTTTTCCACCTGGCTGCACACTCCGATTGGTTCATGACATCCTGCATTTAGAAGTTTTAAAATTCTCCGCTCCAGGAAAAAGGACAAAAGCGCTTCCCGATCGCAAATCTGCTCGGCTGCCTGGTTGATTTTGGCGCCGCTTCTTCCCTCTACAGCCAAAATTCCCTGACACCCTGCTGGAATCATTTCCTCACAGTCCAGATAGCGAAAACACAGATTTTTCTCTGAAACCAGAACCTCCTTTTCCCGGTCTGCCTCTGTCAGGATTCCCAGCCGTTTTAATCCGGCAGCAGCCAGAATAATGGCGTCATACTGCCCCTCTAAAAGCTTGTTTAAACGGGTCTGAACATTTCCCCGCAAATTTTTGCAGACCACCTTAGTTCCCCAGAGTTTCATCCCCAGAGCTTCCATCTGAATTTTCCTCCGCAGACTGGAGGTCCCCACTACAACCGGCTCTTTCTTTGCTGCCTTTTCTTCTACGGTACCGTCCATTCTGGTAATCACCACATCCCGGACATCACCGCGCTTTGGCACGCCTACGATTTCCAGTCCTTCTGCCAATTCCATAGGCAAATCTTTTGCGCTGTGGACTGCAAAATCGATCTCTCCTTTCTGCAGAGCTTCTTCAAATTCGGATACAAACACTCCCTTACCGCCAAACTCCAGCAAAGGTTTCTCCAATATCTTATCTCCTATGGTCTGTTTTTGCACCAGTTCAATTTCCAGTCCAGGAGTTTCTTCCTTCATTTTGTCTGCAACCAGACAGGTCTGGGCCACTGCCAGATCGCTTTTTCTGGTTCCAATCCGAACTGTCTGTTTCATCTTGATCCATCCTCTCTTTTCATGGGTCATTTCCGGCCATTCCTGCTGCACCTGATTTATTAATTCTTCTACTATAGAATCATCCAGCCGACAGCCATGGGAGATTCCCACATCCACCATACGCTTAAAAATCACAGTACGCCGGCTTACATCCGCCTCTCTTCTCTTTACAAAATCCCGGTACGCCCCCAGTTGGCTGACCAGATAGCCGTAGCCTTCTGGTATTATCCTGCGTATCTTCTCTTTCAAATCCTGAGTCACTGTAGGACTTTTTCCTCCTGAAGAGATTCCTATGACAATATCCTCTTCCCGCACAATGGAAGGGAATATAAAACTGCACTCCTCTTTTACATCCACCACATTGACCGGAATCCTTCTTTCCCTGCAGGCCAGAGAGATCTGGTGGTTTAACTCCTGATCATCAGTAGCTGCCACGACAAAATCCTGTCCTGACAAATCCTCCATACAAAAAGCTCTCTCTTTAAAGATCAGACTTCCTGCAGCCTCCTGTTTTGCAGACAGTTTTTCCCTCTGCAATTTCAGTTCGGGAACTATTTCCGGTGAAACCACAGTGATACTTGGTCCATATGGAAGCAGCACTTCTACTTTCCGGAGTGCGACCACTCCTCCTCCTGCAATCAAACATTTCTGGTTCTCGATATCCACAAAAAATGGAAAATATGCCATATGTTTATTCCTCTATCCACTCTCCAATGTGATCCATCACATTGAGAATGACTTTTAATTCTTCACTGCTTACATGATCCCGAATTCGGTATAAAATCGTGTCCAGAGAATGAGTTTCAAATGTCTCTTTCCACTGATCCATTTTCTGAAAGCAGGGATGGAACAGCAATTCTCTCTTACACTCATCCAGTTCCTCATTCATGATCTCCCTGGCAGCATCTAATTCCTTTAGTTTCATCTGATTATTGGTTTTGGAAAGTTTATCAAAAAAGTCAATATCGTACAAAGTCACTCCGGATATTTCCCCAATTCCCGGATCCATATCTATAGGTACAGCAACATCTATAAACAGCCGCTTTTTGTCTGTCTTTAAAACCTGCTCCAGCTTTTCTCCCACCACAGTATAATGGGGACTGGAAGTGGCGCTGATTACAATATCCGCCTCCTCCATATACTGATACCGATCCTTGTAGTCCACCAGATGGATGTGGCTGCTTTTCCACTGAAAGGTCAGGTCTGATCGGTGGCTGCGGACAGTCCCAAACACCTCTATCCCTGGTTTGCTCAAAATATTCTTTGCGATGGTGCTCCCAATTTTTCCTGTAACACCCATGATCAGAATCTTTTTCTCCTGGGAATCCTGCTTCTCAAAATGGAACACTTCATTGGCAACCAGAGTGGCAATCGATACCGGGGTTCTGGATAAATTGGTATTGGTCTTTGTCTTTTTAGCACAGGTAATGGCTTTCTGAAAAATCACATTCATCTCATAATTTGCCGCTTTTTCTTCCAGCGTCATCTGATAGGCATCCTTTACCTGGCCTAAGATCTCATCCTCTCCTAAAACCATGGAATCAAACCCGCAGCACACCTTATACACATGAGCCACCGCCTGATCCCCACTATATATATTTAAATACTGCAAAAGCTCTTCTAACCGAATCTGTTTCAAATCTGCCACTGTATTTTGAAGAATCGAAATCGCCTTTTTACTGCCTGATACATAGAACTCACTGCGGTTGCAGGTACACAAAACCACTGCTCCCTCAATCTCCGGGCTGGCCATCAGCCGTTTCAGCAGTTCCTTTTTTTCTTCCCTTGAAAATGCAAACTTTTCCCTGACAGACACTGAAGCTTTTTTGTGGCTTACGCTGATACAGTACATGTTTTCTTCTCCAATCTAATCATATGCAAAAGGGCTGCCGCAGAATGTTTATGTTTTCTGCAGCAACCCCTTCTATTTTAAAAAATACGAACTACTAATCCTGCTTACTGCGGGCCTGCCTTGTGATGCTTGGAAACCGGCTTAACATGGATATTTGCTCTCTGCTCTGCCTCTGCCCAGTAGATCTCATCTGCTACCTTAGCCTCTGGATTCAGTTCAACGCCATCCAGAATCATCTCTTTAAACTTCACATAACCTGCTCTGTCGATCAGGTGTCCGCCATGGAGATACTCTGGCTTGTAGTCCATTACCCATGCGGAGAACTTCTGCCAATTTGCAAACATACCTAAAACAACATCCTCAGTTACCCAGTTTAAGAACAGTTTGCCCATACGCGGGAACTGCTTGCCGGAACGTCCGCCCAGAGTAACACGCCATAAATGCTGATCTCCTCTGGTCCAGCCGCCGGTAGGACAAGCGATTACGCACTCGCCGCAGCCTACGCAGCAGCAGGTATCCTTATCGATCTTGCCATGGTCATTTAAGGAAAGAACGCCGGTTGCATGATGATCACAAGCCTTTACGCAGGCGCCGCATCCAATACAGCGATCCTGATCGTAAACCATCTTGTAGATACCCATTACACCGAAGTCATTGAAGTTGCCCTTTGCACAGTCGTTTGGACATCCTGCAACGGAAACCTTAATGTGGTAGTGGCTTGGGAATACCAGCTTCTCGATCTTCTTTGCCATCTCATGAGTATTGGCATTTGCCTTAATACAATGAGTGTTGCCAATACATGCCATAACATTTCTGGCACCGATGGTTGGATAACCCTGATCATCGGACTCCATATCGCAGTCGCACATATCAATGTTGACATCCTTGATGTAGTCTTTAATTAAAGCGTTTACAGCAGGAATATTTTCATATTTGATGCCAGGCACGTTTAAGGTCTGACGCATACCCATATGGAATGTGCCATTACCATACTTCTCACACAGTTCCTGAACCAGTGACAAGTGCTTCGCGTCAATGATGGCGCCCGGAACACGCATCTGAAGCATAAACTCTCCAGGTACCTTAGACTGTCTGAAACAGTTAATTCGTGTCTTTTTAACGTCAATATCGTGATTCATTCTTGTCCGCCCCTTTCTTTAATCTACCAGATATTTAGCCTTGGTGTAGTTAAATACCGGACCCTCTAAGCACACGTAGGTCTCGTCAATGCGGCAGTGTCCGCACTTGCCGATTGCACAGGACATCTTACGCTCAAAGGATACCCAAATCTTCTCTTCCGGAACACCACACTTTACAGCTTCGATGCCGGTAAACTTCATCATTGGCGGCGGGCCAACGATTACTACTTCATAATTGTCGCCAAAGTCTTTAAACGGAACCTTAGAAACTAACTGAGTTACGAAACCAACTTCCCATCCGTCGATTTTATCTCTGTCCAGAGTGTACATGCAGTTGAACTTGTCTCTCCAGCTCTCAAGTTCGTTGCGGAATACAATACCTTCCTCATTCTTGAAACCTGCGATCAGAGTTACGCTCTCTACATAACCTGGATTTTCAGCAAATAAACGCAGCATGCTGCGCACAGGAGCCAGTCCAGTACCGCCCACGATTACTACTATGTGCTTGCCCTTAAACTGCTCTTCTACCGGCCAGCCTTTGCCATATGCGCCGCGCAAGAACAGAGTATCCCCTGCTTCTTTCTTAAAGATCTCGTCGGTTACTTTACCAACAGAACGGATTGTGAAATCCATCCAGCCATCGCCGTATGCGCTGACGGAAATAGGAGCCTCGCCTACCTTCGGGATAGATAACTGTAAGAACTGTCCATGGGAAGGTTTAATATCGGTCTCCACTTTAAATGTATACTCAAGCTTTGTTTCCTGCTTTACTTCCAGAATCTTGCAGGGAACTGGTTTTACCGGATTATTCATAGTAATCTCCCTTCCTCCTTATTTGTTCTCTTCAGCCACGATTTCTGCAATGGCCTTGTTCATCTTATCAACAGTAGCGGTAATGGAAATAAATTCCGGGCAACGGGAAATGCAGCGGCCGCATCCTACGCACATATGGTAATCTTTGAAACGCTCCTTATAGTCATGGAACTTGTGCAGAACCTTATATCTCATACGATCGCCGGCTGTATTGCGGAAGCTGTGTCCGCCTGCCATATCGGTAAATCCTTCAATCTGGCAGGAAGCGCTGGTTCTCTTTCTCTCACCAATACTGCCGTTTTCATTGTAAGCAATATCGGTAGTGGTAAAGCAGGTACAGGTGCTGCAGCAAACAGTACAGCTGCCGCAGGAGATACATCTCTTATTGTACTCATTCCACATCGGATGCTCTTTTAACTTGGTTAATACTTCCTTATTCGGAATCTCCGGAAGAGTCACCTTAGTCTTGTTCTCAGTTGGGAAAGAAGGAGTATAATCTTCTGCAGTCTTGCCCTCAAAGTAAGAAGCAAATCCCTCATCTTTTACTTCTACCTTTAATGCGCCGTCCTGACAGACAACTGCTAAGCTGTAGTTATCGGTTTTATTGGTTCCCATGCTTACGCAGAAGCAGGTATCATCGTCTAAATCACACTGCATCATAACGATCTTAACCTTCTCATGCATTCTCTCGTAATACATGTCGCTAAAACCGCCGTTGCCAAGATAGATTCTCTCCTGACGCTGCTGAGCTGCGATATCGCAGGGACGCATAAAGATTAACAGCTTTTTGCTGGTAACCTTACTTTCTCTGTATTCATCCTCCGTAAAGTAGAACAAAGGCTCGGTAATTGGAGACAGAACTTCCTTTGCAGGAAAATCTGACTTCTCGTCAAATACGATTTCCTCTACGGTCTTTACCTTGTCATAACGGATAATGTCCGTATCAGAATAGCGGCCCTTGCCTGGGAATCTTTTGGGTGCCCAGATCTCATACTCTTTGCTTAAATCGGCAAAAATCTGGTTCACTTCATCAAAGCTTACTTTGTAGCCCATTGAGTTATCCTCCTTTTATCGTATATGTCACAAAAAATTAACATAACATTTATAACCTGCCGCAATTTGCGGCTGCGGCAGGCTTTTTGTCGTTCTTGTTGATTATAACATGACTGTAGCCGTCATGTCTATATATAACCGACAAATTCCCATTTTTTTATACAAGAACCGTCACTCCGGTCTCGTATTTCTTATCATCTACTGTCACAGTGATTTCATATTCGCCTGGAATATTCTCTGTTCCAATCGGGAATTCGACTGCTCTTGCATCATGCTCTAAGAAAGTTCCAACACACATTGCAAGGAACGGACGCTTGGTAGTGGGAACGAAATAATGGCGGGTCGGAGCGCCGTTTCTGCCCTCTAAGTTTAACATAACCAGGGTTCCCTTTTCAAAACTTGCCTTAAACACCAGTCTGTCTGCTTCTTTTGCAAGTTTTGCCTTGTACTCGTCCGGAATCATGCCGGCCGGCTCTGCCGGAGCCTCTGTCATAAATTCTTCTGTAGAAGTAATATGGCCCAACAACTGACCCTTTCCAAAGGTTACTCTATCATTTTCATCATACAGATGCAGCTTTTCTGCGCGGTAGTAGTTGGCCGGCAGATGCATCTCGTACATCACCTTATCATCCTTTACTTCTACTGTAATAGAACTCAGCTTTACCTCTCCACTTTCAATTTCATCAGTAAGAGCGGCTCCTGGGAAGTTTAAGTATTCGCCGTTTTTCTGGCCGATACCGCCGGAATGCACCAGATAGTGGCCTTCCTCATAGTATTCACAGTTGCAGATATAGCAGGAGAAGAATTCTGCTCCCCGCTCCTTGCCGTACTGCCATACCTGACGGATGGTCATATCATCCGTATTGATTCGGTAGATAACACCTCTGGAGAAGTTGTCTTTTGCAGGAATGTATTTCTCTTTTACTTTGGATCTGTAATGGCCATTGTCAAAGCACATAATATCGCCGTTTGGAAGAACCATACATGCATGCTGCTCATACTGCCAGTCAAACTCGTCTCCTACCGGCTTAAAGAAATACTTCTGCATATCTTCCGGCCAGCCCTCCGGATCTCCAATGATCCAATTTAACTTGCCAGTCTCAAAATCACGATTGATAATTGCATCCTGATGGCGTCCAGAGAAGGTCAAAGAATTGGTCTTCTTGTCATACCAGACTGCATTGTTGTGGAACCAGTCATGGGCATCCTGGCTTCCGGAACCGCCTACCGGATAAACCGGCAGTACATCCTGATGATCCCAGGTTTTTAAGATTTCACCGGTTTCCCTGTCTACCATGACGCAGTAGTCTTCAACTGTTCCTCTCTCTAAAATCTGGCTTAAAATCAGGATATTTCCATTTTCCATCTCCCACTCGTCATGGTGATAGCCGCCAGGAATACGGAATTCTTTGTAAATCTTACCAATCATACCCATCTCATAAATACCGGTAGTATGGTAAGGCGGTGCAACCAGACGGTCGGTACCAACTAACAGACGGCCGTTTCTGGCTCTCTTTAAGTCAAATGCCAGATTTAATGTATTATACCATCTGGCGTCTCCTGCATAGTCGTATGCAGCGGTCAGAGCCGGGGAGGTCGGACTTACAAACATCATGTTGTCTTCAAAATACTCTGGTGTTGTCTCGATGCTGGTAGGCTTCTGAAGTTTTTCCGGACGTGTCTCGGTCTGAATCTTTAATTCTTTTGTCTCGCCGGTGCTCAGCTCGATCACAACGGTATTTTCATATTCCGGATACAGGCCATAAATTGGAAGCACCATATGGATCATATCGCTGGCAGGACGATACATATAGTCTCCGGCAGCCTCTTTACCCTTTACGGTTACTTTGGCAAATGCCGGTTTATCAGCCTCAAACATAACCAGAGCGGTCAGCGGTGCAATCAGGTATGGATTTACTACTACATAAGGATTTTCAATGGTATGACTTTCCTTTTTGTATTCTGCCAGAAACGCCTGCTCAGCCGCATACTGGCGGTCAATAATGTGATCAATTTCTTTAAATAAAACACCCATTTGCTTTTCTCCTTGTCTTTTGTTTGATAGAAACAAAAATTGCAACAGTTCAGTCTTGCATCTTCTTGCCAGCTTACGCGGACAAGAAACATCTGGTGTCCGCCCTATGAAGATTCAAACAGGAAAACTCTTATGAAAACAAGCTTTCAACGCTTTTTCCTGTCTGAATCTTCGCATGGCTGAACTGCTGCCAAAAATCTGATATAAGCCGGGACTCCCATACAGGGAGTCCCGGTATCACGCATTGAATCCTGCATCAATTAGCAGTGAATCTGAACGCCTGTCTCGTACTTCTTATCATCAATGATAACTCTTACATCATAGGTACCTTTTAATCCAGCCTTATTTACGCTGGTCTTGGTATTGCGCTCATCAGAATCCAGGAAGGTTCCGCAGCACATAGCCAGGTAAGCTACTGCAGTGGTGGAGATGAAGTATCTGTGAACTTCTTCACCCTGCTCTAACAGCATCATAACCATCTGACCCTTCTCGAATCTGGAGAAGAAGGTAAATCTGTCGATTTCTTCTACGATTCTTGCATTGCAGCTTTCTGGAAGCAGTTCGCCGCAGCTTTCCATTGGAATGTCAGTCTCAAACTCTTTGGTATGTCCCATAGCGCCTAAGATCTGGCCCTTGCCAAGCTCTAAGTTGATGCCGTCGCTGTACAGTTTCAGCTTCTCGCCTCGGTAATAGTTGCCTGGGCAGTCCATCTCTAACATCTTCTTGTTGTCGCATACTTCTACGGTAATGCTGTGAAGATCGCCGCCCATATCTTTTGCAAATGCGCCTAAAGCTTCAGAAGGATTGCCGTCTTTGTCATATGCGATACCGCCGGAATGTACCATGTAGTGTCCTTCGTTGTAGTACTCTACGTTACAGATATATGGGGAGAAGAACTCTGCACCCTTATCTTTGCCGTACTCCCAAACCTGTTCAATGGTCATATCCTTGGTGTTGATGCGGTAACGGACGCCTCTGGAGTAATTATCTTTTGCCTTTAACTCTTTGTCAGGACGATCTACCTGTTTGCAGCCATAGTGATGGTTGTCAAAGCACATTACGTCACCGTTTGGAGTAATGACGTTTGCGTGCTGCTCATACTGCCAGCCAAAGTTGTTGCCGATTGGCTTGAAGAAGTATTTATCTACCATTTCCTGCGGCCAGCCTGCCGGATCGCCAATGATCCAGTTTAATTCGCCGGTCTCAAAGTCAATGTTTACCATACTGTCAATATGACGGCCGGAGAAGGTTAAAGAGTTGGTATTCTTATCATACCAAACTGCGTTGTTGTGGAACCAGTCTTCCTCAGACCAGCTTCCGGAGTGGCTGACTGTCTTTGGATTTAAGAACTTCTTGTAATCCCAGGTCTTTAAAATTTCACCAGTGTTTCTGTCTAACAGAACACACATATCCTCAACAGTATCGCTTTCCAGATCCTCGGTCAGGCACAGGATGTTTCCATCTTCCATCTCGAACTCATCATGGTGATAACCGCCAGGTACGCGGAATTCTTTGTAAATCTTACCACATGGGCTGATCTCATAAAGTCCGGACATGTAGTAAGGCATCTTGATCAGACGACTGGAACCCATAATCAGGTTGCCGTTTCTTAGTCTCTTTACGTCAAATACACAGGCAACATTCATATGCCATCTTGCATCGCCGGCATAGTCAAAAGCAGATGCCAAATCTTCTCCTGCCGGAGAAACCAAGATTACGTTGTCCTGTAAATATTCTGGAGTCGTATCCATGTAGTGGATTACCTTCTTGCCGTCATATACATCTGGAACATCGATGGTAATTACATTGGATTCGCCGCGGTATGCACGAATTTCCACTTTGTTGGAGTAATTGGAATAAAGACCTACTACTGGAAGCACGTGCTTTTTTGCCTTCGGGAAGGTATGGCTCATGTTTGCTTCTTTGGTCTTGCCAAATACAGTAATGGTAACTGCAGTCTCCTCTTCTGTCTCAAAGCATACGACTGCAGACAGAGGGCTGATGATGTACAGGTTGTACTTTACTAAAGGATTCTGGATGGTGTAATTGCCTGCCTCAAACTCTTTTAGCATTGCCTGCTCAGCCTCATACTGGCGGTCTACCAGATGATTTTCATAGATGTAATTAACGCCCATTTGTTTTTCCTCCATTATTTGTTTTTGCTTTTGGAATATACTTCTGTAACAGTTCAGCCATGCGAAGATTTAGACCGGAACAGACGCCCAAAACTTGTTTTCATAAGAATTTTCCTATCTAAATCTTCATGGGGCAGAAGCCTGGCTCTTCTTGACCGCTGTAAGCTAGCAAGAAGATACATGGCTGAACTGTTATATACTTTCTTACATATTTTCCTTTACCATGTTGACAATTACCGGCTTCTGCTGTAAGCCCTGAAGACGTTTTACCTCAGTGCCGTCCTTTAGCAGAATCAGAGTCGGATATCCTGCTACGCTGTATTCTGCGGTCAGTTCCTTGTTCTGATCAAAATCTACCTTTAAGATGGTCAGATCATCGCCAAATTCTTTTTCCACATCCTTTAATACAAATCCCAGCATCTTGCAGGGTCCGCAGGTAGTAGAGAAAAAGTCAGCTAAAACCAGTCCCTTGTCTGCCAGTTCCTTAAATTCTGCGCTGTTTACTTCTTTTAACATCGTACATTCCTCCTTAATTATGGTATTCTACAGATTTTTTACGTAATGGGATGCTTCCTGAGCCGCAATCGCCCCGTCTGCACAGGCAGTAATAACCTGACGCAGATTCTTGGTCACACAGTCTCCTGCTCCAAAAATACCAGACACTTTTGTGGCCATATGCTCATCTACTTCCACATATCCGAATTTATTTAATACACCCAGATCCTTAAAGCAGTCTGTGGTGGGAGTTAAACCAATGTATTCAAATACGCCGTCGCATTTAACCGTATTCTCTTCCCCATTCTGGGTAGACTTAAAGTGAACGCCTTCTACCTTGGTATCGCCTGTAATTTCCAAAATATCCTGATATGGATAGATCTTCACATTTTCCATTGCGCGAAGTTTATCACAGGCAATTGGATCTGCTGTCAGATCAAACATGGTAACAATCGTCAGAGACTTTACCATACCAGCCAGGAAAATAGACTCCTCTACTGCGGAGTTTCCGCCGCCGATTACCACTACGTCTCTGTCACGATACTGTGCACCATCACAGATTGCGCACCAGCTTACGCCGTTTCCTCTGAACTTGTCTTCTCCCGGAATGCCTAAGCATCTTGGCTGGGTGCCAGTTGCAAGAATCACTGACTTAGCTGTGAACTCTTTTCCATCCTCCTCACACACAACTACTTTTTCTGCACCATTGTCCTTTACTTCTTTTACAGTTGCATAATCAAAGGTAATCGTTTCAAACTGCTGTGTGTGCTCAAACATCTGATATGCCAGTTCAGCGCCGTTTACAGTGCCTACACCGGTATAGTTCTGAATCTCATTGGTGTTGATAATCTGTCCGCCCGGAGCCAGCTTGTCTAACATCAAAACATTCATATCTGCTCTTGCTGCGTAAATTGCAGCAGTCATACCAGCCGGTCCGGTGCCGATAATCACTACATCATATTGTGCCATTGTGTTCAAACTCCTTTCTCATTTCACAGTGATAGAGGATTCCTGCGGAATCCCCTATCATGAAAAGCAATACAAATCTTACATCAAAATGTTGGTTAACGGAATACCTACCACCAGCATAGTAATCATCTCAAGCAATACAATCGGCAATGTATACTTATAAACATACTTGGTAGGAATCCACTCTTTGTTGCTGTGCAGAATTGCTGCAAATGGAGATGCCGCCGGAGTAACTGCTGCAGACAGCAATACAAACTGGATCATCAAAGTTACGATTGGTCTTGCATCAGCCCCAGTCTGAATACAGTAGGTCATAATAATAGGCTGCAAAATCATACCAATAACCAGACTGTTGCAGATATTGGTTAAAATACCTCCCAAAAGCAGTATCAAAATAATAAAGATTGCCGGAGACATTCCCTCAAAAATCGGAGAAAGTATGTAGGCCAGGAATGCGGAAACACCAGTAGAAGGATTGGTCAAAACACTTCCTAAAAATACTGCAGCCATAATAATGAAGTAAGAACCCCAGCTTACGTTGGTAGCCAAAACCTTGGGAATATCCAGAATCGGCTCACCCTTAATGTGAATCGCTGCCATAAGCGCTGCAACTGTCATCGCAATGCCGTAAACTGCCGGCTTTAAGAAAGCCATACCAGGCAGAGCCGGGAATAAGGACGGAACCATCAATCCTAAAATAACAATAATAAATCCTCCACAGTATAACTTCTGCTGCAGACTCATTGGAGGCAGTGGATTTTTGGCAAATGTTTCTACATTGAAGTTCTTCATCTTGGAAACATCTGGACGAAGTACAAATTTGCAGAACAGAATTGCTGCTGCGATCATTACCATACCTAAAATAATTGCTGTTGCAAGGTAAGCGCCGCTGTTTACAGTAATAGGACCCCCAGGCATCTCAGCTGTAATCTTTTCAAAGTTGCTGAGCAGTGCCAGACCATTCTGTGCAAACGGAGCCATCGGGAAACCGATTAAGGATGCGATTACAATCATGGTCAGCGCCACTCTTGGGAACGCGTCGCCTTTCTTGTATCCAACCTC
The DNA here is from genome assembly GCA_046957575.1 of Lachnospiraceae bacterium. Classification (GTDB taxonomy): domain Bacteria; phylum Bacillota; class Clostridia; order Lachnospirales; family Lachnospiraceae; genus UMGS1370. Next base: position 3,436 of record JBKUOG010000033.1, on the reverse strand, counting down.
ATCAAAGATTCCGTAAAGAACCGGCCACAGTACAAAAATCGGAGTAAATGCATTGATGAAACCTGCGATAAAATAACATCCTACGCAGAGAACGCCAAGGAACAGCCAGGGCTTGCCATTGGTGAATTTTCTTGTCAGGAAAAATCTTCCCAGATAAGAACTAATCTTGTAATATGCAAGACCGCCGGACATAATCAGCATAAACAGAACCTGTACGGTTACAGGAGCACCGAACGCTTCTGCTAAAACAGCGTTCATATTGCTGTAATGAGAGAAACCAAGCATACCAATAGAAAGAATACTGCCCCAAATCGGATCTGCAAAGGTCCAAAGGTACAAGGTGCCTAAGAAGATTCCCAGGACTTCCATACCTACCGGTGTGATCTCCGGAAGACTAATTGGCAGGTATCTAAAAAATACCATGACACCAATACCGATGAGAGAATGGATCATCAGCATTCTCTCCTTTTTGTCGACTGTGTTAGCCATTTCATTTACCCCTTTTCTTATGAGTGATTGTTAAATATATAACTTTGTCTAATTGTACCATAAAAACATTTTTCAAAATATAACCTGTGTTATGTTTGTAGATTTTTTGTTCATATTGTGATACAATGTCTAAAGATTATTACAAAGGAGTCTAACATGGATTACAGCTTTTGGGATTTGCTAAAAAAACATGGAACAAGGCTTGAAGTAGACAAGGGTTACTATCTAAAACTCCATTCCCCGGATGATCCGGATGCGTGTGTATATCTTCTGGATGAAGGCATCTGTTCCCTCAACAGTCTGACCAGACATGGAGATGAAAATATTTATCTGTATTTTCACGCCAGACGTCTGGTGGGTTTTAATCACCTGATGACCACTCCTGGAAAAAAATCTTTTTTTCAGTCTGGTTTTAATGTGTCTATCATGACCAAAACTCCATGTGTACTATATCAGGTTAACTATGAAAAATTTCTCCATCTCATTCATACGGACAGCACCTTTAATTTATTTTTCATCCAGACCCTTGCAGATAACTATTCTGAGGCATTAAATCATTTTCATTATATGCATGAAGAAACCCTCGTGACTGCTCTGTGCCAGCTTCTGCTGTCTGTCAGCCGCAAGGAACCCGGAGAAAAACCCGTTGTTCCCAAATTTTATACCTACGAAGAACTGGCCCGATATCTTGGATGCCATCCGGTTACTGTATCCCGGATTATGGCCAAATTAAAGCAGCTTGGATATTTAAAAAAATCCGGCAGAGAGCTTGTCATTGAAGATGAACAACGGCTGATTGACCTGATGGAATCAGAAATCGAATTTAAGTATTAAAAAGAAGCGGCAAAAACCGCTTCTTTCTATCTGACCATTTCTACAGCACTTTACTCAAAAACAGCTTCAATCTCTCATTCTTTGGATTGCCGAACAGTTCTTTCGGTGTTCCCTCTTCTACGAAATTGCCGCCGTCCATAAACATAACCCGGTTGGCTACTTCCCTGGCAAAGCCCATCTCATGAGTTACCACAACCATGGTCATCTTCTCCTCTGCCAGTTCCCTCATAACTGCCAGAACTTCGCCGACCATTTCCGGATCCAGCGCAGAAGTGGGCTCATCAAACAGCATGACTTCCGGCTTCATCATCAGCGCGCGCACAATTGCAATCCTCTGTTTTTGCCCGCCGGATAACTGCGCCGGGTAAGCATCGGCACGATCTGCCAGTCCCACTCTTTCTAAAAGTTTTATGGCTTCCTGCTCTGCCTGAGCCTGATCCGCTCCCTGTAATTTTACCGGAGCCAGAGTCATATTCTTTAAAATCGTCATGTGTGGGAACAGATTAAACTGCTGAAATACCATTCCCATCTTCTGACGGTGCTTATCTATATCCGTTTTGGGATCCACAATATCCACCCCATCAAAGAAGATGCTTCCTTCTGTGGCTTCTTCCAGGCGATTGAGGCATCTAAGAAAGGTACTCTTTCCAGAACCGGACGGGCCGATGACGCAGACCACATCTCCCTGATGGATGTCAACCGTAATACCCTGAAGAACTTTTAACTCCCCAAAACTTTTCCCCAGATTTCTTACCTGGATTAGTGCATTTTCTGTATTAGCGTTCACTGCGTCTTAACCTCCTCTCCAAAAGCCCTACTAAGCGGCTTAAAATCATTACCAAAACCAAATAAATAAGCGCTACTGCAATTAAGGGCATAAATGCAGAATAGGTACGGCTGCGGATAATGTCGCCGCCTTTGGTCAAATCCTGCAGCGCAATGTATCCTGCAACGGACGTCTCCTTTAAAAGTGCAATAAACTCGTTGCACAAAGTCGGCAGCACATTTTTCAGCGCCTGAGGCAGGATAATATAGCACATGGTCTGCAGGTAATTAAACCCAAGACTCCTTCCCGCCTCCATCTGTCCTGTCTCTACAGAATTGATGCCGCTGCGGAAAATCTCTGCTACGTAGGCACCGGAGTTGATGCCGAATGCCAGAACTGCTACCGGAACTTTGTCAATTCTGGAATTGCCAAAAATGACAAAGTACATAATTAAAAGCTGCACTACAACTGGCGTTCCCCGGATTACGGTTAAGTAAATGGTACAGAAAAAATTCAATACTTTTAATTTATGGGTTTTTTCATAAGTGGTACGGATAATTCCCACAATCAGTCCGATTATGATTCCCAAAATTAATGCAAAAAACGTGATCTGTAAGGTGACTACCAGTCCGTCCGCTATATAACGCCAGCGATCTTCTTCAATAAAATTCAAATAAAATGTATCACAGAAATTTTTCCACATCGGTATCTATCCTCTTAGACTCCGGTCTGATTATTCAGCCGGGATGTATTTGTTGATAATCTCGTCAATGGTGCCGTCTTCTTTTAATTCTTTCAGAGCACCATTGATCTTGTCCAGCATCTCGGTGTTGCCCTTTGCTACTGCAATCGCATACTCCTCCTGGCTCATGGCCTCTTCACATACCTTTAAACCTTCACTCTGCTCAACAAATACTTTTGCTGGAGCGCTGTCGATAACAACTGCATCAATCTTACCCTGAAGCAAAGCCTGAACTGCTTCAAATCCTTTGTTGTAACGCTCTACATTGCCATCGCCTACCAGGTCAGTAGAAAGCAAATCTCCGGTAGTACCCAGCTGAACGCCGATCTTCTTATCTGCAAGGTCTGCAGAACCGGTAATTCCACTGTCTTCTTTTACGATAATTACCTGGGATGCATTTGCATAAGTATCAGTAAAATCTATGGATTTCTTTCTAGTCTCATCTACCGTCATTCCGGCTGCGCCAAAATCTGCCTTTCCGGAAGTCACTGCTGGAATAATGGAATCAAACGCCATATCTTCTACCTCTAATTCCATACCCAATTTATCAGCAATCGCCTGCGCAATCTCCACATCAATGCCTACAATCTCGCTGCCCTCATAGT
>JBKUOG010000032.1:0-29337 GCA_046957575.1 Lachnospiraceae bacterium | reverse complement strand
CCCCAATCATTATCATAGAAGATCTTAATTACAGACTTTTCTTCACACGCTCCGGTAACCCAGGCCGCAGCCTGGGGCTGATTCCTTCTTAAAAGTTCTGAAAAAGTAAGTCTTGGAGTAACAGATGGGGACATAGAAAAAGCCTTTCAACAGGTCTTACTGACAGGATATGAGGGCAAATTAGAAAAGTGCCAAAATTCATGCCATGTACAGTACCAGAATTTATGATCCAGTATACTCCCTGTATTCCCGCGGGGTCATACCAGTAGCCTGTTTAAAAACCTTGCTGAAATACCGCGGATTATCATATCCGGTCAAGGTGCAGATTTCCACGATTTTTAAGTCAGAATTTCTCAAAAGCTCCTTTACATTTTCAATACGTACTTCTGTCAGATACTCCACAAAGTTTTTCCCTGTCTTTTCCTTGAAAAGACGGCTTAAATAATTGGGATGGAGGAAAAAACGCTCGGCCAGGGAATTTAAGGTAATGTTTTCACTGTAATGCTGGCGGATATAAAGCTGAACTTCCCGGATTACGCCCTTTCCTAACTGCTGTTCATCAAACCGGTTCAAGAGAGAAATCAGCCGCTGCAGGTAGTTTGTCATGCAGGCAGCGCTGCTCGCATAATCACTGCAGAGCAAAAGCCGGCTTAACGTGTCATTCAGCTGGATGTGTAAATCCTCTCTGGAAAAATTCTGTTCCTGCAGATAGCTGTTTAACTCCACCAGAAACCGAATGCAGACTGTCTGGTACTGCGCCAGTGTCAGATTCTGCTCCAGGAGCGAAGAGAGAATTTCAGAAAGCTGCTGGATGGAGTCATTTCTGGTAACCGGATCCGTCAGAAGACATAAAAGTGAAGAAAGGGATTCCGTCATAGAGGAAGCTGATTGAGAGAAAAGAGTCTCAATATTCTGATAGAGAATGACCCGATCTTTGATTCCTGCGCGGCGGTACCGCAGGGCCCTGGCAGCTTCCTCGTAAGCAGTATGTATTTCTCCAAGTCCGTCTCTGGGTTTGCTGGCGCCAAAACCCCATGCGTAAAATTCTGTGCCAAGCTGTTCTAAGATTGCAAGAAAAGAATCAAATTCTGCATCTGAACTGCAGGGAAGAATGCAGAACAGCGAAAATACATCGTCGCTTAAGATAATGGCAGAGGGCAGAATTGAAGAGATCCGAAACGTCATCTGTTCCTTTTTGTATGCAATCTCCCGTTCAGACAGTTCCCGGTCTGATAAAGACATGGAAAGGCCATACCAGCGGTCCAGAACCGGAAGATTATACTGGCTGACATCTGTGTCTGCATAACCCTTTGCAGCAGAAAGAAGCAGGGCGTTGAGACGGTGGGTGTGAATTTGGGATTCCTCCTGGCGCTCTTCAAATTCTGTGCGCAGGCGGTCCAGCAGGGCTTCCACCTCTCCGAGATTGACCGGTTTTGTCAGATAATCTGCAGCACCGAAGCGAAGGGCTTCCTGTGCATAGGAAAAATCGGCAAATCCGCTTAAAATCACGCATTTCACAGCAGGAGCTTCCAGATGCAGGATCTTTAACAATTCCAGACCGCTTTTGCCAGGCATCCGGATGTCCATAAACACAACGTCAATCGGAAGTTTTTCTGCCAGAGTCAGCGCGTCATCAGCAGAATGGGCAATACCGGCGACTTCAAAACCATGTTCCGCCCATTTGACAAATTGGGACAGTCCGCGGCAGACAATTTCCTCGTCATCTACAATTAAAACCTGGTAGCTCATATTATTCAACCTCCTGTACGTTTGTCATATTTTCCGGCTGCAGATTTGTCATATTTTCAGATATTGTCCGAATCGGGAGAGTAATCGTAATGGTTGTACCTTCGCCCGGAATGCTTGTAATGTGAAGGCCATAAGAATCTCCGTAGAAAAGCCGGATCCGCTGATGGACGTTGCGGATTCCAATGCCCTTGTCAGACGAATCCTCATTCCCCAAAGAGGAATTTAACGCGTCAAGTTCTTCGGGCGTCATACCGCGTCCGTTGTCTTCCAGTGTAATCAGAAGCCGATCTCCATTTAAATGGGAGCAGAGCATAATCCGGCAGCCGCGGCTGGCGTCTCCGAACGCGTGTGTGACTGCGTTTTCCATCAGTGGCTGAAGCATAAACTGAGGAATATATAAGGATTCGGTTCCGGCCTGAGTGTTTAAATCCAGCTGAATTTTGTCGCTGTGGCGGAAATTGATAACATCCAGATAAGTGACTGCGTGTTCAATTCCCTCAGAAAGCGGAATGGTGTTGCTGTTGGTTTTCATGCCCATACGGCAGAGCCGGCTGAACTTTTCAATCATCTGGGTAACAGGGCTTTCTCCGTTGGCTTCATACATGGCTTCCCAGCGGATAATATCCAGGGTGTTATAAAGGAAATGAGGATTAATCTGCATCAGCATAGCGTCCAGCTGGGCATTTTTCCAACTAAGCTGCGCCCGCTGCCGCTTAATCTCAGAAAGGTAGACCTGTTCAATCAGTTGATTGGTCTTTTCTGCCATGTCATTAAACTGGTCGCCCAGGGTGGTAATCTCATCATTTCCTGAATTTTCATAGCGCACTGTCCATCTTCCGTCTGCCGTTTTGCTCATAACCCGTACCAGACTTCGGATGGGAACGGAAATACTGCGGGTTACGTAGTGGGAGAGGACAAACGTCGCAATAACCACACAGACTAAAACAAGGATACACAGGTCGCGGATGTGGTACGCATTGGCCAGAAGTACGTCCAAATCGGCAATATAGGTCGCAAAAATCTGGGAGCCGGGAATCTGCTGATAGGCTAAAAGCAGGTTCCTTCTGTTCATGTCCGTCCGCAGAATGCCGCTTTTGGTCTCCAGCATATGGGCATAAAGTTCCGGAGTCTCCGGAAACGATGGTGCAGACAGACTTGGGTCAAACCATGTCAGTACACCGTCTTTTCCAATTAGAAACGTGTTGCCGTCTTTATAAGCATCATATCCTTCAATGGAATTGGAAAAGGCATTTAAATCAATATTGAACAGCAGGACACCGAGAAAATTGCGGGCTGCAGGCTCGTAAACTGCAACTCCCAGGGTAATGATATTGCCAATGCCATAGACAGACTGGTCGTTGCGGAAAAACGTATGGGTCTGGGAAATGTCGTCCATCCATACCGGATACCCATTTTGCTTCTGAGGAAGGAGATAAAAGTCGCTGTGGTAGAAGCTGTCCAAATCCCGTATAAGTCCGCTGCGTGCAAAACCGTTTTCTTCTACCATGCGGTACTGCCGATCCGGAGTGACAAACTGGACATTTTCAATATATCTGCGGCTCTGGCTTAAGGTGTAGAGCTGGTGTTCAATTATGTAAGTATTCTTTTCAACCTGTTCCGCCTCGGATTCATTTTCCGGCCTGCCGATTCGGGCATTTTCCGAAACAGCGGCAAGAACGTCTGCATCATCGTAAAAGCAAAGAGCAATATCCTCATAAGCAGACATGGTGTCGTCAACTTTAAGCTGGACGTTCTGAACGAGAAGAGAAACATAGCGATCCAGATTTAAGTTGATTTCAGTGGAATACTGATGAAAGGAAAAGAAGGTCAGAAAAAGGGAAGAAATCAGCAGCAGGAGCAGAAAGGAAAGATTCAGACGCCAGAAGATGCCAACTCTGCGGAGCTGCCTGGTAATGCACGAATTAACGGAGTGTCGTAGTTTGGAAAGAAAATGGAATGTATGCATTGGCAGCCTCCTGTACGTTTTTTTTCTTATATTATACCATGTCCGCTAAGCTCGACAAGACCTCGCTAAGAGGACAGGTATCTATTCTCACTAGACTCGTGAAATACCTCGTCAAGTGTTCCTATTATACCATGATTTTATAAAAAAGCACATAAAAACAGTGCGGGAGAGATGATCCCACACTGTTTGATGACAGATTCAAAAAGGAAATTATTTCTTATTTGCCTCGTTAAAAGCTGCAAGAGCTTCCTCTTCGCAAAGTTTCTGAGCCTCGGCAAATTCGGTTTCCGGATCTGCGTTAGGGTCAGTTAAAATCTTCTGAACTGCGCGGTCCACATAAGTTCCGAAGTTGGACTTTCCGTAGAACTCCAGACGTCCGATTTCCTTTGCAGATTCCAGTACATCTTTGTATTCTGCCGGGAACTCATAGAAATCCGTAACGGTCATATCGTCTCTGGGAATAATAACCGGACTGGTTGCGCCCTTAGTTGCCAGGTTCTCATAATAGGAAGCCAGGTAGTCGTGGCTGGTGTAGAAGGAGATGTACTCCCATGCAGCGTCTTTTTTTGCCTGATCGGTCTTTGCATTGATAACATAGCACTCGCCTGCAATTGCAGTTGCATGTTTGCCGGAAGGACCAACAGGAGGCAGACACAGGCCAAGGTCATCCGGATCCATGCCATTGGAAACAGCATCTGCTACCCAGTCAGAAGCAAATGGCATCATACCGATTTTGCCCAGTGCAAAGTTTTTGGTCAGATCACCAAACTTTAAGGTTAAGTCACTCTGAAGTACGCCAGCGCTCTTTAAGGACTGATAGTATTTTGCAGCTTCAATAACTGCCGGATCCGTAAAGGTCAGTTCAGCGGTACCGTCTTCGTTCTGCTTGGTCAGGTCGCCGCCTGCCTGCCATACGTAATACTGGAAGAACCATTCAGTCCACTCAGCAGCAAGGGTTGCGTAACCGGAAACCTGATTGTCAGGATTGTTAATCTTTTTCGCCATGTCCAGGGCTTCCTCCCAGGTCTTTGGCGGCTCGGTCAGTCCTGCTTCTGCAAAAAGGGCCTTGTTGTAAGCAAACAGCATTGGGTTTACAGCCGCCGGAATACCGTAGACATTGCCGTCCTTGGTAAACATATCTACATATTCCTTTGTAAAGCTGCTCCACTCATCCCATGAATCGGTATAGGTATTTAATGGCTCTAAAATACCGGAAGCCATATAGGAGTCCATCATGGTAAAGGAACATTTTACAAGGTCCGGAGCAGTACCGGAAGCAACACCCTGATAAAATTCGTTGCCAGGGTCGCCTTCTTTTACGACTTTATTAATGGTAATCCAAGGATGCTCTTCCAGGAATTTTTCTTCCATAGATAAGGACCAGTCATCTTCGTTACGGCTTGTCATCCATAAGGTCAGTTCAACCGGTTCTTTGTCAGCAGATGCGTCAGTGCCTGCTTCGGTCTCTGCACCGCTTTCCGGAGCAGCAGTAGTTTCGGCAGCTTCAGGAGCCTTGGTAGTTTCTGCTGCAGGAGTGTCATTGGAACCGCCGCAGCCTGTAAGTGCACCTGCAGTCAGTGATGCACACAACAATGCAGCAACAAATCTTTTTTTCATAATATCGATATCCTCCTTCTCCATTGGTTCATGTCCTGCATGAATTCTCTTGATGGAACTATCATAACAGATTTTACAGGTTATGGAAATAAACTAAAATTAACGGAAAACTGCAAAAAGGTCACAAATCTTAAGGTCTTTTCCCTGACATTTGAAATGGTTAAAAAAAGTGACACAAAAGTAAAATAGAAACATTTTCCAGGCAGAAGAAATTTTCTATACTGAAAGAAATAAACTGCGGAGGTGCGAGAATGAAAGCGAGGAACAATGTAAGGAGCGTCGGAAAGCCTGGCGGATACCTTTTCCGGAAAAAGATTACACCATGGTGCATTCTGTTTATTCCGATGGCGTGTACGGTATGGCTGAAATATTACCCGATTTTAAATGCTTTTTATATCTCTTTATTTAAATACGATCCAATTAACCCGCCGGGGCGGTTTGTAGGATTTGCCAACTATATCAGTATGTTTAAAACACAGTTTTACTGGGAGTCCTGGAAAAATACCTTTGTTTTTTTGATGCTTCAGCTTTGCATGTGCTTCTTTATCCCACTGATTCAGGCGCTGCTTCTGAATGAACTGGTAAAACTGCAGAAATGTCTGACCACGCTCTATATTCTGCCTGCCCTGATTCCTACGTCGGTCAACGTAATTATATGGAAATGGATCTGGCATCCGGATTACGGCGTAGCCAATCAGATTGTTAAGTTTTTCGGCGGCGCGCCTCAGGCATGGCTCAGTGATCCAAACCTGGTAAAATTCTGTATCATTTTCCCGGGCGTTTTGGGCGGCGGTCTGACGGTACTTTTGTATCTGTCGGCGATCCAGGGCGTTTCTACGGACATTATGGAATCTGCGGCGCTGGACGGATGTACCGGATTTAAACGGATTTTCCACATTATCCTGCCCAATATTTCCTTTATGGTATTTATCCAGCTGATCATATGCGTCATTACAACCATGCAGCTTCTGGATGCTCCCTATATGTATGCATCCGGCGGCCCCAGCGGTGCGTCTACGACACAGGGAATCTTTATTTACAATACATTTAATCAGGATTTGAATTATGGAATGGGATCTGCGGCCTCGGTTGTCCTTCTGTTGGTAATTGCGGCGCTTACGATGATGCAGATGCATTTTGAAAAGTCAGAAAAGGCATAGCAGGGGGGAGAAAGACATATGCGAAGCAAAAAGAGTAAAAAACAGTGGGGGTCAGAGCGGCCTCTCAAAGCGGTAGCGGCAGTTATCTCACTGCTGTTTGCAGTCCTGATGCTTTACCCTATGATTTTTGCAGTTTCCAGCTCTATGAAGGACAATGCGAAGATTTATGAAGTGCCGCCAAAACTGATGCCGGATGCGGCAAACAGCGTTTCTCTGGTACTGGACTATACAGACGTGGAGTTTGACAGCGAAGAACAGATGAAGGACACCATGTTAAGAGACAATGTACTGGCCATGTTTGGTGTTAACTATAAAATGTCGGATGACTCCATTATGGAAATCCAGGTTTATGGAATGAAAGACGGCAAGACGGTATTTCATTCCCGCGCCCACCAGATGAAACTCCAGATGGAACGGGATTACGGCATCTACAAAAGTACGGCCATTAAAGAAGAAGTCCTTCTGCATGGAGACCGCTATGTGCGTGCCAACGAGTCCATTGGTTATGAATTTGATGCGGCAGGCGGACTAAAACTTCCAAAAGAAGGCCTTTCCAACCGGTTTACAGAACCGGTAACAGAGCTTCTGACCGGAAAATATCCGGTAAAGGGCAGGCTTTTAAGCGTTGGAGATGAGGAAAAGAACCTTTTAAATCTGGAAAGCTTTAAATACTATCTGCAGATGCCGGGATATATCTATCCAAACAATCAGCGGATTGCCAGCATGGGATTTATGACCTTTGTGATGAACAGCATCATTGTAATTGGCTTTGCAATGATTGCACAGGTATTTCTCTGCTCGATCTGTGCATTTGTTATCAGCAGACAGCTTTCGGAGCGGGCAGCCAAGGCAGTCCTTTTGTTCTTCCTTGGAGGAATGATGATACCATTTGCAAGTATTATGCTGCCGCAGCTTATTATGTATCGGGAAATGGGAGCGTACAACAACTACGCAGCTCTGCTGCTGCCGTTCCTCTATCCGTATGGATTTTATGTTTACTTATACAAAGGTTTTTTCGATCAGATTCCAAGCAGTTACTTTGAAGCAGCCTCTTTAGACGGCGCAGGCAGTATGTATCTGTACAGCAAAATCTGTATGCCTTTGTCCAAGCCGATTATTTCCCTGATTGCGCTGCAGACCTTTATCGGCAACTGGAACGATTTCTTCTGGGCATGGCTGGTAACAGAGGATCAGGAGCTGTGGACATTAAACGTTGCCCTGTATAACATTTCCAACAATGCAGGAACAAAGCAGAATGCGCTGATGGGACTTGCGGTTGTAACCGTAATGCCGGTAATTCTTTTGTCCATTCTGTTTTCCAAGCAGTTAAAACAAAGTATTGCGGCCTCTGGCGTGAAAGGATAAAAAGACAAAATGAGAGAGTGGAACGAATTTGATACATTGACAGAAGAATTAAATAAGATTACAATCCGCCGACCCTGCACAAAGTATACGGTAAATGCCGCCGATTTTGGCATTCAGGAAGGGGCAGAAGGAGATAATACCAAAGCGTTTCGCGAAGCGCTGGAATACTGCCGGAAAGAGGGGGCGGCCAAGCTGGTTGTTCCCAAGGGAGTCTATTACTTTAAATCCTGTGAGGAAGATACCTATCTTTCTCTGGATAATATGGAAGACTTCATTCTGGAAGGAAATGACAGTGAGTTTATCTTTGAATCCCTGCATTCCTACCTTTCCATCCGAAACAGCAGACGGGTTCTTGTGAAAAATCTGGTTATGGACTGGAACTGGGAAAAAGCACCTCTTGCAAGCGTCGGCGTGGTTACCAGAGCAGCAGAGGACGGAAGTTTTATAGAATGTACCTTCCCAGAGCATGAAACTGTTCCGGAGGACATGAAATTTTCTATTGTAGGGCCGTTTGATCCGGCCCGCTACACGCCGGGATGTCCTGGCGGCATTGAATTTCGCCCTTATCGCAACGACCATGTGAAAAAAAGCGGAGACGAGGCTTCTGACAAAAAAATGCAGCAGCTGGTTCGGGAACTGTCCAATATTTTTCTTCCGAAACAGGAAAAAGCAGGAGACAATGTGCTGCGTTTTTATACGGTAGACGCAGAGTTTACAAAAGCCCATTTTAAGCGGGGGGACTGCTTCCGGTTCCGCCATTTTGAATACAGCATCCTGACAGTGCCTATCGAAGATTCCAAAGACGTGACCGTAGATCATGTGACCATTTACGGTTCTCCGGGCAACGGATTTGTAGGAAATGGAGATATTCATGGCCTTCATTTTAAAAACTGCCGGGTAACGGTGCGTCCAGGTACGATTCGCAGCATTTCAACGGTTACAGACTGCCTTCATGTATGCAATTCCCAGGGAAATTTCATTATTGAAGACTGCGAATTTGGGTTTGCAGGAGACGACTGCATTAATATCCACGACAACTCTTCTATGGGAATTGTGCCCATGGGAACCCATACTCTGTTAGCGCTGCGCGTAACCAAAGAAGCAGTGCTGTTTGAAGCTGGTTATCCGGTAGAACTGCGCAATCCGGATTTGTCGCCGACAGGATATTCATCTATAGTAACAGAAGTTTCTTATCGTCCAGAAGACAGAAGCTGCGTGCTGACCTTTGAAGACGCCCTGCCGGAACATCTGTCTGCCGATACGGTTCTCTGGAACAAGCGTTTCCAGACCCAGAATTACATTATCCGCAACTGCCGGTTTGTCAACAACCGGGCGAGAGGCGTTCTGCTTCAGGGGTCTAACGGTTTGGTGGAAAACAACATTTTTGAAAATATACAGGGAGCAGCAATCCAGATTGAGACTGGATGCGAGTCCCGCTGGAGCGAGGGCCATGGCGTAAGAAATCTGATTATCCGGGGCAATATTATCCGGCACTGTGATTTGAACGCATGGCAGATGGCAGAACTTTACATGGGAGTTTATCTGCCAGACGGGAGAACAAAGACTCCGGTATTTGAAAATATTTTAATCGAAGGCAATTCCTTTATCGACTGTCCGAGGCTGGCTATGTATCTGTCTTCCTGCCGGAATGTAATTGTGCGCGGCAACGCCATCATTAATGCGGGTCAGATGCCCTTAGATGCCCATAATTACGGTTCCAGCACCATGGAAGCCCCGATTTACGGGGAAGAATACCATGGCATCATCCAGTTTGAAAAAGCAGAAGACTGCGTGGAAGAAGGAAACCGCATTATTTCTACGCTGGTGTAGAAAAAGGAAGAACTGGGAGCGGATGAATGAGATATTAAAAATGGCATTAATATTGCGATTAAGTCTGCTGCAGAAAAGGAAAAGATAGAATTAAAGAAGGCCCTGGGTGTTGACCGATTGAAGGAGTAGAAACTAAACTGCCTCTTGATTGGTAAACCCGGCATATTTACACATGATACACTGCATGTTGCTTTGCTTTAGGCAAATAATCCATCTGATATTATGATGTAACAGTTCAGCCATGCGAAGATTCAGACAGGAAAAAGCGTTGAAAGCTTGTTTTCATAAGAGTTTTCCTATCTGAATCTTCATAGGACAGACGCCAGACGCTTCTTGTCCGCCACAGGCGGGCAAGAAGATGCATGGCTGAACTGTTACATTATGATGAAATTTTACCAAAAATTGTCAGTAACTTGTTTGCATTCTGGCGATAATTGAGATATAATAGGAGATATCCAACAATTGTTCTCAGAAAAAGGAGGAACTTGCTATGAAAAACTTAAAACGGCGGTTTTGGTCAGTCCTTCTGACTCTCGCCATGGTAGTTTCTGTGACTGCAGGCGTTACAACAGCGACAGAGATTACTGCCCAGGCAGCACAGCAGGATATTGTAATTTTGTACACCAATGACGTCCATTGCGGTGTAGATGACAATATCGGTTATGCGGGACTGGCGCTTTATAAGAAGGAAATGCAGGCCCAGACCCCATATGTAACTCTGGTAGATGCAGGTGATGCGATTCAGGGTGCACCGATTGGCACCTTATCAGACGGCGGTTACATAGTTGACATTATGAACCAGGTAGGCTACGATTTTGCAGTTCCGGGCAATCACGAATTTGACTATGGTATGACACGTTTCCTGGAATTGTCCGGAAAATTAAACTGCGGATATTATTCCTGCAATTTTATGAACCTGGCAACAGGCGCCTCAGTATTTGCTCCCTATAAGATGTTTGATTATGGAGATACCCAGGTGGCATTTGTGGGAGTCAGCACTCCTGAAAGCTTTACCAAGTCTACCCCCACTTATTTTCAGGATGCAAACGGCAACTACTTATACGGTTTTTGCGAAGATGAGAGCGGACAGGCTCTTTACAATCAGGTCCAGGTTTCTGTAGATGCAGCAACTGCTCAGGGTGCAGACTATGTGATTTTAGTTGCTCATCTCGGCAATGAGGGAACCAGCAGTCAGTGGACATCAGAGGCAGTGATTAAGAATACTTCTGGTGTAGATGCAGTGATTGACGGTCATTCTCATGAAACTTATGATAAGACATTCCCAAACAAAAATGGCGAGCAGGTTGTAGTAACCCAGACTGGTACAAAGTTAAGCAATATTGGTAAGATGACCATTAAGCCGGACGGAACCATTACCACAGAGATGGTAACCGCAGTTCCAGATCCAGGATTTACGACCTATGTTGTGCAGAAAAATGATTCCCTCAGCAAGATTGCAAAGAAAACCCTGGGTTCTTCTCAGGCATGGACAACGATTTACAATGCAAACAGAGATAAAATCAGAAAACCGAATATGATTTCAGCAGGTATGGTATTAACCATTCCAGGCGGTGCTGCAGTTACAGAAGACGGCAAGTTTGTAGATGCAGCTACGGATGCGTATATTAAGCAGCTTCAGGCACAGTACAGTGAGAGTCTTAAGACTGTACTTGGCAATACCAGCGTAGACCTGACTGTTAAAAATCCGGCAACCGGAGAGAGAGCAGTCCGCAGCGCTGAAACCAATCTGGGAGATTTGTGTGCAGATGCATTCCGCTACCAGTTGGGAGCAGACATCGGCCTTATGAACGGCGGCGGTGTCCGCGACAGCATTGGAGCAGGTGTGATTACTTACAATGAAACCTTAAAAGTATTCCCGTTTGGAAACATGGGATGCGTAGTAGAGGCAACCGGACAGCAGATTAAAGATGCTCTGGAAATGGCTTCTAAGGACTGCCCGACAGAAAACGGCGGTTTCCTTCAGGTTTCCGGCTTAACGTATACCATTGATACCTCTATTCCTTCCAGTGTAAAGGTTGATGAAAAAGGTAACTTCCAGGGCGTAAGCGGCGCTTACCGCGTAACCGATATTAAGGTAGGCGAAGAGCCGTTAGATTTAAATAAGACTTATACCGTAGCTTCCCATAACTACATGTTAAAATCCGGAGGCGACGGCATGGTAATGTTTAATGGCAGCAAAGTGGTAAAAGACGACGTTATGGTAGACGTAGACGTTCTGTCTTCTTATATCTCTGAAAAACTGGGCGGCGTAGTAGGAGAAGAATATGCAAACCCAGCCGGACAGGGAAGAATTACCATTAAATAACATACTTTGTCCATTGTGAGCAAGCTTTCATGGTCAAATTTGCGCCAGTTTTTGTATGGCTGAACGGTTGCCCTATTAAAGGCAGTGTATATTGCAAAACGCAGTATACGCTGCCTTTTTGCAAGAGAATCGGCATTTGCCAAATTATGAGCTGCCAGGCCTTCGGAAAAGCTGTCAGCGGCAGGTTTTCTCGGTGACAGGGCTGAACTGTCGCTAAATTGTAAACTTAAATTAGTTTGTTAGTTGACAATTTGACCAAAAGGTCCTATGATAGCATCAGAACAAGGAAAGAGAGGATTAAAAAATGACAAAACGAGAACTTTCTGCCGCTTCCGGACAGTTTGCCGTATCAGACATAACTGTAATCAGCCTTGTCACAGCAGTGACATGTGTTTTGGGACCCATGTCGATTCCTATTTTGATCAGTCCGGTTCCGATTACATTGACAAATTTCGTGCTGTATTTGTCTTTGTATATATTGAAAACGAAGCGGGCGCTGATCAGCTATCTGGTGTACATGCTTCTTGGAATGGCGGGTCTTCCTGTGTTTTCCGGATTTTCAGGGGGAATCGGCAAGCTTATGGGGCCGACAGGAGGGTATCTTATAGGATTTATTTTTCTGATTTTGGCAGCCGGATATTTTACAGAACGCTGGCCGGACAAAAGAATCATCTGTGCAGCCGGTATGATTCTCGGAACAGCAGTTTGTTATCTGTTTGGCACAGTATGGCTTTGCAGACAGTTAAATGTCGGATTTATAGAGGGTCTTGGCATTGGAGTATTTCCATACCTGATAGGAGACGGAGCAAAGATTGCCCTGGCAGTCTGGTTTGGCCCTGTAATTCAAAAAAGAATCTCAAAAGCAATAGGAAAAATTTAATCTTAAAAAACGCCCTTTCCCCCAGACAAAAGAAATGGTATAATACACTTTAAATAAGTTATGCGTTCATTGGCTAGGGGATCTGCTGCGCAAGCTGGCTTGCAGGATCAGATTCTCCTGTTCATGAACATAGGGCGCGTGAGCCCGCTTCCAGACCAGCCAGAATTTCTTGAACGGTCTGGAAGATGCATGATATGATATATGAGACGGAAAGGAAGTTTTTTAAATGTTAGAGTTAATACAGGATCAGACAAGGCAGGCAGTTTGTCAGCTTTTAGAAACAGCCCGGTTAAAACCAGGACAGATTCTGGCGGTGGGCTGCTCTTCCAGTGAGGTTGGAAACTTTCAGATCGGAAGCCATTCCAGTGTGGAAATAGGCCAGGCGATTTTTGAAACACTTCAGGAAGTGCTGAAACCAAAGGGAATTTATCTTGCGGCGCAGTGCTGTGAACATCTAAACCGGGCAATTATTATAGAGGAGGAAGCAGCGGAGAAATACGGTTATGAACCGGTCAATGCTGTTCCTCGTCTGAAGGCAGGCGGCTCCTTTGCTACAGCAGCTTATGGAGGATTTTCCCATCCTGTTGCAGTAGAACAGGTAAGGGCACATGCAGGAATGGACATCGGAGACACTCTGATCGGAATGCATTTAAAAGAGGTGGCGGTTCCAGTCCGTATTGAGATAAAAGAGATTGGCGGCGCTCATCTGGTCTGTGCCAGAACCCGTCCAAAATATATTGGCGGCCAGAGAGCCTGTTATGATGAAACGTTGGGATAATCGGGAGAGAAAAAGATGAAAGAAAAAAAAGCGACCATCCGCGAGGTGGCAGCTTTGGCAGGAGTTTCTATAAGTTCCGTATCCCGTTATCTGAAAGATCCAAAGAGCATCCAGCCTCTGGCAGCATACAATATCAAAAATGCCATCCGGGAACTGGAGTATGAACCCAATCTGTTTGCCCAGAACTTAAAACGGGGCAAGACTAACATCATTGGACTGGTGGTTCCCCATATGGAGTATTTTTTCGGGCGGGTGTGCCGGGGAGTCAGTGACTATTTCTTTGAGCGGAATTATGTGACCTTTATTTGCGAAAGCGACAATGATGGAGCAAAGGAAAAATTCTATGTTCAGGAACTGCTCAATCAGAAGGCGGCGGGGATTCTCATGGCTCCCAGCGGGCTGAACACAGTGTATCTGCAGAAAGTTGCCAGAGAATATAAAAATATGGTGATGATCGACCGCAAGGAAGAGGTAGGGTGTGACATTGTTCTGGAAAATCATCGGGAAAATGCCTACAATCTGCTTTCCTGGCTTTTAAAAAACAAACCCTGCAGGCAGATTCTCATACTGTTTGGCTGGGTGGACAGTTTTAATACCCGCATGTGCATGGAGGGATCCAATCAGGCATTTGCAGAAGCGGGCAAACCGGAGGAAGAGATTCTTCGCGTGATTACATCCAGAAAAACAGATGCAGTAGCGGATGCCTTAAAACAGTTTTCCGGGAGAATAAAAGAGGGAGAGCGTCCACTGATTGTTGCGTTTGGATCCGATATTTTAGAGTATGTGGCCATAGAGATCCACAGACAGTATCCGGAGTGGATTGGAAAGGTGGATGTAGCTGGTTTTGCTCAGGCTGGAACAGCAGAAAAGCTGGGGCTTCAGTGTTCGCTGGTTATAAAAAATCCAGAGGCAGTAGGGATTACGGCAGCAGAACTTTTGTATAAAAAAATCCAGGAAGAAAAAAAAGAAGAGACTCCCAAAATATATGATATTAAAGTACAGTATCGGTTTTAGCGCCTGTGTACAGGGGCAGCGCGTTTCTAATTGCAGGATCCTTGGACAGGGAGATGCTAATAAAGACAGTTTGCTCCTGACAGGCCGTTTACGGAAGTGGGATGTCAAACGGCTGAAGGGTTTTCTTTTTTTATCTTAACTGAAAACGTTATCAGAAGATTTAAAAAAATAGCAATAGAAAAAATAGCACAAATCAAGCAGATATAGAACCATAAATCGAGCAAAAAGCATAAATAATAGATTGACAATCGAGAAAACCATTGATATAATTGCCATATCAAACAAGAAAGTTGCTGAAAACATTTTCAGAAGCAAACAGGAAGCAAAACGAAGAAAAAGGAGACGAGGATATGAGAAGGAGATTTTTAGCATTGGTGATGGCAGGTGTCATGGCAGTTTCTTTAGCTGCATGCGGCGGATCAGATGCAGGTACGACACAGGCTGCAAATGAGACAACGGCAGAAACTGTAAAGGAAGAGGCCGGAGCACAGGAAACGGCTGTGGGGGAAGTGGCGGCATCTGCATTTAAACCCAGCAAAGATTTTAATATCCGGGTTCCTTTTGCAGCAGGCGGATCTGCTGATACAATTTCCAGAATTATTGCCCAGGGACTTCAAAAGACTTATGGCAATTCTGCTGTAATCAACAATTTAACCGGTGCCAACGGCGCGATTGCAGCGGCAGACTTAGACAGTGCAAAGACAGATGCCACTGAGCTGATGGTAGGCG
This sequence comes from Lachnospiraceae bacterium, assembly GCA_046957575.1. Taxonomy (GTDB): domain Bacteria; phylum Bacillota; class Clostridia; order Lachnospirales; family Lachnospiraceae; genus UMGS1370. The sequence continues at coordinate 13,923 of JBKUOG010000032.1, read as the reverse complement.
GTATTGCGTTATTTACATTAGCTCCTTTGTTTAATCCGGACATTCAGGTCAACATAGACGATTACCAGTTTGTATGCAGTCTGGTATCAGAAGATCAGGTTTTGTTTGTGGCTCCTGATAAGACCGGCATTAAAGACTGGGCAGGACTTCAGGAATATGCAAAACATAACCGGGTGGTATTTGGCGCAAACACTCCTGGCGGAGCTACCCATTTAACTCAGACCATGCTGTTCGGCGAAGCAGGTATTGACGCAGAGGCAGTTACTTCCGATGGTTCCGGCAAGGATCTGCTGGCAGTTGTAGGAGGAAACGTAGTCTGTGCGGCAGCAACTACTTCTCTGGGCGCTCAGTACGTAGAAGAAGGAAGTCTAGTTCCGATTATGGTATTTTCAGATGAACCTTATACGGGATATGAAGGTTATGAAGTTCCCACTGCAAAGTCCTTTGGATATGACGTAGTGTTTAAGACCTGCAACTTTTTAATGACGAAAAAGGACACAAATCCGGATGATGTGGCAGCGATTTATCAGGCGATTTTAGATTACAGTGAGACAGACGAATTTAAAGAACTGGCAGCAAATGCAAGTTATGTTCCGGACCTGTCTGACGGCGAGACTGTAAAAAAGACCATCGAGGACGCAGCTGCTATGTGCCAGGAGGCATACAATAAGTATTATGCAAAATAGAGAGCGGGATTAGGAGGAGCAACATGAAGGTAAAATACCGTTCCAATCTGGTAGCAGGAATTGTAAGCGTGATTTTGGGAATTATCTGCATGGTTATCATTCCTGGACAGATTGGTGAAGATTATTCGGCTACCTATGGGATTACATCCAGAACGGTTCCCTACGCAGTGGCGATTCTCTGGATTATCTGCGGAAGCATTTTGATGGTTCAGAGTTTAATCTTAAAAAAGGATGAAGTGAAGGTATTGGATGTTTCCAAAGAGGCCAAAGCGCTTTTGTATATGCTGGTGCTTCTGATTTATGCAGTGCTGTTTCAAAAAAGCTTTCTGGTATCCACCATGTTTTTAGGAGTGGCAACGCTGGCATTCACCGGATCAAAGAAGAAATCCTTTTATTTGATTGTTCTTGCGGTAGTAGCAGTGCTGTATCTGCTGTTTGCAAAAGTGCTGCATGTGCAGCTGCCTTAAAAGCTGGATAGGAGGTTATTATGGACGTAATTGGTGCTGCACTGGGCAATCTTTTGACAGTGGAGAATTTTATCTTTGTAAATATTGGTTTATTTATTGGAATTATTTTTGGATCTATTCCGGGACTGAATGGAAATCTGGCAATTACAGTGCTTCTTCCCTTTACATTTTCGATGGGAACTGTTCCGGCGCTTTTGATGCTGACAGCAATCTTCTTTGGCTCCAACTTCGGCGGTTCTATCAGCGCGATTCTGATTAATACGCCTGGAACTAATGCGGCAGCGGCAACCTTGATTGACGGATATCCCATGTGTAAAAATGGACAGCCCAGACGGGCGCTTGATATGGCGCTGGTGGCATCTACAGTAGGCGGTCTGATAAGCGCTTTGTGCCTGTTGTTTTTTGCCCCGCAAATCAGCAAGGTGGCTATCACCTTCGGATCTCCGGAGTATTTTGCCCTGGCGATTTTCGGCCTGTCAGTCATTGCTTCGGTCAGCGGAAAGAGTATGGTAAAGGGACTGATCAGCGGCGGTCTGGGGATTCTGCTGGCAACAGTAGGGATTGATTCTGTCAGCGGTCTTACCCGGTTTACCTTTGGCAATCTTCACCTTTACAACGGCATTAAAATGCTGGCAGTTCTCCTTGGCGTATATGCCATCGCCCAGATGATTGGCCGTCTTAATAATACAGAGACGGCAGCGGTTTCAGAATTAAAAGAGATTGATAAAGAGGATCACATTACTAGACAGGACGTAAAAAAGACCATGCCCACAATGTTAAAATCCTCCTGCATCGGTGCGTTTATCGGTGCAGTTCCGGGAACTGGCGGCGCAATCGCTTCCTTTATTGCTTATAATGAAGCAAAGCGGTGCGCAAAGCCGGGGGAAAAGTTTGGCGAAGGCGAGATTAAGGGTGTTGCGGCGCCGGAATCTGCAAACAATGGCGCAACCGCAGCAACTTTGATTCCTCTTCTTACCCTGGGAATCCCCGGAGACGTAGTGGCGGCAACCCTTCTTGGCGCATTTACAATGCATGGACTGGTAGTAGGGCCTAAGCTGTTTACCAATTCAGGACCTGTAGTTTATGCCGTATTAATCGGATGCGTGATAGCCCAGATTTTCATGTTTGTTCAGGGCAAATATCTGCTGAATCTGTTTGTTAAGATCACCCACATTCCTCAGGATCTGCTGACTGCAATTCTGGTGGTAATCTGCTGTGCAGGCGCATTTGCAATCGGCAGTTCCGAGATGGACGTATACGTAATGCTGGCCTTTGGAGTGATTGCCTACTTTATGCAGAAAATTGATCTTCCTCCGGTTCCGATTGTACTTGGCATGGTATTAGGGCCTACTGCAGAATCAAATTTAAGGAACTCTCTGGTAATGTCCGGCGGTTCCTGGGATATTTTCATTAAAAGACCAATCTGTCTGCTGTTTATCATTTTGACATTTGTGCTGATTTACCTTTTGAAAAAAGGCGATGCAAAGCAGAGAAAGGCAACGGATAAATTTATGAAGGCAGAGCAGATGGATTAAGGAGTCAGAGTTATGAAGAAATTATGGACGGATTTGCACAGCAATATTCATCACAATCAGATGAATGAATTAGACAAATGGGTGGACCATGCGAAAGCAATGCTGGATTTTTGGCCCATTGCGTATTACCCGTTTCAGATGATTAAAACAGAGAGCGGAGCCGGGCTGGAAGATTTGTGTCCGGCAGAAGAGATTGAAAAGGACTGGGAACTGATCAGGGAAAAGGTTAAAGAAGTCAATGCAGAAGGATATCCTATGTTTATGGGATATGAATGGCAGGGCTGCGGTTTTGACGGCGATCATAATGTATTTTTTCTGAACAACGATCAGCCCATGAAGCATCCGATGCGCTATGAAGAACTGAAGAAAGCTTATGAGGGAAAAGAGGCTGTTGCCATTCCTCACCATGTAGCGTATCAGCTAAAGAGCAGAGGGAAAAACTGGGCCACCCATGATGAAGAATTTTCTCCGTTTGCAGAGATTTTTTCCAGCCATGGATGCAGCGAAAATGATACTGGAGTCCTGGATATGGAACGCCATCTGCATATGGGGCCGAGGACCGGAGAAACCTGCTATGAGAGAGGACTGGAAGCAGGACTGCACGTAGGCTGCATCGCTTCCGGCGATAATCATAAAGTGCCGGCGGTGTACGATCATGGCAGCATGTGTGTACTGGCCAGAGACGCTTCCAAAGAAGCAATCTGGGAAGCCATGAAAGCCAGAAGAGTGTACGGCGTCAGCAGAAGCCGGATGGATATTGATTTTACCATAGATGGAAAGCCTATGGGATCTGTAGTTCCGGCTGGAAAACATGAACTGAAATTTTCTGTAAAAGCAGCCGATGCCATTGATCGGGTAGAGATTTTAAAAAATAATATTTTAGATGAGATGGCAGTACATTCCGGTACCTGGGAAACTAGAAAAATCGGGGACGAAGAAGTGATTCGCGTAAAATTTGCAGCAGAGTTTGGCTGGGGTCCTAATCCCAGATTTTATAAAGACATGCTGGTTCGGGAATGGGATGGCTCCCTGACTGTGCCGGGGCGTCTGGTCTCAATCGAGAAAGCCTGGAACAGCTATGGACAGAAGCTTTATGATGTAACAGAAAATGGCTGTAAGTTCCATATGACTACGTATATGTCAACGGCTACCGGCCACTGGATGGGGCCAAGCACTGTGGTAAAAGAGGGATTTGTATTTGAGGTAGAAGGAAAAATTACCGATGAAATCTGTTTAAAGGTGGATTCATATGAATACCGTTTTACCATCGGGGAATTGATGAAAACATCCCGTATCCTTGCGCAGTACAAAGAGAGCATAGAACTGGCAGAGAGAGTCTACGGCCATGTGGAGCACTACCGGGATGATTTTTACTGGCACAATGCCTACAAAACCAGACTGCGCCAGGCAGTGCCCAAAAGCGCATATACCATGGAGTTTTCCAAAATCGTGGACATGGAGCCGGGCAGCCAGTACAGACTGAGAGTCTGGCTGAAAAACGGAGACGTGGCATGGGTATCTCCGGTTTTTGCAGAAAAGTAAAATAAACCTAGAAAAGCGGGAATAAATTCCAGAAAAGGAAATTTATTCCCGCTTAAAAATTTGTAACCGTTCAGCCATGCATCTTCTTGCCAGCTTACGCGGACAAGAAGCGCCAGGCCTCTGCCCTATGAGGACTTAGACAGGAAAATTCTTATGAAAACAAGTCTTCAGCGTCTGTTCCTGTCCCAATCTTCGCGTGGCTGAACTGTTATAAAAAATTTTTGTGTATAATAGACAAAGAATGATTTATTGGTTATAATGTACTCTATACATGCGCAAAAATATGAAAGGAGGACAGGTTTGTGATGCGGCATCAAAGAAGTGTGTTTCGGAGTCTTGCTATGGTAACACAGCTTGGACTCAGCGTTATGACGCCTGTCTTTTTATGTGTTTTTGCCGGGTATTATATCGACACTCATTATGGAACCAGACTGATTCTTCCGCTGCTGATTTTGGGAGTCCTGTCCGGAGGCCGCTGCGGTTACGTCATGGCGAAAAATACCGTTCTCGTCAATGAAAAGCAGGAAGCCATAGAAGATCAGGAACGGGCGGCAAAAAAGGCATCTTTCTATCAGGAGGTCAGCCGCCCCAAAACAGCCAGCCGGATTACCGGCAGAGGTGCAGACGTTTTGGCTACAGAGAGAAAAAGCCTGGATGCTGACAAGGTAAAGGAGGATTTGGATTGAGCAAAGATACAAAAAACCTGATCCTTGAAATGTCTGCAGGGATTTTGTTTCATAATGCAGTGCTGGGGATTTTGGCATTCATCATCTGTTATGTTCTGGATCAAAAGGCGCTGCCGATTTTTCTGGGATTGGCTGCAGGCGCAGTCTCCGCAGCCGCCATGCTGATTCATATGGCAATTATCACAGAGAGAGCCATGGACAGTGGAGATGAGGGCTATGCCAACAAAACCACTCTGGTACATGCGCTGGGACGAAAGGCAGTGTATATTGCAGTGCTGCTTTTGGTGCTGTTTTGCGTGCCTCAGATAAACCCGTTGGCAATGGTAGTAGGCACAATGGGATTAAAAACCGGGGCCTATCTTCGGCCAATTGTTCACCGTTTAGGCGGCTGGCGCCTATACGGTATTGAGGAAGGGGAACTGGATCAGAGTGGTGTTTAAGTTTTAATTTAAAACATAAGAAAGGAGGACCTGTGTATGGGAAGTATGGGAATGCTGGTTGCAAGAGAACCGGATTTTATGATCCATGGGGTGCTCAAATACGAGCTGTTTGGTCAGGAGCTTTGGCTGACGACTACTACGGTTTCCATGACGATCATCACGCTGATCATTCTGGCACTGGCTTTTGCGGCCAACCGGGCCATGAAAAAGGCCACAGATGTTCCGGGCATGTTCCAGAACGTGATAGAACTGGCTACAGAGATGTTAGACAAGATGACCGTAGGAATCCTGAACGGGAATGCATATAAATTTGCCAATTATATCGGCACCATTTTTATCTTTATCCTGTTTAACAACCTGAGCGGTCTGCTGGGACTTCGTGCGGCTACTGCGGATTATGGCGTTACCTTCCTGCTGGGAATGGTTACCTTTTTCATTGTCCAGTATCAGGGTATCAAGAACCGGCGGCTCCACCACTTTACCAGCTTGTTTGAGCCGACGCCGATTCTGTTTCCGATTAACCTAATCGGAGAGCTGGCCAATCCAATCTCCATCTCGCTCCGTTTGTTTGCAAACCTGCTTTCCGGAGTTATCATCATGGGATTGTGGTACGGCATGATGCCGCTTCTTGCCAATATCGGTATTCCAGCGGCGCTGCACGTATATTGTGATGTATTCTCAGGATGTATTCAGACATATGTATTCTGTATGCTGACCATGGTTTACATCAACGACAAAATGGAATAACAAAGTTTTACAAATTTATTTTTCATTACAGGAGGAATCAATATGAATTTTTCAGGTCAGGATTTTATCTATGGTTGTTCTGCTATCGGTGCTGGTCTGGCGATGATCGCCGGTATCGGACCTGGTATAGGTCAGGGTATTGCCGCAGGTTACGGCGCTTCTGCAGTTGGACGTAATCCGGGCGCAAAATCTGATATTACTTCTACCATGCTGTTAGGACAGGCAGTTGCCGAGACGACTGGTCTGTACGGTCTGGTTGTTGCTATTATCCTGATGTTCGTTAAGCCATTCGGTTGATTTGCGGGAAAACGGGCAATTATAAGATAATAGCACAAGAGGAGGCGAGATTTTGGATCGGTTAATTGGATTTGACCCCCAGTTGCTGCACGATGCGGTGCTGACTGGAATTAATATCTTTATCCTGTTCTTTGCATTATCCTATCTGCTGTTTAACCCAGCCAGAGACTTCCTGGAAAAGCGCCGCAAAAAGATTGCGGACGAACTGGAACAGGCGGCTCTGGATCAGAAGAGCGCAGCAGAAATGAAGGCAGAGTATGACGCGAAGCTGAAGGCTGTGAACAAGGAAGCAGATGCTATCCTGGAAGAAGCCAGAAGAAAAGCAAAGCGCCGCGAGGCTGAGATTCTTGACGAAGCCAGAGCGGAGGCAGCCAGAATCGTAGAACGCGCAGGCAAGGAAATCGAGCTGGAGAGAAAGAAAGCGTTGGACGAGATGAAGCAGGAGGTCGTGTCGATTGCTTCTTTAATGGCAGGCAAGGTTGTTGCAGCTTCCATTGATACCAAGGTTCAGGATGCATTGATTGACGAGACTCTGAAGGAGATGGGTGAGAATACATGGCAAAGCTGATAGCAAAGGTATACGGCGATGCATTGTTTGAGGCGGCTTTGGATAAACAAAATCTGGAAGCAGTCTACGAAGAAGCCCAGGCCTTATGCAGCATTTTCCGGGACAACCCGAAGCTTATGGATGCGCTGAATCATCCTCAGATTGTAAAGGAAGAGAAGATTTCCGTCATGGAGAATGTTTTCTCCGGAAGAGTCTCGGATGAGATGATGGGCTTCTTGACAATCATTGTTGACAAGGGCAGGCAAAAAGAAATCCCGATGATTCTGGATTATTTTATTCAGGCGGTCCGGGAATATAAAAAAATTGGTACGGCTTCCGTTACAAGCGCAGTAGCTCTACGGGATGAGCAGAAAGCTGCGGTAAAGGCGAAGCTGTTAGAAACCACTCCTTATGTGGAGTTTGAGATGGAATATACTGTAGATCCAGGCTTAATCGGCGGTATGGTTATCCGTATCGGCGATCGGGTGGTGGACAGCAGTATTAAAACCCAGCTCTATGAGCTGAAAAAACAGCTCTTGACCGTCCGGCTGGCTTGATTTGACAGCCGAACCATTACTGATAACAGAAAGAAGGTGCGAACCTCAGTTATGAATTTAAGACCAGAAGAAATCAGCTCTGTGATTAAAGAGCAGATTGAGAAATATTCAACAAAGCTGGAAGTCTCTGATGTGGGTACCGTTATCCAGGTCGCAGACGGTATCGCGCGAATCCACGGTCTTGAAAAGGCAATGCAGGGAGAACTTCTGGAGTTCCCAGGAGAAATCTACGGCATGGTTTTAAACCTGGAGGAAGACAACGTAGGCGCCGTTCTTCTTGGTGATACAAAAAACATCAGTGAAGGCGATATGGTAAAGACCACAGGCCGAGTTGTGGAAGTGCCGGTAGGCGATGCGCTGACAGGCCGCGTTGTAAACGCTCTGGGACAGCCTATTGATGGCAAAGGCCCCATTGAGACGGGCAAATTCCGCCGCATTGAGCGGGTTGCCCATGGTGTAATTGAGAGAAAATCCGTAGATACTCCGCTGCAGACCGGTATCAAGGCTATTGACGCCATGATTCCGATCGGAAGAGGACAGCGTGAGCTGATTATTGGCGACCGTCAGACAGGTAAGACGGCGATTGCCATTGATACCATTATTAACCAGAAAGGACAGGGCGTTCACTGTATTTATGTCGCTATTGGACAGAAAGCTTCTACAGTAGCGAATATTGTAAAGACGCTGGATGAGTTTGGCGCTATGGATTACACCACCGTAGTCGTTTCTACTGCATCTGACCTGGCTCCTTTACAGTATATTGCTCCGTATTCCGGCTGTGCAATCGGCGAGGAATGGATGGAAAACGGCGAGGACGTACTGGTTGTTTATGATGACTTAAGTAAACACGCAGCCGCTTACCGTACCCTTTCCCTTCTGCTCAAGAGACCGCCGGGACGTGAGGCATATCCTGGAGACGTATTCTATCTGCACTCCAGACTGTTAGAGCGTGCGTCCAAGCTGTCTGACGAACTGGGAGGCGGTTCTTTAACGGCTCTTCCGATTATTGAGACCCAGGCAGGCGACGTTTCTGCTTATATTCCGACCAACGTAATTTCCATTACAGACGGTCAGATTTATCTGGAGACAGAGATGTTTAACTCCGGTTTCCGTCCTGCAATCAACGCAGGTTTGTCTGTATCCAGAGTAGGCGGCGCAGCACAGATTAAGGCAATTAAGAAGATTGCGGCCCCGATCCGTGTGGAACTTGCCCAGTACCGCGAGCTGGCATCCTTTGCCCAGTTTGGTTCCGAACTGGATGCAAGCACCAAGGAACAGCTTGCCCAGGGCGAGAGAATCAAAGAGGTATTAAAACAGGGCCAGTATCAGCCAATGCCAGTTGAGTATCAGGTTATCATTATCTATGCAGCAACCAAGAAGTACCTGTTAGATATCCCGACCGTTAAGGTGCTGGATTTTGAAAAGGAACTCTTTAAATTCATAGATAAAAAGTATCCGGAGATTCCGGCAAGCATCCGGGAAACCAAAGAAATTACTCCGGAAACAGAGGAATTGCTGGTAAAAGCAATCACAGAATGCAAAGCGCAGATGTAGATAGGCAGGTGACAAATCATGGCATCCATGAGAGATATTAAACGCAGACGCGCCAGTATCCAGAGTACGCAGCAGATTACCAAGGCCATGAAGCTGGTTTCCACTGTAAAACTGCAGAAATCCAGAACCAAAGCAGAAGCATCCAGGCCGTATTCCGATATAATGTATGCGACCATCGGATCGATGCTGCGCAAATCCGGAAACCTTGATCACAAGTATCTTCGCCCCAGCGGTTCCAGGAAGAAGGCGGTCATTGCCATTACTTCCAATAGAGGACTGGCAGGCGGCTACAACAGCAGTATTGTGAAACTGCTGGCCGGAAGCGAACAGACCCCACCGGAGGATACCTGCATCTATGCCATTGGGCGCAAAGGCCGCGACGGTCTGGTGCGCAATGGGTATCAGATTAAAAGGGATTACTCGGATGTGATCAATGAACCTATGTACCGGGATGCGGCAGATTTGACCCTGGAACTTTTAGATGAATTTGCCAGAGGGGAAATTGGCGAGATTTATCTGGCCTATACTTCCTTTAAAAATACAGTGGTTCACATTCCAAAGTTAATCAAGCTGCTTCCGGTGGAGATGGATTTTTCAGCAGAGGAATCCGATACGCTGCTTATGAACTATGAGCCTAATGAGGATGAGGTCCTAAGCGCCATCATCCCCAAATATGTGAGCAGTCTGATTTATGGCGCACTTCTTGAGGCAGTGGCCAGTGAGAACGGCGCGCGTATGACGGCCATGGATTCGGCAACCAGCAATGCTGAGGAAATGATAGATTCTTTAAGCCTTCAGTACAACCGGGCAAGACAGGATTCCATTACTCAGGAGCTGACAGAAATCATTGCAGGCGCAAATGCGATTTCATAACCGGTTCAGGCCGGGCGGTAAGATGCGCGTCCTGAACAGTTACCATTTTTTAGTAAATTTTATGTAAGGAGAAACAAGATGGCAGAACAGAACACAGGTAAGATTACACAGATTATCGGCGCTGTGTTGGATATTAAGTTCAGCCAGGGCAAGCTGCCGGAAATTAATGAGGCCATTCAGGTACCTCTTGCAGACGGCAGCAAGCTGACGGTTGAAGTATCCCAGCATCTTGGCGATGATACAGTGCGTTGTATCGCCATGGGCACAACCGATGGTCTGGTTCGTGGTATGGACGCTGTGGCTACTGGCGCGCCGATTTCGGTTCCGGTAGGCGAGAACACCCTGGGACGTATTTTTAATGTTTTAGGCGATGCAATCGACAATAAGCCTCAGCCAGAGGTAGAGGAGTATCTTCCCATCCATAGAAAAGCCCCAACTTTTGAAGAGCAGTCTACAGAGACGGAAATTCTGGAAACTGGCATTAAAGTAGTTGACCTTCTCTGCCCATATCAAAAGGGCGGTAAGATTGGTCTGTTCGGCGGTGCAGGTGTAGGAAAGACCGTTTTAATTCAGGAACTGATCCGCAACATCGCCACAGAGCATGGCGGATATTCTGTATTTACGGGTGTAGGCGAACGTACCAGAGAGGGAAATGACCTTTACCACGAGATGCAGGAATCCGGCGTTATTAATAAGACCACTATGGTATTCGGCCAGATGAACGAGCCGCCGGGAGCGCGTATGAGAGTTGGTCTGACCGGCTTAACCATGGCGGAATACTTCCGCGATAAGGGCGGAAAAGACGTCCTGCTTTTTATTGACAATATTTTCCGTTTTACCCAGGCTGGATCCGAGGTATCCGCTCTGTTGGGACGTATGCCTTCCGCAGTAGGCTATCAGCCGACTCTGCAGACAGAGATGGGCGCTCTTCAGGAGCGTATTACCTCTACAAAGAACGGTTCTATTACCTCTGTACAGGCAGTTTATGTGCCTGCAGATGACCTGACAGACCCGGCTCCTGCCAATACCTTTGCCCATTTGGATGCGACCACTGTATTAAGCCGTTCTATCGTGGAACTTGGTATTTACCCGGCAGTGGATCCGCTGGAATCTTCTTCCAGAATCCTGGATCCCCGCATTATCGGTGAAGAACATTATAATGTGGCCCGCGGTGTTCAGGAAGTTCTTCAGAAGTATAAAGAACTTCAGGATATTATTGCCATGTTAGGTATGGACGAGCTTTCCGAAGAAGATAAGCTGACTGTATCCCGCGCAAGAAAGATTCAGAGATTCTTATCTCAGCCATTCTTTGTTGCCGGACAGTTTACCGGGCTGGAAGGCCGTTATGTGCCGTTAAGCGAGACGGTCCAGGGATTTAAGGAGATTCTGGAAGGCAAGCACGACGACATTCCAGAGAACTTGTTCTTAAATGCAGGTAATATTGATGATGTTCTTGCCCGCGTGAAATAGGAGGGCTGATTATGGCAGAGGAATTCCGTTTGCAGATTATCACTCCGGATGAGAATTTTTACGAGGGAGAGGCTTCTATGGTGGAATTGACCACCACAGAAGGAGACGTTGGTATTTATAAAGGTCATATTCCGCTGACCGCTGTCGTTGCCCCCGGCATTCTCCGGATTCATAAAGATGGGGAGAGCCGCGAGGCGGCGCTGATGTCCGGATTCATCCAGGTAATGCCGGAAGAGATTACAATTATGGCAGAAGTGGTAGAATGGCCGGAAGAAATTGACGTAAAACGTGCAGAAGAGGCCCGCGTCCGCGCAGAAAGGCGGCTTAAGAGCCACAGTGCTGAGGTGGATGCAACCAGAGCAGAACTGGCTTTAAAGCGAGCTATGGTGCGTTTGGAAGTGCGAAAATAAATAACAGGATAAAAGATTATAAAACAGCTTTTTTGTCAGTATTTTTGCTGGCAGGAAAGCTGTTTTTGTCAGTTGATTATCCTGACTTTTTTGATATAATAAAGGTAAGTAATTCGGGACAGCAGGAAAACAGCAGAAACTATGTGTTAAGCTTGCTGGAAAAATATGGAATTGGAGGAAAATGAAGTGAAAAAGCAAATTTTAATTACAGTATCAGCGCTGGCAGTTTCTCTTGGCATCAGCGGCACCGCTTTAGCAGCAGGGTGGCAGGAAACTGAAGAAGGCTGGTGGTATGAGAGAGAAGACAAGACGTATCCTGTAAATAACTGGTTTCAGGATCCGGCCAGTGGAAAGTGGTATCATTTTGATGCAAACGGGTACATGCAGACCGGGTGGATTGAGGACAATGGAAAACAGTATTATTTAGATAAAGAGTCAGGTGCAATGTGGGCCAATGCTGTGACTCCAGATGGCTGGACGGTGGATTCGTCCGGTGCATGGCTGGAGAGTGTGGGAAAAAAGATGCCTGCAGATACAGCGAAAAAAAATAACACCACTACGACAACCTCTCCGGAAAACAAAGCTGGATGGAGGGAAGATGGCATTGGCCGCTGGTATCAAAATTCAGACGGCTCTTATGTAAAGAACCGTTGGAAAACCATTAACAGCAGCCGCTATTATTTTGACGAAGACGGTTATGCGACAGTAGGATTTGCGGAAATTGATGGAGACGAATACTATTTCAGCGAAAAAGGAGTGCTGAAAACAAAAGACTTTACATTGGATGGTGAAGTATATATTGTCAATTCAAAGGGCGTAATCCTGGATGTGGTAGATGAGTGGGATTATGAAAATGAGGACTATGACAGACCTTCTTCTGGAAGCAGTAAAGACAATGGAAACCAGAGCGGAAGCGGCCAAAGCGGAAACGGTCAGAGCAGCAGCCAAAATCCGGACAACCAGGGCAGCAGTCAAAACGGAAACAGTCAGGGACAGAATGATACAAAAGCAGATGGATTGGATCGGGAACTGGCAGAGCAGGTAGTGGATCTTGTAAATGCAGAACGTGAAAAAGAAGGTCTAAATCCGCTGTCAATAAATGAAACTTTAATGGAGTGCAGTGAAACTCGGTCGAAAGAGCTGATAGAGAAGTTCTCTCATACCAGACCAGACGGCACAAGCTGCTTTTCTATATTGGACGACCAGTATGAATACAGCAGAGTGGGAGAAAATATTGCAGAAGGGTATACAAGTCCGGAGCATGTAATGAATGGCTGGATGAATTCTTCTGGTCACAGAGCCAATATTTTGAAATCTTCATTTGAGGAAATTGGTGTGGGATGCTATAAAAAGAATGGCAGAAAATACTGGGTTCAGATGTTTGGAACACCAAGATAGAATGATATAGGGTAATAGATGCGGCCCCGGATTTTCCCGGGGCCGCATCTATTGAGAAACTGCCTGAATAACTACGGAATGATGCTGGGGGCAAAAGGCTTTTGCTCCTGGTATCATAGAATTATTTGAATAACAGGGGAACTACTTCAATGCGGAGTTCATCGCCGCCGTCATAGTAGAAATCACCTACAACTTTCAGTTTAAAACCTGCAGGAATGGTGGTCAGCTCGCTGGAGTTTACATTGCCTTTGCCGTCAACTAAGCCAGCAGCCCAGATTTCGCCGTTCGCCCATACATGATTGTTTTCTTCACAGAAGTAAACTACGTTAACCATACCGCCGTAGGTATGCTCTGGAACCACCTGGATGCGGAGTTCATCGCCGCCGTCATAGTAGAAGTCACCGACAACTTTCAGCTTGTAGCCTTCCGGAATATTTTTCAGCTCGCTGGAGTTTACATTGCCTTTGCCGTCAACTAAACCAGCAGCCCAGATTTCACCGTTCGCCCAGACGGAGTTGGTTTCTTCACAGAAGTAAACTACGTTAACCATACCGCCATAGGTATGCTCTGGAACCACCTGGATGCGGAGTTCGCTGCCGCCGTCATAGTAGAAGTCACCGACAACTTTCAGCTTGTAGCCTTCTGGAATATTTTTCAGTTCGCTGGAGTTTACATTGCCTTTGCCGTCAACTAAACCAGCAGCCCAGATTTCAC
>JBKUOG010000031.1:0-29396 GCA_046957575.1 Lachnospiraceae bacterium | reverse complement strand
AAAGAGATGTACGCTATATCGCAATCAATGACGGCGTGGACAGTGCAAAGGGCGACAATGATTTTACCCCTTTCCGAAATCTGTTTAACGATTTTTACGCCAAAGATACCAGTAAAAAAGTACGGGCAATCAAGAAAGCGCAGGGCATGGCAGGGGAACATCTGACTAAGCCTCCCTATGGCTATAAGGTAGACCCCAACGACAGAAAGAAATGGATTGTAGATGAAGAAGCCGCCGCTGTGGTAAAGCGAATTTTTGATTTATGCGTTGCCGGAAAAGGACCTATGCAAATAGCGAAAATTTTGAAAGCTGATAAAGTGCTGACAACACGCGCTCATTATGCAAAGCAGAAAGGAAAATCACTTCCCGATAATCCGTACAGTTGGAATGAAAGTACGATTGTAGCAGTTTTGGAGCGTATGGACTATTGTGGGCATACAGTAAACTTCAAAAGCTATTCCAAATCCCACAAGCTGAAAAAGCGTATTCCCACCACAAAGGAACAGCAGGCTATTTTCCGCAATACACATGAAGCAATCGTTGAGGAAGCTGTCTTTGAACGGGTACAGGAATTAAGGGCAAATAAACGCCGCCCCACAAAGGCAGAGCGGCAGGGAATGTTTTCCGGCTTGGTATTCTGTGCGGATTGTGGAAGCAAACTGCACTTTGCCACCTGCAAGAGCTTTGACGGTTCACAAGACAACTACCGCTGCGCAAGATATAAAAGCAATACAGGAGATTGTACGGCACACTTCATCAGAGAAGAAGTCCTGCGGAAAATCGTTCTCAACCAGATATTTGCCGTAACTGCCATGTTCTATGAGGACATCACTGCTTTTATGGAATTGATACAGAAACAGCGATTTGATGAAGCAGAAAAGGACATGAAACGCAAGCGGCGTGAGGTAGGACAGGCAAGAAAACGGATTGCGGAACTTGACCGGATTTTCAAGCGGATTTATGAGGACGACATCAACGGCACAATCAGCCATGAGCGATTTTTGAAGCTGTCCGCAGAGTATGAAGCAGAACAAAAAGAGCTGACGGAAAAGGTAAAGGCAAAACAACAGGAAGTCGATACCTACGAACAGAATAAAAGCGATTTTGACAGCTTTGCCGCCATTATCCGCAAGTATGTGGGAATAACCGAATTAACTCCCACTATCGTTAATGAATTTATCAAAAAAATTGTTGTCCATGCGCCGGAGAAGATAGACGGCAAGCGTTTTCAGAAAGTGGATATTGTCTTTAACTTCGTGGGAGAAATCCATTTGCCGACTGACCCGCAGACGGAACAGAAAGAAACTGATAAACAGGAAAAGACGGCATAGCCCTTGAACGGGGCTATACCGCCTAATTGAAAAATATACTTCCTTGTAACCGAAAACCCTTGAAAATAAAGGCTTTCGGCGTTGTTACCTGGCGTCCATAAGAGGATTTGAACCTCCGACCCCACGCTTAGGAGTTCTAAATGTCCTTTCGCAGCAAGTAGTTTCTAACCTCCTGTAATACCATCTAACACCTTATAATGCAGGAAAAGCGTGAGGTCTGTGCGGAAGATAGATTCACGAAATATCCTGTACTGGTAACAAAAGTGTTAGCAACGTGTTAGCTGGTTCAGTTCCAGCTAGGAAACCATTTATCAAGATTATACGATACTCTTTTCCCTAATGCAAGGAGTAGACGTTTTGTGTGAAAACATGAAACGTCTATTTTTATGAAAATTTTTTCTCATAAAAGCAAAAAAATAACGCACGCAACTCATATTGTGGTATACTATTAGTATCTATACCCAATAGAAAGTGAGGTGTTCCCCATAGGTAACGCTGAACATTACATAGCAAAAATAATTTTTAGTAATCATATACTACAATATACAGGGCAACAATATGAGGATTTCTTTGTTTCTGTGATGACAAAAGCAAATCCCAATTTTCAACCAGTAAAAGCCTATGGTAATATAGGGGACATGAAAAATGATGGTTTTGACCATACTACAGGAACCTATTATCAAATTTTCTCTCCTGAAGATATTACCAAAGATACGACCATTCGTGAAGCTGTAAAGAAATTAAAAACAGATTTTTCTGGCTTATATAATCATTGGAATGGTTTGTGCCCTATAAAGAAATTCTTTTTTGTTGTCAATGACAAATATAAAGGATTACCTGCACCAATAATTCAAATGGCATTGGAATTGAACAACGCCCCTGAATATGCACAGAGTGACATAGGTACTTTTACCGCAAAAGATTTAGAAAAGGTATTTATGTCTTTAGATGATTTAGACAAGCAAGATATTATAGGCTATATACCAGATGAGATAATACCTATTGTTGAGTATGAAGCACTTCATGAAACCGTTACTTATTTGATAAATGCAGAACTTCCAATGAACTCAATGGATAATTTGACAGTTCCTGATTTTGATGAAAAAATCGCATTTAATGGGTTAAGTGAAGTAGTAAAATCTCGACTTATTGTTGGTAGCTATCAAGAAGGAACCTTAATGCTTTATTTTAATGATAACCCTGGTGTCAAAGAAATATTGCAGAAAAAATTTAACGCTTTATATGAACAATCTAAAGAAAATATTCCTGATACACAAGAAAATTGTTCTGATTGTCGTTTTTATTATATTTTAGAAAAAGCAAGCAGTAAAAACACCTCACCCATTCAAACAAGCGTACTAGTTTTAATGGCTTATTATTTTTCAAGTTGTGATATTTTTGAAGAACCGCAATAATCATTAAGGAAAGGAGGAAAATTATGATATTACCCAAAAAACAATTATCTATTAACGAATCATATTTTGGTTTTGGGGCTTTTTTACTGGAAAAATTAACCGAACCTATTTCTGTTGAAGATTTATGGGAATATTACAAGGATTCATATACAAATAAAAAATATCCTGTTAAATTTTCCTTCGACCAATTTGTTATTGCCTTAGATTATCTTTATATTATCGGAGCTATCAAAATTAACGAAAGGGGGCTATTATGTTATGAAGCTGCTTAGTTTAAGAGCTAATAAACCATCTTTTCATCCTATAGTTTTTAAAGATGGTATCAACATTATTGTTGGAAAACAGGTTGCTCCTCTTGACGAAAATGATGGAAATACCTATAACGGAGTAGGAAAATCTCTAACATTGCACCTTATTCATTTTTGTTTAGGTGCAAATAAAATTACCTCATTTGCTCAGAAATTGCCTGATTGGGAGTTTACTCTTAATTTTGAAATTGATGGTGTAAAATATTATTCTACCCGTAGTACAAATGAACAAAATAAAATAAACTTTTGTGGTGAAACATTAACCGTTACTGTTTTACGTCAAAAATTGCTCAATCTGTGCTTTGGAATTTCATCAAATCCCAAAAATATGACTTGGAATACCTTGTTTTCAAGATTTGTACGTCGTTACCGGTCTTGTTATTCAACTTTTGATTCCTTTGTTCCTAAAGAAACAGATTATAGTAAAATTTTGAATAACTGTTATCTGCTTGGCATAGATACTGATTTAATTATCAGTAAAAAGGAACTTCGTGAAAAGCAATTAGCTGCAAGTGCAACTGAAAAAGCAATAAAAAAAGACCCTATATTTAAGCAATATTATTTAGGAAAAAATGACGCAGAATTAGATGTTGCAGATTTGGAATACAGAATTTCTGAGCTTGAAAAAGAAATTTCTGCTTTTAAAGTTTCTAATAATTATCATGAGCTTGAAAAAGAAGCAGATGAAAAAAGTTATCAAAAAAAAGCCCTCGAAAATCGACGTGTTTTAATCAGTAATTACATCAAGAATATAGAAGAATCTTTTAAAGAAACTGCTCAGGTTAAAGAAGAAAAACTATTAAAAATTTACGAAGCTGCCAATGTAGAAATACCTACTATGGTTAAGAAGAATATTGATGAGGTTTTACAATTTCACTCCAATTTATTAACCACTAGAAATGCCCGTTTAAGAAAAGAATTAAATAAGCAAAAAGCAGAATTACAAGAAATTGATGATAAGATAAATGTCTTAGGACAACGGATGGATGAATTGTTAGATTTCTTGAATTCTCATGGTGCATTAGAAGAATATGTTGCATTAACTAAACAATTGGCTGCTTTGCAAAATGAGCTAAATAGAATACATGAGTATCAACGGATTTTGAAAACGTACAAAGACACTGTACTAGATATTAAGGCAAATTTAATCATACAAGATAAAGAAACACAAACGTATCTTGACGATGAAGCAGAATATTTATCAGAATTAAAAAATAAATATTGGACATTTGCTAAACGCTTCTATCCCAAAAAGCGTAGTGGCTTAGTGATTAAAAATAATTCTGGTGAAAATACTTTAAGATATACTCTTGAAGCTCGAATTGAAGATGATTCATCCGATGGCGTGAACGAAGTTCGTATGTTTTGTTTTGACTTTTTGCTCTTAATATGTAGAAAAAGCAAAATAAGGTTTATTGCCCATGATAGTAGACTATTTGCTAATATGGACCCCCGCCAACGTGAAACTCTTTTTCGTATTGTTTCTGAAACATGCCCAAAAGAGAATTTTCAATATATATGTTCTATCAATGAAGATGCCCTTTTATCATTTCAATCATTGATGTCCGACACAGAATACGAAGAAATCGTAACTAATAATATCATCTTAGAGTTAAATGACGATTCTCCCGAAAGCAAGTTGTTGGGTATTCAAATTGATATTGATTTGGAAGATAAAAGCAAATCCTCTGATGATATAAACTAACCAAAAACTGCATAGTAACTTTTTATAGACGTTCAAAACTGAGCGTCTATTTTTTTACCCTAAAACCAGAAAGGATGTGATACCACGAAGAAATCACTACCGCCGGAGCGTTCCCCTCCGGCTTTCAGACCAGAACCCGAACACAATCTCCATTCAGAAGCACAGGAACCCATCAGTGACAATGACAAACTTCTGCTTGAATTGCTAAAATCCATGACACCGGAAATGAAAGAAAAGCTCTTAAAAGAAACCCTTTCTAACTGTTAGCAAAGGGCTTTGTTCCAAACAGAAAAAAACTGCTAACCAAAAAGTGTTAGCAAATATCGTAAAAATCCATGAAATCATCATCTACCTTAAATGAGTGTTAGCAAGCTATCTTGCAAAATAAATGGCTTTTAGAAATTCCCACGGACATAAGCAGCTATATATTTGCTTCCCTGTCCGTGATAACAAAAAAAGCTGTAAACCCTTGAAAACAAAGGCTTACAGCGTTGCTTACTGGCGTCCATGACAGGAATCGAACCTGCGGCGTTTCGCTTAGGAGGCGAACCCTCTATCCTGCTGAGGTACATGGACGTATATAAAATTTTCAGTGTTGGGCGATTGCTCCAACAAGCCCTTAGGAGGCGTGTGCTCTATCCAGCTGAGCTACATGGACTAAATTTTTCAAAGATAAAATACCCACTTATATATACTACTCTATTTTTAGAAAAAAATCAAGTTTAAAAATCTGCTATTCCCTGCATCCAAATCTGCCCCTTAAATCTTCGTCCGATTTTTGGTTCTCCAATCAGATCCTTTTCGTTGATTCCCACGTGAAATGTCAAATCGCAGGCTTCTACAGTAAAATCATAAATCATTTCACCAGTAAAGCAGTTTTCCTTTTTATCCATTTCCTTGATGTAACCAATGATTGAATACTGATCGCACTCAATACCACTGGGCATAAAACAAGTATCAATAATGGAGTATAAATCCTCCTTTTCTACTCTTCTGGTTGCTTGTGAATATAAGTCAATATCTTCCACTGTCAATGTATCAATCGCTTCTGCATCCCCGTTCTTAGCCGCCTCCAGCAGACGGGAACGGGTATTTGCAGCAATTTTTAACTGTTCAATCTGGGCTGTTGTTTTCTGAATTGGCAAAAGAATTTTTCCTTTTACACTTAATCCACTAAGCCTGGACTTTTTTGCACTGCATGTTTCCCTTTTGCTGCGGCGAATCCGGTACTCCAAAGAGTTAATCATATAATAAATTAAAGAGATCCCTACTTTATATTCGTCCAACAGCCCGGCAAAAGTTTCCCGTTCTGCATGGCGCTGAATGGAGCACTCTGCTGTGGAAGTCACATCTTTTCCCTTCAAATAGGGAAAATAATATTCTGGTTCGATTTCTCCATTCTCATTCTTCTCTCCCACAATGCAGATTCCCATATCAGAGGAGACTTCCATACATAGTTGACATAAATCTTCCGATTCGCTGTGAAACTCCACTTCTGTTTTCGCTTCTTTGATTAAGTTGCTCAACAGTTCCTTTATTTCTTTTTTTGTCTGGTACGTGGAAAAACCCACTGCTCTTAAGAATTTATGCATCTTTTCACCTCCATAATCAAGAATATGTAGCATGGCCAAACCATTGCAGGAATATAATAAGGCGAAGAATCAACTCCGCCTTATCCTTTTCATACAGAAGGCATTTCTGCCTAAAGTATTATTTATTATATACTATTTTTCCTAATTACACAATACCTTGAGCCAACATCGCATCGACAACTTTCTCAAAACCTGCGATATTTGCACCTGCTACATAATTCCCCGGCACTCCGTAACGCTCTGCGGCATTTGCAGCTTTTGCAAAAATATTAGCCATAATCCCCTGAAGTTTTTCATCAACTTCTTCAAAACTCCAGGACAATCTTTCACTATTCTGGGTCATTTCCAGCGCTGAAGTTGCAACACCTCCGGCATTTGCCGCCTTTCCTGGCATAAACAAAATTCCGCTTTCCAAATAGTAATCTGTTGCTTCCCTGGTAGAAGGCATATTTGCGCCTTCTGCGACCAACATACAGCCATTTGCCTTTAAGGTCTTTGCATCTTCTAAATTCAGTTCATTCTGGGTTGCACATGGCAGAGCAATATCGCAGGGAATAGTCCAGATTCCTTTTCCCTCTGTATAAACTGCAGTTGAAACTGCATCTGCATACTCTTTTATTCTGCCACGGCGGACTTCCTTAATTTCTTTTACAATATCCAGCTTAATGCCGTCCTTATCATATACATATCCGTTAGAATCACTAAGGGCAACTACCTTTGCTCCCAACTGCTGAGCCTTTTCTGTTGCGTAAATTGCTACATTTCCAGAACCGGAGATAATAACTGTCTTATCAGATAGTTCTTTGCCTTCATGCTTCAGCATTTCATTAACCATATAAACCAGACCGTATCCAGTCGCTTCCTTACGTGCCAGTGAGCCGCCATAAGATAATCCTTTTCCGGTAAGAACGCCTTCATACTGATTTGTAATTTTTTTATACTGACCATATAAATATCCGATCTCTCTGGCTCCCACGCCAATATCTCCAGCCGGTACGTCCTGATCTGCACCAATATATTTATATAATTCTGTCATAAAACTCTGACAAAATGCCATTACCTCTCTGTCAGATTTTCCTTTTGGATCAAAATCGCTTCCGCCTTTGCCTCCGCCGATCGGAAGTCCGGTTAAAGAATTTTTAAATACCTGCTCAAATCCCAGAAACTTTA
The DNA here is from genome assembly GCA_046957575.1 of Lachnospiraceae bacterium. Taxonomy (GTDB): domain Bacteria; phylum Bacillota; class Clostridia; order Lachnospirales; family Lachnospiraceae; genus UMGS1370. Next base: position 21,875 of record JBKUOG010000031.1, on the reverse strand, counting down.
AAATACTCTGGTTTACAGACGGATGCAGACGAAGTCCTCCTTTGTACGGTCCAATCACTCCATTAAACTGTACACGATATCCTCTGTTTACCTGCGCCTGTCCCTTATCATCTACCCATGGTACTCTAAATGTAATGATTCTGTCCGGCTCTACCAAACGCTCTAAAATCGCTTCTCTGCGATATTTTTCCTCATTTGCCTCAATAACCAGTTTTAAGGAATCTAAAACTTCCTTCACTGCCTGATGAAATTCAGCCTCTCCTGGATTTTTCGCAACGACACTCTCATAGACTTCATCAACGTATGACATAGTTTTCCTCCTTTTTTTACCAAGAAAGCCCTGTTCCTTGCAGCTTTCCCGGACTCTTAACAGCAAAAAAGGCCCACTCCTGTTCAGGAAAGGGCCTCATTGCCTGTTTTTTATTAATTTTAAGTATAACAGCATATTCTACTCTTGTCAAGAATATATTAATTATCCTTGGGCTGAACATATCCCAATGCCTGTTCTACCGCTTCTTTTTCTTCATTGCCTAATGGTCCGTCTGTCTGTCCCATATCCACTCTTTTTAAATAGAGGTAACACCCCTCTCTGCTGTGAACAGAATTTAAGACAAACCCGCTGTTAGTATAGTCTAACATTGCCATGGCAAAACTCAAATTTCCACCCATGCCTTTAAATGCATTATAGCGGACCAATCCAAATTTCTGATAAGACGCTCGAAGATTACGGTTAATGGAGCGGATTGTATCCTTTGCTCCTCTATCTTCCTCCTGAAGCCGACGCACTTCTTCTGAAATATCAATAATAAAATCTTCCAGAGTTTCAGCATCCTTTCCTCTCATAAAACGATCATAACTGCGATTCAGCTTATTTATTTTAACAATGCATACAATAACTGTAATGATTAGAATAATAGTCAGAATGCATAATCCTATTATAATATAACTAGAGTCTATTCCCAATTGATTAAACAGATTATTTACACTGCCATTTGTCATTTTACTGTTTCACTCCCTACTTTACATAAATCGCTTTTCAAGCTATTTTTCTAAAAACTCCAACGAATTAATTGCGGATGGACTCGATTAGCTCCACAATTCTCTCTAATTCTGCCTCAGAATAATACTCTATTTCAATTCTGCCTTTGCTTTTATCTTTCCGGTGAATCATTACCTTTGTTCCCATTATGCTTTTCATTCTCTCTTCTAAATCCTGAAAAATAAAGCTTAAATCTCTTTCTTCTTTTTTCGTTTCTTTTTCTTTTGCAGGTTTTAAAAGAGCTTTAACCAGTTTTTCTACTTCTCTGACACTAAGTCCATTTTTCACAATCAGTTCTGCTGCTGCATACTGCTGCTCCAAATCTTCAAGCGCTAAAAGCGCTCTGGCATGTCCGTTTGAAATGACCCCCTGAATTAGAAAGTCCTGGACTCTTGCGTCTAATCTTAAAAGTCTCAAACTATTGGCAATAGTTGCTCTGTTTTTTGAAACCCTTTCTGCTATCTCTTCCTGCTTTAATCCAAACTCGTCAATCAATTGACGATATGCCATCGCTTCTTCTATTGGATTTAAATCCGATCTCTGGACGTTTTCAATCAAGCTAACTTCCATTTTTTTCTGGCGGTCAAAGTCTCTGATAATAACCGGCACTTCCTTTAATCCGGCTATTTTCGCTGCTCTCCAACGTCTCTCTCCTGCAATGATCTCATACAGTTCTCCCTGTTTCTGCACCATAATCGGCTGCAAAACACCATAATTTCGTATGGATTCTGCCAATTCTTCCAACTCTTCCGGATCAAATTCTTTTCTTGGCTGCTCTCTGTTTGGTTCGATCAAAGAAATTTTTAAATATGTTTCCTTCGGTACTTCTACAATTTTGGTTTCTACTACCACCTGTTTTTCCTGAAACTCTTCTTCCTTTTTAACATCCTCTGTCAGATCCCCTCCAAGGAGGGCTCCCAGTCCTTTTCCTAATCCTTTTTTTGCTGCTTTTGCCATATCAGATTTCTTCCCCTCTGCTTATCACTTCTGCTGCCAACAAACGATAACTTTCCGCACCACTAGAACGGGAATCATATAAATTAATTGACATTCCATGGCTTGGTGCCTCTGCCAGGCGAACATTTCTTGGAATAATTGTTTTATAGATATTTTCGTTTAAACTATTCTTTACACTTTCCACTACTTCCATGGACAGATTCGTTCTGGAGTCATACATAGTAAAAACGACTCCCTCCAATTCTAACTTTCGATTCAGTTTGCGCTTTACCAAATTGATCGTTTTTAAAATCTGGCTTAATCCTTCCAGTGCGTAATACTCACATTGAATCGGCACAATCACTGTGTCTGCTGCAGTCAGCGCATTGACAGTCAGAAGGTTTAATGATGGCGGGCAGTCGATAATAATAAAATCATATATTTTTTTGACTTTTTTTAAATTATTTTTCAACAGAGATTCCTTATTTTCCATCTCCAGCAATTCAACTTCCGCTCCAGCCAAATTTACATCAGACGGAAGAATATCTAAATTTTCCTGTATTTCTTTTTCTATACATTCTTTTATCGTGCTCTCACCAATCAGCATCTGATAAACTGTATTCCCAATACTTCCTTTTTCTAATCCAAATCCGCTTGTAGCATTTCCTTGGGGATCAAAATCCACAACCAGAACTTTCTGACCTGCTTCGGCCAGACAAGCTGACAGATTAATAGCTGTTGTAGTTTTCCCTACACCGCCTTTTTGGTTTGCAATTGCAATGATTCTTCCCATAATATGGCCTTATCCCCTCTTCCAACTAATTCTATACGCTTTGATACTGTCGTTTTTCATTTTTGGTAACTAAAAAAATCATGTATTTCACATTATAGCATACTTTTTTATTGATTCCTATGGTAATCTTGCATATTCTTTAAAAATGTTTCACGTGAAACATTTTTCTACAACAGTTCAGCCATGCAAAAACTGCCGCAGGTTTGACCATGAAAGTTTGCTGACAATAAAAATTTTTGTGTCAGCTTTTATAAGGGCAGATGCCGACATAAATAATTTGGCAGCCAACACAATTTCTGTTTAAACCATTTTTATAGTATTCGCCAAATTATGAGTGACAAGGCTGAACTACTATATTTTGCTTTTCCAATTATTATTTACTCCCTTGTGTTCATCTGGCTGGTGTATTATAATAAGGGAAATTCAATTCCAAGGAGGTATTTATGAAAGCCAAAAATAAACTTCTTACTATATTACTCCTGTCTACCGGTGCAGCCACTGCTACTGCCCTTATTAATCAAGGTATTAAGCTTTCAGCCACTTCAAAAAATTTACTTTCCAAACCAGACTCTCTCTGCTATAAATGGAGACTGGGCAATATCCACTATACAAAATCCGGCGAAGGAAAACCTCTTTTGCTGATCCATGATCTCATGCCGGAATTTAGCGGACACGAGTGGGATAAGATGATTCAAAATCTCAGTCAAAATTACTGTGTCTATGTCATAGATCTTCTCGGATGCGGAATGTCTGAAAAGCCCAATATTACCTATACCAATTACATCTACGTTCAATTGTTAACAGATTTTATCCGTTCTGAAATTGGCCATCGGACAGATGTAATTGCTTCTGGTGCTTCTGCCTCTTTTACAATTATGGCCTGCAGTCTCAATCCAGAACTTTTTAACCGCCTCTTATTTATCAACCCCGAATCCATTTTTTCCAACAGTTTGGTTCCGGGGAAGCGGGCAAAATTTTTCAAATTCATTTTGGATACTCCCATCGTCGGAACACTGCTCTATCACATTGCAGTAAGCAAAAAATCATTAAGAGAGCGATTCTCTCAAATTTATTTTAATAACCCCTATTCTGTAAGAGAAGAAGATATTAATCTGTGTTATGAATCTGCCCACCTGGGTACTTCACCTAAATCCATTTATGCCAGTGTTCAATGTTACTATACCAAATGCAATATTGTGAACGCCTTAAAGAAAATCGACAACAGCATTTATTTAATAGGAGGAAATGCCATTCACTCCATAGAAGAACGATTAAAAGAATATAAATTGTATAATGCCGCTATTGAATATTCCTGTATTGACAATGTTAAAACCATCCCACAGTTAGAAGCGCCTGATGAAGTTCTGAAAATTATTGAAATGTACTTTAACTAAGTCATAAAACAACAAATAGTGTTTTCCATAACTAACGCTATTTGCTCCCATGTTTTTTTATAATACTATCTTAAGCACAAAAAATTTGGAACTAGATTTTTCTGCATTGGATTCCTAATCTTTTTGCCCCTGGTATCTTGATATTTATATACCCTGGCTAGCAGAAAAGGAGTCTTAAGCAAAAAATGTTTCACGTGAAACATTTTTCCAAGACTCCTTTTCATGTAAAAATCAATGCTAACATCTGTATACAGAGCAACATACCTCAAAAAGGGATAATTTATTTCAATGGTTCCTTAGACGGCAAACCAGCTTTTCTTGGATACTTCTTTGCCATCTTCTCTTTTTTCTCAATGATAACAAAGGAACGTTCTGCATCTGCCTCTTCCAGAGAAAATTTTACCACTTTCTGTGTTTTACTGCCCAAAAGTTTAATCGCACCCTTTGCTTTATCCAGTTCCTCATCAATTACCCCTGACTTATAGGAAATAAATTTTCCGCCTACTTTTACAAAGGGAAGACAATATTCTGATAACGTTGACAAATTTGCTACTGCTCTTGATACGCAGTAATCATACTTTTCCCGATATTCACTCCTGCTTCCATAATCCTCTGCTCTTCCATGAACAGCAGAGATTTTCTCCAATCCCAGTTCTTCTACTACAGTCTGAAGAAATTTCACTCTCTTGTTTAATGAATCTAATAGTGTAATCTGCAAATGAGGAAATGCAATCTTCAGAGGAATTCCGGGAAATCCGGCTCCTGTCCCCACATCAAAAACAGAAACATTCTGTTGTGATAAATCCCCAACAGCCTTTACCAGTGCTAAACTATCTACAAAATGTTTGGATACAACATCCTGCAATTCCGTAATAGCTGTCAGATTCATTACTTTGTTGGTTTCTATCAGCATTTCATAATATTTAAAAAACTGTTCCATCTGTCTCTCTGTCAAAGAAATACCAATCGAACTCATTCCATGATCCATGAATGTTTGAAATTCTAAATTCATTTTTCCCCCATCTCTGCCATTCTTCTTTCCTGTCTGGCCTGTTCCAGATATACCAGTAAAACAGAAATATCTGCCGGAGACACCCCGGAAATTCGAGACGCCTGTCCCACAGATGCAGGCTGAAACTGATTCAGCTTTTGCACTGCTTCTCTTCTCAAACTTTTTACTACAGAATAATCAAATTTTTCCGGAAGCCTTTTTCGCTCCATTTTCTTAAACTGAGCTACCTGCTGCATCTGTCGCTTGATATATCCTTCGTATTTAATATTTATGTTAACCTGTTCCTGAATACCAATATCCAATTTTGGTCTATCTTTATCAATCTCAGTTAACATAAAATAGTCCAATTCTGGTCTTCGGACTAATTCAGCCAGAGTTGCTCCTGTCTTTAATGGAGTACTTCCATGGCTGGCCAAAAACTCCTGAACCTTAGAATTGGCTCCAATATTGGTGTGGTTTAAACGTTCTACTTCTTCCCCAATGGACTCCTCTTTTTTTACTAAATGTTCATATTCTTCCCTGCTCACCAGTCCGATCTCATAACCGATTTTGCGAAGTCTTAAATCTGCATTGTCCTGTCTCAAAAGCAGGCGGTATTCTGCCCTGGAAGTCATCATACGGTAAGGTTCATGGTTTTCTTTTGTTACCAAATCGTCAATTAAAACCCCAATATATGCCTGAGAGCGATCCAAAACCACTGGTTCTCTTCCCAGAATTTTCATAGCTGCATTTACGCCTGCCATAAATCCCTGCACTGCTGCTTCTTCATATCCTGAACTTCCATTAAACTGCCCTCCGCTGAACAATCCGGATATTTTCTTAAATTCCAAAGTAGCCTTTAACTCTAATGAATTAATACAGTCATATTCAATTGCATAGGCATTGCGGACAATCTGCACATGTTCCAGACCGGGAACTGTCCGATACATTGCATACTGAACGTCTTCCGGGAGGGAACTGGACATCCCGCCCAAATACATTTCATTGGTATAGAGTCCTTCCGGCTCCACAAACACCTGATGCCTGTCTTTATCAGGAAATTTTACCACTTTATCCTCAATAGACGGACAATATCTGGGGCCTGTTCCTTCAATCGCACCAGAAAACAGCGGGGAACGATCTAAATTATCCCGAATAATCTGATGGGTTTTTTCATTGGTATAGGTAAGCCAGCAGGATACCTGTTCTTTTTGAACAGACTCCGGATTCGTAGAAAAGGAAAACGGCACAATCCGCTCATCTCCCTTCTGCTCTTCCATCTTGGAAAAATCAATACTTCTTTTATCTACTCTGGCAGGTGTTCCTGTCTTAAAACGAAACATTTCAATTCCATGCGCCTTTAAGGAGTCCGTTAAATGATTTGCTGCCTGCAGCCCATTGGGACCAGTAGGATTGCTGACATCTCCATAAATACAGCGGGCATTTAAATACGTTCCTGTGGCAAGCACTACTGCCTTTGCATGGTAAATAGCTCCGGAATAAGTTTTTACTCCTGTAACAATCCCGTCTTCTGCAAGAATCTCTGATACCTCTGCCTGGCGTATAGTCAAATTATCTGTGTTTTCCAGCGTTCTTCTCATATGGCTGGTATAGTTTTGTTTGTCTGCCTGTGCCCTTAATGAATGAACCGCCGGTCCCTTAGACTCATTTAACATTTTTGACTGGATAAACGTTTTATCAATATTTTTCCCCATCTCCCCTCCTAAGGCATCCAGTTCCCGTACCAAATGTCCCTTGGAACTTCCTCCTATATTGGGATTGCAGGGCATTAACGCAATACTGTCTACGCTGACTGTAAACATAATTGTTTTCAGCCCCAGCCTGGCGCCGGCTAAAGCCGCCTCACATCCGGCATGTCCGGCTCCTACTACTACAATATCATAGGTTTCCTCTAAATATGGCATTTTTTCCTCCAACTTATTAAAACGGTTTAAACAAGATCATTTGTAACAGTTCAACATACATCTTCTTGCACGCTTACAGCGTGCAAGAAGTATCGGGTTTCAGCCCTATGAAGGTTCAGGCAGGAAAACTCTTAAGAAAACAAGCTTTCAACGCTTTTTTCTGCCTGAATCTTCGCATGGCTGAACTGTTACGATTATTTTCCCATACAGAATTTGCTGAAAATCTCATTAACCAAATCTTCTCCCAGTTCTTCGCCGATAATGGCTCCCAACTGGCTGTATGCATCCATCAAATCAATGGAATAAAAGTCTTCCGGCATTCCCTCCAATATGCTTGCCTTCACCATCTGAAAACTTTTTAATGTTCCTTCTAAAGCTTCTTTATGACGGATATTTGTAATATAAACTTCATCATTAAAAGCAATCTCACCCTGATAAAACATGGATTTAATCTCTTCTTCTAAATCTTCTACTCCTGTCTGCTCTTTGGCTGAAACAGGAATTACCCTATGGCCGGACTGTTTTTCCAATTCTTCCTTTGTCACTGCCATATCCAAATCCGTTTTATTAAGAAGTACAACTGCTTTCTTTTCCCGGATAAAATCCATAATTTCTTGATCATTTTCATCCAGAGAACGGGAACCGTCTACCACATATATAATCAAATCCGCTGTTTCTGCAGCAGCCTTGGCCCTGGTTACTCCAATTTTTTCTACCACATCTTCAGTCTCCCGGATTCCGGCAGTATCCACAACATTCAAACTGATGCCATGAAGATAAATATGCTCTTCCAAGGTATCCCTGGTGGTTCCGGCTATCTCAGTTACAATCGCCCTGTCCTCGCCAATCAATACATTCATAAGAGAAGATTTTCCTGCATTTGGTTTTCCCAAAATAACCGTCTTAACTCCTTCTGTCATCACTTTTCCATTATCTGCTGATGCCAGTAAATTCTCTGCTTTCTCCATCCACGCTTCTATCCTGGATAAAAGTTTTTCTCCATATCCATCCAGCAAAATATGTTCCGGATCATCTAAAGCAGACTCAATATAGGCGATTTCATACAAAACCTGTTCCCTGATATCCTTAATTTTTCTGGATACTGCACCGCCAAGCTGACTGATAGAACTCTTTAACGCATATTCATTTTTAGCCTGAATAACATCCATCACAGCCTCTGCCTGCGATAAATCAATTCGGCCATTTAAAAACGCCCTCTTGGTAAATTCTCCTGGCTCTGCCGCCCTCGCTCCATTTCGGATAACCAGTTCCAGAATCCTTTTTACCATAAATACGCCGCCATGACAATCAATTTCTACTGTATCCTCTGCCGTATAACTGTGAGGCGCCTTCATAACCATTACCAGGACTTCATCCAGTCTGTCAGTTCCATCCTGAATAAATCCGTAATGAATAGTATTTGCCTGCTCTTCTTTCAGACTCTTCCCGCTCTTTCTAAAAAAAATCCGGTCCGCCACCTCAAATGCTTCTGGTCCGCTAATGCGGATAATTCCAATACCAGAATTGCTTATAGCAGTCGCAACCGCTGCGATTGTCTCTCTTTTCATGTATTTTCCTTTCTGATGCGCATGACTTTATGCATGGCTGAACTGTTTCCAAAAAATCTGTCACTGGCAGATTTTCTGGATGCTCGCACAAAAAATCTGTCACTGGCAAATTTTCTGGATGCCCAGCACAAAAAATGCTGTCTGGCTGCCAGCGGTTTATAAACCCCTAGACAATCCCGACAGCATCCATTGTTCTATTCGTTATTGCACTTCTTTTTTCTCTTTGCTAAAATAGCGATCCTTCCGGCTTACATCCTTTTTTAAGAAAATCACAACATGGCGGAACGGTTCTTCTCCTTCGCTTCTGGTAGTGACATACTTATCATTTTGAAGCGCAGAATGGATAATTCTTCTCTCATAAGGATTCATCGGCTCTAAGGAAACACTTCTCTTTGTCCTTTTTACCTTGTAGGCAATATTCTTTGCCAGAGTCTCAAGAGTCTCTTTTCTTCTGGCCCGATAATTTTCCGTATCCAGTTTTACTCTTAAGTAGCCTTCGCTCTCCTTATTTAATACCATGCTTACCAGATATTGAAGAGAATCTAAGGTCTGCCCTCTCTTTCCAATCAGAACTCCCATGTCCTCTCCTGTTAAGTTGATAGACATTTCCTTTTCATCCTCATCATAAGAAATTTCAATCTCTACTGGAAGATGCATGGCCTCAAAAACCTGCTTCAGAAAATCTCTTGCCTTATCCTCGATAGTTTCCTGCTTGCCGGCTCTGATAACAGCCGGCTTTGCACCGATTCCCAAAAATCCTGTGCTGCCCTTGTCCACCACGTCATAAACCAGCTTATCACTGGTGGTTCCCAACTGGATTAACGCCTTTGTCACTGCTTCATCCACTGTTTTTGCAGAAACTGTAATCATCTCCATAGCAAACCCCTCCTGCTTATTTATGCTTCTCGTTTTTCTCGTTATACATTTTTACCATGTTTGCTTTTGCCGCCAGACTGCCGGGCTTTGCATTTTGGTTATAGTATTCCGTCGCTTCTTTTGCATGTTCCTGACTCTTGGCAATCTTATCCATTCTGGCAGCTTCTTTTTTCTCATTCACTTCCTGAATGTGTTTCCAGTCCTGACTCATATTCTGATTAGGCTTAATCGGAGGAAGTCCCTGCTTTGCCCGCTTTTTATTAGCTTTCTCTACATTCTGCTTAATTAAATCATCAATGTCCATCTTATTTAAATGCGCATTGACAGCCCACTGCTGAATAATCATAAACACACTGCTGGCAACCCAGTAAATACCGATACCGGATGCAAATGTAAAACAGAAAAATACAGACATTAAAGGCATGTAAATATTCATAGCCTTCATCATAGATGCTCCAGGAGCATTTTCATCTGTCATCGCCTTATTGCTGGAACTCATCAGTTTTGTACTATACCACTGGGTCAAACCGGCAAGAATCGGAATAATCCACGCCAGATTGGGCGTAAATCCCTGCCAGGGAGCTACTGCCATATTAATTCCCAAAAATGAGTTCATCTGCTCAATCTGCATTGCATTTTCTGCAATCACTTCCTGAGCCTGCGGGAAAAGAGTCTGTAAGCTTGTCCACTGATCAGGGGTCAGCGTATACAGTAAATCAACGATTTTATTATTATCTGTAATGGCCTTGATAGTAGCCATAGAGATATTGTTGTCTGTAGCAAACTTTGTAAGGGTCTCTGCCGCATTCATGCCGCCAATAGCATTGACAACATTGTCAAAAAATACGCGGACAGAAGGAACATATGCCGGAATGTTAATGATTACCCGGTACAGTGCAAACAAGATAGGCATCTGAATCAGCATCTGCACACAGCCGCCGGTCATGGACGTGCCGTATTTGTCATAAACCGCTTTCATCTCCTGCTGCTGCATAAGCATCGACTGCTGATCGGTCTTTCCTTTATATTTCTGCTGAATAGCGTTAATTTCCGGCTGCATCACCGCCATCAGCTTGGAAGACTTCTGCTGCTTAATGGTCAATGGGAACAAAAGCAGTTTGATTACCAATGTAAATAAAATAATGCTCAGACCAATGTTCATAATACCAAACAGGTTAGTAAAACGGAACAACAGGTCCATGATCCAGCCTAAAATATCAGCAACCGGACCAAATGAAAAAAAGTCATGGGATTTAGTTAATACTAACAATGAAATACCTCCTACGTGTTACGGAACTGGATCATAACCGCCATCTGCAAAAGGATTACAGCGAAGAATTCTCTTGCAGGCCAACCAACTACCTTTTACAGCACCGTACTTTTGAAGTGCCTCAATGGCGTATTGAGAACACGTAGGCGTGTAAATACAGTGAGTCCTGACTTTTAAAGGGGACAAAAAAATCTGATATCCCCGAATCAACAAAACAAAGAACTTTGCTATCATAAGATTCACTTCGATTCTAATTTAATGTTATGCAGTCCGCACAGATGCATAAACGCACCTTCTAAATGTTTATAATCCGATGATTTCGCTGCCACTCTGACAACTACTATGATGTCTAACCCCTGCCGGATGTTCGGTTTATTCAAACGAAATATTTCTCTGATTAATCTGGTCATGTGGTGGCGGACTACACTGTTTCCTACCTTTTTACTGACGGAAATTCCTATTCTGGTATCTTCCGTATTATTTTCCAATACATACATAACCAACTGTCTGTTTGCATAAGATTTGCCATTCTCATAAATCTTCTGGAAATCTCTGTTTTTTTTAATCGAACTAAAACGCTTCATTCATTCTCCCTGGGTCAAAAAAAGGCCACAATCACTTGCGGCCTCTCGTTCATTAAGCGGTTAATTTAGCTCTTCCTTTTGCTCTTCTGGCAGCTAAGACTTTTCTTCCGCCTGCGCTGCTCATTCTAGCTCTGAAGCCATGAACTTTTGCTCTCTGTCTCTTTTTGGGCTGAAATGTCATTTTCATAATCTGGCGCACCTCCTCTAATTACTATCTTTTAAGAATATGGATGAACATATTCCGACTATTCCAGTTAAACATCTTCTTGATTATATCGAAGGAATGTAGCTTAGTCAAGTAGAATTTCAGAAATCTTTCCCTTATTTCATCAACAGTTCAGCCATGCAAAGATTTAGACAGGAACAGACGTTGAAAACCTGTTTTCATAAGAATTTTCCTGTCTAAATCTTCATAGGGCAGACGCCTGGTGCTTCTTACCCGCCACAGGCAGGCAAGAAGATGTGTGGCTGAACTGTTACTTAGGGCTTGATTGTTAATTTACATAATGTTATCCCCAAAGTGTGGATAAGTTGTGGATAACCATAAGGATAACTCGAAAATTTCCACATGTTTACAAGTTATCCTTATTAATTTTCTGCCAATTTACGATGTTTAAAACTTTCACTTATTCTTTTCCACAATATGTTGATAAGTGATCCCTATTTTGTTTATACACAGCTTGTACACAGGATTTCCACATAGTTCTCACAAAGTTTTCCACATAATTTTTCCTATTTCCTTGAAATCTATGTCTGTTTCATGTAAAATAGGATTAATATTGGGTTACTATGCATTAATACTTTTTGTGGATTTAGGAGACCGGAAATGATAGAAAAATTACACGAACAATGGGATGAAATTCTTCTTTATATGAAAGAGGAGCATGAAATTATGGATATTTCATTTAAAACCTGGCTTCTCCCATTGAAAGTCCACGATGTGGATAAAACTTCAAATACTGCAACCATTGTTGTCCCTGACAGCAATATGATTGGCTACATTCGTAAAAAATACGGACTTCCTCTGGAAGTATCCATTGCCGAAAAGCTTGGAGTGGAATGCAAATTGAATTTTATCTCCAAAGAAGAGGCCGACTCAACAGCTCCGGCTGCCGAGAATCTTCTTATTAAAAAGAATGTCAAGGAAGTAAGCCCGGAAATTATCCAAAATGCCAATCTGAATCCCAAATATACCTTTGATACTTTTGTAGTCGGAGCCAATAACAATCTGGCCCATGCTGCATCCCTGGCAGTTGCGGAATCTCCAGGAGAAATTTATAACCCGCTTTTTATATACGGAGGCGTAGGTCTTGGTAAAACCCACTTAATGCACAGCATCGCCCACTTCATATTAAAGAATAATCCCAATGCCAAAGTTTTATACGTAACTTCGGAAAAATTTACCAATGAACTGATCGACGCAATCCGTAATAAAAACAACATTACTACCACTGAATTTCGAGAAAAATACCGCAATAATGATGTGCTTTTGATCGACGATATCCAATTTATCATTGGCAAAGAAAGTACCCAGGAGGAATTTTTCCACACTTTTAACGCCCTCCACGAATCCAAAAAGCAGATCATTATTTCCTCGGATAAACCGCCAAAAGAGATTGAAACGCTGGAAGAACGTCTCCGCTCCCGGTTTGAATGGGGACTTACGGTGGACATTCAGTCCCCGGACTACGAAACCCGAATGGCAATCCTTAGAAAAAAAGAGGAAATGGAAGGCTATAATATTGATAATGAAGTAATCAAATATATTGCCACCAACATTAAATCTAACATACGTGAGTTAGAAGGCGCTTTAACCAAAATAGTGGCTCTTTCCAAATTAAACAAAAAGGAAATTACCATTGAATTAGCGGAAGAAGCCTTAAAAGATCTGATTTCTCCCAATGTTGCAAGGGAAGTTACCCCGGATTTAATCCTCCAGATTGTCTCTGACCATTTAAACATCCAATCCATTGATATACTGGGGCAGAAACGCAACAAAGAAATTGCCGGAGCACGTCAGATTGTTATGTACCTTTGCCGCAATATGACCAGCACTCCTCTTCAGCAAATCGGACAGTTTTTAGGCGGACGGGATCACACCACTGTGATTCATGGAATCGAAAAGATTACAAAAGATCTTCCAAAAGATCCTGCTTTGCAAAATACGATTGATATCTTAAAGAAAAAAATCAATCCACAATAGCTTGTGTAAATTTATGTGGATTTTATGTGGATATGTTATCCTGCAGACAGCCTGTTTTTTACGCTGTGGATAACGCAGTCATCCTTACAATGATTCTAAAGACTTATTCACACTCTTATTCACACCTTAAAATCGTTTATGAATCTGATTCTTAAGACTTTTACACAAATTCACACCCCCTACTGCGATTACTACGGAAAAGAACTATATATCTCTTTCTTTTCTCTATTTATTTCAAGCAAAGGAGTTATCAACAATTATGAAGCTTACATTTCAAAAAGACGCCCTGCTAAACGGCATCAATATTGTATTAAAGGCTGTTACATCAAAAACCACCATGTCTATTTTAGAATGCATTTTAATTGATGCATCAGGAACTGATATTAAATTAACCGGAAATGATATGGAACTTGGAATTGAAACAAAGGTAGAGGGAACAATTTTAAAAAGAGGTAAGATTGCATTAGATGCAAAGCTCTTTTCCGAGATTGTCAGAAAACTTTCCGGCGTAGACTCTGAAATTACCATTGAAAGTGATGATAACTTAAATACTATCATTTCCTGTGAAAACTCTGTATTTACAATTCAGGGAAGAGACGGTGATGAATTTTCCTATATCCCTTATATTGAGCGGGACAAATATATCTCCCTTTCCCAGTTTACATTAAAAGAAATTATCCGACAGACCATATTTTCCATCTCGCCTAACGACAGCAATAAAATGATGACCGGCGAATTATTTGAAGTTTCAGAAAATGAATTAAAGGTAGTTTCCCTGGATGGACATAGAATTTCGATTAGAAAAGTAGAGTTAAAAGAACACTATGAGACGATTAAAGTGATTGTTCCTGGCAAAACTTTAAGTGAGATCAGCAAAATTTTAAGCGGCGATAATGAAAAAGAGGTTGTCATTTCCTTCAGCCAGAACCATATTATGTTTGAATTTGATAATACTGTTGTAGTGTCTCGCCTGATCGAAGGAGAATATTTCCGAATCAGCCAGATGCTTTCCAATGATTACGAAACCAAAGTGACCATTAATAAAAAAGAATTTTTGGATTGTATTGAACGGGCTACGATTCTGATTAGGGAAAATGACAAAAAGCCTTTGATTTTAACCATTTCTGATAATGAGATGGATCTAAAATTAAATTCCAGCTTTGGTACAATGAATGCCCAGGTTCTAATTCATAAAACAGGAAAAGATCTTATGATTGGATTTAATCCCAGATTTTTAATTGATGCGTTAAGGGTGATTGACGATGAGGAGATCTCTCTGTACATGATGAATCCCAAATCCCCCTGCTTTATCCGCGATGAGGAAGAACACTATATTTATTTAATCCTTCCTGTGAATTTTAATGCAGCGTCTGTCTGACACAGACGGACATTTTTGATAAAAAAATAACAAAGGAGTTTTAAGCCTATGAAAACCATTACAATCAGGGATGAATTTATCAAATTGGGCCAGGCTTTAAAGCTGGCTGGTCTGGTAGATTCCGGCGTGGAGGCAAAGATTGTGATTCAGGACGGCCAGGTTCTGGTAAACGGTCAGGTAGAGTGTCAGAGAGGAAAGAAACTGGTAAATGGAGATATCATCTCCTACAAGGGAAGTGAGTTTCAGATTCAGGCATGATTATCACATCGGTTGAACTTTTAAATTACCGCAATTACGGCCAATTACATATGGAATTAAGCAGTAAGACCAATATTCTTTATGGGGATAATGCCCAGGGAAAGACTAATATTCTGGAAGCGGTTTATGTGTGCTGTACGACAAAATCCCATAGGGGATCTAAGGATAAAGAGATTATCCGATTTGGAGAAGAAGAGGCGCATGTGAAGCTGAATCTGGAAAAGGATAAAGTTCCATACCGGATTGATATGCATTTAAAAAAAAATAAGGCTAAGGGAATTGCCGTTAATGGAATTCCCATCCACAAGGCCAGTGAATTATTCGGGATTGCCAATGTGGTATTTTTTTCACCGGAAGATTTAAACATTATCAAAAACGGACCAGCTGAAAGACGTCGTTTTGTGGATTTGGAGCTTTGCCAGTTAAATAAGCTGTACGTTCATGCTCTGGTTCAGTATAATCGGATTGTGGTGCAGAGAAATAAGCTGTTAAAAGAACTGGTATTAAAACCAGAGTATGAGCCTACACTGGATGTATGGGATGAACAGATGATTTCTTATGGGATTCAGGTTATGGAATACAGAAACGAGTTTATTTCCCAGCTAAATGAGATTATAAAAGATATCCATTACCGACTTTCCGGTGAAAGGGAACATTTGGTGATTCACTACGAACCCAATGTAAAGAGTGAGGATTTTAAGGCTGTACTGGCAAAAAACAGAGGACAGGATATTCGTCAGAAGACTACGCTTTGCGGTCCTCATAGAGATGATATCAGTTTTTTTATCAATGATGTAGATATTCGCAGATTCGGATCTCAGGGACAGCAGAGAACGGCTGCGCTGTCTTTGAAACTGTCTGAAATTGAACTGGTTAAAAAAATTGTGAGGGATTATCCTATCCTTTTGCTGGACGATGTATTATCAGAACTGGACAGCAAGAGACAAAATCAGCTTTTATCAAATATTCATCACATTCAAACAATGATTACCTGTACGGGGCTGGATGATTTTGTAAATAACCGGTTTCCCATTGATAAAATTTTTAAGGTGACAGATGGAACTGTTGTAAATGAGAACTAACCGTTAGGAGGATTTATATGAGCGCTGAATATGGAGCAGATCAAATCCAGATTTTAGAGGGTCTGGAAGCGGTCAGGAAGAGGCCTGGCATGTATATTGGAAGCACCTCTTCCAGAGGGCTGCACCATTTGGTTTATGAGATTGTTGACAACGCGGTAGATGAGGCGCTGGCAGGATTCTGTGACGTGATTAACGTCCGGATCAATGAAGATAACTCCATCACCGTTACAGATGACGGACGGGGAATCCCTGTAGATATCCAGAAAAAGGCAGGGCTTCCAGCAGTCGAAGTAGTATTTACCATTCTTCACGCAGGCGGTAAATTCGGCGGCGGAGGATACAAAGTATCCGGAGGTCTTCATGGCGTGGGCGCTTCGGTTGTAAATGCTTTGTCTGAGTGGCTGGAAGTTGAGATCTGCAAAGAAGGAAAGATTTACAAGCAGCGTTATGAGCGCGGAAAAGTTATGTATCCCTTAAAGGTAATTGGAGAGTGCTCTAAAGAAGAACATGGCACAAAAGTTACTTTCCTTCCGGATAAGGAGATTTTTGAGGAAACCGTATATGATTACGATACTCTGAAAATCCGTTTAAGAGAGACAGCATTTTTAACGAAGAACTTAAAAATTATTCTGGAAGATGACCGAGAGGAAAAGAGAAAAGAAACCTTCCACTACGAGGGAGGTATTAAGGAATTTGTAACCTACTTAAATAAGGGCAAGGCGGCTTTATACGATCAGGTTATTTACTGTGAGGGAATGAAAGATGGAGTTTACGTGGAAGTTTCCATGCAGCATAATGATGCGTATAATGAGAACATCTACAGCTTTGTAAATAACATTAATACTCCGGAAGGCGGCACCCATTTAACCGGTTTTAAAAATGCCTTGACCAAGACATTCAATGATTATGCTAAGAAAAATAAACTGTTAAAAGACACAGAGCCGGCTCTTTCCGGGGAAGATATCCGGGAAGGACTTACAGCGATTATCAGTGTTAAGATTGGAGAACCTCAGTTTGAGGGGCAGACTAAACAAAAGCTGGGCAACAGCGAGGCAAGAGGTGCTGTAGACAGTATTGTAAGCGAGCAGCTCACTTATTTTCTGGAGCAGAACCCGTCTGTGGCCAGAGTTATGTGTGAAAAATCGATTCTGGCACAGAGAGCCAGGGCGGCAGCCAGAAAGGCCAGGGAGCTGACCAGAAGGAAAACCGCGTTAGAAGGGATGGCTCTTCCGGGAAAGCTGGCGGATTGTTCCGATAAGAATCCGGAAAACTGCGAGATTTACATCGTAGAGGGAGATTCTGCAGGCGGTTCGGCAAAGACAGCTCGTTCTCGTGCTACCCAGGCAATTCTGCCGCTTAGAGGAAAGATTTTAAACGTAGAAAAAGCAAGATTGGATAAGATTTACGGCAACAACGAGATCAAGGCCATGATTACGGCTTTTGGAACTGGCATTCATGATGAATTTGACATCTCCAAGCTTCGCTACCATAAGATTATTATTATGACGGATGCGGACGTAGACGGCGCCCATATCAGTACGCTGCTGCTGACATTTTTATACCGGTTTATGCCGGAATTAATTAAGCAGGGATATGTCTATCTGGCTCAGCCGCCATTATATAAGATTGAAAAGAATAAGCGGGTATGGTACGCTTATAGCGATGCAGAGTTAAATAATATTCTTCAAGAAATCGGACGGGATACCAACAATAAGATCCAGCGTTACAAAGGACTTGGAGAAATGGATCCGGAGCAGCTTTGGGAAACCACCATGGATCCGGAACGAAGAGTGCTTCTTCGAGTTACCATGGATGAAGATACTGCTTCAGAAGTAGACTTAACCTTTACAACTCTGATGGGCGATCAGGTAGAACCCAGAAGAGAGTTTATTGAGGCGAATGCCAAGTATGGTACTCTGGATATCTAAGAAAGTTGAGGAAAATAGATGGAACCGAATATCTTTGATAAAGTCCATGACATAGACTTAAAAAAGACCATGGAAAAATCCTACATCGACTATGCCATGAGTGTAATCGCTTCAAGAGCATTGCCGGATGTAAGAGATGGATTGAAACCGGTTCAGCGCAGAATTTTATATGCTATGATTGAGCTGAACAACGGGCCGGATAAGCCCCACCGTAAATGTGCCCGTATCGTCGGCGATACCATGGGTAAATACCATCCTCATGGAGACAGTTCGATTTATGGGGCGTTGGTCAACATGGCTCAGGAATGGTCTACCCGCTATCCGTTAGTAGACGGACATGGAAACTTTGGATCCGTAGACGGAGACGGGGCTGCCGCAATGCGTTATACAGAAGCACGTTTAAGTAAAATCTCCATGGAAATGCTGGCAGACATTAATAAAGATACCGTAGATTTTGCGCCGAACTTTGACGAGACAGAAAAAGAGCCGGTTGTGCTTCCGGCCCGCTATCCCAACCTTTTGGTCAATGGTACAACCGGTATTGCAGTAGGTATGGCAACCAACATTCCTCCTCATAACTTAAGAGAGGTTATTGGCGCAGTTGTAAAGATAATTGACAACCGCATTCAGGAAAACCGGGAAACCTCCATTGAGGAATTAATGGAAATTGTAAAAGGACCAGATTTTCCGACCGGTGCAACGATTTTAGGGCGCAGAGGAATTGAAGAGGCATACCGGACCGGACGGGCAAAGATTAAAGTGCGTGCAGTTACCAATATTGAGACACTGCCCAATGGAAAATCCAGAATCATTGTTACCGAACTTCCCTATCTGGTAAATAAAGCCCGTTTAATCGAAAAAATAGCAGATTTGGTAAAAGAAAAGAAGGTTGATGGCATTACATACATTGGCGATGAATCCAGCCGCGAAGGTATGAGAATTAATATCGAACTCCGCCGGGATGTTAACGCCAATGTGGTATTAAACCAGCTGTTAAAGCATACCCAGCTTCAGGATACATTCGGCGTTATTATGCTGGCTTTAGTTAATAATGAGCCGAAAGTGTTGAATCTGTCCCAGATGCTGGAGTATTATATTAAGCATCAGGAAGATGTTGTAACCAGAAGAACCAAATACGATTTAAACAAGGCAGAGGAGCGGGCCCATATTTTAGAAGGACTGCTGATTGCACTGGATCACATTGACGAAGTGATTCACATTATCCGTTCTTCTCAGAATGTTCAGATTGCCAAAACTCAGTTAATGGAGCGGTTTGGACTTAGTGAGGCCCAGGCCCAGGCGATTGTAGATATGCGTCTTCGCGCCCTAACTGGTCTGGAACGGGAAAAGATTGAAAACGAATATAAGGAACTTCAGATAAGGATTGCAGAATTGAAAGCGATTTTAGCAGACGAACACAAGCTGTTAGGAGTTATCAAAGAAGAAATCATGGTAATTGCAGATAAGTACGGGGATGACCGTCGGACTGCAATTGGATATGACGATGATGTATCCATGGAAGATCTGATTCCGGATGATGATACCGTTATTGCCATGACTAATTTAGGATATATTAAGAGAATGGACGCAGACAATTTCCGAATCCAGAACAGAGGCGGCAAAGGCATTAAGGGTATGCAGACCATTGAGGAAGATTATATTGAGGATCTTCTGATGACCACCAATCACCATTATCTGATGTTCTTTACCAATACAGGACGGGTATACCGGATAAAAGCGTATGAGATTCCGGAAGCCGGACGTACTGCCAGAGGAACGGCTATTGTCAATCTTTTGCAGCTTCAGGCTGGAGAAAAGATTACGGCAGTCGTTCCAATGAAGGAATACGATGAAGATAAATTTCTTTTAATGGCCACAAGGGACGGCATGGTGAAGAAAACTCCAATGCAGGAATATGAGAATGTCCGCAAGAATGGTCTTCAGGCTATTGTTTTAAAAGACGGGGATGAACTCATTGAAGTAAAGGCAACAGACAACACAGAAGATGTATTTTTGATTACCAGGAAAGGTATGTGCATCCGGTTCCATGAGACAGATGTCCGCATTACAGGACGCGTTTCCATGGGGGTTATCGGCATGAAATTCGATGAAGATGACGAAGTGATCGGAATGCAGATAGAAAGCCAGGGAGAATGTCTTCTGGTGGCTTCTGAGTATGGCTACGGCAAGAGAACGCCGATTAGTGAGTTTACAGCTCAGTACAGAGGCGGAAAAGGCGTACGCTGCTATAAGGTTGTAGAAAAGACCGGAAGCTTAATCGGGGCAAAACTGGTTGATGATAACAGGGAAATTATGCTGATTACCAATGAAGGAATCATTATCCGCATGGCAGTTGATACGATTTCTATCATTGGCAGAAATACTTCCGGTGTAAAATTAATGGATATTGATGTAGAGTCTGATATTCGCGTAGCTTCGATTGCAAAAGTAAGGGAAAGTTCTTCATCTGATGATTCGGAGGAGTCCGAAGAGTTAGAAGAAGATGAAAATTCTTATCAGGACCCAACATTACAAGAATAAATAAAAAGAAAGAGGCTGCGGTACAGTGAAGGTTCATTGTGCAGCAGTCTTCTTTTTTGACAGGAGAAAGAAATGAAACGAATTGCTCTTATGGTCTTTAAGTCTCTTCCGAAAGTTCCATACTGGTTTTATCGAATCTGCAGATACGGAAGGCAGGAAGATCGGCATACGGAACAGGAACGATACGATTATCTGAGAATGATAGTAAAAAAGGTAAACAGAACGGGCCGAGTGTCTGTTGAGGGATTTGGAATGGAACAGATACCAGATCTGGATGGGTTTGTTCTATTTCCAAATCATCAGGGGCTTTTTGATATGCTGGCGATTATTGACACCTGCAGCCATCCGCTTAGTGTTGTGATAAAAAAAGAAGCAGCAGATATCATACTGGTCAAACAGGTATTGGCTCTTTTAAGAGGAATTTCTATTGACAGAGA
Organism: Lachnospiraceae bacterium; assembly: GCA_046957575.1. Lineage (GTDB taxonomy): Bacteria > Bacillota > Clostridia > Lachnospirales > Lachnospiraceae > UMGS1370. The sequence goes on along the minus strand of JBKUOG010000031.1, from coordinate 672 downwards.
TGATATACGGGGATCTATGAAGGTGATTCAAAAAATAACAGAAGAAGTAAAGCAAGGGAGAAATTATGTAATCTTTGCAGAAGGAACCAGAAGTAAAAATGGAAACGAAATTCTGCCGTTTAAAGGGGGAAGCTTTAAAAGTGCTGTGAATGCCGGGTGTCCGATTATACCAGTCGCTTTGATTAACAGCTTTAAACCCTTTGATATAGAGTCGATTAAAAAGGAACAGGTGGAAGTCCATTATTTGAAGCCTATTTATCCAGAAGAATATAAGGGGAAAAAGACTGTGGAGATTGCGCAGATGGTTCATGACAGAATCCAGGAAGAGATTCATATACAGTTAAGTAAGAAAAATTGAAAAAAAGTTTAAAAAAGTTGTTGACAATACGAATATGGTCATGTATAATAACACATGCGCTTGAGACAGGAGACTGTTAAGAGCCAGCAAGTTGAAAATAAAACAATGCGGAGAAATACTCAAGAGGCCGAAGAGGCGCCCCTGCTAAGGGTGTAGGTCGGGCAACCGGCGCGAGGGTTCAAATCCCTCTTTCTCCGTTCCTTATTTTCAATCTAGGCTTAAGTTTTTGGGTGGCGAAAAGCCAGACGAAAACAAAATAAAAAAAGTTTGAAAAAACTTGAAAAAAGTTGTTGACAAATCGAAAACAGCGTGAT
>JBKUOG010000030.1:0-31611 GCA_046957575.1 Lachnospiraceae bacterium | reverse complement strand
ATAGTCAGTGATATCCTTGAGGAAAATGTGTCAACTAATATTGACAATATCAATTTCAGACAGTAGCGGCTAGAACAAAAGCATGGAATTCTGACTATATTGATTCATTGATGCTGTTTTATCAATACCATGATAAAGTAATGGAAATTAAAAAAACAGAGAAAGAAGGGAGAAAACAAAATGGGAAATCATGTAAAAATAGAAATAAAAACACAGTCCAATCTGATGATCGGAGGAACACCCGCACCCTTTGAGATTGGCGGAATTGACCAGTGTACAGTAGTAGATGGAGAGGGATTTCCTTATATTCCGGCATCTTCATTAAAAGGAGCTCTTCGCGGCATTGTGACAAAGGATACCAGTGAAACGGCGGCAAAGATCGCAAAGCTATATGAGGAACTTTTGCGAAAGGAAAAAGATGAAAAATGGGAGCAGATTTGTGAGGTTTTGTCAGGAGATGAAGCGGCAATAAAAAGGGTGGAAGAGCGATACAGACAGGCGATGGAATCTGCTGCAGCCAATTATCTGTTTGGAATACGAGAATTTAATAATACGCCTAAAATACTCTTTAATGATTTGCGGCTGAAAGAAGAGTACCGCAATGAGAAACAATGTTTTTCCATTGATGCTAAAACATCTGTTTTCAGCAATAACGAAGAGGTGAAATCCAACCCGCGGACCTATAAGGCAGCGCGAATAGGACTGGTTTTTGAGGGCGAATTAGAATTCTATCATTTTGAAGGGGATTTTTGTGAAGCAGATATCTGCATGTGCAAAAATTATTTAATCAGACAACTGGAAAAATTTAATGAAGGCAGTTACCGACTTGGAAATTCCAAGAGCCGCGGTTATGGAAAAGTTTGTGTAATGGTTAGAGAAGAAAGTGGGGAAAAATGAGGTGCGCAATTATAAAATTACTTTAAAATCTGTGGGAGGAATTACTCAACTGCCGGATTCTCAAAGGATTTTTGGAGCATTGATTTCAAACTATGCGAGAAAAAATGGAGATGAAAAAGCAACTGGCCTGGTTCAGGCAGTTTACCAAAAGACAATTCATCTGGCATTGTCAAATCTGTTTCCCCTGGATTATTTACCAATGCCATTAGATTATATTGTTGATCAGCTGGCTCAAAATACATCAGAAGAAAAATCCTTAAAAGAAAGACGGGAAGAGGTAAAAAAGCGGACATATATAAGAGTGGAAGATTTAAAAAAAGTATTTAATCAGCCGGAAGAGGCGTGCCATTTATTCCCATATGTCAGAATGGGTTTCCAGCAGCAGCTGCGGTCTTCTGTGGACAGCGCTCTGTATGGAATCGGGGGACTGGAAACAAAACTATATACAGTTCCTGTTACAGAACTGAAAGAGATAAAAGAGATGGGAAAAGCCAGTCCGGTTTCCGAATTTTGCTTTTATTTTCAGGGAAGTGATGATGAAATAGTAGACTCTGTGTTGGAGCATATACAGGAAATGCAGAAAAAACGAGAGAAAATTATCTTAGGAAAACGGGCGTCCCAAGGATTGAATCTATACCAGATCACAGCAGTAAAATCCATAGATCTTTCAGAGAAAAAGTATTACTTAAATCTGGGAATGCTGCTGCCCCAAAAGATTGATTTTGACCGTTCTTATTTAAAGCTATTTACCTCTGAAAGACGGCCTTTTGAGATGGCAGGGGGATGGAGAAAAAGTAGCAGTAAATATTATATCAGCTTTATTGACAGCGGAAGTATTGTAGCTTTGCAGGATGGAGTGGAGGCAGCGGGAAATTGTGTTCCATCCCCATTTAACCGCAATCGGGATATTGTATTTGGAAATGCGTTTTTATATCCCATTGATTGGAAGGAGGGAATGGCAGAATGAAAAAAGTGATATATGAAATGGAGGTTTTATCCAGCGCGATTATTTCTCCAAGATCTGGTCAGGCGTTTTATAAAGGAGTGGATTTTTGTTTAGAACCAGAAGCAAATGTGCCTGATTCTTCCAAAATACAGAAAAAAGCACAAGAAGTAGGAGTCATCTATCCGTTCTATCAGTATGGAGAATATGAAAAATATGATCCGGAACATGCTGTTTATTATATTCCGGGAAGTTCCATAAAAGGTGCGCTGTGCTCTTTGGAATCCAGTAAAAGGCCAATGATGGTGGATGATATTGTGGTTCCAAACAGTGCAATTGTACTTCGCAATTTGTGGAAAGGCCAATATCTGGAACAGGAAAATCAGGCAAAAATGGAGACCTTTTTTGGAAATGTAGGGGTCGAGATGATAAAAAAAGGGACCAGATTAGAGGGAGAAATCTATCTGGATGAGCAGCTTCATTTTCCAGAAATTCTATCGGATGCAAATAAAGGGACAGCTATTAAAATAGGACAAATGTGCGAGTATTTCCAGACAATTTTAAGAAAACAAGACAAAAAGGAAGCGTTTTACAAAACAGTCGAACAGGCACAAAAATCCCTGCGTTTGCTTCAGAGAGAAAAAAATATGCTTTTAATTGGCGGATATAAAGGACTGCTTCATTCCATACAGCTGAAAAATAAGAAGAATTTGGCAGAGATAAAAAGCGGAGTATTTTTAGATCCGGAATCAAAGCTGCCGCATGGTTTGGTAAAAATACAGAAGTGGAGAGAGATAATTTAAAAAGGCGGCAGACAGTATAAGCCGGGAGAAAGCCTTCGCAAATCTAATATTAATACAGAATAAATAACAAATAAAAATTTTTAGAAAAATTTAAACAGTATTTTATTGGACAGCCTGGACAAAAAAATGCCTGCAGAAAGCAAGAGTTCTGCAGGCATTTTGTCAAATTCCAAACTTAGTCTAAAACCGTATAGCCATAGCTGTTTACAATGGCATCTAATTTTACGCCAGCTTTGCAGTCCGGGCAATTATCCGGCTCAGACAGTTTAAAGCCGTCCAGATCGGAAGCTTCAAATACGGAGTTGACCGGATGTCCATCGATCTCGCTGATAGCAGAGAAGATGCAGGAAATACCTTCCACAATACCGCCGTAGGAAGAGATGCAGCGAAGGCTCTTAGCAATAGTATGTCCAGACATTGCAGTAGCTAAAACAACCAGCACATGTTTGCCTTTTAACATAGGCTTAATGTTTTCACGCACCACCATCTGACCGGCAGAGTCAAACTCTGGAGTAAGGATATAAGTGGTCTTGTGGGTATTGGTAGTAGCAATCCCTACTTTTGAGAGCTCCTTTGCGACGTAAGCGCCAATTGTTTCGCAGCCATCCATACAGATAATCGTGTCAATCGGAGCCTTGGTTGCATTGGCAGCAGCCATTTGATTTACCATTTCGGAAGCAAGACCGATAACAGGACTTAAATTTACACGCTTAATGTATTTTTCAACAATCGCCTTGGCAACTTCTTCTGCATTGCACTGACGCATTTTTAAGTCAGTCATGTCAATATAATAATTGATATGGAAACGGTCAGAAGAAAAATGGCCTTTTGTTACTTTTAATGCAAGATCCGGGTGCTCTTTGGAATAAATCTTAATTGCTTTACCCATACTCATGTGAAAAACCTCCTTAGTGTATTCAAAATTTTGTTATTAACAAGCATCTGAAGTTTATTATAATAGATAGACAAATCAAAAAATATAACTGGGGTTAAGTTTTTTGAAAAAATATCCAGAGGTTGCCTAATCAAAGTGATATGCTTCTAAAAGCTGGTTTTTAATATGCCAAAGTTCATGAGAAAGATCAACGTGAACTTTGTGAGGATTGACCAGACGGCGGGATTCATCCCAAAGAGTATCTAATTCAGCCTTACAATAAGCCTGAATATCCATAACAGAAGGGGATTCATACACACATTCCCCATGGATAAATACGGGAACCATTAAGTCGCGGATGGTATAGCTGTGGGGAGCCAGGTGAGTCTTTTTCCAAGTTTGAACCGGATCAAAAAGCAGCAGAGAGTTATTTTCATCAAACTGCTCGTGGGTCAGGCAAATCAAATCGGCAATGATTTTTCCAGTTTCCTTATTATAAATCCTTTTAATCGCTTTATCGCCTGGGTTGGTGATCTTTTCAACATTTTCGGAAAGTTTAATCTTTGGAATAAATTTACCGGTGGCCTTATCGCGAATGGCAGCCAGTTTGTAAACTCCTCCAAAAGACGGGCAGTCTTTGGAAGTGATTAAATTGGTACCGACACCCCAGGAATTGATGGCGGCGCCCTGAAGCTTTAAACTGTTGATCAATTCTTCATCCAGATCATTGGACGCAGAGATAACAGCGTCTGAAAAGCCGGCAGCATCCAGCATTTTTTTGGCTTCTTTGGACAGGTAGGCCAAATCGCCGCTGTCTAAGCGGATGCCGTAAAATGGCATAGGGATACCGGCTTTGCGCATTTCTGTAAAGACTTTAATAGCATTGGGAACACCGGAATTTAAGGTATCATAAGTATCTACAAGCAAAATACAGGCAGAAGGATACATTTTTGCATAAGTACGGAACGCAGTTAATTCATCAGGAAAACTCATGATCCAGCTATGAGCATGGGTTCCCTTAATCGGAACGTGAAACATTTTTCCGCAGAGTACATTGGAAGTGCCAATACATCCGGCGATCATGGCAGCGCGGGCACCGTAAATTCCGGCATCTGGTCCTTGCGCGCGGCGAAGACCAAATTCCATTACGCCATCGCCCTGAGCAGCATGGACAATCCGGGAAGTTTTGGTGGCAATCAGGCTCTGATGATTGATAATGGTTAAAAGCGCAGTTTCCACCAGTTGGGCTTCCATAATCGGGGCGATTACTTTTACCAATGGTTCTCTTGGAAATACAACGGTTCCCTCTGGAATCGCATAGATGTCGCCGGAGAATTTAAAATTAGCCAGGTATTCCAGAAAATCGTCCCCAAAGATCCCTAAACTGCGCAGATATTCGATATCGTCTGGAGCAAAGTGGAGATTTTTGATATAGTCAATAACCTGTTCAAGACCGGCGCAGACAGCAAATCCGTTGCCGCAGGGATTGTTCCGGTAAAACATATCAAAAATAACGGTTTCGTTGGCATCTTTTTCCCTAAAGTAGCCCTGCATCATAGTCAGTTCGTAAAAATCAGTAAGTAATGTTAAATTTTCTTGGTTCATAATGGCTCCTTCTGCATATTGGTGTGGATATGTTCTCACTAGACTCGTGAAATACCTCGTCAAGTGTTTATATTATGTAACAGTTCAGCCATACATCTTCTTGCCAGCTGTAAGCGTACAAGAAGCGTCAGGCGTCCGCCCTATGAAGATTCAGACAGGAAAACTTTTACGAAAACAGGCTTTCAACGTTTTTTCCTGTCTGAATCTTCGCATGGCTGAACTGTTACCATATTATATCATGCTTCTTGCAAATAACAAATAGATTGATAAAAAAATAACAATTAATTTCAAAACAGCCGCAGTTTTTGCATGGCTGAACAGCTGCCAGATTTTCGAGAATAAAACAAAAAGCGGATTGGAAATTGAGGAAAATCATGGTAAAATGAAGCATCATAAATTTTGGAGGAACGGTATGAAACAAAATGCAGAAATAAACAGAACAAGTCTGAAAACAGCAATGGCAGTGATGGCTTTGCTCATATTCCAGTGCCTGCTTTTCATTACTGCTTATGCGGGAGCCAGGGATGGATCCGACACCGGTCCTGGGATTGGCCTGGAGGAAGAACTTCGGGGAGTCTGGATTTCTTATCTGGAGTGGGAAAAGCTGCCAAAGGATCAGGACGGATTTGAAGCTGCAGTGGATGAGATGTTTGACAATGTAAAGTCATGGGGAATGAATGCGGTATTTGTCCATGTGCGCTCTCACAGCGATGCCATGTATCCGTCTGCTTATTATCCCTGGTCTAAGTTTGCATCTGGGACAGCAGGCAAAGCGCCGGGGTACGATCCGCTGGCATATATGATTGAGTCTGCTCATGACAGAGGGCTGCAGTTTCATGCCTGGCTAAACCCCTACCGGATTACCGGATATTTGATGAGTTGGGAGGAAGTGCCTGAAAGTTCTCCGGCAAAGCAGTGGAGAAATGACAGCGATCCTTCCAATGATCGAAGGGTTTTAAATCATGACGGGGCCTGGTATTATAATCCTTCTTCCCAGGAAGTGCGGGAACTGGTAATTTATGGAGCAGGGGAGATTGTAAAAAATTATGCGGTAGACGGGATACATTTTGATGACTATTTTTATCCGGAACTAAATGATGCCAGTGCGTCCAGATGCTTTGATTTGCCGGAATATCAGGCAAGCGGTTCGGCGCTGTCAGTTTCTGACTGGAGAAGGGACAATGTAAACCAACTGGTATCAGGTGTTTACGAACAGGTAAAATCCATAAACCCGTCTGTAGTATTTGGGATTAGTCCTCAGGGATTTGTGAATCATTTAAGGAGCGATCAGAAACTGTTTGTGGATATTGATACCTGGATGTCAGAACCTGGTTATGTGGACTATATTATGCCTCAGCTTTACTGGGGATTTGAGACGAAAACTCCTGCAGGAGAGGAAGCGCCCTATGCATTTTCCAACAATCTGAATACCTGGATTGATTTGAAGAAGAAGGGCGGCGTCAAGCTGTATCTGGGATTGGCCGCATACCGGGCCGGGACAGATACAAAGGATTATAATGAGGTTTCTGAATGGCTGAGACGGGATGATATTTTAAAACGTCAGGTAGAAGCAGGCCGCAAAAGCAATCAGGTATCCGGATATTGTTTTTACAGTTATAGTTCTCTATTGGAAGAATCAGCCAGGAAAGAAGTGGAGAATCTGCTTCCAATCCTAAAATAAATATTTTCTAAATCAGCGCCCAAATACTTTCTGGTACATCTGGCGGCTTAACACACAGGCAGTAATGGTTACCAGAATTTCCAGGGCGCTGTTTACAATGCCGCAAAGCAAAAGCAGGAGCATGCTGATAACAAAAGACCCCCATAAAATCAGCACAGGTGTCCGGAATACAGATGGTTTTGTCCGGTAATATCCATGAATCAAAAGGACCAGACAGGTAAAAAGGGACAGGCCGGATAACAGGGCGCAAACAACATGGAGTCTGGCCTGAAGAGGAAGTCTGGAGGGTGCATATGGCAGGATCACTGCTGCAGTAAGAAACAGGAGAGATTGATTTAACAGGATGAAACAAATGGTTTTCCGGCTGGGAAAGTGGGAATGTTTTTGTATAAACGGAGCTTTGTCAATCAACGGGAACAGCATGGGGTACAGAGTGACGCTTAAAAGGATAGCCCAGGCAGAAAAAAAGTTTTTTTGTTCTTCCAGGCTTCCGATTACAGAAAAATTAGTGGAGAACCAATCTGTTTGCCGGACAAAGAGCAGAGTATAGAAGGGAATGATCAGGTAAGACAGAATCGAACGAAACATGGGGTGCGCCTCCTAAAGTGAGTAAAAAAGAGAATCAATTGCCTTTAGTGTTTCACAGATCTCCCAAAACATGTATGAAAAAATCATAGAAAGTGTATAAAACCGCCGGGAACCACTGGTTTTCCTTGACTTTTGGGCCTGGATTTCCTATAATAAGGATTGCTACAAGAAAAAAGACTGAGATGGAGACAGTAAGGCTGCCCAAACGCTTCAGCGAGCCGGAGATGGTGAAAGACCGGTGTTAGTAGGACAGTTCCCAAAATCACTCCGGAGTTGCTGGCTGAAAACATTTTGTCTGTAGGTTAAGCCGTATTTCCTACGTTACCGGGAACTCATATAACAGTATGCAGAAAATGGGTGGTACAGCGAAGTTTGCTTCGTCCCTTTGCGGGATGGGGCTTTTTTTATTTCACATAGATTTCGTCCCGTTTTCTGCGCAGCAATTACATTTGATTGGAGGAAACGCCATGTATGAGAAAGTATCTGCAAATATGAATTTTGTAGAGCGCGAGAAAAAAGTTGAACAATTTTGGAAAGATGAAAAGATTTTTGAAAAAAGTATTGAGAGCCGCAGGAAAGGGACTCCCTATGTATTTTATGACGGACCGCCTACTGCTAATGGAAAGCCTCACATTGGCCATGTACTGACCCGTGTTATCAAGGATATGATTCCAAGATACCGTACCATGAAGGGCTATATGGTTCCGAGAAAAGCCGGATGGGATACCCATGGTCTTCCAGTTGAACTGGAAGTAGAAAAAATGCTGGGATTAGACGGCAAAGAGCAGATTGAACAGTATGGTTTAGAGCCGTTTATTGAGCACTGCAAGGAAAGCGTCTGGAAATATAAGGGAATGTGGGAAGATTTTTCCTCTACCGTTGGTTTCTGGGCAGATATGGACAATCCATATGTTACCTACCATGACGATTATATTGAGTCTGAATGGTGGGCATTAAAGCAGATTTGGGAAAAAGGCCTCTTATACAAAGGATTTAAGATCGTGCCTTACTGCCCGCGCTGCGGCACCCCGCTGTCTTCCCACGAGGTTGCCCAGGGATATAAGGACGTAAAAGAGCGTTCTGCTATTGCACGTTTCAAGGTAAAAGGCGAGGATGCGTATATTCTGGCATGGACTACAACCCCATGGACCCTTCCAAGCAACGTGGCTCTTTGTGTCAACCCAGATGAAGACTACGTAAAAGTACAATCTGCAGACGGATACGTATATTATCTGGCACAGGCGTTATGCGATACCGTATTAGGATCTCTGGCAGAGAAAGATTCTGATAAACCGGCTTATGAAATTCTGGAAACTTACAAAGGAAAAGATCTGGAATACAAAGAGTATGAGCCGCTGTTTGACTGTGCGTTGGAAATCTGCGAAAAGCAGCATAAGAAAGCATATTATGTGACCTGCGATACCTACGTTACCTTAACAGACGGTACCGGCGTGGTTCATATTGCACCTGCATTTGGTGAAGACGATGCCAATGTAGGCCGTAAGTACGACCTGCCCTTTGTCCAGCTGGTAGACGGAAAAGGTGAGATGACGAAAGAAACTCCTTATGCAGGCGTATTCTGCAAAAAGGCGGATCCGATGGTATTGGAAGACCTGGACAAAAAGGGTCTATTGTTCTCCGCACCAAAATTTGAGCACAGTTATCCTCACTGCTGGCGCTGCGGCACTCCTCTGATTTACTATGCAAGAGAATCCTGGTTCATTAAGATGACTGCAGTAAAAGAGGATTTAATCCGCAACAACAATACCATTAACTGGATTCCGGAATCCATCGGAAAAGGCCGCTTTGGCGACTGGCTGGAAAACATCCAGGACTGGGGTATTTCCAGAAACCGTTACTGGGGCACTCCTTTAAACATCTGGGAATGTGAATGCGGAAAGCAGATGGCTATCGGCAGCAGGGAAGAGTTAAAATCATTAAGCAAGAATTATCCGGAAGGCGGCGTAGAGCTTCATCGTCCATTTATCGATCAGGTTACCATCACCTGTCCGGACTGCGGCAAAGAAATGCACAGAGTTCCAGAGGTAATTGACTGCTGGTTTGACTCCGGAGCAATGCCATTTGCACAGCATCATTATCCATTTGAAAATAAAGAACTGTTTGAATCCCAGTTCCCTGCCCAGTTTATTTCTGAGGCAGTAGACCAGACAAGAGGATGGTTCTACTCCCTGTTAGCAGAATCCACCCTGCTGTTTAATAAGGCTCCTTATGAGAATGTAATTGTTCTGGGTCACGTTCAGGATGAAAATGGCCAGAAGATGAGTAAGAGCAAGGGAAATGCAGTCGACCCGTTTGACGCGTTAGAGACTTACGGCGCAGATGCAATCCGCTGGTATTTCTATATCAACAGTGCTCCGTGGCTTCCAAACCGGTTCCATGGAAAAGCAGTTATGGAAGGACAGAGAAAGTTCATGGGAACCCTGTGGAATACCTATGCATTCTTTGTATTGTATGCGAACATTGACAATTTTGACGCTTCTAAATACACCTTAGAATATGATAAACTGCCGGTTATGGATAAATGGCTGCTTTCCAAAGTCAACTCCATGGTAAAAGCAGTGGACAATTACCTGAATAATTACCAGATTCCAGAGGCAGCAAGAGCTCTTCAGGAATTTGTAGACGATATGAGCAACTGGTATGTCAGAAGAAGCCGCGAGCGTTTCTGGGCAAAGGGAATGGAGCAGGATAAGATTAACGCTTACATGACTCTTTACACAGCTCTGGTAACCATGGCAAAGACAGCTGCGCCTATGGTTCCGTTTATGACAGAAGACATTTACCAGAACCTGGTCAGAAGCATTGATAAAGACGCTCCGGAAAGCATCCATCTGTGTGACTTCCCAACTGTAAAGACAGAATGGATTGATGAAAAGCTGGAAGCAGACATGGACGAAGTATTAAAGATTGTGGTACTGGGACGTGCTGCCAGAAATACCGCAAATATCAAGAACCGTCAGCCGATTGCAAGAATGTTTGTAAAAGCAGATCACGAACTGTCTGAGTTCTACCAGGAAATTATGGAAGACGAATTAAACGTAAAAACCGTAGAGTTTACAGACGACGTCCGCGCATTTACTTCCTACACCTTTAAGCCGCAGTTAAAGACCGTAGGTCCGAAGTACGGAAAGCAGTTAGGGGCAATCCGTCAGGCACTTTCTTTGGTGGACGGCAACGAAGCAATGGATACCTTAAATGAAAAGGGCGCGCTTACCTTTGAATTTGATGGAACAGAAGTTGTATTAACTGCCGACGACCTGCTGATCGATATGGCTCAGAAGGAAGGCTTTGTTACAGAAAAAGACAATTATGTGACAGTCGTATTGGATACCAATCTGACGCCTGAGCTGATTGAAGAAGGATTCGTCCGGGAGATCGTCAGCAAGATCCAGACCATGCGCAAGGAAGCAGGCTTTGAAGTAATGGATCACATCCGGGTATTCCAGGATGAAAATGACAAGATTGCAGAGCTGTTAAAAACCCATGGCGATGAAATTAAGAGCGAAGTAATGGCTGACAGCATTTCTCTTGGACAGATGGGCGGATACGCCAAGGAATGGAATATTAATGGTGAGAAAGTGATGCTGGGAGTAGAAAAACTGACCAGCTAAGAGTTAGGAGGAAAAGGATTCATGAATCAGGGATTTGATAAGGAGACATTTAAAAAAGCAGTCATCTACAATGTTAAAAACCTGTTCCGCAAAACAGTAGAGGATGCGACCAAGGAGCAGATGTTCCAGGCAGTTTCCTATGCGGTAAAGGATGTGATTATTGATGAATGGATTGCAACTCACAAGACTTACGAGAAGGAAGATGTCAAGACTGTTTACTACCTTTCTATGGAGTTTTTAATGGGCCGCGCCCTGGGCAACAATATTATTAATATTTGTGCGCAGAAAGAAATCAAAGAAGTATTAGAAGAATTAGGCATGGATTTAAATGTAATTGAGGATCAGGAGCCGGATGCAGCGCTTGGAAACGGCGGCTTAGGCCGTCTGTCTGCCTGCTTCTTAGACTCTTTAGCAACCCTGGGCTATCCTGCATACGGCTGCGGTATCCGTTACCGTTACGGTATGTTTAAGCAGAAAATCGAAAACGGTTATCAGAAGGAAGTGCCAGATGACTGGTTAAAGAATGGAAACCCATTTGAGGTGCGCAGAGTCGAGTATGCGACAGAAGTAAAATTTGGCGGTTATGTAGAACCCCAGTGGGATGGCAAGAGAAACCGCTTTGTACAAAAGGGCTACCAGTCTGTTATGGCAGTTCCTTATGATATGCCGGTAGTAGGTTACGGCAACAACGTAGTAAATACGCTTCGCGTCTGGGATGCACAGCCTGTGGAAGTGTTCCGCTTAGACGAGTTTGACAAAGGAAACTACCAGAAGGCAGTGGAGCAGGAGAACCTGGCAAAGACCATTGTTGAGGTATTATATCCAAACGATAATCATTATGCAGGAAAAGAACTACGTCTGCGCCAGCAGTATTTCTTTATCTCTGCCAGCGTACAGCGGGCAGTTGCAAAGTACATGGAGCACCATGATGATGTGCGCAAGTTCTATGAAAAGAACGTATTCCAGTTAAATGATACCCATCCGACTGTAGCAGTAGCAGAGTTAATGCGAATCCTGTTAGACGATTACAACTTAGAGTGGGATGAGGCATGGGAAGTTACCACTAAGACCTGTGCTTATACCAACCACACCATTATGGCGGAAGCTCTGGAAAAATGGCCGATTGAGCTGTTCTCCAGACTGCTTCCAAGAATTTACCAGATCATCGAGGAAATTAACCGCCGCTTCATTTCTGCGATCGAGGCTGCTTATCCTGGCAATCACGAAAAAGTGCGCAAGATGGCGATTATCTACGACGGTCAGGTAAAGATGGCGCACCTGGCAATTGCAGGAAGCTTTTCTGTAAACGGCGTTGCAAGACTGCATACGGAGATTTTAAAGCATCAGGAATTAAAAGATTTCTATGAAATGATGCCGGATAAGTTCAATAATAAGACCAACGGCATTACCCAGAGAAGATTCCTTCTTCATGGAGATCCGCTGCTTGCTGACTGGGTAACTGGAAAGATTGGCGATGAGTGGATTACTAACCTGCCTCACATCAAGAAGCTTGCAATTTATGCAGATGATGAGAGAAGCCAGCAGGAATTTATGAATATTAAGTACCAGAACAAAATCCGTCTGGCAAAATACATCAAGGAGCACAACGGAATTGAAGTAAATCCACGTTCTATCTTTGATGTTCAGGTAAAACGTCTTCACGAGTACAAGCGCCAGCTTTTAAACATCCTGCACGTGATGTATCTGTATAATCAGTTAAAGGACAATCCAAACCTGGATATGGTTCCAAGAACCTTTATCTTTGGCGCAAAAGCAGCAGCCGGATATAAGGTTGCAAAGCTGACCATCAAGTTAATCAACGCAGTTGCTGACGTAATCAACAATGATAAGACCATCAACGGCAAGATTAAAGTGGTATTTATTGAAGACTACAGAGTTTCCAATGCAGAAATTATTTTTGCAGCAGCCGACGTCAGCGAGCAGATTTCCACTGCCAGCAAAGAGGCATCCGGTACCGGCAACATGAAGCTGATGTTAAACGGTGCTCTGACCTTAGGAACCATGGACGGTGCCAACGTTGAGATCGTAGAAGAAGTAGGCGAAGAAAATGCCTTTATTTTTGGTATGTCTTCTGACGAAGTTATCAACTATGAGAACAACGGCGGCTACAATCCAATGGATATTTTCAACAATGACCAGGAGATCCGCCGCGTGCTGATGCAGTTGATCAACGGTTATTATTCTCCTCAGGATCCGGAGCTGTTCCGTCCAATCTACAACTCTCTGCTTAACACCCAGAGCAGTGATAAGGCAGACCGCTACTTTATCTTAAAGGACTTCCGTTCTTATGCAGAAGCCCATGAGAAGATTGACAAGGCTTACCGCGACGAGAAGTGGTGGGCAAAGGCAGCGATTTTAAACGTAGCCTGCGCCGGCAAGTTTACTTCTGACCGGACCATTGAAGAATACGTTCACGACATCTGGAAATTAGAGAAAGTAAAAGTTGAACTGTGATTCAGACGAGATTGTCCAGAACATTATTAAAGACCAGTTTGAGATAGTTTTTGTCCCCCTTAGGAAGATATGCACATAGCAGATCTCTTAAGGGGGATTTTATAAAAAATTGGCAATTATTCAGTCTGAAAAGTATTTTCGTGAAGACTTGCTTCAAGTTCAGCATTTTCACGATAGATTTTCTATAAGGATAGTTTTACATATGGGTGCGAACTGGAAGTGAACATAAATTCCCTGGGAGGTTCGCACCAAAAGACAGAAAAAATTAAAAAAGAAAAAAAGGACATACGTTTTGAAATAAGGCTACCGCAATCCCACTGACTTTAGACGGTGGGTTAAGGTAGCCAAAAATAAAAAATTGTTATATACTTACGGCATGGGAACATGGAAATCAAAAAGCAGACACAAATATTTATTACAGTATCATATTATATTCGTCTGCAAATATAGAAAGAAATTACTGGTTTCAAAGCAAATATCAGATGATATAAAACAGTTTTCGTATGAGATATGTCAAAGACACAAAGTTATCATCAGATATATGGAAACGGACAAAGACCATATTCATTACATGATAGAAACAGAACCTACAATGCCAGTGAGTCAAATCGTAAATTTAATGAAAAGCTATACGACATACAAAATCAAGGTTAAAAAGGTGGTGACAGCAAATGTTAAAAGCGTATAAATACAGGATATATCCGAATAAAGAACAGGAAATTCAGATTGCAAAAACATTTGGATGTTGCCGTTTTGTATATAATCAGACACTTGCATATAAAAAAGATACATATGAGCAGGAAAAGAAATCTGTCAGTAAAACAGACTGCAATAATTACTGTAACAGAGAATTAAAGAGAACATATGAATGGCTAAAAGAAGTAGATAAATTTGCCCTGACCAATGCGATATATAACATGGACGCTGCATATCAAAAGTTTTTCAAAGAACATGCCGGATATCCAAAGTTCAAAAGCAAACATGATACTCACAAATCCTATACAACAAATTTTACGAGTGGCAACATAGCAGTAGATTTTGAGAATAGAAAGGTAAAACTGCCGAAATTAAAAGAAGTGAAGGCAAAAGTGCATAGGGACTTCAGAGGCCAGATAAAGTCTGCCACTGTATCGCAAGTGCCAAGTGGAAAATATTATATATCTATTTTAGTAGAAACAGAGCATAAAGAATTACCGCACACAAAACAGAATATTGGACTAGACTTAGGGATAAAGGATTTGTGCATCACGTCAGATGAAAGAAAATATGAAAATCCGAAGACGATTCAGAAATATGAGCGAAAGTTAGCAAGGTTACAGAGACAATTGGTGCATAAAAAGAAAGGAAGCCGTAATTATTACAAAAAGAAAAAACAAATAGCATTATGCTATGAGAAAATCACAAATACGAGAAAGGATTATCTGCATAAGATTTCCCATGAGATTATCAGCGAAAACCAAGTGATAGTTTCGGAAAAACTACAGATAAAAACCATGGTAAAAAATCATCATCTGGCAAAATCAATAACAGATGCGTCATGGTATGAGTTAACGAGACAGCTGGAGTATAAAGCAAAGTGGAATGGACGGAAATATATCAAGGCAGATACATTCTATGCCAGTAGTCAGATATGTTCTGTTTGTGGATATCAAAATACAGATACAAAGGACTTGTCGGTAAGAGAATGGACATGTCCTGCATGTGGAGAAAAACATGATAGGGATATTAATGCTGCAAAAAATATATTGGCAGAGGGATTAAGACAAATAGCATAAGAAGAAATAATATATAGGGCAGGGACTGCCCGAATCAATGCCTGTGGAGATAGTAGGTTGCGAGGTCTATGAAGCAGGAAGCCCATTGGCTTTAGACAATGGGTAGTTCACTTTGCTGATAGAAGTTGTTTGTTATGTAATAGTTGACAAAAACTTGGTTCTAGTGCAAAATAGAATTGTGCTATTTTGCAGTCTGATCCCGCGAGGGGTCAGTGGATGGAAATCAGGCTCAAGCTTAGGATGTATTCCGGTGTAATCCGTCTGATCCCGCGAGGGGTCAGTGGATGGAAATGTTGTTTTTGTCGTAATAGACAATTAGGGTTGACAAATGTTAAAAAGCCCGATATTATTAGGAAGAATCAATTTATTTTCAGAAAAGGTTATGAGGAAGAGGAGTACATTTGCAGACCCTGGCAGAGAGGACGGCTCACTGGCTGGAAGGCGGTCCGAGGAAGAGCAGATGGAAGGTAGCTTCTGAACCGGAGTTCTCAACGAATCAACGTCTGATACCAGGCCTGTTCAGTAGGGATTCCCGCAGGGCCAGCGTTACAGGGTCTAAGAGATTGCCGGCAGCAGGTTTTTTCAGTGTCGAAAAGCTGGCAGAAAAAAGGTGGTACCGCGATAATTCGCCCTTTGCATACTTGTATGCAGAGGGTTCTTTTATTTCATAGGAGTTTCAGGAGGAAAAGATGCTTCGATTACGTCCATTCAAACCAGCAGATGGAGAATATCTGGTAAAGTGGTTTGACAATGAAGAGATGTTTACAAAATGGAGTGCAGGACAGTTTTCCTATCCATTGACAAGACAGCAGGTGAATGATTATTGCAGAAAATGGGAAGAGGACAGCAATGGCTGGCCCATGGCTGCGGCAGATGAAACTGGCAGGGTAGTGGGTCATCTTCTGATGAGGAATATGGATTACCAGGAAAACAGTATCTTTTTTGGATTTATTGTGGTGGATCCGTCCATCCGGGGAAAAGGATACGGAAAAGAGATGCTTTCCCTGGCTTTGCGGTATGCATTTACGATTTTGAAAGCAGATACCGTAAGACTGAGGGTATTTGCCAACAATCCAGGGGCCAAGGCCTGCTATGAAGCAGTCGGATTCCAGGAGGAGCAATTTATAAAAGAGGCTTTTTCTTATCAGGGAGAAAAATGGGACAACTATCAGATGGCTGCAAAACGGTCACAGGTTCTTTTGTAAAAGGAGAATTTAAAATGAAGCAGTTGAAACCAACAAAAAGGGAAAAGCAGACCACCTGCGATACCTGCGTTAACTATACGTATGACGAAGACTATGGGTATTACATCTGTGAAGCGGATTTGGACGAAGATGAAATGGTCAGATTTTTAAGCAGTTCCAACTTTGCCTGTCCGTATTACCAGTTAGATGATGAATACCGGATCGTCCGCAGACAGATGTAGGAGGAAAAAATGAACGTTTATTCATACGTGGTATTTGACGTAGACGGCACTCTGCTGGATACCGAATATTCCATTATCCGGTCTTTGCAGCGCCTGGTTTTCCAGATGCATGGGACCAAAATCGCGGAAGAAGACCTTCAGTTTTCACTGGGGATTACTGGGGCAGATGCCTTGAAAAGACTGGATATTCCGGACACCGAAGAGAACTTTGCAATCTGGAATCAATTTGCCGATGAAGAAGAACACACAATCAAGGTGTTTGAAAAAATCGAAGAAACCCTGAAAAAGTTAAAAGAAAAGGGGGTTCATCTGGGAGTGATTACCTCCAGAAATAGAAAGAAAAAATAAGGAGAAAAGACATGAAAGAATTGGAAAAGAACTATAATCCAGCGGACATTGAAGAGCGTCTGTATCAGAAGTGGCTGGACAACAAATATTTCCACGCAGACGCAGAGAGAGGAAAAAGAGAAGGCAAAAAGCCATTTACCATTGTAATGCCGCCGCCAAACATTACCGGACAGCTTCACATGGGCCATGCTTTAGACAATACCATGCAGGATATTTTAATCCGTTATAAGAGAATGCAGGGATATGAAGCACTGTGGCAGCCAGGTACAGACCATGCAGCCATTGCAACAGAAGTAAAGGTAATTGACAAATTAAAGAGTCAGGGCATCGAAAAGCACGATCTGGGAAGAGAAGGCTTCTTAGAAAAAGCCTGGGAGTGGAAAGACGAGTACGGCAGCCGGATTGTAAAGCAGCTTCACAAGCTGGGATCTTCCGCTGACTGGGACAGAGAGCGTTTTACCATGGACGAGGGCTGCTCCAAAGCCGTTTTAGAGGTATTTACCAGACTGTATGAAAAAGGCTATATTTACAAAGGATCCCGTATTATTAACTGGTGTCCGGTCTGCCAGACCTCTATTTCTGACGCAGAAGTCGAACACGAAGAGCAGGACGGATTCTTCTGGCACATCAATTACCCTATCGTTGGAGAAGAAGGCCGCTTTGTTGAGATTGCAACTACCAGACCAGAGACCCTTCTTGGCGATACTGCAGTTGCCGTAAATCCGGAAGATGAGCGTTATAAAGACTTAATTGGCAAGATGTTAAAGCTGCCGTTAACGGACAGAGAGATTCCGGTCATTGCCGACTCTTATGTAGACAAAGAATTTGGAACTGGATGCGTAAAGATTACTCCTGCCCATGACCCTAATGACTTTGAGGTAGGAAAGCGCCACAATCTTCCGGAAATCTGCATTATGAATGATGACGCTACCATTAGCGTTCCTGGCAAGTATTACAGCATGGACCGCTACGAAGCCAGAAAAGCCATGGTAGAAGATTTAACCGAACAGGGCCTTTTGGTAAAAGTAGTTCCATATTCCCACAATGTCGGAACCCATGACCGCTGCGGCACAACCGTTGAGCCAATGATTAAGCCTCAGTGGTTTGTAAAGATGGA
Organism: Lachnospiraceae bacterium; assembly: GCA_046957575.1. Classification (GTDB taxonomy): domain Bacteria; phylum Bacillota; class Clostridia; order Lachnospirales; family Lachnospiraceae; genus UMGS1370. Next base: position 13,447 of record JBKUOG010000030.1, on the reverse strand, counting down.
CGAGATGGCAAAACCGGCTATTGAAGCATTAAAGAGCGGCCGTTTAAAATTCGTTCCGGAAAGCTTTGGAAAAACGTACCTTCACTGGCTGGAAGGCATCCGCGACTGGTGTATTTCCAGACAGCTGTGGTGGGGTCACCGGATTCCGGCTTATTACTGTGAAGAGTGCGGCGAAATGGTGGTGGCAAAGGAAATGCCTTCTGTATGCCCAAAATGCGGCTGTACCCATTTTAAGCAGGATGAAGATACCCTGGATACCTGGTTTTCTTCCGCACTGTGGCCATTCTCTACCCTGGGCTGGCCGGATGACACCAAAGAAATGGATTACTTCTATCCAACCGACGTCTTAGTAACCGGATACGATATTATTTTCTTCTGGGTAATCCGTATGGTATTCTCCGGACTGGAGCAGACCGGAAAAGAGCCGTTCCATACGGTGTTAATCCATGGTCTGGTAAGAGATTCCCAGGGCCGCAAGATGAGCAAATCCTTAGGAAACGGAATCGATCCTCTGGAAGTCATTGATAAATACGGCGCTGATGCTCTCCGTATGACCTTAATGACCGGAAATGCTCCTGGAAACGATATGCGTTTCTACTGGGAGAGAGTAGAAGCCAGCAGAAACTTTGCAAACAAAGTATGGAATGCTTCCCGTTTCATTATGATGAATATTGAAAAGGCCACCGATGCAAAGGTTCAGGCAGAAGATTTGACCATGGCAGATAAGTGGATTCTTTCCAAGGTCAATACTCTGACAAAAGATGTAACCGACAACATGGATAAGTATGAACTGGGAATTGCTCTTCAGAAGGTTTACGACTTTATCTGGGAAGAGTTCTGCGACTGGTACATTGAGATGGTAAAACCACGTCTGTGGAATGATGAAGACACCACCAAGGCGGCTGCAATCTGGACCTTAAAGACCGTACTGATTCAGTCCTTAAAGCTGCTTCATCCATATATGCCGTTTATTACAGAAGAAATCTTCTGCAACCTTCAGGACGACGAAGCATCCATTATGGTTTCCAACTGGCCGGTTTACAAGGAAGAGTGGAACTTTGCAGCAGAAGAAACGGCCGTAGAAACCATGAAAGAAGCAGTCCGCGCAATCCGTAACGTGCGCACCACCATGAACGTACCGCCGAGCAAAAAAGCAAAGGTATTTGTGGTAACGGAAAATCAGGAGGTTGCCGATATTTTCACGAACGGAAAGGTATTCTTTGGAACCTTAGGCTATGCCAGCGAGGTGCTGATTCAGAAGGATAAGAGCGGCATTGGAGAAGACGCGGTTTCCGTTGTAATTCCTCATGCCAACATTTACATTCCATTTGCCGAACTGGTAGACATTGAGAAAGAGTTAGAGCGTCTTCATAAAGAAGAAAAGCGTCTGGCAGGAGAATTAGCCCGCGTAAACGGAATGTTAAGCAATGAGAGGTTTGTAAGCAAAGCTCCGGCAGCCAAGATTGAAGAGGAAAAGGCGAAGCTTGCGAAATATACCCAGATGATGGAGCAGGTAAAAGAACGGCTGGAACAGTTAGGAAAGTAAAATAGAATCAAAAAGCGTTTCAGAAATGCCGGATTCCGGCTGTCTGAAACGCTTTTTGATTTGAAATTGCGAAAATCAACCAAGTCCGAGTTTGGTATAAATATTCCAGCAGCAAAGTCCCATGATTACGCAGATTAAAAGTACAAACAGCCTGTCTACTGTGCTGGAAGGGATTTTTTTGTTGATTTTTTTACCAACAATTCCCCCGTATACACCGCAAAGCATCATACCGATTAACATAACCCACAGTCCGGGGTCTGCATTTTTGTACAAAGCCTCTGGCACGCTTCCCTGAACAAAGGTCATAATCAGGCTGGCGGCCTGGGAAATCAGGATCATATACAGAGAATTTTGCGCAGCAGTTTTGGTAGGCATGGAAAGGAAGAAATAAAGCACAGCCAGATTCATAGGGCCGCCTCCGATACCTACAAAGGAGGAAAGAGTGCCTAGTGCAAAGCCCAGAAACACTAATGCGAAGGGATTTTTTACATGGAAGGATTTGCATTTTTTCTTATTTAATGTGTAGATTAATGTCAAAAACACAGCGATTAGCAGAGCAATTGCCTGGTATCCTCCTACCATTTCCTTGTCCGGGGAAGCGTTTTTGATAATGTCATAAACATACTTTCCGATAACACCTCCGATGGCAGAACCAATGGCAAGCCACGTAGTCAGATTCCAGTCGATTAGATTGTCGCTGCCGCCTTTTTTGGTATTCATGGCAGAACTGATGACATTGTAGCTGGTCATGGAGATTACAGTACAGGTGGATAAGAAAGTGATGGTGTTGACCGGAAGCACTCCTACTGCATCCAACGCGGGTTTCATAAACACGCCGCCGCCTACGCCGCAAATAGCGCCTACTACAGATGCCAGGATACTGACTGCAAAAAAGATAATATAAGTCATATTATTCCTCGTTTTCTATCACATTTTGTGATGATGAACTATTTTTTTGCCTTATTCTCAAAATAGGTGGGTTCTTCAAACTGTCCAGGGAAAACATATTTTTCTGCCAGGATAGCAGCATCTGCAATACAGTCCAGACAGGAATGGAAAGTGTCCGAACCGGGTTCTTTCAGATCTTGACATGTTACTGTACGGTTTTTTTCAAAAAATTCTTTTGTGATTGTGCTGGCAAGATGATAAGATTCTTTTTTAGACTTATTGCTTTTGTCTTCATCCATGTGCCCGGTGCTGGTAACAAAACCAGCCAGATAAATGGCCCCGGATATGGCTCCGCAGGTACCGAGACGGGCGCCCATGCCACTTCCAAAGGTCTCCATTCCCTTAAAACATACCATCGGGTCCAGGCCGAGAAGATCGGCGTAGGTGACAGCTACTGCCTGGGCGCAGTTGTACCCATGTTTTACATAGTAATCTACTGCTGTCTGTGCTCTTGATTTCAGCATAATCATGCCTCCTTTTGTGTTTTTTGAGGATTGCAGAGCAATCCAACATTATAATATTTGTGTCAAAAAAGTGTTTTCGACACAATTTCATTATAAAACTATGACAAAAAAATGTCAATTTATTTGTGAATAAGAGTAAAAATGACGGAAACTAAAAAAGGATTGACTTATTGGGGCGATTGCAGTAAACAATTAGATAGAGCAGAACTAAAAGGAGTGAGGGAATGAGCAGATTTAAAAATATTCTGAATTACAGAAAGCCCGGATTTTGGCTGGGGATGCTGGCTGTTGTTCTGGCCGCAGGGGCAGTGTTTATATTGTTTGCCAAGTCAAAAGAAAAAGCAGAGACCATTTCCGTTATTGGAGGGGCAGACGGCCCTACTTCGATTTTTTTAGCTGGGAAGATGGTAGAGGATGAGGGAAAAGAGGGAGATTTGGCTGTCAGGCTAGATGTGGAACAGGCAAAAGAGGAGCCATTTGGTATGGCGGCAGAACTGGACTGGGTGAGTGCAGATAAAATTTCTCTTCATGGAAGCTTTGGATATCTGTCCTTTGATTTAACTGACCTGAGAAGAGATGGGACTGCTGATTTAAATACTGCATTTACTCTGGAAGAAGCAGGAACGATTATTATGCAGGGAGACGGATATACAGAAGTATTGGGAGGGAAAGACTCTTTGGTCGTAATTACCAATGCTTACGATGAAAAGGCGGAAAGCCAGTGGCTGTGGTATTTGGAGAAATCAGAAAGAATCCAGCCAATTGAGGAGGAACTGATAGAAATAAATAAGAAAGAAAAGGAACAGGGGCTTTTTGGAGATGCCGTTTTAGCAGAGGAATATCTGGAGCAGGTATCAGAAAAAGTCGCCGAAAATCCAGAAAGCCATCTGATCTACGGGCCTGTTGAGATTCCAGAATTTGACAGCATTGTCTGCGGATTTTTAGCAGCAGATGGAGAAAAGCTGGAAGACTTGTGGTATGGGATCTGGTATAAACTGGATGGCAGGATTGAGAAAATCCCGCTGTTTTAAAGGAGAGGAAGCATAACATGACGTTTGATTTAAAAAAAGAATACTGCTATCCAATTGAAAAAAACATAACAATTCGGGAATACAGGGCAGAAGACTGTGAAAGATTAGCAAAATTGTTTTACAGCACTGTGCATACTGTAAATGCCAAAGACTATACCAGGGACCAGTTAGATGCATGGGCGCCTGAAAACATGGATCTGACAACATGGAATCAATCATTTTTAGCTCACTATAGTCTGGTGGCAGAAGAAGGCCATGAGATTGTAGGGTTTGGAGATATTGATAAAACAGGATATCTGGACAGGTTGTATGTACATAAAGACCATCAGAACAAGGGGATAGCTTCGGAAATTTGCAGCTTTCTGGAGCAGACGGTTTCAGGAAAAGTGGTGACTCATGCTTCAATTACAGCCAGACCGTTTTTTGAAAGGAGAGGATATCGGATCGTCAAAGAACAGCAGGTAGAAAGGCAGGGGATTGTTCTTACCAATTTCATCATGGAACGCAGCAGTGCAGATTTAGAGAATGAGGAAGGAAAAAGGAATGAGATGGAATAAACAAAGGACAGGAATAGCGGCGGTTTCGGCTGCCCTGGTTTTATACGGCTGCAGTATAAAAGAAGAAGTCTTTATACAACAGCCGGATTTGGAAACAGAGACAGTTGAGGCAGAGCCGTCCAAAATTGAAGAAACAGAGACCAGCGCAGCGATACCGGAGACAGAAAAAACAGAAGAGGAGAGCTTTTCTTTTGCGGATTTAAAAGGAATTGAGTTTATACTGGAAAGCGGAGCAGGGGCCTGGCAGACGAATTTGACAATAAGAGAAGACGGCAGCTTTGAGGGACTGTATTATGACAGCAATATGGGGGAAACAGGGGAGGGATATCCTGGCGGCACAAGATACCAGTGCAGTTTCCATGGACAGTTTACAGTTCCGGAAAGAGTAGATGATTACACTTATAAAGTACAGATTCAGGAAATGAACTATGAAAATGAGACAAGCAGCGAAACGATTGCAGATGGGATTCGCTATTGCTATTCAGAAGCTTATGGATTGAGCGGGACAGAGGACATATTCATTTATTTAAAGGGGAGTCCGATTTTACGGCTTCCAGAAGGATTCCGAAACTGGACGGACGTTTTTCTTTCCGATGAGTTCCAGGAACAACTGCCTTTTTATGGATTGTATAACGAAACAGAGGATTGTGGATTTTATAGTTTTGACAGGGCAGAGCATATCAAAGAATTGATAGAAGATACAAAAGAAAGTACAGATGCGTTGGATGACTATATTACACATGAAGCCGCAACTCAGATGGATTTAAATATCAGTGCGGCAGAGATGTACAGGCAGTGGGACGATGCACTCAACCAGTTATGGAGTGTATTAAAAGAAATATTGCCTAAGGAAGAGATGGACGTGCTGACTTTGGAAGAGCGGGAGTGGATCGCATATAAGGAAAAGGCCATAAAAGAGGCAGGAATGGAGTACGAAGGCGGAAGTATGCAGCCTATGGCTGAAAGTTTAAAAGGAGCAGAACTGACCAGATCCAGAGTCTACGAATTGCTGGAACATTTAGATAAGTAGGGAAGAGAAGACAGGGGATGTTCCTCCTATAAAAACTGGCACAAATTTGTCCATTGCGAGCAAGTTCCCATGGTCAAAATTGTGTCAGTTTTTGCATGGCGGAACTGTTACATGTTCCTTATAAATTTGTATCAAAACATATTGCAAAAAATTGGCGGATGTGTTATTATTTGTATACAAGATAACTTAATTGTATACAAATTCAAAGAAAAGGAGAAGGGACAATGAAAGATTTAAATGCATTTTCACTGGAAGGCAAAATCGCATTGGTAACTGGTGCATCTTATGGTATCGGCTTTGCGATTGCAAGCGCTATGGCTGCTGCTGGAGCAACCATTGTATTCAATGACATTAAGCAGGAGTTAGTAGATAAGGGCCTGGCAGCTTATGAGGAAGCTGGCATTAAGGCTCATGGCTATGTGTGCAATGTATGTGATGAAGATGCTGTAAATGCAATGGTAGCCAAGATTGAAGAAGAAGTGGGAGTAATTGATATTCTGGTTAACAATGCAGGAATTATCAAGAGAATCCCGATGATTGAGATGTCTGCTGCTGATTTCCGTCAGGTAATTGACGTAGACTTAAATGCTCCTTTTATTGTTGCAAAAGCAGTAATTCCGTCTATGATTAAGAAGGGCGGCGGAAAGATTATTAACATCTGCTCCATGATGTCTGAGTTCGGACGCGAAACTGTTTCTGCATATGCTGCTGCAAAGGGCGGCTTAAAGATGCTGACCAGAAATATTGCATCTGAGTATGGCGAGTACAATATCCAGTGCAACGGCATCGGACCTGGCTACATTGCAACTCCTCAGACGGCTCCTCTGCGTGAGACTCAGCCTGATGGATCCAGACATCCGTTTGATCAGTTTATTATTGCGAAAACTCCTGCAGGACGTTGGGGAGAAGCAGAAGATCTGGGCGGACCGGCAGTATTCCTGGCTTCTGAAGCTTCTAATTTTGTAAATGGTTTGATTCTGTATGTAGATGGCGGTATCCACGCTTACATTGGTAAACAGCCTTCATAATCAGGAAAAATAAAAGTGCAGAGACTGTCAAAATGAGATGACAGTCTCTGTATTTTGTCAAAATTTCATTATTATTATAGAGAAGTGGCTGCATGCAAACAGAAAAAAATTATAAAAACCAGTTGCATTTTCCGTTAAGATTTGCTATACTAATCTGGTGTTAAGTGACGGAGTATGGCGTAGCTTGGTAGCGCGCTCGGCTGGGGGCCGAGAGGTCGCAGGTTCAAATCCTGTTACTCCGACTGTAAAGTCCTTGATTATTCAAGGACTTTTTCTTTTGTGTTGCATTTCGTGTTGCATAGGTTTTCAAAATGTGCATTTGCCTTTTGATTCATAGCCTTTGTTTGCTGCTCCATAGTGTGGCGATATATATTTTTCAATACCGAATCATTCCCCCATCCGCCGCGCTGCATGATATAAGCATCTGGGATTCCAAGCGCGTGCTGGATAGATGCAGAATAGTGGCGCAAGTCATGGAAACGGAAATGAGGGATGCGATTCTTTCTTAGCACTTCAGAAAAATGATTTGAAATTTGGTAAGGGCGTAAATTTACGATCCTTCCTGGCTGCTTTGGAAATTTTTTTATTACAAAATCAGGAAATTCTATATAGCGATTTCCGGCAAAACTTTTTGGTTGTTTTACAACCCAATTATTGTTATCATCTAATACCATGGCCAATTCAACATGAACAATATTTCCCTGAACATGGTCAGAATCAAGAGCGCAGATTTCACTGCGCCGCATCGGGCCGAAAGCAGCGAGCAGAACTGGAATTTCAAGGGGCGTACCTTCTACTGCACCCATTAGTTTGCGTACGTCTTCATCAGAAGGGATATAGAGCGTCGGTCGGATTCTCTCTGGCAGTTTTGTATGGACGCTGAAATCAGGGCGGTATACGCCCAATACGGCCGTGAGAAGGCCATGCATATTCCGGACACTTTTTGGTGAATGGGTAATGGCTTCCAGGTTAATTTCGTTTTGTATGTCCTCTTGGGTAATAGAAGATATTTTTTTATCCATGAGATTCTGCAAATCGGCTTTCCTGGAGCGCTTATACTCTCGGATTGTAGCCGGAGATAGAATAGCAGATCTTGATGTAATATAATCATCCATTGCCTGTCCTAACGTCAGAGAAGATTTTGAAATTTGATTTCCACCACCTTTCCTGTTGGCTTGAAATTGGGCGGCAGCCAGTTCAGCGGCTTTACGTCCCCTGGCAGATGGGTCGTCGCTGGTAAAAGATTCATACACACGCCTTTGCTTGGGTTTTCCGGTTTTATTGTCAATAACTGGTTTTCCGGATTTGTCCAGAACAGGTTCATAGTGGCTGAAAGCCAGACAGCGCCAGGAGCCGGACGGAAGTTTTTTTGCTGTTGCCATAGTATCATTCCTTTCGTATAGATGCGTGCGACGTCGCACAAAAATGAGTATAAAAAATACGCCCCTTGCCAGGACGCTCCAGGAATGATATACTAGAATTCTGATATGTAGTGTATCTTCCGGAGCATCCGGCAAGAGAATCTATGTGAAAGCCGTTCCTGGTTGCAGCCAGGAGCGGTTTTTCATTTAATTTGTTTTTGTTCCCGTTTGATTTGTTTGATGCTTTTTTCTGGCGTTGGTAAATCCTCAGGCATAGTGCCGCCAAGTCTTTCAATCGTATCTCGTACTTCTTTTCCCACATTAAAGTGGGTTCTATTAGCTTCTGATTTACCTTGTACATTTTCTCGGCGAAGTTTAGCTTCGGTTTGTGTTGCACGGAAAAGGTTTGCGGCTAGCTCTTCATATCCCATGTGATCTAAAATGTTTTCCTTTTTTGCAAGTCCTTTTTTGATGCGAATATCTTGAGCTTTTAAACCGCCATACAAACCCATATAACCATAGTTTTGGAAAGTTGCATATTCGAGAGATGTTTCTACGCCAGCATCTTTAGCTGCAGCTACAAGTAGTTTGTTATGCTCTTTCATTTCCTTACGGATTGCAAGCCTTTTTTGATCTTCTTCTAATAATTCAAAATTTTCAATGAGCTCCTGTTGACGGGTTTTAACTGCAAAATAGGTTTTTCCATGTGCAATAATGGACTTTGAAGCGTCGGCATTGAGTACTATCAGATAACAAGCATAACGAGAAAGCTGATAACTTGGAAAGCCTCTTCTTGCGTTGGAGCCAATAGGAACCATCTCGGTGAACTCACCGAAATGGTCAGAGGGATTAGAACCACTGTTTTTGCAGTTTTCCATAGCTTTGAAAATTATCAATTCAAAATTTCTAAAGTCTTTGTAATCTAAAACCTTAGAAAGTTCTCGAGCATACCAGCATTCCTGTCCATATTCGTTAATATGTTTGATAGATTCAAAGAGTGATTCAGTATAATCGTTTTCTTCATCTGGCGAGAGTGCCCTAGACACAACTCGTTCATGGATTTCTTTTACGCGAGATTCAAACTCTTCTTGATTCATGGAAACCTCCTTCTTTTTTATAAAATTATTTTTAGTTGCCGCCAGGGGCGGTTTTTCATTTGACAAATAAGCTGATTTGACATATAATATACTTAACAAGACAGCCAGTAAGGGAGGTCAAGGCTCCCCGCCCTGGCGGATATAAGAAGCTAAGAAATAGCCGCCTATTCTTTACCAGAGAGCAGGGCGGCTATTTCTTATGTGTATATGTTAAGATTGCTACAATAAGTAAGGCCACAGATGTAATTAACTGCAATTCTTCATATGTACTCATAAGGCATCCCTCCCTTCCAAGACTCAGGGCGGGAACCGCAGCCGCTCTACTGGCTGCCTGGGTAAGTATATTATATTGTCAAGGTAGGCCCCTGCGGAGGGGCAATATTATCAAAAAAGGTTATGCCGTTAGTAAATGCATATTTTCTTTTTCTGAGCGCTGACTCCAGCGAATTGTATCCACTCCATAATTAGAAAAACCAGTTTCGACACCTTTTCCAATAGAATTAGAGTCATTAAGTAAGACAATCAGTTTACTATCGGGTTTTCGAGAAGGCTTTGTATCGCTCCAAGCAAAAAGAGCGTTATTCATAGCGTTTCTATTAGGATTATTTATTGCTAAACACAATCTCTCAGGTTTATATTTAGAGCGTTGTATTGCAAAATCGTAATTATGCGGGAAACCAGATTTTCCAGAAAATTGTACATTTTCCATACAGTATATTTCATTCTGTACAAAAAAGCTTTGTATATCATCCAGAAAATATGCTCCTGTTTTTGTACGAGAAGTCATATACAAATCACTTACATGAATTAAACATTGTGTAAAAGCATGCTTTCTTTGAGGAAATTCATCTGCAGGAATTTTGGAAATTAACTCCTTCCCTTCTAATTGAACTCCATATTGGTTAAGAATAGATTGCAATTGGATTTTCCTGTTTTTAGTGAACTGAAATCCAGACATTTCAAGTTCGTTTAGCGTATATCCATCATCTGTAAAAAAAACATCAGCACCTTCTTGTTTAACATAAAATTGCAAATAATCATTGGCAGAATTTAAAAAGGGGGTGTTTATCTCATAATAGTCACCTACTTTGGAGAATGTTATTTCGCTTTTAAGCCAGGAAATATATTCATTTATATAGTGTTGGATATCCATAAATAAAATCCTCCTTTCAGATGTATTATAACAGTTCTAGCTGCATATTGACAGCTGGTTTTTCTATCACATTAAATTTTTCTAAAAAGAGTATAGTATTTTCAATAAAATCTTCTGAGCTTATATTACATGCAGGAAAAGCATATCGCCTTCCGTATTCCTCGCTATAAACATGCCAATGTGAACAAGTCATTACTTCTCCATCTGGATTTCGATGTGGGCGGCTTGGATTTATGTGAAGTTCTAATAATAATATACCGTCTTTTTTTATCCTAGCACCAATTTCGTATTTGAAGCGATTAATTTTACCTCGATATATTCTTATTGTAAATTGTTCTTTTTGAGAAATCCCAACAGCATCAAATTCCGAGGAATCTCCTTTTGTAGGAAAATTAATTTCAGAAGCAAGAGATTTTTTTAACATATTCAGCAATTCCTCAGCTTCTTTTTGAGACAACTTATTTTGTTCTGCCATTATCGTTTCCCTTTTCTTTTGTTTTTATTAAAACGCCTGTGGCGGTTTTAATCTTTAGAGACTTTCAATTACTGTCAGTGTAGGCTCGAACACAATCAGATATCCATCTATACTGGTAGATATTCCGTATTACGTTTCCTATAAAATCGATACCATATTTTTCTTTCATTTCTTTTTTGTCCATAGAAAAACCTCCTAACATTTTTATTAAAACGCCTTTGGCGGTTTTAATTATATTATAATTTTTCTGCTTTTCTCAGCACCTTATTTATAGTAACCGCTCTCAATATTTATTTTACTTAAGCTTTTTCATAAATATAGGTTTTATGATATTATCATATGGTGATAAATCTAGTATTGATGAAGAAAATAATTCATTTATAATTTGGCAAAATATTTCAAAGGTACACAAGTTATATGGGCCAATAAAGTTGTCATATACATTTTTTGCTATATCAACGGTATAGTATTCTTGTAAAGCAAGAATATCAGCTGCTACATATGGATGAATATGTATGGGCTTATAATATTGCATAATCTGGCTATTCTTCAAGTTAAGCCCTCGTTTGTATGAAATTAACCAAAAATTTTCACAACCACTTACAGATAATAACGCAGAACTTAATAGTGCCTTTAAGGCAGCAATAAGATTTTCGTCTTCATCAAAAATTCGGTAACAGCTGAGGTATAATTCATGTAATTTTGAGTAATCATATTGACTCATATCGAATTTCTTTTTTGCAAGAGATTTTATCTTATTATTTAAAAGAGAAAGTATAATTTGATTAAAATCAATTAATCCAGAGGATGAATCTTTAATATTTTGGTACTCCCAGAATCCAATTCCCCATTCTGGGTGTTGACGTAATTTTAAATAGTCACTATGTTTTTCTAAAAAGCATTCCCCCTCTTGAGATAACGAAAAAAATTCTTGTTGCATTATAGGAAGAAGAGAGATGTTGATATTTTCGATAATGCGTTGAACTAAATTCGACTTGTTTCCGCTTTTCTTTAAATTGTGTTCTGCTAAAATTTCTTTTAAATCAGATAATTTTAGCATATTTAAAATATCTTCTGTGGAGGCAGGTGCAAGAAACCCTTGTTTGAGAACTTCGTCAAAAAAGGTTGACATATTAATTATCTCTAATTCGTATTGAAAGTAGCCAGGAAACACATCGTTTCTTTTATATGGGTGTTTTCGGAAAAGATTAAGAAAAATGGTTTCTGCATACTCTAAACTGGGTTTCTTTGACTCAGTGGCAGTTTCTGTATCTTCTGCAAAATCAGCAGAAGATAGTGCCTTTGCATCTATGTCACTTGTTTTTCTTTTAGGAATGTTGTGAAATAAACTCCAAAACATAGAGACCTCCTTAAGTAGACCAATTTAAAATTTTCCTCTCAATTCTACAACCTTGCCTATAATTTTGACTGGTTTTGCTTCTATATCTTCATTACTATAGAACATAGGGTTATAAGATGGATTGAACGATATTAGTTCGATTCCATCACGATACTTTCTTAGGCGTTTGCAGGTTGCATTAGTGCCATTTACAGTTACGATAACAATTTCTCCGCTTTCAGCATCATCTTGTTGTCGAACAATTACTACATCACCTTCACAGATTCTCGGTTCCATAGAATCGCCATGAATTTGTAAGCCAAAGAATTCACCAGTAGCAGCCATGTCTTCAGAGATTTCCTCTGTGTCTATAATATCTTCTACCGCTTCGATCGGAATACCAGCAGCTACTCGTCCCAGAACTTTGATAGTAACGCCCTTTTTCTCCCCTTTGCTTTCTCCAGAGATGGGAGCTATATTGTTATCAAAACCAATAAGATAGGCAGGAGAAACATTGAGTACTTCTGCTAGTTTAGCAATGTTATCACGACGCATATTAGCAATCATTCCGTTTTCCCATTTACGAACAGTACTTTTACCTACTCCAACTTTGTCTCCAAGTTGTTCTAAGGTCATATTATTTTTGAGTCGTAATTTTTTGATTATACTTCCGGTGTCAGGCATAGTATAGTTCCTCCTTTTGGCATTAGTTTAACATATTAGTGTCTTTTTTGCAACAAAATTTAAAACAAAAGTGTCATAAAAGACAAAAAAAGTGTTGACAACGGAAGAGTTATGCGTTATAGTTTAAGTGTCTTAAATGACACTAAACGGAGGTGAAAAAATTGAATAGTGAAAAGCTAGAGGAAGAAATGAAGCTTAAGGGTATCAGCAAAGCAAAGATGTGTGAAGAACTTGGTATAAGTCGTTCAGCATTCTATAGAAAGTGCCAAGGACAGTGCCAGTTTACATTAGAAGAAATAAAGGCGATTACAAAGATTCTACAATTGGAATCTCCAATGCCTATTTTTTTTAATAAATAAGTGTCCTAAAAGATACAAAAAAGTAAACACACATAGAAAAGAGAGGCAAGGATAGGTTATAGAAGAAAAGATTTCTTTTTAAAACCCAGATTGCCAGAAAAGAAGGAGGTGGAGTAGGGATGTGGATTTCAAAAAAGAAATGGCCGGCTCTTGAAAAAAGAGTAGCTGACCTTGAAGGGCGAGTTCAAAGTCAGCCAAATGCGATTATTGAATCAATATCAAAACAGCTGGGTGCACAGATGGCGAAATCTATTCGTCCGCGTCATCAGGGGTATGAAAGCCAATCCGAATACTGATGATAATTGCCAGCAAGGAGGGCGCACAGAATGAATGATTTAAGAAAAGCAACTCTGACTACTCTTGAGGTAGCAGAGA
>JBKUOG010000029.1:0-31758 GCA_046957575.1 Lachnospiraceae bacterium | reverse complement strand
AGATGATTCTATCTTATTAGCCACTGCTGTTACAACTTTATTATAGCACTACAAAGAGACAAGTTCTCTTGGAAGGCTTAACAGATACAGATCCTTTGCATTGACCGGAATCACTTCGGATTTATTCTGTTTCAGATAATAATTCCACAAATTTGACGCGGTAGGAGCCAGCCCAGGCAGGGAAACCTTTTCCAGAATCCGGCTTTTATTCAGATACAGGACACAGTGAATCACAATCTGGGTAAACTCTTCCAGGGTCAGCACTGCCTGTTTCCGATAATCTGCCGCCCAACGTTCCTGTGCATCTGCTTCGATCACGCCTTTTCCTCTTAACAGAGGTTTATATTTCTGCTGAATCAGATCAAAGGCTTTTTCCACTAATCCCTTTTCATCCGGGCGAAATGGTGGAAGGGATTCAAACTCCATTCCAAACTTCTCTGCCAGTTCCCTCATGCGGTTTCCGATAAACTCCCTTCCTTTGTCCGTAATGATCTGCCCTGGAAGCCCTTCGTTGGGCCAGTCCTCTTTTTCAATCTCTATCCCATGATTTTTACAAAACTCCGCCTTATCCATAGCGGCACAGACCAGACAGGATATGACTGCCTGTTCTCCAGCTTCCAGTCCTACATGGATACCGGTAATCAGCTGGGTCGCCGTATCGACTGCCAGATAAACATAAGGACGTCCTATGACTTCTTCCCGGTTTAATCGGGAAACCAGGTAAATATCTGCCTGGGTTGCATCCATCTGGAACGCTCCGATGTTTCCTTTCCAGTTTTCGGCACTCCCATACAGCGGTCGTTTGTTTCTCTGATACTCCGATAATCCATTTCTTGCAATCTCTGCTTTGGGCTTCCTGTGATAATTCCCATCATAGAAGAAATGGCGGAAGCTGTGCCAGGATGGCCTCTGTTCCATTAAATGGCCGTCTGCGTCCATATATCTTGCCAACAGCATCAGATCATAGGCAGTCTTTAAAGATACCTTCTTTGCAGAAAAGTAAAAAGTATCAATCGCCCATGCAAAGTCCTTCTGTTCTTTTGTCTGCTCCCTTACTCCCGGCTTTCGTTCTTCCATAAGCGGCTTTCCAGCCAGATACCGGTAAAACAGACGGTACACCCGTTTAGCCGTAGTGGATTTTCTTTCTGCTATCTCATAGACCTTTTCCCTTCGCAAAGCAGAGTCCGTAATAAATGCTGGTTCTCCTAATAGCGGCTCAATCAGTTCCCGACGGTTCTTCCAAGCCTGTGTCTGCTTCTCCTGCTGGAAATGTTCATTCGGAGCTGGAATTTTTGTTAGCTTTTCTTTTTCTGACAGAGATATAAAAAACGGTGCTCCCGGTTCCTCATAGGAAATCATCCAGGAACCTTCCTCTGTTTTGATAAGTTCCTTAAACTGCTCTCCTGACTGTTCATAAAACATTCTCCCTGCCTCCCTTCTCCATAATGAGGACTTTCCACTCTGATGCTTCGGAATTGACCCAATATCTTCTGGAAAACTCCAATTTTTCAATGGCTGCCTGTTTTTCTAAAGCAGATACAGATACCAGTTCCCGGACTCCTATTCTTCCATCTTCATAATGGAGTACGAAATCGGTGGCCCAGTCTGTATCAAAATAGCTTTTCCGGATCCCAATCGGATTTACAAAGGAATACCGGCTCCGGTCCAGTTCCTTTCCTGTTTCATAAAAAACAATCTCAGGATCTTCCTCCAACATCCTGGCATACTCCCGTTCCTCTCTGCTGTGTACGCAGACCATCTGGTTATTCTTCTTACTGAAAAATTGAATGTCCCTGCATTTGACTTTTGCTTTGTTCATTGTGATACTCCTTTCCCTGCTGTCTTTCATTCAGACAGGTTTATCTCTGGTTCTGTTTTTTAGTGAGTATACACAATTCCGGATGGCTGGAAAGAGGGCAGGTCTTTGACAAAATCTCGGATTAATTCCTGACAAAATCTCGGATTAATTCTTTTTTTGAATTATTTCTAATTTTTGCAAGGGAATTATTTTGAATTTTTGTACTGAATTATTCTGAGTTTTTGTCATTTTCCGGGCAAATCAGGCTGAAAATGACGATTTCTCGGATTCATTCAACAAAATCTCCGATTAATTCCCGACAAAAACTCGGATTAATTCGATTTATTTTGAATGTCTTTGTTCCCGTCCTTTTCAAAACGTTCCTCTTGTCCCTCTCAAAATGTCCTAGGGTTTCTTTCTCTCTTTTGCCTTTCCCTCTTTCCCTTTCCTTCTTTTTTTCCCTCTTTTCTCTTTTCTTTTCCTTTTTCCGCGTCCTTCCCGGACGCTTTTTTCTTTTCTTTGTTTCTGTTCCTGATCCTGGATCTGTCGCTGAAAAGTTCTTTGCTTGAATTTTTCCTTGTAAATAAAGGGTTTCTGCCTTGTTTTCCAGTTTTTTTCTTAATTGAAAAAGAGAAAAAAGAAGGAAAAAGAGACAACACACAGTTGCTGGCACAACTCAACTACAGATGCAGAAACAGCCACAGGGACAAAATCCCTGTGGCTGTCTAATCTTTGTCTTTATTCTCTTTTTTCTTTTCTGGCCTTCCAAAATGGGAAGGAGAAGAAGGATAATTTAAGAGGGAAAGGGACATCATCACTCAAACTCAATCGTTGCCGGAGGTTTTGGAGACATATCGTAGCATACGCGGTTGACATTGTCTACCTCTGCCAGGATGCGGTCTGTAATTTTCTGGAGAACATCCCAGTCTACCCGCTCAATGCTGGCGCTCATGGCGTCAATGGTGTTGATAGCGCGGATGATTACCATATACTCAAAACATCTGGCATTGTTCTTTACACCTACAGACTTGAAATCCGGTACAACGGTAAAATACTGCCATACCTTCTTGTCCAGTCCGGCCTTTTCAAACTCTTCGCGCAGGATAGCGTCTGCTTCTCTTACTGCAGTCAGTCTGTCTCTGGTAATGGCTCCTAAGCAGCGTACTCCTAAGCCTGGGCCTGGGAATGGCTGACGGTAAACCATGTTATGGGGAAGTCCCAGCTCTACGCCGCAGGCGCGAACCTCGTCCTTAAACAGCTGCTTTAACGGCTCTACCAGTTCGAACTGCAGATCCTCTGGAAGGCCGCCTACATTGTGATGGGATTTTACCATCTTGGCAGTCTTGGTTCCGCTCTCGATAATATCCGGATAAATGGTTCCCTGTCCTAAGAATTCAATGCCGTCTAACTTTCTGGCCTCTTCCTCGAATACGCGGATAAATTCGCCGCCGATAATCTTTCTCTTCTGCTCTGGATCTGCTACATTTTCCAGCTTGCCAAGGAAACGCTCGGTAGCATCTACATAAATCAGGTTTGCATGAAGCTGGTTTCTGAATACTTCTACCACGCTTTCAGACTCATTCTTTCTCATCAATCCATGATTGACGTGGACACAGACTAACTGGTCGCCAATGGCTTTCAGCAAAAGAGCTGCTACAACAGAAGAGTCAACGCCGCCGGAAAGGGCAAGAAGCACCTTCTTATCTCCTACCTGACGCTTAATCAGCTCTACCTGATCCTCGATGAAATTTTTCATGTTCCAGTTTGCTTCTGCGTGACAGGTATCAAATACGAATTTACGCAAAGTCTCCTGATCTGGAATCTGCTCAAATACCTGCTCACACTTTGCAGTAGGATGGTCAATCGCCATCATCGGAATCCCGCAGTCATATAATTCTGTATGAATTTCTACCGGAACTCCGTCTACTACTCGGTTTTCACCGCCGTTTAAAATAATACCTTTTACATTGTCCAGCTTGTTCAGTTCTTCTGCAGTGATGTCATGGGGATGGATCTCGCTGTAAACACCCATATCACGAATTTCGCGGGCGATTACGGTATTTTCAGTGCTTCCCATGTCCAAAATCACAATCATGTCTTGTTTCATGGCTTTTTCTCCTGATTCATTTATTTGGGTATGGTTTACCTATTTATCCATTATAAATACAAATATAAAAAATAGCAAGGGAATCCTTGTTCTTTGGCTTTATAAGTGGTAAAATATGTAAAGTTGTCTTATCAGACTGCAACTATTATCTTCCAGGAGGTTTCTGTTTATGATTCGCTTTTTAGCCAAGCGTTTTATCGCGGATTATGACAATGCATCTTCCCCAGAAGTCCGCCAAGGCTATGGGATTCTCTGCGGCGCAGCAGGCATTTTTTTTAATCTTCTTTTATTTGCAGGGAAATTTTTTGCAGGACTTATCAGTAATTCTATTGCAATTACTGCCGATGCCTTTAATAACCTTTCCGACGCTGGTTCTTCTGTCATTACCCTGATTGGATTTCATATGGCCGGACAAAAACCTGATTTAGAACACCCCTTTGGCCATGGACGGATTGAATACGTCTCCGGCCTTATCGTCTCCGGCGCCATTTTGATCATGGCGTTTGAACTGGTGAAAACATCTGCTCAAAAAATCCTCCATCCGGAACCAGTGGATTTTCAGCCGCTTGCCCTCATTATTCTGGCGATTTCCATTGGCGTAAAGCTTTATATGGCCAGCTACAACCGCTCCACAGGCAAAAAAATTGATTCTGCCGCCATGAAAGCCACTGCTTTAGACAGTTTAAGCGACGCCTTATCGACTTCTGTTGTGCTGGCCGCCTCTGTTTTCGGACATTTTACCTCACTGAATATTGACGGCTGGTGCGGCGTTGCGGTCGGTATTTTTATCTTTTATGCAGGTTTTCAGGCAGCAAAAGACACCTTAAATCCTTTATTAGGTCAGGCGCCGGATCCGGAATTTATCCAGAATATCCGAACAATTACTCTTTCTCATCCGGAGATTTTAGGCATCCACGATATGCTGGTCCACGACTACGGTCCTGGACGTCAGATGGTTTCTCTCCATTGTGAAGTTTCTGCTTCCGGCGACATTTTTGCACTCCATGATACCATTGACAACATCGAGAGGGAACTGCGCAGCAAGCTGCACTGCGATGCCGTTATCCATATGGATCCCATTCAGGACAAGGATGAGGAAACTATGTCCATCCGCAGTGAAGTGCTGAATCTTATCCGCAGTATCCATTCCGCTATTACCCTCCATGATTTTCGCATGGTCAAAGGCCCAACCCATACCAATCTGATTTTTGATATTGTTGTTCCCATTGACTACCCTACTCCGCCGAAAGTTCTGACAAAGCAGATTGAATTAATGGTGCAGGATCGCCATCCCAATTTCTATACAATCATCACTGTTGATCGGGATTTCACCCATTGACAGCTAAAAGGGGCAGACTTCCAAAAGCTTCTGTCCCTTTTCCTGTCTTATCTCTTTTCTGCAATTTCTCCCTGCTTCTTGTAAATCGAATGGCTGTTTACGCATCCCCTTACACTGGACAGCGGATAAATATTGGACTCTCTTCCGATAACCGTTCCCGGATTCAGGACCGATCCGCAGCCAACTTCCACATGGTCTCCGATCATGGCTCCAAATTTCTTAAGTCCGGTTTCAATCTCTTCATCTTCTCCATGAACAATTACCAGGCATTTATCAGATTTTACATTGGAAGTAATGGATCCGGCCCCCATATGTGCCTTGTATCCCAAAATAGAATCTCCTACATAGTTGTAATGGGGAACCTGAACTTTATTAAATAAAATTACATTTTTTAACTCTGTAGAGTTTCCAACTACTGCGCCCTGCCCCACAATCACCTTTCCTCTTAAAAATGCGCAATGGCGAATCTCTGCTTCCGGGCCAATCACAGCCGGCCCGGTCAGGCAGGCCGTAGGCGCTACTTTTGCCGTTTTATGTACCCATACATTTTCTCCCCATTTTTCATACTCTTCTTCTGAAAGCGAGGGACCCAGTTCTTCTGCAAACAGGCCGATTCCTTCCAGAGCCTCCCATGGATAGGTAAACTGTCTCAGATAATCAGCCGCCATGGTCTGACCCAAATCATACATCTCTGAAACTTTCATTTCTTCCTTTTTCATAATGACCTCCTATTTCCCGGATTTTTTGTAATATACTGCATCTTTGTCAAAACATTCCCGCAGAACATATTGGTTTTGAAGGTTCATAACCCCGTATGTCCGCCCTGCTACAAACCGCTCTAACTTTTCCATGTATTCGTCTGATGTAATACTTCCCTCTGCCACATAGGTCAGCCCCTTTTCCCAACTGGCTGTCAGTTCCGGATTTAAAAGCTGACGTATGGATGCCCCAACTACGTCAAATATCAGTTCTCCTAACAACGTAGGCGTAATGACCTGGGTTTTCTTATTTAACGCCAGGTATTTGATGCTGACCAGTTTTTTTAATATCTCGGCTCTGGTGGCGCTGGTACCGATTCCGCTTCCCTTAATCTGGGCCCGCAGTTCCTCGTCTTCAATGAGCTGGCCGGCATTTTCCATGGCCAGAATCATGGAACCGGATGTGTAGCGTTTGGGAGGAGAAGTCTCTCCCTCTTTGATTGCCATGGATGTAAGTTCCAGCGCCATGCCCTTTTTCAGACTTTTTAAAAATTCGGTATCCTGTTCCAGGACTTTTTCTGTTTCCTTATCATTCCCTTTTCCGGTCACTTTCAAATACCCTTCCGATTCTAGGACTTTCAAAGATGCAAAAAAATGCTCGTCCAGCCGTTTCATATCCAGACTATATTTCTGATAAACAGCAGGTGGATAAAAAATACTGAGAAACCGTCTGCAAATAAGCTGATACACCTTTTCCGCCAGAGGATTGACGGCCCGTAAAGCCCCAAATCCCTGTCCTGTAGGGATAATGGCATAGTGATCCGTAATCTGTTTATCATTGGTGTAACGGGTCTTTCCAATTGCTTTATAAGCAGTCTGGGAAAGAATCTCCTGGGCAAATTCCGCCATTGGTCCATAGGATTTCAGCCCTCCGATATTTCTCCCAATCTCTTTTGCCACTGCCGTAGAAAGTACCCTGGCATCGGTTCTCGGATAGGTTACCAGTTTTTTCTCATACAATTCCTGAACTATCTTTAACGTCTCATCTGGACTGATTTTAAACAATTTGGAGCAGTCATTTTGAAGTTCTGCCAGATTGTAGAGAAGAGGCGGATTTTTCGTTTCCTTTTTCCGCTCAAAGCCGGATAAAACCGCTTCCATAGGCACCGGGCCGGTCAGTCTGTCAATCAGGGTCTGGGCATCTTTTTTTTCTTTAAACCCATTGTCTTTATATAAAAGAGGGGATTTATGATAGCTGGACCCTTCTACTGCTTTCCATTCCCCTTCCATTGCAAAAGAGGAAGAAGACGGCAAAGAAAAGGTTCCGATTACCCGGTAAAAAGGAGTCTTTACAAACTCCCGAATTTCTCGCTCTCTTCTGACCACCATTCCCAAAACACATGTCATGACACGGCCTACAGAAATAACCGTATACTTGCTTTTTAAAAGCGTAGACAGAGTCTGCCCGTACTTTAAGGTCAGGACTCTGGAAAAATTAATTCCCATCAGGTAGTCTTCTTTTGCCCGCAGGTAAGCGGAAGCTGACAAATTGTCGTATTCTGACAAATCTTTTGCTTCCCGAATCCCCCGCAAAATCTCCTCCTCTGTCTGGGAATCGATCCACACCCGTTTCCTTACTTTTCCCTTTACCCCTGCCATCTGCTCCACCAGGCGGTAAATATACTCTCCCTCCCGTCCGGAGTCCGTACAAACATAAATGGTCTCCACATCTGGTCGGTTTAAAAGTCCGCTTACAATTTTAAACTGTTTTGCTACTCCGTCAATCACCTGATACCGGAACTCTCTGGGCAAAAAGGGAAGCGTCTCCAGGTTCCATTTTTTATACCGGATATCATATGCTTCCGGATAACTCATGGTCACCAGATGACCGACACACCAGGTCACAATAGCCGTTTCCGACTCAATATAACCATCACTCCGTTTTCCCTTAACCTTCAATGCATTGGCAAATTCCTGGGCGACGCTGGGTTTTTCCGCAATAAACAGGGATTTTCCCATTCTATTCCTCCTTGCTCTTCTTCGGCTTATACTCTGAAAGGATCACTGCGCCAAACATCAGCATACATCCTGCTAAAAGTTTTACTGTAACTGGATCTCCTAGAAAAATAACAGAAAAAACCAGACCGAATACAGACTCAAAAGACAGCAGGATAGACGAAGTGTTGGGGGACAAATACTTCTGTCCCACATTTTGCAGCAAAAACCCAATCATGGTGCTGAAAATACCAAGGTACAAAAGCCCTAAAATCAGATCTGTGTTTAAAATGCCAAAATCCAGACTTCCGTCTGCAACCGGCGCCAAAAGCCAGCCCAAAATGGCCGCTGTAAACATCTGTATAGTGGTAAGGCGGACCGGACTGTGATCCTTTGTGTAGCGGTCGATAAATACAATATGGACTGCAAAGAAAATACCGCAAATCAGGGTCAGAAAATCTCCCAGATTAATCCCGGCCTCTCCCTCTAATGACAACAGCGCCAGACCAATCACCGCCAGAATGGCAGCTCCCAAGTTTCTTCTGGAAGGTTTTTTGTGGTTAAATGCCCAGTGGAGAAACGGCACGATAATCACATAAAGTGTGGTAATAAACGCATTTTTACTGGCAGTGGTATATTTTAAGCCATAAGTCTGAAAAATATAACTGAGAAAAAGAAATACACCTAATATCACACCATACTGGATATCCTTCTTATCCATCCCTTTGTTCTGAGGCCAGAATACTGCCAGCATACAGATGGCGGCAATAGAAAAACGCAGGGCCAGCAAATAACTTGGCGGAATTAAATCTACGGAGTTTTTCATTACCACAAATGCGCCGCCCCAGATAATGGTAGTAAGAATCAATCCTGCTCCGGCTAATAGTTTGGTTGTACGTTCTTGATTTGAGTTCATTTGTTCCTCCAGGTTGTAAGTATGTCAAAAGGCAGGCTGTGGCAGGGAAATAAAAAATCCCCTCTGCCACAGCCCCTTTTGTCTGCTATTCTTCTGTAAAATGCAAGCTTGACGCCTGTTTTGATTCGCTTTTTCCTACTGTCCTAAACGGTTGTGAGAAATTTATATACGGTAGTGGTACTGTATTCTTCTCCTGCCTTTAATATGGGAGACGGAAATTCCGGTTTATTAATCGCATCTGGAAAATACTGGGTTTCAAAACAGTATCCATGACGCGGACCATACACAGCTCCTCCTTTTCCGGGTAGCTCTCCTGTCAGGAAATTAGCAGTGTAAAACTGAATGCCCGGAAGATCGGTATACACTTCCATCACCCGTCCGGATTTGTGATCCGCTGCCTTTGCAGAAAGAGAAAGTTCCCCTTCTGGATGGTTTAATACCCAGTTGTGGTCAAAACCATTCCCCTGAACCACTGCCGCAAAACCAGATTCAATGTCTTTTCCAATTGGTTTTAAAGAGGTAAAGTCCATTGCGGTTCCCGCTACCGGCGCAATCTCTCCGGTTGGAATGGACGTATTGTCTGCAGGAGTATAAAAATCTGCGTCAATCCACACTTCCTGATCCAGAATGTCCGGACAGTCATGGCCAGCCAGGTTAAAATAGCTGTGATTGGTAAAGTTCGCAATGGTATCTGCATCAGAAGTCATCCGGTAATTTAAAATCAGGCTGTCCTCATCGGTTAAGGTATAGCTGATGGCAATATCTGCATTTCCAGGATAACCCTGGTCTCCGTCGGGACTAAACAGGGAAAAGGTAACTCTGCTTCCCAGCGCCGTCTCTTCTGCAACTGCATCCCAGACCCGGTTGTGGTATAAATCAGGGGCACTGTGAAGATTGTTTACGCCGGAGCTGTTCTTTTCCAGTTCATAGGTTTTCCCATTTAATGTAAACTTTGCCCCGCCGATCCGGTTGGCATTGCGGCCGATGGGAGCGCCGAAATGAGGCGGATTTTTGATGTTGTTTTCCAGGGTGTCGTAACCTAAGACCACGTCTCCAAACTGGCCGTTTTTATCCTTTACCAGCATGGTGGTCCAGATGCCTCCTAAGGTCAGAAAGCTGGCCGACGTACCATTCGCATTGGTCAGCGTATAGCAGTCTACCTGTTTTCCATCCGGCATTGTTCCGTAAAACTCTTTTTTTACTGCCATTTTGTATTCCCCCTTTTACTGAAAACTATCTTGCCTGAATATAACCCTTTGCAGTCAGAAGTTCTGCGCATAAAACTGCACCGCCTGCAGCACCCCTTACCGTATTGTGGGACAGACCTACAAACTTATAATCGTAAACAGTATCTTCTCTTAAACGGCCTACGGATACGCCCATGCCGTTTTCAAAATCCACATCCAGGCTGACCTGGGGACGGTTGTCTTCTTCTAAATACTGCATAAAATGCTCTGGAGCGCTTGGAAGCTTCAGTTCCTGTGGAAGTCCTTTAAAGCTTCTGATCTTTTCAATCAGCTGCTCTTTGGTTGGCTTCTTTCTGAACTTTACAAATACAGCAGCCGTATGGCCGTTTAATACCGGTACGCGGATGCACTGGCAGGTAATGACCGGCTCTTTTGCTTTTACAATCACGCCGTCTTCAATCTTACCCCAGATACGTAAGGGTTCCTGCTCGCTCTTTTCTTCCTCACCGCCGATAAAAGGAATAATGTTTCCTACCATCTCCGGCCAGTCTTTGAAGGTCTTTCCAGCTCCGGAAATAGCCTGGTAAGTCGTTGCCACTACTTCGTATGGCTCAAATTCCTTCCATGCAGTGAGAACCGGCGCATAGCTCTGGATGGAGCAGTTTGGCTTTACTGCAATAAATCCACGTTTGGTTCCCAGTCTCTGTTTCTGGAATTCAATCACGTCAAAATGCTCCGGGTTGATCTCCGGCACTACCATCGGAACGTCCGGAGTCCATCTGTGGGCGCTGTTGTTGGATACTACAGGGGTCTCTGTTTTTGCATATCCTTCTTCAATCGCCTTAATCTCATCCTTTGACATATTGACTGCGCTGAATACAAAGTCCACTCCTGCTGCTACTTTTTCCACTTCATTTACATTCATGACTACCAGGTTTTTTACGGCTTCCGGCATAGGAGTATCCATCTTCCAGTTATCTCCGACTGCCTCTTCGTATGTTTTTCCCGCGGAACGGGCGCTGGCTGCCACCGTAACAACCTCATACCAGGGATGATTTTCCAATAAAGCGATGAATCTCTGTCCAACCATACCGGTAGCTCCTAAAATGCCGACTCTCAACTTCTTTTCCATAGCTTTTTCTCTCCTCACGTATTGGTTTTCTTACATGGTTTTTATCCTATACCAAACCTGGGAAAATTGCAAGGATTATTTTGTACGGCGGACAAAAGTCTTTCCACAGAAGACTCTCTACAGCCGGACTTTGCTTCCTTTTCCGTCCCGTTTTGCCATTTTCAGGCGGTTTAAGTGAACTTCTTTTTTCTTATACGTAATAATCGGATTTTCTCCAATGAGATAGATCTGTTCCAGTTCTTCTCCTTCGGCCAGCTTGATTCCCCGCACGCCTCTGGAATTTTTCTTCATCACAGAAATTTCTTCTACTAAAAATCTTAAAAATACTCCGCTGCTGGTCTGCAGTACCACGTCAGTCTGTCCTTCAGCCGGAACAACGGCAGAAAGCTTGTCATTCTCCTGCAGCTTTGTAGATGCCACCAGACGGTTGTTGGTTTCAAATTCTTCAGAAGGAACCTGTTTTACCATTCCCATACGGGTCGCAAAAATCAGATTTTTGCCTTTTATGTCTGCCGTGCAGGTCAGGTATACGACTTCTTCTTTTGTGCCGTCAAATTTGCTTAAGTTCTCTGCCGGCGTACCTTTATCCCGCAGTTTTCCTGCCGGAATGTCAGACACCTTAATCTGGTGGAGATTGCCGGTATCGGTAAAAATGCAGATCTTATCATCGGTCCTGCAAGGCACAATATAAGTATTTTCCGTTTCAACCGTCTCCTGGTTCTTGTCGTAGACTGATTTGTCCAGAATCTTGCAATAACCAAACCGATCCATTACAAAGACCACATCTCTTACCTGGACAGGTTCTTCGATGTAAACAGCCTCTTTTCCGTCTTCAATCCGGGTCTTTCTCGGAACTGCAAACTCGTTTTTGATATAGTCCAAATCCGTTTTAATCACTTCGTCCATTCTGGTACGGCTGTTTAAAATCTCGGTATATTCTTTAATCTTTTGGAGGGTTTCCCGGTGTTCCTTTTCCAGAGCCAGAATTTCCAGGCCGATTAATTTATAAAGACGCATTTCCAGAATGGCAGACGCCTGCCGCTCTGTAAAATGAAGCTTTCTGGCATCTTCTTCAAATCCCGGCACTTTAAACGTAATCTTTGACGTATCGCCTTCCATCAGACAGGCCTTTGCGTCTTTTAGATTCTTAGACCCCCGGAGGATGGCAATGATTAAATCAATCACATCGCAGGCCTTGATTAAACCTTCCTGCACTTCCTTTTTGTCTAATTCCTTTTGCAGCAGGACATTGTACTTTTTGTGGATGGTTTCGTACTGGAAATCCAGGAAATTCTTTAAAATTCCCCGAAGATTTAAGGTTTCCGGACGTCCTCCTGCAATAGCCAGCATATTGACGCCAAAAGTGTCCTCCAGCTTGGTCTTTTTATAAAGAATATTCCGGATTTTTTCAATATCCGCATCCTTTTTTAGCTCCAGGACAATGCGGATTCCCTCTTTGTTGGACTGGTTGGAAATATCCACAACATCCGGCAGTTTTTTGCTTTCTACCAGATCTGCAATGTCCATCAGGAATTTATTAATTCCTGCTCCAATCATGGTATAGGGAATCTGGGTAATGACTAACTTGTCCTTATCTGCCCGCCTCTTGCCAAGCTCGACTTCCATTTTGCCCCGAAGCTTAATCTTGCCGGATCCGGTTTCATAAATGGACAGGAGATCCTTTTTATTGGCGATAATGCCCCCTGTAGGAAAATCCGGTCCGGGCATCAGATGCAGCATCTCTTCTATAGAAAGATCCGGATTGTCAATGTAGGCTTTTACCAAATCCGTTACTTCTCCTAAATTGTGAGGCGGAATGCTGGTACTCATGCCGACTGCGATTCCCTCAGATCCGTTGATAAGCAGGTTAGGAACCCGTACCGGAAGTACTTCCGGCTCTTTTTCCGTCTCGTCGTAGTTGGGAACAAAGGCAACGGTTTTGTCTAAATCCTTTAAATAAACTTCTTCTGCAAACTTTTTTAATCTGGCCTCGGTATAACGCATGGCCGCAGCTCCGTCTCCTTCAATGGATCCGAAGTTTCCATGGCCGTCTACCAGAGCCATTCCTTTTTTAAACTCCTGGGACAGCACAACCAGGGTTTCATAAATCGAGCTGTCGCCATGAGGATGATATTTACCCATGGTATCGCCAACAATACGAGCCGACTTTCTATGGGGTTTGTCGTGATTTAAATGCAGCTCGCTCATATCGTAAAGCACACGGCGCTGAACCGGTTTTAAGCCGTCTCTGGCATCCGGAATGGCCCTGGCTGTAATTACGCTCATGGAATAATTCATGTAGCTTCTCTGCATCTCTTCTGAATATTCGGTTTTAATAATCTTTTCCGCCATGGTACTCTCCCTTATGCATCAATTTCTGCTTCGTCTGCGTGTTCGTAGATAAACTGTCTTCTCGGCGGCACATCGCTGCCCATTAGCATTTCCGTAATCTCGGAAGCCATACGGGCGTCTTCGATTTCCACCTGCTTTAACACACGCCGCTCCGGATCCAGAGTGGTCTCCCATAGCTGTTCCGGATCCATCTCGCCAAGACCTTTATAACGCTGTAAGGTAAATTCCCCTGTGTGGGTTCTGCGGTACCGTTCCAGATCCTTCTCATCATAAAGATACTGCTCTTCTCCCCGTTTCGGGATTACCTTAAACAGCGGCGGCATGGCAATATACACATGGCCGTTGTAAATCAGATCCGGCATAAACCGATACAAGAAGGTCAGAAGCAGGGTATCAATGTGGCTTCCGTCTACATCCGCATCCGTCATCAGAATGATTTTGTCATACCGGAGTTTTGCAATGTCAAAATCGTTTCCATATCCTTCTGAAAATCCGCATCCAAACGCATTGATCATGGTCTTAATCTCCGCATTTGCCAGCACCTTATCCATGGAAGCTTTTTCTACATTTAAGATCTTGCCCCGGATAGGAAGGATTGCCTGATACTGACGGTCCCTGGCAGTCTTTGCAGAACCGCCTGCAGAATCTCCCTCTACAATGAAAATCTCGCATCTGGAGGCGTCCCTGCTCTCGCAGTTAGCCAGTTTCCCGTTGCTGTCAAAGGAAAATTTGGACTTGGTCAGCATATTGGTCTTTGCCTTTTCCTCTGCCCTGCGGATCTTAGCTGATTTTTCTGCACAGGCAATTACCGCTTTCAGCACCTCTAAATTCCGGTCAAAATACCGCTCTAATTCGTCTCCGGCTACCGTAAACACTGCCTTGGTTGCATCTGCGCTGGCAAGCTTGGTTTTGGTCTGACCCTCAAAAATCGGATCCGGATGCTTGACTGCAACCACTGCCGTCATTCCGTTTCTGGTATCTGCTCCGGTAAAGTTGGCGTCTTTTTCTTTTAAAATCCCCAGCTCTTTGGCATAGCTGTTGATTAAGGCCGTAAATTTGGTCTTAAATCCAACTAAATGGGTACCGCCTTCCTGGGTAAAAATGTTGTTGCAGAAGCCCAGAATATTTTCTTCAAAGGCGTCTACAAACTGGATGGCCACTTCCACTTCTACCCGATCCAGCACTCCTTTGAAATAAATCGGGTCGTGCACCGGCGTTTTTCCGGCGTTTAAGGCCTTTACATAAGCTGTAATTCCATCCGGTTCTGAAAAAACCACCCGTTCTTCTTCCCCTGGACGTTTGTTTTCATAATTTAATGTAAGGCCCGGATTTAAGTAGGCAGTCTCGTGAAGACGGCTCTTAATCCACTCTGCCTTAAATCTGGTTTTTTCAAAAATTTCTCCATCCGGAAGGAAATTAATCTCCGTTCCGGTTTCTTTTGTCCTTCCAATTGTCGGAAGAAGTCCGTCTACCAGATCGACTACCGGAACGCCCCGCTCATATCCATCGTGATGAATATAGCCGTCCCGGTAAATTTTTACATCCATCCGTTCTGACAGCGCGCTTACCACAGAAGATCCCACTCCATGGAGACCTCCGCTGGTTTTATATGCGTTGTTGTCAAATTTTCCGCCTGCATGAAGGGTAGAAAATACGACTCTGGCTGCAGACACTCCTTTTTTATGTAATCCTACCGGAATTCCTCTTCCATTATCTCTGACTGTGCAGGAGCCGTCTGCTTCCAGTGTTACCCAGACCTGGCTGCAAACTCCTGCCAGATGCTCGTCTACTGCATTATCCACGATCTCATAAACCAGATGGTTTAATCCTTTTGTCCCTACGCCTCCAATATACATACCAGGCCGTTTCCTGACCGCTTCCAACCCCTCTAAGACGGTGATACTGTCTGCATTATACTGTGTACTAGCCATTCTTCCCCTCCACATATTGTAAATTCCATATGTCGGCGCCTTATTCTGATTGTCCTAAAAAACGCCGACTTTTCCATTATACACAAAAAAGGGCTGATTTGGCAAGGGATTTTCCCTGCTGCCGTCAATCAGCCCTTTTTTAACTTTTTATTTTTTACTTCAAAACGCCTGCTGCGTCTGCTATTCTTCCATCCGGCGCCTGCTGCTCTTCATACATTACGCCTCTGGTGCTGTCTGGAGTAAACTCGAAGAAATACCACTGACCTCCGATCTTCTGCCAGCCAATGAGCATATGGCCATCCTGCTCAAAGTAGTAATCTACTCCGTCAATGTTCTGCCAGCCTTTTACCTGATAGCCATCCTCATCCAGGAAATACCAGTTGCCGTTGGCTGTCTGAAACCACACATTGGTCAGGAATGTACCGTCTTCCAGCACATACTTTGTACCGAAATCATCCTTTTTCCAATGCGCAGAAACCTTTTTCTCTTCCCACTCATAAACTTCTTCGGCATGACTTCTGGCATCAATAACAGATACCTTTCCCTCTGCTGCCAGCACTGTCATCGGAGCTAAAGCCACCAGTGCAGATACAGTAAGTGCTGTTGTCAGTCTGAACAATTTGCCTTTTTTCATAATCAAATCCTCCGCATTTTCTATCTAAAGATTTAGGTTTATTATGCGCCTTTTGTCGGATTTTGTCAATATGAAAACCAGGCCTTTTCCGGAATCCTGTAACAGTTCAGACATGCATCTTCTTGCCCGCCTGTGGCGGACAAGAAGCGTCTGGCATCTGCCATATAAAGATTCAGACAGAAAAACTCTTATGAAAACAAGCTTTCAACGCTTTTTCCTGTCTGAATCTTCGCATGGCTGAACTGTTACGGAATCCTTGAATTTAGCCTTTTACTTTTCCGGAAGCTTTCTGAAGTCTCTGAATATGAACCGTCAGATAGACCATTTCCTCTTCCTGTACCGCATAGGGCGTGGTTTTTTCAATATACGCCGCTACCTTGGCCGCACACTCGTAGGCATCCATATACTGGATTCGGATCATATCCATCAGGCCCTTTTCCCAGATTTTAGATTCCCTGTCATGCATGGCCCTCTGAATAAAAAATTTCAGATGTGTCACAAACCGCTCATAGTCCAGAGATTCTTCCTCAATCTCAATGGAAAAGTGGTATTTTACAATATTTAATACATCCTGAATGATCCTGGTCATGAGTTTTGACCGTTCCATGTCCAAATCCATCTCTGCGTTCAGGATATGCATGGCGATAAAACCGGCCTCATCTGCGGGAAGCGTCACGCCTGCATATTTTTTTACAATCGAAATCGCCTCTGCGCCGATTCGGTATTCGTGGTTATAATAATGCTTAATTTCCCACAGCATAGAATTGGGCAGATAAATCCCCTGCTTTGTACGGTTGATGGCAAAATTCAAATGATCCATCAGACAAATGTAAATCTCCTCATTCAGCTCCTTATTTAGCGAAATCTGGGCATAGGCCACAATCTCATTGGTCATATGCATGTACTCATAGGGAACTTCCTGGGCCAGGCGCTGGAAGTTCAGCGCCTGCTGCTCGTCAAAACGGGCAAACTGTTTTTCCACACTGTCCGGATCCACCAAATCTCCTATTTTCTTTTTAAATCCAATGCCGCTTCCCATTAAAACCAGTTCCTGGTTGTAATCATCTACTGCAGCAACTACATTATTATTGATAATCCGCGTTACCTTCATTGACTTCTTCTTTCTAAGAGAACCGTCTGTGTCTACAGTTCTTCTCCATTGGAGGCAATTACCTTTTTATACCAGTCAAAGGAAGCTTTCCTGCTTCTCTTTAAAGTGCCTTTTCCTTCATTGTCTTTATCTACATAAATGAAACCGTAGCGTTTTTTCATCTCACCTGTGCTTGCAGATACCAGATCAATGCACCCCCATGGAGTATATCCCATTAAATCCACACCGTCAATCTCTACTGCATCTTTCATTGCCTGAATATGGGCTCTTAAATACTCAATCCGGTACTGGTCGTTGATCTCGCCATTTTCATTTGGCGTGTCCACAGCACCAAGTCCATTTTCTACAATAAACAGAGGCTTCTGATACCGGTCATACAGCTCATTTAACGTAATCCTAAGACCCAGGGGATCGATCTGCCATCCCCATTCAGACGCCTTTAAGTATGGGTTGCGCAGCGTTTTAAACGCATTGCCAGACGTTTCCCCATATTTGGAAGGATCGGCGCTGGTAAGTCTGGACGAATAGTAAGAAAATGAAATAAAATCTACTGGATGTTCCGCAAGGATTTTTTCATCTTCTTCTGTAATTCCAATGTCATATCCTTTCTGTTCAAAAAACTTCAGCGCATAAGGCGGGTATTCTCCTCTGGACTGCACGTCGATAAAGAAGAAATTGTCCCGATTCTTTTTTAACGCCTCCATCTGATCCTTTGGATTACAGGTATAGGCATAATACTGGCCTGCTGCCAGCATACATCCTACCTGGTTTTCCGGATCAATCTCATGGGCAATACGGGTTGCCATAGCTGATGCCACCAGTTCGTGGTGAGCTGCACGATACTTGGATTCTTCCTGGTTTTCTCCTTCTTCAAACAGGATCCCGGCTGCCATAAACGGCAGGTGGAGAATCATGTTAATCTCATTAAAGGTCAGCCAGTAGCGGACCTTTCCCTTATAACGGGTAAACAGTGTCTTGCAGTATTTTACATAGAGATCGATCATCTCTCTGCTTTTCCAGGATCCAAACTTTTTGGTACAGGCAACCGGAGCGTCAAAGTGAACGATGGTCACAAGAGGCTCAATGCCATATTTGAGACACTCATCAAAAATCTCATCATAAAACTTTAACCCCTCTTCATTGGGTTCCTCATCAAAACCGTTGGGGTAAATCCTGGTCCAGGCAATGGACAGGCGGTAGCACTTAAAGCCCATTTCCGCAAACAGGGCAATGTCTTCTTTGAAATGACTGTACATGTCAATGGCGTCGTGACCCGGATAAAAATATCCATCTTCACACTCCAGCATTTTCCGAACTCCCTGCATCACTGCTCTTCTGTCTGGACCTGCTGGAATCAGGTCTACGTTGGCAAGACCTCTGCCGCCTTCCTTATATCCGCCCTCACACTGGTTGGCGGCTGTTGCGCCGCCCCATAAAAAACCTTCTGGCAAACTCATTTTTATCCTCCTATCTGGCATCATAAATCTCGTAACGATTCAGAACCTGGTTAGATGATTGAAATCAAAGGTTCTCCTGCCTTTACATCTTTGTTAATCTCTCCGGAAACATCCACAAATTCCATGGAGTTAGTAATTAAAATCGGTGTTGTTACATCATATCCGGCTTTTTTAATCTCTTCCATGTCAAATTCTACCAACAGATCCCCTTTCTTGACTGAAGCTCCTGCCTGAGTCTTGATGTGGAAAAACTTTCCTTCTAACTTAACAGTATCCATACCAATGTGAATCAAAACTTCCGCTTTGTTGGAGCCAGTAATGCCGATTGCATGTCCGGTTGGGAACAGGGCGGAAACTACGCCGTCACAAGGTGCATATACCTTTCCTTCTGCCGGAACAATAGCAACGCCTTTTCCAAGAGCGCCGGAAGAAAATGCCTCATCTTTTACTTCAGATAACGGAATTACATGACCGGCAACAGGAGCCATAACAGTTCCCTCTTCTCCTGCAATTTCTGCTTTTTCAATAGCCTTTGCAGTTTCCTTTTTTTCAGTTTCCTGCCCGTCCTCTTTGTAAAGAATCATGGTTGCGACAAATGCAACAATCATTGTAATTACGACTACAATCAGGATCATCTTGATATCATACAAAACATCGGTAATGCCCAAAGCTGCAATGGATTCTTCGCCTGGAATAAAGGTTGGAAGGCCAAATACGCCAAGTCCGCCAGACATATATTTGGTAATGCCAAGTCCGCCGACTAAAGCGCCGCCCACTGCTGCTGCCCCGCAGGAAATATAAAACGGAACCTTTTTGGGAAGGGTAATACCGTAAATAGCCGGCTCCGTAACTCCGCAGAGACCAGAAATAAATGCAGGAAGAGCTAAGGTTTTCAGCTTTTTATCTTTTGTCTTAATAAACATTGCCAGAACTACTGCGGTCTGGGCAAAGGAAGCCACGAAATTGGCTACCAGGAACTTGTCGTATTTTAATGTTGCATAGTTATTAAACATAACCGGAATCAGACCCCAGTGAAGACCAAAAATAACCAGAATCTGCCAGATAAATCCAATAAAAGCGCCAGCTACCAGAGGACTGATGTTGTAAATGCTCTGGCACAGCCAGCCAATGCTGTCGCCTACCCAGGAAGCAACTGGTCCAATCAGCATAAAGGACAGAGGCACTGCCACCATCAGCGTCAGAAGCGGTACCATGAAATTCTTAATCACATCCGGAATATACTTCTTCCAGAATTTCTCGATCTTAGCTGCAAACCATACAGAGAATACAATGGGCACTACTGAAGAACCATATCCGGCTGCCGGCCAGATAATCGGAATGCCGCCAAAGGTCTTGTACACTCCGGTTTCTAAGAATGTACCAGAAAATACAGTCATAATTGCTTCGCCGGATGCCATTGCCGGGAACTTTACTTCTGCATACAGGAATGCCGCTGCAATAGACATTGCTGTAAAATGGTTCAGCTTAAATTTCTGTGCAGAAGAATAGGCTAACATCATTGGCAGGAAGTAGAAAAATCCATCTCCAATCGAATATAAAATCATGTAAATGCCTGTGTCTTTAAATTCGTTTCCCAACAAAAATACTGCCAGACCTAAAAGGCCCTTGATAATACCTGTTGCACACAAAAGCGCCAGAATCGGGGTAAATACGCCAGACAGCGTATCAATCAGTACTGCTAACGGTCCCTGTTTTTCCTGACCTGCATTTCCGTCCTCTCCCTGTGCGGCTCCTGTGGAAAATTTACCAATGTCATTTACTGCTGCAAACACATCCGGAACATGATTTCCAATTACTACCTGATACTGTCCGCCGCTCTGGATAACCGTTACAACGCCGTCTGTCTGTTTTAATACCTCTGTATTTGCCTTGCTCTCATCCTTTAAACGAAAACGGAGACGGGTAATACAGTGGGTAAGGCTGATTACATTTCCCTTACCGCCTACATTTTGGATAATAATCCGCGCGAGTCCATCATACTTACTTGCCATTTTTTCCTCCTTGTTATGCTTGTCTTTTGCGCCCCTGGCCAGAGAAACGCCTGTCCACATCCGGCATTTTATCTCCTGACAGATTTTCCGGAATTCTGATTCAGGAAACAAAAAAGACCTGTCATACATCCACTGCCCCTTATATAGTCTAAACTTAAATCTATATAAAAGCAAACTGCTGTATGATCCAGGTCTTGCCTAATGAAAGTAACAATCCACGAAATCAACATGTTTTATTCGCTTGTTCTAGGTACATTCTACAACAAAATCCTGTATTTTTCAATAGATTTTTATACTTTTTTATTTTTCCCATTTTTACCGGAATAATACTCTTGAATATTTTTTACTTTTGTGATATAGTTATGAAAGTGCAGATATAGTTCATCGGTAGAACACCAGCTTCCCAAGCTGGGGAGGCGGGTTCGATTCCCGTTATCTGCTTTTTTGATGTCCCGGATACTGTTTCAGACAGTCTCCGGGATTTTGCATTTCAGTAAAAGAAGGACTGTTCATCAGACAGTCCTTCTTTTATATTTGTCAGCCTTTCAGACACTCTCCATTGGTAGCAATGACATTTTTATACCAGTAGAAACTTTTTTTCCGGCTGCGGTTTAAAGTTCCGTTTCCATTATCGTCCTTATCCACATAGATAAATCCGTAGCGCTTTTTCATTTCTCCGGTTCCTGCAGATACCAGATCAATGCAGCCCCATGGAGTATATCCCATTACCGGAACATCATCCTGTTCTACTGCATCTATAACTGCCTGAATATGCCGGCCCAGGTAGTCAATACGGTAATCATCCTGAATGGAACCGTCCGGCTCTACGGTATCGACTGCACCCATTCCGTTTTCTACAATAAACAGCGGCTTCTGATACCGGTCATACAGGTAATTTAAAGAAGTTCTAAGGCCCATAGGGTCAATCTGCCATCCCCATGCTGTCTCCGGAAGATATGGATTCTTTCCTCCCATAATCTGGTTTCCTTCTGTCACTTCCATCTCTTCTCCCTCAATGGAGGAAAAATAATAACTGAAAGCCACAAAATCTACGGTGCCGTTCTTTAGGATCTCTTCGTCTCCTGGCTGAATATCCGGCTTTGCGTCCAACTCTCTCCAAAGGGAAGTACAAACATTGCTGTAATAGCCTCTGCAGTGCACATCTCCAAAGTAATAAGTCTTATTGATCTTCTTCATGGCCAGAATCTGGTCGCCGGGGCGGCAGGTTGCTGCATAGCACAGCGGATACACTAACATACAGCCAATCTGATTTTCCGGATCAATTTTATGGCCTAACGCCACTGCCTCTGCGCTTGCAAGCAGCTGATAATGGGCAGCATTTAACATGGTCTGGGCTTTATTTTCCCCTTCCTGATAAATAATGCCTGCCTGATGCCAGGGTCTCCAGGTCAGCATCAAAAGATTGATCTCATTGTGAGTCAGCCAATAGCGAACCTTTCCTTTATAACGCTTAAATAAGACTTCGCAGTAACGCACATAGAAGTCCACCAGTCTTCTGTCTCTCCATGCGCCGTACTTTTTTACCAAAGCAAGCGGCATCTCATAGTGATTAATGGTAACCAGCGGCTCCATGTGATATTTTGCCATCTCATCAAATACGTGGTCGTAAAACTGCAGTCCCTCTTCATTGGGAATCTCATCATCGCCATTTGGGAAAATACGGCTCCAGGAAATAGATAAACGGAAACACTTAAATCCCATTTCGGCAAACAGGGCAATGTCCTCTTTATAGTGATGATAAAAATCCACTGCCACATGGCTGGGATAATAGGCATCCGGATGCACGAACTCGTGAATCTCCCTCTGAACGCCATGGCGCGCTCCCATCTCTACATCATTGACAGAAAGACCTCTTCCCCCTTCTGCATATCCACCTTCGTACTGGTTTGCCGCTGTCGCGCCTCCCCACAAAAAATCCTTGCTCATTTCCATAATGTCTGTCTCCGTTCTAGCATAATTTTCATCAGATCCGCCTTCTCTTTTGAAGTTAAAAAGGCTGCCTGAATACTGTTTTCCAATAATTTTGTCTGCTCTTCCCTTGTCATACCACAGCTTTTTAAAAGTTCAAATTCTTTTGTAACAGTCGTATTGGAAACAGTCATATTATCTGTATTGACTGTCACCTTTATACCGCTTCTTAACAGCCGAAGCAGCGGATGAGCCTCAGCAGAAGCAAAGGCCCTGGTCTGAATATTGCTGGTCACACAGCATTCCAGCGTAATTTTCTTTTGTCTTACTGTTTCTTCCACAGCCGGATCTTCCACGCACCGAACCCCATGGCCGATCCGCATAGTTCCCATACGGATTGCTGCCTGTACGCTCTCTGGTCCGTCTGCCTCGCCTGCATGAATGGTATAGGGAATCTGTTTCTTTGCTGCAAGAGAAAACAGTTCTTCAAAATCTCCGGTAAAAAACACGCCTTCCGCACCTGCAAGATCGACTGCAGCAACTTTTGTTTTTCCTGCAAACTCTCCTGCCAGTTCTATGGTTTCCAAGTTTTCCTTTCGGTTATCCGTTCCCCTCATGCAGCACAAAATCAGCCTTATATCCCAGAGAGTGGGGTTCTTTAAAAGTCCCTGATTAACTCCTTCTAAAACCGCCTCAATTACCTGGCGCTGGCTTAGTTTACAGGCAGTATGAAACTGAGGTGCAAACCGGATTTCTGCATAAAGCATTCCCTCACCAGCCAGTTTGGAAAGTAAATCTTCCATGGCTCTGGTTAATGCCTGTCTGGTCTGAAGGACCTTTAACGGCAGGTCAAATCGTGCCAGATAGTCATTTAAATCCCGACAGTCCTTTGGTGCCTCTAAAAACGGGCGAAGTTCTTCTTCTGTAAAAGCCGGAAGTTCAATCCCCTGCTCCTTTGCCAGCCAAAGAACGGTTTTTACCGGCAAAGACCCATCAAAATGAAGATGCAAATCAATCATACGATTCCTGCCTTTCCAAATCCTTCGGGCCAAACCCCATTGGAAGGATTTCCTCTAATGTAAAAATCTGATAATCTTCTGGATTTCTGGCAACGATAACCTGAAAGGTCTTAGGATTGCAAAATTCCATCATGACCTGGCGGCAGACACCGCAGGGCGTACAGTAATCCAGAGTCTCCGCCTCTTTCGGACCTCCAACTACGGCAATGGCGTCAAATCCCCGTACCCCCTGGCTGACTGCTTTAAAAAACGCAGTCCGCTCTGCGCAGTTGCTGGGTGTGTAGCTGGCGCTTTCAATATTGCAGCCTGTAAAAATCTGCCCGTCTTTTGCAAGAAGAGCGGCTCCCACCTGAAATCCTGAATACGGACTGTAAGAAAATGTTCTCGCCTTTAAGGCTTCTTCTATAAGCAGCTTAATATTCATACGCACCCTCTATTATTTTGATTTAACATATGGCTTTCCGTTGGCTGCCGGCACTCTTGCATGACCTACAAACAGCACTAAGGTCACGATGGTTACCACATACGGAATCATGGAAATCAGGTTAGGCGAGATGGTATTGCTTGTATTTGCCAACACCTTCAAGCCGCTGCACAAGCCAAACAGCAAGCATGCTTTCATAGCTCCCTGAGGAGTGAATTTTCCAAAAATAACTGCTGCAATGGCGATAAAGCCCTGGCCTACAATTACAATAGGACGGAACTGGTTAATGGTTGCCAGTGTTACATAAGCGCCGCCAAGCCCTGCCAGAAATCCGGAAATGATCACACAGATATAACGGATCCGGAACACGTTGATGCCCAGGGTATCGCAGGCTTTTGGGTGCTCTCCCACCGCCCGCAGGCGCAGGCCGAAACGGGTTTTGTAAAAGATGAACCACACAACTGCCACCAGAATAAAGCACAGATATGCAGGCACATAGGTGCTGAAAACATTGTTTGCAAAAGAACCTACCGGAAACATTCCGTCAAACAGTTTTGGAAGCTTGCTGGCCGTATCAATAGGCGGCGTATCTGTGGAATTATCAAACATAGCCTTACACAGAAAGATTGCCAGACCAGGAGCTAAAAAGTTAATGGCTGTGCCGGAAATTGTCTGGTCGGCTCCAAAAGAAACACAGGCAATGGCATGGATTAGTCCAAAAGCAGCGCCTGCCATTCCTCCGCAAAAAAACGCAAACCAGCCGTTGCCGGTAAATAAAGCCACTGCTGCACCAGTAAATGCCCCAATGGTCATCATGCCCTCAATGCCAATATTGATTACACCGCTTCGCTCTGAAAAACAGGAGCCAAGTGCCGCATATAAAAGAGGAGGCGTCGCTACCAGAGTTGCATTGATAATCAGTCCAAGGTTTCTAATAATCGCATCCATAAATCTTACCCCCTTTTCCCTTTCAATGCCAGTTTCTTAAACACATGGGATACTGCAATAAATAAAATAATCGTACCCATGATAATATCTACTACTTCTGAAGGCGCATTAATTAAGCTCAGCTTGCTGCCGCCGTATTTCATAGCGCCATAGAACAGACCGGAGAAAATGCAGCCGATTGGATTGGAACCTGCAATCAGCGCCACTGTAATTCCCTGGAAACCAAAACTTTCCTGTGTGGCAAACTGACTGATACGCATAGACATGCCAAGGGTCTGTACTGCACCGCCAAGTCCTGCCAGACAGCCGGAAATTGCCATTGCAGTCATCACTGCACGATTGGCATTGATGCCGCCGTATTCAGCCGCATTGCGGTTAAATCCCACTGCTCTCAACTGATAACCCAGAGTAGTCTTATTAATAATGAACCAAATCAAAGCTGCTGCAATAATCGCCAGAAAAATGCCGAAATTGGCGCTGCTGCATCCAGTCATCTGGCGAATTCCTTCTGGCAGCAGAATCTGAGCAGACTCCAAAATATCTTTTGTCGCCTCGCCGCCGCCTTCTCTGTGAATTGCTTCCAGATTGACTACATAATTGGATAAATAAAACGCAATCCAGTTAAACATGATAAATAAAAGAACTTCATTAATGCCTTTTTTTACCTTTAAATATCCCACTACGCTGCCCCACAGAGCTCCTGCTGTTGCTGCTGCCAGGATACAGAGAGGAATGTGGATAATCGCCGGGACATCCACCAGGATTCCCACTAACACTGCTGCCAGAGAACCTACTACAAACTGACCTTCTGCACCGATATTAAATACGCCGGTTCTAAAAGAAAACGCCACGCTGAGTCCGGTAAAAATCAAAGGACTCGCATAGATTACCGCCCAAACCATAAATTTGGGTTTGCTGAACACACCGGTAAAAAGTTTTGTATATACCTCTGCCGGGCTAAGCTTTGCAGCCAGTAAAAAAACTGCTCCCACTAAAAAACCAAATAAAATGGCAATAAAGGTATACAGTGCATTACTGTTTAAAATACTTTTCTTCTCATTCATGCTGCTTTCCTCCTGCCATCATTAATCCCAGAGTATTCTCATCTGCATCTTTGCCGTCCACGCTTCCGCTGATGGAACCGTCGAAAATAACCTCGATTCTGTCTGACAAACTCATAATCTCGTCTAATTCAAAGGACACTAAAAGAACTGCCCGGTTTTTATTTCTCTGCTCTACAAGATATTTGTGCACAAACTCAATGGCTCCGACATCCAGACCTCTGGTAGGATTTACTGCAATGAGAAGATCTTTGTCATTGGTCACTTCTCTGGCAATGATAACCTTCTGCTGGTTTCCGCCGGAAAGCTGTCCTGCCGGCTTGCCCTCGCTTCCAGAAGGACGAATATCAAACTTGCTTACCATTTCTTTTGCATGTTCAAGAATGGATTTTTTATTTAAAATCCCCTTCTGGGAAAATTTTTCTTCTCCGAAATTCTGTAAAATCAGGTTTTCTGCCACTGAAAATTCCAAAACCAGTCCATGTTTCTGACGGTCTGCCGGAATACTGGAAATTCCTTTGTCAAAAAGAGATCTCGGCGTCCAGTTGAACACATTTTCTCCATTCATGTAGATTTCTCCGGAATCGCCTTTTCGCAGACCAGTTAAGATTTCCACCAGTTCTGTCTGACCATTGCCGTCTACGCCTGCCAGTCCCACAATCTCGCCCTTGCGGACGTTTAAATTCAGTCCTTTTAAAATCTCAACGCCGCGGTAATCCCTGCCATGCAGATTTTTAATATCCAGAACCACATCGCCTGGCTCTATTTCTTTTTTCTCCACCACAAACTCTACATCGCGGCCAACCATCATAGATGCCAGTTCCTTTTCCGTCACATCATCTACTTTAACAGTACGGATATATTTGCCCTGGCGGATAATGGTACAGTAATCTGCACTGGCCTTAATTTCTTTTA
Organism: Lachnospiraceae bacterium; assembly: GCA_046957575.1. Classification (GTDB taxonomy): domain Bacteria; phylum Bacillota; class Clostridia; order Lachnospirales; family Lachnospiraceae; genus UMGS1370. The sequence continues at coordinate 4,793 of JBKUOG010000029.1, read as the reverse complement.
ACTTATGGGTAATCAGGATAACCGATTTTCCGTCATTGGTTAAATGACCAATAATCTCAATCAGTTCTTCAATCTCCTGAGGCGTCAAGGATGCCGTAGGCTCATCCAGAATCAGAATATCTGCTCCCCGGTACAAAACTTTTAAAATCTCCGCTCTCTGCTGCATGCCTACCGAAATATCCTCGATTTTTGCATCCGGATCTACCTGCATGTTGTAGCGCTCTGAAAGCTCTTTCACCTTTTTTCTGGCTGTATTCAAATCCACTGTCAGTCCTTTTACCGGTTCCATTCCTAAAATAATATTTTCTGTAACCGTATATGGCTGAACCAGCATAAAGTGCTGATGCACCATGCCGATTCCCAGCTCAATCGCCTTTTTGGGGCTGTCAATGTGAACCTGTTTTCCCCCTACATAGATCTCTCCCTCTGTCGGGCGGTAAAGTCCGTAAAGCACGTTCATCAGGGTACTCTTTCCTGCTCCGTTTTCTCCCAGAATGGCGTGGACTTCTCCCTTATGGACCGTCAGATTAATGTGATCATTTGCCACAAAGTCTCCGAATTTTTTGACAATGTCTTTCATTTGGATCGCAACGGTCTTTTCATCTATATGACTCGTCTTTCCCACACTCTCTCCTCCTTTATATTTCTGCATGTTTTATATAATGACGATCTTTTCCATTCCTTCTTTTCTGGCGATATCAGCCAGCCTGTTTAAATCCCCCTCTTCCGGAACTGAAAATCCTGCATACTCTTTTCGGACTCCCATAGGCCGGTATGCAATAATTTTATACTGAATCCGCCTTACAGACTGATAGGGTTTCAGCATTGCTGATGCTTGTTTGACAGTCTCTTCACCGTCAAACAGTCCCGGCACAATGACTGTACGAATCTCAAACAGTTTTCCCAGAGACGCCAGATATCTGGCACTTTCTAAAATCTGCTCATTTTCCGCTCCTGTCACCTTTTTGTGGTCAGACTGGCTAAATGCCTTGATATCTAACATCACCCCATCTGTCACTGCCAGAAGCTTTGGATACTCTTTAAAATCCAGAGTTCCGTTGCTGTCCAGCATGGTATCCAATCCATGCTCTTTGCAAATTGAAAACAGTTCTGTCAAAAATTCGGGATATAAAGTACATTCTCCGCCTGATACAGTTACTCCCCGGATAAACGGAATCTGCTTTGCAATCTTTTTAAAAGTTTCCTCTGAAGTCAGCTCCAAAATCCTGGGACTGGCATCATGGGTGCAGGTGTGGATACAAGTATCGCACAGGGTACATTTGTCTGAATCATATCGCAGGAAGGGCAAAATTTTCTTTTTCCGATCCGCCAGATTTTCCGGCCGTTTTCCATCACTGCTATTCCAGCTTAATGCACCGGCCGGACAGGCTGGAATGCAGTCTCCGCAGCCAATGCACACCTTTCTGGTCTCTGGATTATGACAATACAGACAGTTAATATTGCAGCCCTGTAAAAATACAGAAGTCCGGTTTCCCGGTCCGTCTACCGCACTAAATGGAATGATTTTGTTGACCAGCGCCTTTTCCATCAGCGCACCTTCCGCTCCAGAATATGGCCGTTTATTTCTGCACCAAGGCCCAAATGGGTAGTATCCTGAAGTACATTTTGCCCTGCTTTCAGCTTTTCAATCTCCGAACGCTTTACCAGATAACCGGTAATACGGATTACATCGCTGTCATTGGAGTAGAAAGATAAATATCTTAAGTCTTTCCTGAACGCTCCCTTTACAATATCCAACACAAATTCCGGATTTTTATGAACGGTTGTGTCAATCGGGAAAATATCTCCGGTTCCGGACGGAAAATACTTATGGAATTTTGCACACTGAAGCAGGTGATCAATCAGCTCTTCCGGCTCTTCTCCAATGGGAATGCGGGTGCCTGGGCTGATATGCTCATCTTCTGCAATGCCGACCTGTGCGTGCAAAAGGAAATGTCCTCCGGTTGCCTCACAGTATGGATTGGTATGCTTCTGATTAAACGCATCTATCTGCTCCATAATCTCAACCCCCAGTTGGGTTGCTTCCTCATCATGGCCGTAACGTCCCTTCTTTCCTTCCTTTTCAAATAGAATATTAACACACTCTGCCATACCTACCATACCAAACATGGCAGTAAACCGCTCTCTGTGAATAAATCCCTCTTTTGCCAGGAAATTATTTTCAAAAAATCCGCTTTCTTCTACTTCAAATTTGATTCTGGCATCCATGTATTTTGCCATAATATCCATTACATAGGGAAGTTGGTTTTCCTTAAAGTCTGTAATGTCTTTGGCTCTCTTGGCAATATTTCCCAGAATCAGACGGCAGAGTGTATAGGAACCGCCGCCTAACAAAAGGCCGTTGTAGCAGCTTGCAATCACATACTCTTCTCCCAACTCTCCCTTAAACATTTTGTGGTTTGCAAAGCTGGGCTTTGCGCTGTGAAGAGCTGTATCTACTGCCAAAAGTGCAAAATCATCCGGGGTTATGCCTTCTTCATATTTCATTGTAAGGTTTGGAACTGCCTGCTCCAGTTCTTTTTCCACTTCCAGCAAAAGACGTCCGGCCTTGGTCGCCTTCGGCCCGATGTTGGCATGGGAGAAGGAATCCAGCACAGTGCGGTCAATATGCTGCATAAACAGCTTCAACATCTTCTTTGCCTGTGCCTCATCTACATCATCAACGAACGGCTCCAGCAGTTCATCTAACGCCCCTACATAGACTGGAAAATTGGTAACACTGGGAACATGTTTATAAAAAATCAACAAAGAGTTGAGAGCCTCGTACAGATCTTTTGGCGGATCCAACTGTAAAAACTTGCTTCCCTCTCTCATAAATTTCCCATAATCCGGAATAATATAACGAGGCCGCACAGGTGCATGGCCTTCTGCCAGATCGCAAATGCATTTTACATCTCCAGGCACATTCAGCAGTTCATCCAGTCCTTTCGGCACATCCAGCACCTCTATTAAGGAATCTGCCTTTCCTGCCATATTGGCTACTTTCTGCTCATGAGTAAGAATAGGGCTTTCAATAATGTCTAAAATCTCCTGACGTGTCTGTTCTACACGTTCCATTGTAATTGGTCTCATAAAACTCTCCTTTCTTAAAACAGAATCTGTTATTTCCGCTCACTTATAAAAACCAAATGCCGGTTTCCATAAGTCAGAGGAAATATCATGTCTAATAAAGAGGATATCCATAAGCAGAAATTGTTTATGAATATCCTCCCTCATTGTCAAAGCTTAGCTATTTTCATCAATCATCCAAAGTATAGATATCCCCGTAAGCTGCCTCAAAATCAGCCTTGTTGTTTGGAACAACGATTTCTCCGGAAGCAATTTTAGCCTTAACATCCTCGATCTCGCTGAGTAATTCAGGAGTCAGATTGTCAGTAGTAGGAGCAATGTCTACACCTGCAGTGGTGATGTCATAAGTCTTAACGCCGCCTTCCAGGGTGCCGTATAAAGCAGCCTCTGCTACGTCAAAGCTTGCATTGTCTACTCTCTTCATTGCAGAAGTCAGAATGGTCTCAGGAGCAATGGAACTCTGGTCACTGTCAACGCCGATTGCCCAGATGCCGTTCTCCTTGCAGCCTTCAATTACACCAAGTCCGGTACCGCCTGCTGCGTGGAATACAACGTCAGCGCCATCAGTAACCATCTTAGTGGTTGCGGACTTTCCAGTTGCCGGATCATTAAATGCATTAGCATTGTACTGTAAAATCTCTGCATCCGGATTGGCATCCTTAACGCCTGCCAGGTAGCCGTAGCCAAACTGATGCATGCTGTCGCTTGCCATTCCGATCACAAAACCAACCTTGTTGGACTCAGTAACTTTACCTGCTACATAGCCTACCAGGTAGGAAGACTGAGCCTGCTCGAACATCAGACAGGTTACATTTGGAAGGTCAGAGTTTGCAGCATCATCAATAATTGCAAACTGCTGATCCGGATATGCCTCTGCTGCTTTTCTGGTAGCATCAGACAGCATATAGCCTACACTGATAATTAAGTCGTAGTCTTCATCCACAAAGTTCTCGATGTTTGGAGTGTAGTCAGCATCATTTTTGGACTCTAAGTAGTTTACCTGGATGCCCAGTTCCTCGCCTGCTCTCTGTAAGCCTTCCCAGGAAGACTGGTTGAAAGAGCCATCGTTTACACCGCCTACATCAGTAACCATACCAACCTTAAATTCAGATGGATCCTTTACAGGCGTTCCCTTTGCTTCTGCTTTGGTCTCAGCTTCTGAGGACTCTGCATCAGATTCTGCTGCAGTGGTAGTCTCTGCCTCTGCTGCAGTGGTAGCTGCTTCTGTTGCCTCGGTTGCAGCCGCTGTAGTCTCATCGGAACTGCCGCCGCAAGCGGTCATGGACAGAGCCATAGAAGCTGCAAGCAATACTGCTACTGCGGATTTCTTCATAATTTAATTCCTCCTCTATTGTTTTATACTCTTATACTATACCCTTTTTCGACAAATTCGTCAACAAAAGCGTGCTAATTTTAGTAAAAAAGAATAGGATATTTTTTTAACTTCCTGTTTTATGCACAAAAAAACCGCCCAAAAATAGACGGTTCTTGTTTCTTACTTATAAATAAAAGAAAGCTACTGAGGGGACTTGAACCCCTGACCTACTGATTACGAATCAGTTGCGCTACCGACTGCGCTACAGTAGCAGATAGATTTTTTCATAAAACAAGCTGCTGGATATTCAGCAGCTTGTCTTTCGTGACCTGTCCGGGAATCGAACCCGGGTTTACGCCGTGAGAGGGCGTCGTCTTGACCGCTTGAC
>JBKUOG010000028.1:0-36069 GCA_046957575.1 Lachnospiraceae bacterium | reverse complement strand
TTATGTTTGAGATTTCTCATTTCGGCTTGTACTATTTATATTCTAACATCAATGCCCCTTGGAAATATCAGGTACTGGCAGATGCCATGATTGATATTTGCAGCGAAGATGAATGCAATGACACCTATGGAAGAATCCGCATGTATCAAGCGTTACAGCTCAAACGACCCAAGGGAGTACATATCCCCGGCGAGAGAACTGTTTATCGTGTCATGGAAGAAATTGGCCTTAATCATAAACCGAAGCGTAAGCCTAACGGTATTACCAAGGCTGATAAAGAAGCCCGCAAATCAGATGATTTCATTAAGCGAGACTTTTCAGCTAAGAAACCTCTTGAAAAGTGTATTACAGATATGACTGAAATAAAGGCTTCCGACGGGAAACTGTATGTTTCAGCTATCTTCGACTGCTATGATTTAGCGGTGTTGGGTCTTGCTATGGATACAAATATGAAGGCTACCCTTTGTGAACAAACCTTAGATAATGCCTTTAAAGCATATCCTATGCTCCGGGGAACAATTCTGCACAGCGACAGAGGTACACAGTACACAAGCGAATTATATCGTAAAGCTATCCATAAGTATGGCATTCTTTAAAGTATGAACAGTGCCGGTGGCAGATGCCATGATAATGCCAGATGCGAAAGTATGTGGGCTCGTTTCAAAGAAGAATTACTTTATGGGCGTTATGACACCACCACAATGACAGTAGAACAGTTAAAACCCCTCATCTGGAGATACTTTATCAGTTATTGGAATAACTGGAGGATCTGTTCTGCTAACGGAGGATTACCTCCTATGGTTAAGCGACAGCAATACTATGCTTCACTACAGGAGGCAGCATAAGGTCGAACATTCTTGAGAAAAAAGTGTAAACCAATATTGACAATATCATTTTGTGTGCGGAAGCATATCTGGAGATTTGGTTTTTCATAACGCAATCGGCGGATAGCTTTTTTTACTGCCGAAGAGTATTATGGAGCAAGCTGCTGAAAAATCTTTTTTGAGTAAAGAGAAATCAACAATCCAGCAAATGCAGAACCAACTAAAACAACCCAGGTACTTGAAGAAAAAAGGTCAAACAGGACTCCCCAAATTGCCTGACCAATAGGCTGCCCGCACATAGCAACTGAAAGTAAAGCGGCCATGATTTTTCCCACAAAATGGGGAGGTGTTTGCGTCTGGATGATGGTATAAACCTGCACTGTAAAGAGAGTTGAGAATCCTGCTATAGAGAAGGCCATCAGAGTTATTACCCAATACGATACAATAGCCGGAAAATTTAAAAATAATGAAATACCCATAATGGCCAGAGCGCTTGTGCATGCCAGAAGAATCAAATAAGAATTTTGAAGATTAATCTTATCAGCAATCAGGGCAGCTAAGATTCCGCCGAACAGACCGCCCATACTAAGAGCAGATTGGGTAAAACCATACATGATATCCGACATTTTTAATACCTGTGTAATTATAATGGGAATGCCCACAACAATTCCTGCACTTAGTACGAGATTAAAGATGGCTATTAATGCTATAATGGAAAGAAAGACAGGTTTTTCAGTTTTTATAAAAAGATAGCTGTCCTTCAAATCGTTTTTGATGACAGATAAAATGCATTCCGCTCTTTCAAGCTTTTGTTGAGGGATGCGGATGAAAAAATCCATAATTGCGGAAAATGTAAAGCATAGAATACAGAGTATTAAAATCGGATAAATTCCTCCTATACTAAACAGGATACCGCCGACAGCAGGGCCTAATAAACTGGAAATAGAACTGACCTGGCTGATAACAGCATTTCCTGCCATCAGATTATTCTGGGGAAGTAATAAGGGCACACTGGCCTGAACAGCAGGCTGATAAATGCCGAAAATCCCATATAACATCATCAGAGCAGCAGTAAATAGCGGGATGATAGGCAGCTTGTCCAAAGAAGTATAAAAGCCAGCAATGATAATAACAGTAAGCAAATCTAATCCAATCAAAATATTTCGTTTATCTATTCGATCAGCCATGACACCGCCTATCATAGAGAAAATGATTAAGGGAAGAAATGAGCACGCGGTTACAATACCAAACAGGGTCGATGAATTTGTTTCCCTGAGCAGATACAGCGGTAATGCAAACCGAAGAATGGCATTACCAAATAGAGAACTAATCTGTGCGATTACAAGGAGGATAAAATCCCGTCTAAAAAGTTGTGAACAATGTTTCATAAGATTCTCCAATCGTTTACTTGCCATGTCTATAGTATTTCTGGTATTCTGGAAGAATTCCTGGGCCTTTTTTCCGGCGTCCATCCCAATGTCCAGCATTTCTTCCATATTCAGATATCCTGCCAGATAGCAGCATTGAACAATATAGGCGCAGCGTCCCATATCCCAGCCCAGCAGGGCATTTTCTCCATAACGGTGGTAAGCCATCAGCATTTTGGGAAGATAGCTGTCTTCATCAGCAGCTGGGTTTGTTTTTCTGGCAGCAGCAATCAACTGCTCTTCAGAATATCCCTGGTAGTGCTGCATGAGATATTCCATGTCTTTTTTATATTGGGCACGCATTCCATCTGTTATCAGAGAACGCATTGCTCTTACGGCCGTCTCGTGCCCTTGTATGCTCCAATAATGCCATAACATATTTTTGAGAGATTCAAGATTTTTGGCCTGAAAAAGCAGTAAATGATGGCAGTAATCAGAAATCCTATGGCGAGTGTGGCAAAGAGTGCAGTCAGAGCGAAACTCATAAAATCCCTCCATTATATGTTTGCTTTATGTTCTGCAGCTTGGATTAACAGTGTTCTTGCACTGCGCAGGATAGAAGTGTCCTTTATAATCTGGCGGCATTGTTCCTCCACAGATATATCAATATAAGCATTAAAAGGATTGTGAAATTGGCTGCAGGAGACATAAAGTTCTTTTTCAGAAAAGGTGAGGTAGATTTGACCTTTTGCAGATTCCTGAAATTTAATGATCTGTTCCAACATCTTAGGAGTTAAAATATAGAAGGCATTCTGTTCGTTTTCTGCAAATATAGCAAAGTTTTCATTAAAGACGCTGTTTTCTGTTTGGATCTTTAAAGGAACAGCATCGTTTTTTATTTTAGAAAGGACTTTTTTAGAAAACACCTGTACAACTCCCTTGCTGATTTTCTGATCATGGAAAGAGGAAAAAATCAGGATTTGTCCTTCAAATAAAATCTCTGGTGTCGAGCTTCTGCTGCTGGTCCTTTTTCCAGTACGGACATTGCTGGCTTTAAAAGGCACACCATCCAGTATGCCGGTCAATTCATCCGAGGATTCAAAAAATACGGATTGTCCTCTGGGAATTAGATTTAACTGTTCCATTTCCTGATAAGAGATACCGCCTGATGCGTTATAGCGCAGATCGGAAAAGCCAGGAAGCTGACGTATGGTATCCAAAACGTATTTATTTTTAAAACTGAAATTAAACCTATCATAAGCCTTTTTCCATACCAGCATATAGTAAAAACAAAAGATAGTTCCGGTAAGCACAACCGCCATCATCAATCCGCCCAGCATTCCGAAAAAGGCCTCCATAGTAACGGAACTGTTCAAACCGTATTCACTTATATAGGGGAATAAATCCAGGTGTTTTATAACTGCAGCGGCTGCAAATAAGAAGAATAAGAAAAAAGGCAGTTTTCGGAGAATCCGCGATTTTTTCTTTACATCCTGGCGAAGTTTTTCCAGCTTTACGCCGCTGATATTTTGCTCAGTCAGTTCCATAATAGACCTCCCGGAAATTCCTTTTTCTTTTCATCCGTTTCATAAAAGGCAGCTTTTTTCATGCCATGAAGCTTTGCTACAATCAGATAAGGAAACGAGACAATTTTCTGATTGTATAGGGATACATTTGAATTATAAAGCCGCCTGGCCGCCTGTAAATGTTCTTCTGCATCAAAAATATCCCGCTGAAAACGGTCCATAGAAGTGTAGGAATACAGCACCGGATACTGCTCGGCCAGGGCATTGATTGCAGACGTTACACCAGTTAAACTCTGTCCGGCAGAGGAGAGAAGAGAGAGTTTCTGGTTAAGACTCATCTGGTGTTCCAACTGAGACTCCTCCAGTTGAGAGTGGATACTGTCCATTATTTTCTGCTGCTGCGCAATGGTATCTCGTATGGTTTTTACTGTTTCTTCGGATAATTCTTTTTTTGTCTGAAAGGCAGTTTCTTCCAATTCCTTTGCCGAACGGATTGCTGCGACTTCCGTATAGACATCCCACTCATGAGCAAGGAATCGTTTGACTGCTTCGATTTCTTCTGACAGCATATCATAGCGCTTTTCCAGAGCTACATCAATTCCGGAGCTGCCTTCCTCTACTTTGACAGAAAGGCGTCTCAGTCGGTTGTACAGCACAATGTAGAAAGCAGCAGGGCTCCTGTGGTTACTATCAGTATTTGCATATTCATTTCCTCCTTTAAGAGCTGTGAACTCACATAAAATACCTCGTCAAGTGTTCATATTATATAGTATATCGCAACAGTTCAGGCCTGTCATTCACAATTTGGCGATACCACAATTTTTTCATTGTGAGTAAGTTTCTATGGTTAAATTTGCGGAAGTTTTTGCATGGCTGAACTGGTTACACCATATTAGAGGGAAATAAAATACTGGTTGATAATCTTTTTTTTGTTTGATAAAATTATTATGATATTTTGTCAAAAATATAAAGCATTTGATACCATTTATGAGAAGGGGGGAGACGAATAATAAATAACAGTTCAGCCATGCCATCTTCTTGTTTCCAACGTTTGTTTCTGTCTAAATTTTTGCATGGCTGAACTGTGTTACGATAATAATAAATATCGGGAGGAACAAAAGATGAGATATCACCGTTTAAGATTTGATATTTGGCTTTCCCTCGCCCTTGCCTTTGTGGTTGGTCTGGGAGCAGAAGCAGTTATGGACAGAATTATGCCGAAAGCATATGAGAGTTATGAGGAAGAACATATAGTTGTGGACGGCAGTATTGGCGGAAAAGCAGGAGATGAAGTTTACAGAGCTCAAAACGTGGAGGATCTGTTGACACATGACACGTTTACAGTAGAATCTCCTGGTATTGAATACCGCAACGAAGGAGCTGGATTCTATGGAGGACGTTATATGTATTCGCTCAAGCTGCCTTCCGGAGAACGGGTGGCAGCCAGTATTAACGATGATTCTGTGCAGAGCATGGGAGAAAGCATTTTTGATGGCATGAATGTTATGCCTGTAGGCCGGGTTGTGTTTGAGGATTTGACTCAGGATGAGGGATTTCTGAAGCAGATTGAGATGGGAGAAAAATTGACCCGTACCGACTTTTATGTAGATATGGTTGGGGAAGCCCTAAAGATGAATGAAGAGGATTTTACAGAGGTACCGACTATTTTGGTACAGCTTCTTACAATCATTGTGTGTTTCCCGCTTTTCCATGCACTTGGGGCAAAATTGGGAGTATTTCCATATTTTTTCCCGCCTAAAAAGCAGAAAAAATCCGAATGGAAGTAGGAAAATCAATATCTGAAAGAAGGGGAAATTGTTATATGGAGAATAAGAAAATAGAGAAGAGAAGTTTGCCGTATATGCTGTCATATATCCTGGTACCTGCGTTGATTATTACAATTTGCTGGCTGCTGTGGAGTACTGTTTTTACAAAAGGAAACATGGCAGTGGTGATTGGCTTGTGTATTCCTTTTTTGTGTATTTTATGGTGGATATTTGCAGGAAGGCTGATATATAGCCAAAAACAAAAGAAATTAGTACGGGAGCTGGATCAGAGAGGGTTTGTGCGCAATCAGACATTTCATGGACGGGGAAACTATGTAGTAGTAGACGTGGAACATGGTCAGATAGCAATCCTGTTTTTCTGGAACCCCTTTCATACATATGTACTGCCAGCCAGCCGGATAGAGAAAGCCTGGGTAGATGATGGCAAGGGAGGGGTTGGATTTATGGAAGGAAGCAGCAGAGTAAGCTTCCTGTTTTCAATCGATGGTGTACGCATCAGAGTAAATACATTTACTTCCAATAAGCGGTGGCGTATGGACAGCGAATATATCCTGACCGGTATTTCAAAAGCAGACTTAATGGTAGAAGTTTTGGAAACAGCAAAGAGCCGGAGCAATTAATATGGGATTAATTAAAAAATTTAAAGCGAAGTTTTTGGATAACTGCTGCAGCACCTGTGGATGCCGGGTGTTAGAACGCCGCCGTCAGCTTTATATGCTTCCGATGTCAGTAGGGAATTATATATCACACAAAGAGGCAGATTATTATCGGAAACAACTGCAGAAAGTAGATAGAAAAGCGGACATCCCGACAGGTATTTACGCTTGCGGCGCAGTAGAATATCAATGTTCAGAATGTGGGCGCAGAGCAGTGCAGTTGCAAATTTTCCTTCCAGTGCGGGATCAGGAAAAGTATGAAGATACAGTCTGGTTTTTCAATGGAGAACTGGACGATGTTCTTTGGCAGTAAAGGACTGGAAAAGCTGCATTGCTAGAATTTCGTTTCTGTGGTAAACAAACCGTACTGGCGGCGCAGAGGCCGCTTTTGCGGTTGAAACAAACACAGAAATGGAATTTATATATGCGATATGCTCCCTTCCAGTTGCCACCTTGCATTGACACCGCCAAGGAGACGATGGAGGACAAAATCAAGCGTATGCTTCGTGAGGAGGTCCGCAAAATGTAACTTCTTTGTGAAAGTGATCAAAAAGTCCTTGACAATTTGCAACTGGAAATGCCAAGAAATCTGTCCTTTGCAAAATATTAAGATGGAGGATGGAAAACCGGAATGGGGAAAGGACTGTACCCATTGCATGGCCTGTATCAGCCGTTGTCCGGCAGAGGCCATTGAATACGGCAGAAAGAGTGCAGGAAAGCCCAGGTATTATTTATAGAAGAGGTAGGGGCTAAAATTCAAGCCCCTATCATAATAAAATTCAACATTTTTAATCTGCTTTCGATGCAGAAATTTTCCGGTATTCACTTGGGGTAATCCCCTGATTTAATTTAAACCGTCTCGTAAAACTGGATACATTATAATATCCAACTTGCTCTCCAATATCTTTTAAAGGCAAATCAGTATGCGACAAGAGCTCTTTTGCTTTTTGAATCCGCATATAGATGGTGTAATCCATTACATTTTGACCGGTACTGTCTTTAAAAAATTTACTGAAAGCAGGAAGTGCCATATGAAAATATTCCGCTGCTTCATAAGCAGAGAAATCACACCGCAGGCAGTTTTCGTTTATGTATACTAATACATCTTCGATGACTGCTTTTTTTGATGCCTGTTCCGTAAGATCTTTTAATTGCGCATTCCAGCTATGAAGAAGCTGTATGATTTCCTGGGCAGTTTCCATTCCAGACAACTCAATAGGAGAATTACCGGCAACACTTTTTTGTCCCTGACAGTGTTCATTAACCAGGCGGATCAGTTCAAAACAAATACCTCTGGCTAAATAAAGGGGCATCTGGTTTTGTTCCATAAAAATAATGATATTTTCAATGGAAGTATGAATTACCGATTCATTATGAGAGATCAGGGCATTTTTCAAAGCTTCAAATTCCTGGTTAGGATATAGCACAGAGGCTTGATCCCAGCGGATAATTTCCTGGAAGTGGATAATGGTTCCATTTCCTTTTACAAAACGATAATCCAAAGCACTGGAAGCTTCAATATAGGATTGGGCAATCTGCTCAGTATCATTGGTAATGCGGCCCACACCAATTGTGGTAAGTATATTATAATTTTTTTGCAGATATGTCTGGAGTTTTTGAAGCGGCTTTTCCAGAGAATCAGACATATTTGCAAGATTTGTTAAAAGTACAATTTGATTAGAATGAAATGTATGAAGGTAATAGTAGGTATAAGAGTTTTCAAAAATATTTTTTACTTCATAAGAAAGTTTGTCCAAATCTGCAGCCGGCTGATGAAGCATTAAAATAATCACTGCAAAATAAGGATTGGGAAGGAATAAATTCAGTTCCGAACAATCCAGGTTAAAATCCTCTCTGGAGCTATAGCTGCCAGAAAGAAGCCGATAAATTCGCTCATTTTTTACAGCAGTCAGACTTTTTTCCAGTTTTGTGGAAAGTGTATTATTTTGATTAGACAAAAAATCCAAAGCGTTGGAGATAGCAGCCATTTCGTCTTTAGAACCGCTTTCTGGTGTAAATTGTTTTGCCTTATTCATAAGACGGCGCACTGGAGCATAGTTGACCTTTTGAAGCACATAGATCGCAAAGCTGGATAAAAAAAGCGTCAATACAATTGCCAGAATAAATTCTCTCGTGATAGAGGAAACCTGGGAAAAGGTAGCAGAACGATCTGGTATATATGCTAAATAGGACCAGCCATTTTTTCCAGAGGTATGAGTACGGACAATATAATCAGAAGAGGAATCCATCATGGCCTGTGGATTGGTCTGAGAATCGGCGATAATAGTTCCATTCTGATCTAAAACATAAATCTGAGCCTGATATGTTTCTAGCTTTTTACTCCAAAAACTCTGAATGGAAGAATCCTTTACAAAAAATAAGACAGATCCCTCTTGCTTCTGATAATCTGTAAAAAGCGGAAATACAAAAATAAGGAAATCTTCTTTATGGGGCTCAACCCCCAAATTATAAACAACCTGACCAGGCACACATACAGGAGAGTGATAGGTTGGCAATAGTTCCTGAAGTGCAGTCCCATTCATATCGGAAATTTGAAACATCCTATCAAAATAGTAATCTTTTTTGCAGGTAGTAGATCGGTTGGAAACATAATCCTGATTATCTAAAACAAGGGCAATATCTGTAATAAATGGGTTGGCAGTACAAAAGCCAGATAGATAATCAATGACAGGTTCCAGTTCCAAAGGAGATTGAGCAACAGATGCCTGATGCCCAATTCCTGTTAATGCCAACTGGTTGACGATACCCTGCATAGAGGACCATTGATTTTCTAGTTGTGTTCCAATCTGAATCAATTCTAAGTCTACTGTTTCAAATATTTCGTTATAAAACTTCTTCATAAAACGGGAAGAATAGAAAAAAGTCAGGATCACCAAAGGAATCAAAAGGATAGTCATATAGGAACACAGGTGACGAAAATATTGATGACCAAAATTAAATTTTTTTCTTAGCTTTTCCATAAATTATAATGTCTCATTTCGTAAAAATAGATGACAGAATTTTACATTCTTTCTGCTGATATTATAGATGAAACAAAATATGAATTCAAGAGGGAAAGGAATGTGGAAAGTCTGAAAAATGAAATATTAGCTAAAAACAAAGGAAAAACAACACAAATCATAGTGCAAAATCTGCACACAAGCAAAAAATGACAAATAACTAAATGGTAAATTTATACATGTTCAAAAGGCTTTTTTGTCCCAAAATAGATGAGGAAAATATTGCGAATTGCAAACGGAAAATAAGAATTGTATACTGGCGTCAATAGAAAACGTAAGGGTAAGAGGAGGAAGTTAGAGTTATGAGGAAAAAGGCAAAAAAGGCGTTGGAAAGAGACTGGCAATTATTGCTGCTGTGTCTGCTCCCACTACTGTATTTTGTTATTTTCCATTATATTCCAATGTACGGTGTGCAAATTGCATTTAAAGATTTTCGTGCAGTAGATGGAATATGGGGAAGCGAATGGGTAGGACTGAAACATTTTAAAAGATTCTTTTCATCGTCACAGTTCTGGCCACTAATTAAAAATACATTAGGACTTAGTTTCCTGCAGATTTTGTTGGGATTTCCAATACCAATTATTCTGGCTATTATGCTGAATCAGACAAAGAATAAGAAATTTCGGAAATTTGTTCAGTCGGTTGCGTATTGCCCGCATTTTATTTCTATTGTAGTATTGACAGGAATGCTTTATATATTCTTGTCTCCAAGAAATGGAATCATCAATAATGTAATCCAGTTGTTTGGCGGGGAACCAATCTTCTTTTTAGGAGATGCAAAATATTTTAAAATGACTTTCGTAATATCCGGTATATGGCAGAATGCAGGATGGAGCGCAATTATTTATATTGCGGCATTGGCTGGAATCAGTCCGGATTTATATGAAGCTGCACAGGTAGACGGAGCCAGCAAATGGCAGAGAATCCGCCACATCGATATTCCAGGAATTCTTCCTACCGTAGTAATGATGCTGATTCTGGAAATGGGAAAGGTTATGAGCCTTGGTTTCCAAAAGGCTTATTTGATGCAGAACGCACAGAATCTGGCAGCCAGTGAGATTATTTCTACATATATTTACAAAGTGGGTATGATTGATGCCCAGTACAGCTATTCTGCTGCAATTAACTTGTTTAACAATTTAGTAAATATTATTCTCCTGGTAACAGTGAACCATATTTCAAAGAAACTAACAGACAATAGTCTGTGGTAGGAGGAATATTTAATGAAGAAAGAAAAAGAAGGACTGCATAGAAATTTCTGGAGTCAGGGATTTGCAGATAAGGCTTTTGATATTATTAATTATGGCATTTTAGGGTTAGTAGCGCTTTGTGTATTATACCCGCTATATTTTATAGTCATTGCATCATTCTCTGACCCAGTAGCCATTAATAATGGACAGGTATCCTTTTGGCCAGTAGGATTTAATACAACTGGGTATCAGAAAATTTTTGAAAATGTGAAAATCTGGCGCTCTTATAGCAATACGATTTTCTATACGGTAGTGGGAACTGGAATTAATATTTTTTTAACCATGATGCTGGCCTATCCGCTTAGCCGAAAAAAATTTTTTGCGAGAAAACCAATTACTCTTTTAGTTATGTTTACCATGTATTTCCAGGGAGGATTGATTCCTACATATTTATGGATGAATGACTTAAATCTTTACAATACTCCATGGGTTATGGTTTTACTTCCGGCAATTAATGTATTTAATTTGATTATTGCAATTAACTTTATTAAAAACAATATTCCAGAAGAATTATATGAAGCAGCTTCTATTGATGGATGCAGTCATATTAAATTCTTTACCAGAATCGTGTTGCCCTTGTCGAAAACCATTATTGTAGTATTAGTCCTCTACTATGGAGTGGCACATTGGAATGAGTTCATGAACGGCATGATCTACTTAAGAGATGAAGGACTCTATCCGCTGCAGCTTACATTACGAAATATTCTGCTTCAAAATCAGGCGTCAGGTTTAGGAGATGTAGACAGTATCATTGAACAGCAGAAGGCGGCAGAACTGATAAAATATGGGGCGATTATTATTTCTACTTTACCAGTATTGGTTATTTATCCATTTCTTCAGAAGCATTTCGAAAAGGGAGTTATGGTTGGCTCTGTAAAGGGTTAATGTAAAAACATATATGATTTAGGAGGAAGAACGATGAAGAAGAAAACAACGGCATTACTGTTAACTGCAGCGATGGCAGTAACGGGACTTACGGCGTGTGTGCCAAAAGCAGAAAGCGAGACAACGAATGCACCATCTCAGGCGGCAGAAGGAGAGACGGCAGCAGAAAAATTTGAGATGAATAAAGAAGGCCTTCCGATTGTGAATCAGCCGGTTACGTATGAAATTGCCGCAAGTACACAGAAAAATAAAAATTTTAAGGATTTGGAATTTTTTCAAAATTTAGAAAAAGAGACTAATGTAATAATTGATTGGAATATGTCTTCGGATGATGGATGGAATGAGAAAAAGAGCCTGTTATTTGCCAGCAATAAACTGCCGGACGCTTTCTATGGTCAGGGAATCCTGACAGATATAGATATTATGAAATATGCTTCTCAGGGAATGCTGATACCATTAAATGATCTGATTGATGAGTATGCACCAAATTTAAAAGCTATTTTAGATGAAAATCCTCAGTACCGCAAACAAATCACAGCACCTGACGGCAATATTTATTCATTACCAACGATCAATGAACTGAATCCAACCACTCATGATAAGCTGTTTATTAATAAGACCTGGTTGGACAACCTTGGATTAGAGGTACCGACTACTCCGGAAGAATTTGAAGCAGTTCTTCAGGCATTTAAAGATCAGGATGCCAATGGAAATGGGGATCCGAATGATGAAATTCCATTTACCTTCCGTATGAGTTCCAGTGATCCATACAACCGTCAGCAGGGAATCCAGTCTTTATTTGGAACGTTTGGACAGCTGGATGATATTTATCATTTTGTAGTCAATGATGGGGAAGTGGTGTATACTCCAACCACAGAGCCATATAAGCAGGCAATTTCCTGGTTCCATTCCTTATATGAAAAAGGTTTAATTGACAAAGAGGTATTTACTCACGACTTTAATGTTTATGTTGCAAAAATTCAAGATCCTGGCAAGATTGTGGGTATGTTCTTAGGATGGAGCGGAAACGCTACTGCAGCGGCAAATAAAGATGATTACATAGCAATGGCTCCGTTAGTAAATACCAATGGAGAACAGATTTGGCGTACCGTTGATGCAAAAATTCTTTCTAAAGGTTCATTTGCCATTACCAATCAGGCAGAACATCCAGAAGTGTTAATGCGCTGGATCGATGAATCTTATGACTTGGAAACTTCTTTAGAAATTTGCCAGGGACTGATTGGACATGCTTTAGAGATTACAGAAGATGGAAGATACCAGCAGATGGAATTACCGGAAGGAACGACACTGGATACAGTAATCCATGATTTTGGTCCTGGAAATGACGGAACATTTGCAGTCATGAAGCCAATTATTGAGAAACTGAATTTAAATGCAAACTTAACGGAAAGAAAAGAACTGGATGAATTTTACTCTCAGTATAATGTTCCGGCAGAAGAGATGTATCCGAATGTATTCTTTACAGAGGATGAAATTGAAGAAATCGGCGTTCTTCAGACAGATATCGATTCTTATGTTTCCCAGAAATATGCTGGCTGGATTGTAGAAGGCGGCGTAGAGGAAGAATGGGATAGCTTCCAGAAGAAACTGAAAGATATGAATGTAGACCGCTATATTGAAATTTATAAGACCGCTTATGAAAGATATAATGCAGAATAAAAATGTTAAATGAGTAGCCACTTTTAAGAGCGCTGCGCCAGAGGAAATGACTGAGTCCGGCGCAGCGTTCTTTTCCATTTTCATAAAACAGGAGAGACAAGCATATGAAACCACATGTCATTATCATTATGGCTGACCAGCTGCGGGCAGATGTACTGGGAAAAGGATTTACTCCGAATATTGATGCGATTGGAGAATCGGGAGTTCGTTTCGACAGGGCTTACTGCGGATGTCCATTGTGCGTCCCGGCAAGAGGCGTGGTATTTACTGGAACATTTCCAAACAGAAACGGTTCGTTGATTAACCCATGGGAACCAAGCGACTCCAAAGCAGGGGATGTAAAAGCTGAAATTGAGAACTTATATGAACTGATGGAAGACGACTGGGACAGCATCCATAGTGGAAAGCAGCATCTATTTACAGAAGGAGGAAAGCTGGAAAAGCGCAAAGATTCTAAGACAAGATGGTTTTCCACAGAAGAGAGTTATAAAGAGTTTTTGAAAGAACATGGAAAGCCTATGCCAGGAGGACCGGAATTTCGAATGAGAGTTCCGGAAATGGTGAGCGGAAAAGCCACGCATGTAGCCAGTTATTCAAATGCGAATATTGGCTGTTACGATCCAGGTGAAGAGTTTTATTTTGACAAATATTTTGCAGAGAAGGCGCTGGAAGGAATCCGTTCAAGAGATACCAGTCGCCCTTTATTGCTGAGTGCCATGTTTTTAGCACCTCATCCGCCTCTTCATATACCGGAACCCTGGTTTAGCAGGGTAGGAAATGAAGATTTTGAATTACCGGAAAATGTAGGAGTGTACTATCCGCATCAGTCTCCTCTTCAGATGTATAACCTTCCAGGGGTAGTAGGGGCGCGTTACGACAGAGCCCACTGGAAAGAAGCATGGAGAGTTTATTTAGGATTGGTTGCCATGTTGGATGAATATGTAGGACAAATTATAGATGAATTAAAAAAACAAGGAATTTACGAGGACAGCTTGATTGTATTTACAAGTGATCATGGAGAAATGCTGGGCTCTCATGGATTATTTCAAAAGATGTGTATGTATGAAGAAGCAGCAAGGGTACCTCTTTCCATGAAGTTTCCCCATGGAAGTTATAAAGGAACCAAAATTTCACAGACAGTTAGCCATGTGGATTTCATGCCTACTTTATGTGAGTTTTTGGATATTCACCCATCCAATGCTATGGATGGAACGTCTTTAATGCCGTTAATTTCAGGAAAGTGTAAAGAAAGCGAAGACGGAACGACCTTTATTCAATATGACGGAAATGGTGCATTGTCAAATTTCCAACGGTGTATTGTAAAGGGAAATTATAAGCTGATTGTAGATTTCTTTAAAGACGAAACCTATTATGAACTATATCATCTATCTGAAGACAGGCAGGAAACCACGAATTTGATGTTTGATCCAGAGTATGATGACAGAGCAAAAGGCCTGGCAGCAGAGCTGGCTCGCCATATGGTTGAAACAGCAGACCATTTAGATTTTCCATCTTTTCAGCCGGAGAAATTCCGTAAAATTTATGGAGGAATATAAATGAATACAAAAGAAGACTATCAACGATTGCTATTAAGATTGCTGGAACCATTAAAAGGGCGATTTAGTGAAAATGGTGCTAAAGTATATTTAAACGGTGCCGGAGCTTCTTATTCAGAAGAAATTATTGAAATGGAGGCATTTGCCAGGCCTCTTTGGGGATTAGTACCTTTCTGGGCAGGAGGCGGAAGAGATGAATTTTGGGAACAGCAATATCAAAAAGGTCTTTTGGCGGGAACAGATCCCAAAAATAAAGAATATTGGGGAGAATGTGAGGACTGTGATCAGAGATTTGTAGAAATGGCGCCTATTGCATGCGGCATTTTAATGGCACCCCATATTCTATGGGATCCATTTAATCAGAGACAAAAGGAAAATATTGCAGCTTGGCTTTATCAAATCAATTATCACGAAATTCCGAAATGTAATTGGTATTATTTTCGTATTTTAATAAATTTGGCATTAAAGAATAAAAATTGTCCATATAGTAAAGAAAAGCTGAAGTCCGATCTGGAATATATGGAAGAGTGCTATCTGGGCGATGGCTGGTATGTAGATGGAGTATCCAGGCAAAAGGATTACTATAGTGCATTTGCAATGGAGTTTTACAGTCAGATTTATGCAGTTTTTGCAGAAACAGATGAGAATAGAGAACAGTGTGCACGACTAAAAGACAGGTCCAGAAAATTCCAGAGGGAATTTATCTATTGGTTTGATGAGACGGGGGCGGCGTTACCTTATGGACGTTCTCTGACCTATCGGTTTGCACAGGCCGCCTCCTGGTCTGCGGCATTATTTTCTGATACAGCAGAATTGGAACTTGGCGAGATAAAAGGGGTTATCAACCGAAACATTCGTTATTGGATGAAAAAGGATATTTTTCAGGGGGATAAAGTCTTAAGCGTGGGATATGGTTATGCTAATTTATCTATGGCAGAAAAATATAATGCACCAGGAAGTCCATATTGGTGCCTTAAAACATTTTTAATCCTTGCATTGGAAGATACTCATCCCTATTGGCAGGCAGAAGAAAAGAGACTTCCCCAGTTGGATTCTGTGCATCCAATGGTTTATGCAGATATGTTGGTACAGCATTGGGGAAAAGAATCCTGTGGATATGTTCCTGCTGTGTATAACCAGAATGTTTTAGGGCATTTTGTGGAAAAGTACGGAAAATTTGTTTACTCTACAGTATTTGGTTTTTCGGTTTCTCATTCGTCTGAAAATATTGCGGAAGCAGCACCAGATAGTATGCTGGCATTTGTTCCAGAGGGAGAACAGCGGGTTTATGTTCGGACTAGAAGTTTGGATTATAAAATTTACGAGGATCGAATTTACTCAGAGTGGAGTCCGATAAAAGGAGTGGTTGTTGAAACAACTATTTATCCTGTTTCGTTCGGCCATATTCGGGAACATAGAATCGAGAGCAGGGACTTTTATAAGGCTTACGAATGTGGGTTTGCAGTAGCAAAATCGGAGCCGGAATTTGAATGTACGATTGAAAATGGATGTGTCCAGGTTCAAAATAGCTGCCAATTTTGCAAGGTAGAATCTGTCATGAAAAGGGAAGACGGCACGCAAACCGGAACCCCATATTTGATTTCTGCGGATCCAAATACCAATGTACTTTATAAAAATACGGTAATTCCTGCAGTAATATTTGAGATTCAACCAGGAACCACAGTTATCAGAACACAGATGGAGACTCGGCAATTTAGATGATAGGAGAAAACCAAATGAATTTACAGGAATTTGAACAGAATGAACAAATGACTGAACAGGAGGTTAAAGAGGCACTGGAGACTGCGGTCAGCCAGTCAGAATTTGCACTCAGCGAATTTGGAACCAGGTTTAAACATATTTTCAGTACCAACCAGTTTTATACAGAAGCCCAGAATAATCAATGGACAAATGGATTCTGGACAGGGGAATTGTGGCTGGCCTACGAATACTCAGGGAATAAAAAATTTTTAGAAACAGCAATGGCACACACAAAAAGTTTTCGGAACAGGGCAGAAAATAGGGTGGAAACAGACACTCATGATTTGGGATTTTTATATAGTCCTTCTTGTGTGGCGGCTTATAAGTTAACAGGCGATGCAGAAGCAAGAAAAACGGCACTGATGGCAGCAGATATGCTGCTGGAGAGATTTCATGAAAAAGGACAGTTTTTACAGGCATGGGGCGCATTAAATGAACCTGGAAATTATCGTCTGATTATAGATTGCCTGTTAAATTTACCGCTTCTTTACTGGGCCAGTGAGGAAACTGGAGATCCAAATTATAAAGAAAAAGCAGATGCTCACATTCACACAGCATTAAAGGTCCTTATACGCCCAGATTATTCTGCTTACCATACCTTCTTTTTTGATCCAGAGACAGGAGAACCGGAAAGAGGTGTGACTCATCAGGGATATTCTGCAGAGTCGGCCTGGTCCAGAGGACAAGCATGGGGAATCTATGGAATTGCTTTAAGCTGCCGATATACCAGAAAGGCAGAGTACATCGATTTATTTGATCATGTTGCAGGGTATTTTTTAGAACATCTTCCTAAAAACCTGATTCCATATTGGGATTTTATCTTTACAGATGGAAGTGACGAACCAAGGGATTCTTCTTCAGCAGCAATCGCTGCCTGCGGTATGTTGGAGATGGCGAAATATTTGGATGACGGGAAACAGGAATTTTATATAAACGCAGCAAAACGGTTAATGAAAGCGTTGTATGACAACTGTGCAGTAAAAGATACCGCAATATCGGATGGTCAGCTCCTTCATGGCGTGTATGGAAGAAAAACGCCGTATAATGATTGTATAGACCATGGAATTGATGAATGTAACTTGTGGGGAGATTATTTTTATGTAGAGGGACTGATGCGGCTTTACAAAGAATGGAATCCTTATTGGTAAAGGTTCTTGCATTTACCGGCAAATGATGCAGAAGGAGGCAATATAACGTTGGAAGAGTTGTGCAGAAAAGTACTTGCAGAGTGGTGTCAAAAACTAGCTGATCTGCAGATATCGGGCACAGGATACTCCAGACTGGATGGAGCAATTTTATGTCCTGCCTGTGGGAAAATTCATGGAAGATGCGCAGAAGCGATGTATCCATTTTTAAGAATGGCAGAGGAAGAAAAAATCAGAGGTTTAGACGGATGGGAAAAACGGCAGGAAGACTGGATTGAACGGGCAGAAAAATTATTTTTCTGGGCAGAATCAACGGTATCTCAAGAAGACGGTTCTTTACTTAACGACATTGATTCAGGATGGACTGGAATTACGGTTTTTTATGTAATTCAGCTTTCAGACTGTCTGCGTTTTCATAGTTCTTTATTAAAGGAAAAGACGAAAAAAATTTGGATAGAGAGACTGAAAAAAGCAGCAGAATTTCTATATCATTTTGATGGTTTATGGGATAACAATATTAACTATCCAATCGCAAACGCTCTTGCTCTGTATCAGTGCGGAATGGTATTGCATGAACAAAAATATATAGAAAAGGCAGCAGAATTTGCTGCAGTGTCAGAATCTGTATTTACAGAAAATGGTTTGCTGTTTGGAGAAGGAGTTCCTCGATTAAGAAAAAGTCCCAGAGGCTGTCAGCCAGTAGATATTGGATACAATCTGGAAGAAACGCTTCCATCCATGGTTTTATATGGATGGGAGAGCAAGAATAAGAAAATTTTGGATCTTGCGATAAAGAGCTTGATGGCACATTTGGATTTTTTCTTATTTGATGGTGGAATCAATAACAGTTTTGGAACAAGAAATTATAAATGGAGCTATTGGGGAAGCAGAACTTCAGATGGCTGCGGATTGGGATACTTACTGGCTGCGGGAGTTTTGAGAGAAAAATATCCGGAAGAAAGCAGAAGGGCGGCAGAGGCAGCAGAGCAGAATATGCATATGTTGGAAGTGTGTACCCATGAAGGTTTGCTGTGCGGAGGACCTCATTATACATCAGCAAAACAGCCGCCCTGTGTTCATCATACTTTTACCCATGCTAAGGTATTAGCAGGAATTTTAGATAGAAGACTGGAAATAGAGTGTAGTGAAGTGCAGCAGAGTTGTTCCGCTTTAAACAGAGCAAAAATGGAACAATGGGAAGGAATAGAGAAAGTAAAATATTATCCAGAACTATCCAGCTGGCTGCTTTCTTCTAAACAAATAAAAGCGTGTGTAACAGCATATGATTGGGAATATATGCCAGGAGGTCATGTTAGTGGAGGAACGCTTTCTCTTTTGCAGCATAAAGAGATGGGAATGCTGTTATGTGCTGGAATGGGAGAATATAGTTTAAAAGAACCCAATAATATGCAGGTGCCAGATAAAGTCAGACAAGAATGTCTGGCACTTCGAATAGAGACGCTGATAGATGGACGTATATACAGCAGTATTTATGAAGAACAAGCAGAAGTTACCTGCCGCCAGGAACAGGACACTGTCTATTTGAAAGCAGAAGGAGTTTTAAAGGATATCGATCATAATCCGTCTAATTCAGAAGAACTGCCTTACTATTTTGAGTATCAGTTTGGAGAAAACAAACTTCAAATAAGCGCATTTTTTTCCAAGGGAAAACTTATCTTGCCATTCATTAGTAAGAGTGAAGAAACAATAGTGGCTTGCCAAAACACACATCAGATAAATTGTGTAAAAAATGGCCAGGAAGTAATATTAAAACTTTATGGGAAAGTTGAGCTTCCTTATGGAACCAATCGGATATTTAATCTAATTCCCGGTTTACAGGCAGTAAGAATGGATATGAGGCCAGAAGAAGGGGCAAATATTGCTAGAATTCAGATTCTGTGGTAAACTAACCGTACTGGCGGCGCAGAGGCCGCTTTTGCGGTTGAAACAAACACAGAAATGGAATTGATGTATGAATTATATTGTATTTGACCTGGAATGGAATCAGAATCCTGGAGGAAAAGAAGGAGCCGTAGTAGGATTTCCGTTTGAGATTATCGAAATCGGCGCAGTAAAACTTAATGACAAACTGGAGCAGATAGATTCGTTTCACCAGTTGATCAGGCCGCAGGTCTATAAAAAGCTTCATTACAAAATTTTAGAAGTGACCCATATGGATATGGAGATGCTGAAACAAGAGGGCAGACCTTTTCCGGAAGCAATCAGGGATTTTTTAGACTGGTGCGGAAATTTCAGTCAGGATGTACGGTTTTGCACATGGGGTTCTATGGATTTGACGGAATTGCAGAGGAATATGGATTTCTATTATCTGGACAATCCTTTCCCTATGCCGTTTTTATACTATGATATCCAAAAGCTTTATAAGCTTCTGGAGGAAGGAGACAGTGTTTTGTCTCTGGATCAGGCAGTAGAAGCAATGGGACTTCAGGAGGAGCGGCCTTTTCATCAGGCGCTGGATGACGCTTACTATACCAGCAAAGTTATGGCGCATATGGAATTTGACAAAGTAAAAGAATATCTGTCTATGGATTATTACCAGCTTCCTGCCAGCAGGGAAGAAGAAGTTTATCTGACTTTTTCTTCCTATGCCAAATATGTCTCCCGCACATTTGAGACAAAAGAGGATGCGCTAAAGGATAAAACAGTAGGAGATATTATCTGTCCCAGGTGCCGCCGGATGCTGAGAAAAAAGATTCGCTGGTTTTCCGCAAATCCGCGCCTCGAACTGGGACTGGGGATCTGCCCGGAACATGGGTATGTGCGGGGAAAGATACGGATAAAAAAGACAGAGAGCGGAGACGTCTTTGTGATAAAGACCTTTAAGCTGGCAGACGGGGACACAGCGGAGGAATTGAGCCTGCAGAGAGAGGAAGCAAGAAAGAAGAAAACGGAACGCAATAAAGCAAAGAGACAGGCACAGAAAAAAAGGTAACAGTTCAGCCATGCGAAGATACATGGCTGAACTGTTACAAAAAAAGAAACGGGTTTGCTGCAGAATGAAAAAACTGCAGCAAACCTATTTTTATATCTGGCTTTCCTGCATCCGGTAGCCAACGCCGATCTCAGTAAAAATGTACTGGGGTTCTGCCGGATTGGCTTCCAGCTTACGCCGGATATGGGCCATATTGACACGCAGAATCTGATTGTTGTTATCAGCGTATGGTCCCCAGATGTGGCTGATAATATAGTCATAAGTGAGAACTTTTCCGGAGTGGCGGGCAAGTAAGGTTACCAGTTTGTATTCGATTTGGGTCAGATGAATGACTTGACCGTTTAAGGTTACAAGGCGTTTATCAAAGTCTATGGTTAAGCCATCATACTGATAGACAGGATTTGCGGTTTTCGCATTGCCGGCCAACAGATTCTGATGGCGCAGGGCAGTCCGAATGCGGGCCAGAAGTTCAGAGGTTCCAAATGGTTTGGTAATATAATCATCTGCACCTGCATCCAGAGCAGCGACCTTTTCTTTTTCCTGGGTGCGGGCAGAGATGACAATGATGGGAAGGACTGACCAGGTGCGGACCTGGCGGATGACTTCCAGACCGTCCATGTCCGGGAGACCCAAGTCTAAAAGAATCAGATCTGGACAGTTTGAAGCAGCAGAGGACAGTCCATCCTGTCCGGAAGTGGCGGTAAGGACCCGGTAGCCATTGGCATTTAAAGTAGTTTCCATAAAACTTTGAATGCCTTTTTCATCTTCGATAATTAAAGCAGTTGGTTTGGGATTCATAACAGGTTATCCTCCTAATGGTAAACAAAAGGTAAAACAGGCGCCGTCTTCTGCATTGGAAGCGACAATTCTGCCATTGTGGGCAGAAATAATGGTCTTGCAGATAGAAAGTCCGATTCCCATCCCCTTTCTGGAATCAACGCTTTTAGAATTATAAACGGAACCGTCAAAAATATTTGCAAGGGATTCCTGGGGGATTCCAGGACCATGATCCTTAACCTGAAAACAGGCTGCCTGATCGCTTAGATAAACAGTTAAATGAATGGGCATATCCGGATTTCCATGGTAATAGGCATTTTCCAGAAGATTGATCAGAACCTGTTCAATGAGAGTGGCATCCATGGGAATCATGATAAATTCATCCGGGATTTGAACTTTGACACATGCTTTCGGAAGCCTTTTTCTAAATCTTAATACGGCTTCTGACACCACTTCCTCCAGAGATTCAGGCGTTTTTACAACCTGCGTAACTCCGTCGCGGATGCGGGTGATGGAAAGCAGGTTTTCCACCATGTTTAACAGCCAGTTGGAATCATCATAAATGGTTTGTACCAAATCGCATTTTTTGCTGTCAGGCAGGTCAGAAAAATTTTCCAGATAAGCAGAACTGGTGCCGATAATGCTGGTGAGAGGAGTACGCAGATCGTGGGAAACTGCCCGCAAAAGGTTGGCTCTCATTTTTTCCTTTTCAGCTTCCATGAGAAGCTTTTCTCTCTCGCTTAAAATGGCAGCCTGCGTTTTCAACTGGGTGGTAGCAGCGCTGGTAATGGTGGAGACAGTCAGCATGGCTAAAAAGGTAACAGGATATCCCTGCAGGCTGAAATTAAACTCCATATAGGGATAGGTAAACATAAAGTTTACAAAAATGGTACTGATGACAGAAGCGGCAATACCTGGAATATAACCATCTGTATATCGGGCAATCATCAGTACGCTTAAAATATAAATCATGGAAACATTAATTACATCATGACTGATATATTCAAAAATAGTGGACACGATAGTAGCAGCCGTTACAAATCCGGCGCAGATTAAAATGTTTCGGCGCAAGAAAATCCCTCCTGAATCCTTTACTACATATCAGTTCAGCGAAAATGGCGTTTCCGGTGGGGTCTGTGGGACCTGTGGGGCCGGTGTTTTACTGTATAGGCGGAACGCTTCCGCTCTTCCATAATAATATCAAACTCAGACTCAGAACACCCGATATCTTTCAGGCGTTGAGCGCGTCTCTCTCTGCGGAGTCTACGGTTTCTGGCTTCTTTTTCCTGCATGTGGTGCCGGACTGCAATTACAGAGACAACAATCCCCCCAATACAGAGAATACAAGCCAGGGCAATCCAGACAGCAGCCGGAATCTTGGGAAGTCGGAAATTTTCAAAAAAAGAAGACTTTTCAGAAGATGTCTCCGATTTGACCTGTTTGGAAGAATTGGATGGATCGCTGATTTTTTCCTCTTTGGGCGGAATGGTTTCCACAGGGACATGTTTGCTGTCCACAGAGGACATTGTGTCCAGCACATCATAGTTTTGGCGGGCTTTGATACCTTTGATAGTCAGGTAGGTAGAACCGATGGTCCGATCATTATAAGTGTATTGAATTTGTGCGACAGCATCTTCCGGATCGTTTTCTCCAAGGTTATAGTTTAAAGTAGTCTGCGCATCAGAAATATCAGCGCCTTTGGGCAGAGTTACAAAGCAGCGGTCATCCAGAGAAAGAACAGAAATATCGCTGGTGGTAAGACCGGCAATACTCATGTCGTTTTCAATGGAAGTATAGGTGTGGTCGTAATCAGCAACCTTTAAGGTCTGGAAATTTTCAAATCCGAAATCCAGCATCCGTTTGGTGTCAGAATAGTGAACCTGAGAACCATTTAATACAACGGTAATCAGGGTCATAGAGTCTTTTTTGGCAGCAGTAACCAGAGTATTGCCGGCCAGGGAAGTATAGCCGGTCTTGCCGGCAAAAGCGCCTGGGTAGTATACAGGAGAATTTTTCTTAAGCATTTGATGATGAGCGTATACTACATTGTGAGGATCTTCTGGATCCGGATATTGTTTAATGGGGGCATGCTTGTAATAAAGGGCGCTGTCGATTTCCACAAAGGTCTCGTTTTGAAGAGCTGCCTGCATAATCAGCGCCATATCATAGGCGGAGGTATAGTGGTTGGGATCATTTAATCCGCTGGGATTGGCAAAATGGCTGTCCTGGCAGCCAAGCTCTGCCGCCTTCTGGTTCATTAACTCTGCAAAAGCTTCAGTAGAGCCGGCGACGTGCTCCGCCAGCGCATTGGCGCTTTCATTGGCAGAGGCTAACATCAGCCCGTAAAGGCAGTCCCTGACCGTCAGGGTATCTCCTACAGAAGCTGCCATATTGCTGGAATTTTCCTCAACGTTGAAAATTGCGTCGTAGGAAAACGTAACCATCTCGTCTAAATCGCAGTTTTCAATGACAATTAAAGCGGTCAGAATTTTGGTAATACTGGCTGGATAGTAACGTTCGTGGATGTTTTTTCCAAATAAAACAGTGCCGGAGTCTGCATCCATGACAATCCCGCCTTCCGCCTGGATATATACATTATCCGGCCAGGCAGGAGCGGCGAGAGAAGTCATTGGAAATACGCCTGAAAATACAAAAACCCACAGAAGTACCCAGGAAAGAACCCTGGTACAACGTCTGTAAAAATATGTCATAAATCATTAATCTCCATGTAACGTTTTTTTACAGTATAGGCTATTTTTGCGGACAAGTAAAGGCGGTTTTGCGTTGTTTTTTCCATAAAAAAAGGCAGACGAGGAAAATAAGGGCAGTGGATCCGCAGAAAACTGCCAGAATCCGGAACGCAGTATCCATGAAAAATGGCTCCGGAACAATGTTGATCAGCATATCGGTAGCAGGATTTAAAATCCACAGATCGTTGTCAAAAAAAATGTGATGGAATATCACAAAATATTTATTAAAGTCTGTGGCAATAATTCCGCCCAGTATCCCGGCAGCCAAAAAGACAGCGCCCATTCCCAGACACATGGTTTTGGGAACCACAGCCAGCAGATTAGCCTTAGAAGCAATCAGGAAAATAACGCAGGCAATCAGAATACAGAAAGCAGTTCTGCGGATAGTAAGTCCGCCTAAAAACAATTCTCTTACATCTTCCATGTGGGCAATTTCCCTGGCATTGAAAAATTCCCGGTACTCTCCGCCCATAGTAGTAAAGACATGAAGATCTTTACGATCCCCTCTTAAATACGCCATCATTTCATCTGTAACAGTCAGCAGATCCTCCATAGTCATTTCCGGCAGGTCTTCCAGAACCTGGTACTTGGTATACTCTTTTTCATAATATCCAGGGGTCCAGTAAGCAACGGCTTCTACAGAAGTGATAAGTAAAATCGCCATCAGGCAGACGGCAGAAACAAAGCCGGCCAGGTGGTGCAAAAATTTCATAAATGATTACCTCCAATGCAGTAAATTGGTAACAGTTCAAGTTCAGCCATGCTAAGATTCAGACTCTCGACGCTTCCTGGCCGCCGCAAGCGGGCAAGAAGATGCATGGCTGAACTGTTTTGTTTTATAGAAAAAAAGGCCTAATGGCCTTTTTTTGCTTGTGTTCGTTTGATAACCTTCAATCTGGTAAATTCTTCTCGTTCCTTTTCTTCCAGGGCGTTGGAGATACTCTTGGTCAATGCCTCATAAGTAGGAATGGTAATATTTTTTAAAGCATTTGCCCGTTTCTGGGTTTTCTTAATATTCGTTGCCAGACGGTAAGCAGAATTTTCCACCATAGAAAGCCGGATTGTCAGTTCTTTTACTTTTTCAAATTTCAGCTTTGCAATATCCAGGCTTTCCGTCGTGCTGTAAAAAGAATAGGACGGCACGACGGGTTTTTCATCATATTGGACCAATGGGATTTCTGTACCCATAATGCTCCGGGTCTTGATTTTAATGGAATCCTCTACTGGTATGGACAGGCCGATTTCCTGGACGTAGTTGATGCCCATGTCAATATTGGCCTGCTGAAGCGCCTGATAAGCTTCTGTAAAGGTCGCGTCGATTTCTGACTGAATCCCTTTGGCCTGGTCAATGAGCCCCATCAGTTCCCGGATTAAAATATTCCGCTTTTTATCCATCAGGCCATATCCCTGGCGGGCCAGAGCCAAGGAGTTTTTCGCCAGAATCAGGTTGCCTTTTGTAGGAAACGTATTTGGATTCATAAAAGCCCTCCTGTCTGGTTACTCCGCTGTTTGTGCTGGTTTATAATACTGATCCAGAATCTTGGTATCAATACGGTCCAGTTCCTCTCTGGGAAGCATTCCAAGCAGTTCCCAGCCAATGGTTAAGGTATCCAGAATGGAACGGTTCTCGTGGACGTCCTGACCCACAAAACGGGTTTCAAAGGCCTTGCCGAATTCCAGATATTTTTTATCAATCGGAGACAGTTCATCTTCGCCGATAACTGATGCCAGCGCTCTGGCATCGCCTACTTTTGCGTAACAGGAGAAGAGCTGGTTGGCAACTGCCTGGTGATCCTCTCTGGTATAGCCTTCGCCGATGCCGTCTTTCATCAGACGGGACAGGGAAGGAAGTACGTTGATAGGCGGGTAGATGGACTGGCCCTGAAGGGTTCTGTCCAGTACAATCTGACCTTCCGTAATGTATCCAGTTAAGTCCGGAATCGGATGGGTAATGTCATCATTTGGCATGGTCAGAATCGGAATCTGGGTCACAGAACCATTGACGCCTGCTACGATTCCGGCTCTCTCATAAATCGTTGCCAGTTCACTGTACAAATATCCTGGGAAGCCCTTACGGGAAGGAATCTCGCCCTTAGAAGAGGAAACCTCACGCATGGCTTCGGCAAAGGAAGTCATATCGGTTAAGATAACCAGGATGTGCATTCCTTTTTCAAACGCCAGGTATTCTGCCAGGGTTAACGCAATCTTAGGAGTTAAAAGACGCTCTACTACCGGATCGTTTGCCAGATTGACAAACATGGCTACGTGAGAAGAAACGCCGCTTTCTGCAAAGGTACGGCGGAAGTATTCAGCTACGTCGTATTTTACACCCATAGCGGCAAACACGATTGCAAACTCTTCGTCAGAGTCATCGCCAAGAGACGCCTGCTGTACGATCTGAGCCGCTAACTGATCGTGAGGAAGACCGTTGCCGGAAAAGATAGGCAGCTTCTGCCCGCGGATCAGAGTGGTCAGTCCGTCAATCGCGGAGATACCAGTACGGATATAGTTTCTGGGATACTCTCTGGTAACGGGGTTTAAGGGCTTTCCGTTAATGTCCAGCTTTACATCCGATACAATGTCGCCCAGTCCGTCAATCGGCTCTCCAATGCCGTTAAAAGTCCGTCCAAGCATGGACTCGGAAACTGCAATCTCCATGGGGTGCCCTGTAAGACGGGTATGGGTGTTGCGGAGCGCCATTCCCTCTGTGCCTTCAAACACCTGGATAATAGCCTTATCCTTGTAAATTTCAATAATTCTGCCCAGCTTTTTTTCTTTGCCGCCAACAGTCATTTCTACAATCTCATCATAAGCGGCATTCTGAAGCCCTTCTAACACAACCAGAGGGCCGTTAATCGCACTTAAACCTAAATATTCAATTGCCATAGCTGTCCTCCTTTATGCGTTGGTTTCCATGACGCTGTCATAGAACTGGTCAATTTGCTTCATGTAATCATCAAATAAATCCAGCCGGTCATTGGGTACATCATATTTGATGGAAATAATTTTATCAAAAATCGGATTCTGCTTTAATACCGACATAGGCATTCCCATAGAAATCAGGATGCGGCTTTTCTTGTATAAATACAGGATGACTTCCATCATGCGAAACTGCTTTTTCATGGGAACGCAGGTATCGTCTTTGTGGAATGCATTCTGCTGCAGGAATCCAACGCGGATGACTTTGGCGATTTCCAGAATCAATTTCTGATCATCAGGAAGTACGTCAGCGCCAATCAGCTTTACAATCTCCATCAGACTGCTTTCCTGGGTTAACAGGTATACCAACTGATTGCGGTAATCTACAAAGCGCTTGTCTACATTGTCTGTATACCAGGGCGCCAGATCTATCAGATATTCGGAATAGCTGGTAAGCCAGTGGATGGCCGGGAAGTGTCTGGCATATGCTAAGGATTTATCCAATGCCCAGAAGCAGCGTACAAACCGCTTGGTATTCTGGGTAACCGGCTCGGAGAAGTCGCCGCCCTGGGGGGAAACTGCGCCGATAATGGAAACGGACCCTTCAGTACCGTTTAAGTTCTGCATCATTCCGGCTCTCTCATAAAATGCGGAAAGACGGGAAGCCAGGTAAGCAGGGAATCCTTCCTCGGCGGGCATCTCTTCCAGACGTCCGGATAACTCACGAAGAGCTTCCGCCCACCGGGAGGTAGAGTCCGCCATGATTGCCACATGGTAGCCCATATCCCTGTAATACTCTGCCAGGGTCAGTCCGGAATAAAGACTTGCCTCGCGAGCAGCAACCGGCATGTTGGAGGTATTGGCAATCAGGGTGGTCCGGTCCATTAAAGGATTGCCGGATTTGGGGTCAATCAGGTGGGTAAACTCTTCCAGAACCTGAGTCATCTCGTTGCCTCGTTCGCCGCAGCCGATGTAGATAATAATATCTGCGTCAGACCACTTTGCAATCTGATGCTGGGTCATGGTTTTTCCCGTACCGAAGCCGCCTGGAATCGCTGCTGTACCGCCTTTTGCAATAGGGAATAATGTGTCCAGAATACGCTGACCGGTTACCAGGGGTTTTGTAGCCGGAAACCGTTTCGCAGTCGGTCTTGGAGTACGGATGGGCCATTTCTGGGTCATAGTCAGTTTGCGCTCTGTACCGTCCGGAAGCTGTAAGGTAATCAGCACATCATCAATGGTATACTCGCCGTCCGGAACCACATCTAACACATAGCCGTCTACATCAGGAGGAACCATGACTTTGTGGACAATGGCTCTGGTCTCCGGAACTTCTGCAATGATGGATCCGGGAAGAAGCTGGTCGCCTTTTTTAACGACCATGTGGGTGCTCCATTTTTTCGTCCGATCCAGGGAATCAACGGAAACGCCGCGGCTGATATAAGCGCCGTCTTTTTTTGCAATCTCACCTAAGGGACGTTCAATACCGTCAAAAATATTATTTAAGATACCAGGGGCCAGTGTAACGGATACTGGAGCGCCGGTACCGGTAACCAGTTCTCCTGGCTTAATTCCGGAAGTTTCCTCATATACCTGGATGGTGGTGCGGCCGGAGGTCAGGCCGATAACCTCGCCTACCAGATGATTGTCGCCAACGTAAACCATCTCATTCATTTGAAAACCGGCGTCATCCTGCAGGTAGACTACGGGGCCGTTGATTCCGTAAATGATTCCTGTACTATTCATGGCCCTCACCTCCTAAGTGAAAATGAAAATCGTGTTTTGCCTCTTCTAATTTGGCCTGAAAGGAATTGTCAATCAAAATATGGGACTGGGGGATAACAGCGCGGATACCGCCTAAAAAGGAATATTCGCTGATTCGGACAGCATCCCGGTTAGCGAGGGAAAGTCTCTGAAGAAGAGGGGCGTCCGCCGGGTCAATATAGATAATAATATCATTGCTGCCAGCCAGCTTCTGGGCTGTCTGAATCTGTTTTTCCAAAAGTTTTGGATAATCCGGGGTGGCCATAAAATCAGCCAGCATGTTCCGGACTTCTACAAAGATCATATCTTTGAGTTCATCCTGACGCTTGCTCAACATGCGCTTTAAGTTAATCTGGGCCAGAGCCAGTTTTTTATTAATTTCCCGCTGCAGCTTTTCTGATTCGCCCTGCAGCTGCATTTCAAGGCGTCTGGATGCCTCTTTTTTGTGCTCCTCAAAATCCTGTTCTAAGGCAGCAGCGTATTCATCGTACAGGCGGGAACTTTTTTCTCTGGCATCTTCCATACAGATGTCCAGGAAATGCTGTAATTTTTCATCGGTTGTCAAAGTAAGTCACCTGCTTTCTATAGTTACAATTTCAGTCCAATTGCTTCATTGACGTAAGAAGTGATAAAGTTGGGCTTGCGGCCGGTTCCATGGCGATCCGGAATCTCAACAATTAAAGGGAATTTCCGCTCTAATTTTACTTCATCAATAATCTCTGGAAATTCCCTGCCAAATTTTTCTGTCAGAAGAATGATTCCGATCTCCTTATCGGCCAAAACTTTATCAAGAGCTTCTTTCAGCTCCGCCCGTTCATGGACGACGCTGCCTTCGACACCAGCTAACCGCATACCGGTCAGGGTGTCGATATTGTCGCTGATCAGATACATTTTCATAGAATTACAGCTTACCTAAAATCATAAAGGAAATGATTAATCCGTATAAGCACACACCTTCGGCAAGACCAACGAAGATTAAGGATTTACCAAGAATAGAGCCGTCTTCGCTGATAGCTCCTAATGCAGCGGAAGCAGCAGCAGAAACAGCGATACCGCCGCCGATACAGGACATACCAGTTGCTAAAGCGGCTGCCAGATAACCCCAGCCTGCTGCGGAAGAAGCAGTTTCAGCGGCTGCTTCTGCTGCCATTGCATTGCCGGAGAACATAAATACGCTGGACACGATTAATGTGCCGAAGAACAAGAAAACATTGACTGCCAGAGCGGTTTTATAACGTCCTCTGGTTTTTTCTCCTGCCGCAAATGCGCCGAAAGGTACTGCAATACTTAAAACTAATGCCAGGGCTAAAGTGATTTTTACTGCTAATGTCATAATAATTCTCTCCTTTTTATATGAAATTTTTAATGAGATAACAACTTATCGTCAGGCGGCCTTTTTGCCGTAAGGCTTAAAGGCACGTCCAGTACCATGGTAGAAACGACTGAACAGCTCATAATACTCCAGACGGAGTACCTGGATGCCTACAATCAGTCCCTCCATACCGCATACAAATACATTGCCAAGGACTACGACAGCCCAGTTGGGATTGCCGGATTCCACACCGGCCAACATC
Organism: Lachnospiraceae bacterium; assembly: GCA_046957575.1. GTDB lineage: Bacteria > Bacillota > Clostridia > Lachnospirales > Lachnospiraceae > UMGS1370. The sequence continues at coordinate 5,875 of JBKUOG010000028.1, read as the reverse complement.
AGCACAACTTCCATCATGGCAGCGTGGCTGACAGCAAATGCGCCCACGCGGACAAAAGAAAGGGTATTGGAAAAATAACTGAGCAGGACTTCAAACATTTCAAAAAAGCCCTGGACAATAAACATTCCCTTGCCGCCTTCAATCTTTTCGGCTTTTTTCTCAACCATTGCGGTCAGCGGCTCTTTTAAGAAGATGAGAGCCAGGGGGACCAGGAACATGACTACCAGTATAATGGTTGCCGGAAGCGGTCTTCCAGTCATATAAAGGACAATGGTGGTTACCAGGCTGGCATAAAATACAAAGCCGGCAATACCGTTGGTATCAAACCAGGATTCTACAGGCTCATGGGCCTTGTAAGCATTGATAATGTTGAGAATCATGGTCAGCAGGATAATACCCATACCAATTGCAATCGCCACAATAAATACGGTGTTTAACATTCCGATAAACGGAAGATTTGTCATGGCTTTTGCAGGTCTTAACCACAATGGTTCAATAATGTCTTCAAATCCAAAAATACTGCCGAACATAAATCCAAAGATTGTAGAGAAGAAACCGCAGCAGGAGATAATCGCTGCCAGGTCGATCTTTTTGAACCGGTAAAGCAGGAAACCGCCTACCAGAAGGCACAGGCCCTGTCCCACATCTCCAAACATAAATCCAAATAAGAAGGAATAAGTAATACCGATTAGAATCGTAGGATCGATTTCATTATAGGCAGGAAGTCCGTACATCTGGATGAACATCTCAAATGGCTTAAACAGCTTGGGATTTTTCATCTTGGTAGGAGGTCCGTTTAATAAGTTTTTGTGGTCATTTTCCACAATACAGAAGGTATCCTCATCCTCTGCGATTTCTTTCTGGAAACGGGCAGCATCATCTTCCGCCATCCAGCCGCATAAAATGTAGAAAGTGTGTTCCTCATGCTTGGTGCAGGCCGCCATTTTCCGAATGTCAAAATTGCGGGTAAAGGTGTCCAGTCTGGAATAAGCGGACAAAAGCGTGGATTTCCGGTTTTCTGTCTCCGAGATAATCCGCTGTTCCAGTTCTTTGATTTCTTTGGTGAGAGAAGTAATCTGATGGTTTAATAAATCACATGCTTCCTCAGGAGTGCCTGTATACTCATCCGGCAGATAGAAACGTTCAAAATGCATGGAAGCATAGATGGCGTCGACCTTATCGGCAAGTCTGTCCGGTACAAAATAGAGAAGCCATACATAATTGTCATCCTCGCGGCATGTGAATAAGATCGTATCAATGGTATCATATACAAAAGAAGAAAACTTCTCGTAGTATTCGCGGGAGATTCGGCCGAACCGGAATTTAATATATTTAAACTGCAAAATCTGTTTGATGTTATAGTCCAGGCCGACAAAAGGAAGAACCTTGTTTAAAGAATCCTGTAAAGTCTTTAACTCCGCTTTTTTAGATTCCTTTTCCGTATTCAGTTCGGTGACCAGCCAATCCAGTTCTTTAATGACCAGAGCAGCTTTGTCAGCATCCATATCGGCAGAAGGATCCGGCAGGGAACTGTTCAGATATGGGGCGGCAAGGTCGGCAGCCCTCTGGTACTCTGTACGGTAGGGGTTGTTTTCCGTAAAGGGACGAAGGTCCCGAACGGTCTTTAACTCAGATAACGCATTCTCAAGGTGAATTTCATACCTGGATAAATATTGATCTACTACTCGGTCAATATCATCTTTAGGACCTGAAATACTCAAGAATTTCATTTTCTCTATCAAGATACTAGACCTCCTTTAATTGGATTTGTTATGGAATTGATAATGGTTTGAGAAGGAACCCCATAACGAATACTTTCTATAATGGTAATTAGCTGCTGGATTTCCCTGTCCTTACGGTAAAGATAGGCATTTAATATGGCAATGGAGTAGGGATTTTTTTGGCTGGTATACTGATGAATATGCTCATTCACCTGATTGGCAAGAACTTCCGGGTTCGGACGTTTGCTGCGGATGGTTTCCAGTTCCCGCCGGTACCAGGTAGACTGGAGGACAGAAAAAAAGCCGTCCATTGTCTCTGATTCGGTTAAGGTGTGAATATCAGAAGCTTTTAAGCGGTATTGGATCGGAATTAAAACGGCATAAATATCAGAAGGAGCCAGGTGATAAAATTGTTTACAGCGGTAAATCCACTGAATGTTCAGCATATCCATGCGGCTTCCAAAGCACTGGACCAGAATCTTTTTGTCCGATGCTTTCATTTTTTTATTCATAACCTGCCACATGGTTTTAAAGTAAAACATATCCAGACTGTTTTCGTAGTCGAATAAAGATACAGTATTCTCTCGACTCAGATTTGACAAAAGAGGGTAAAAAATGGAACCCTCCAGGGCAGCAGTAAAATCGGCCAGAGACGCGGCTTCTGAGATTTTAGAGAAATTCAGAGAAGAACGGCTGTCAAAAAACTGCTGAAAAACAGATAAATCAAGATCCAGCGGGGAATGTCCGATAATGCTTCTAAGACACCGCTTTAAGAATGCTACTTCATAATGCAGAAAATAAAAATCTAAAAATTTTCGCTGGGTTAGATTGGAAAAACGGTAAAGTCGGTCAAAGTCCTGATATTCAGACAGCTTCAAATATTGCTCAATAATGCCTCGATGAAGTTCTCCCGGCTCTTCGCTGCCTAATACGTGTTCATAGGCGGGATGCCTTTTTAAATATTCTACACAGGCAGTTACAGATTCTAAAGAAGCCATTTCCTGAAGCTGGGCAGGCGTGATAAGGCGGCTCTGCATGGCCTTTACCTTGGTGGTCAATCCACTGTAGGCTAGCAAATTTCCCATAATATCACTCCTTTATCATTTTTTCAAATAACTGTCTGGCGTATTCTGTGTGATGCGATTCATAAGACTCATTAAGCAGTCTGACTGCTTCCTGCGCTCCGGATTCCTGCTTGGCTAAACGGGAACTTAAATCTGCCTCCAGACTGGAACGGAGGGCGGCTAATTTCGCTTCGGTATCGGCTTCCAGCTGAGTGTCAAAGGCAGCGGTGCGTTTGACAATCTCATCAGAAAGAGCAGCCTTGCGTTCATTTAAGCTATCCATAACAGAAGAAGCAGAGGCTTCAATTTCTGAAATTTTTCCAATAAGCTTGTCCATAAGGAAACCTCCTTGTTTTGTACTTTTAAAAATACAAACATTATACTACTTCCATTTTTAAAAAGCTATAGTAAAAATGATCATAAATATCAAAAAAGCCTTCTTGGATTTGAAGGCTTTTTAGAAAAAATTTATTCTTTTGTCAGATATTGGGTGGCAACATATACATCAGTCCCCTCATAATTGATAATACTCCAGAAATCATCATGGACACCGACATAATTAACGGTTGTTCCGGGGGCAAGCTGTACAACGATGCGGGCGCTGGTAGAAGGTTCCGAGCGAACATTTAACGTATCAGTGGTTTTGTAAACAGCGCCTTCTGCAGGAACGGTCTCAGAAGTTTCAGGCGAAGTCTCTGGAACAGTTTCTGAAGTTTCAGGCGGGGTTTCTGGAACAGGAACTTCAGGAAGCGAAGTCTCTGTGGAAACAGAAGGATCAGATGTCTGTACATCTTCGTTTTTATCCGGCATAAAGACACGGATGAGAACAACCAGCAGGATAATACCAAGCAGAATCGCAATCAGCGGATATACGTCTCGCAGGGTAATACCTCCCCGACGCTTCTTGCGGTTTCCGGCTCTCCTGTTTTTGGAATGCCGCCCGGAGGAAGCTCTGACATTGTCCTGATGGCTGGGACGTGGACCGGAAGAGGACCTGGAACCGGAACGGCCGGATTCTGCCGGAATGTGTACAGTGCGGGCATTTCTTCGGTCTGCCTTATAATCTGAAAAAGCGTAAACTTCCTGGGAAAGCAGAGTCAGAGCCAGGGTTGCATCCGCAGCGCTGTTGTTATCCTCATGAGCGGCCTTATTGCCGATAATGCGGATCTTGTGGTAGTGTTCCCGCGTACTTTTATCAATCCAGCGGCTGTCATATAACTGGTCAATGGTAGCGGCTAAATCGCTTTCGACAATACAGGCCCTATTACCGAGAAAACGGACCATGGCTTCAAGAGTCTGACGGGCCTGTATCATGGCTTTATTATAATCTTTTTGTGAGATGAGACGTTCGGTTTCTCTGACGCCTTGCTGTATTTTATCCCAAATATTAAGCGGCTGCCCCATATGAAAACCTCCTTGCAGTATTATCTATAACTAACTGTCCCGGACAGTTACTTTTATTATACTAGATTTTGACAAAATTTGCACTTAAAATTTCCGAAAATTTTTATCTTTTCTAATTAAATTCTAACGTTTGGCTGGAAATCCCGGATGTTGTGCTTTCGCTTTTTTTGAGAAAAAAAGCTTGCCAAACGACAGGAAATTAATGTATACTAAAAAAGTAGGAAAAAGAAACATGAAAAAGTGTTATGGAGGAAAGAATGAGACTGCGTCATATAAAAGGAGCAGAAGACAGCATCAAAGCCAGCCATTATGTGGTTCAGGAACCGAAGAATCAGAGGGGCCGGTGGGCAGAACAATTTGGCAATGACAATCCAATTGAAATAGAAGTTGGCATGGGAAAAGGAAAATTTATTATGGAATTAGCCCAGGCCCATCCGGAGATTAACTATATTGGTATTGAACGGTATCCCAGCGTCCTTTTAAGAGGGCTGCAAAAAAGAGCGGAACTGGAATTGCCAAATATCTGGTTTCTTTGTGTAGATGCAAAAGAACTGCCGGAAGTATTTGAACATGGGGAAGTGAATAAAATTTATTTAAATTTTTCGGATCCATGGCCAAAAGACAGACATGCCAAAAGACGCCTGACTTCACCGGAATTTATGGCAGTCTATGACCAGATTTTGGCGCAGGACGGAAGTTTGGAGTTTAAAACCGATAATCAGAGCCTGTTTGAATACTCATTAGAGTCAATTCCGTCATCTGGATGGCAGATTACAGAGCAGACCTTTGATCTCCATAACAGTCCTATGGCAGAGGGAAATGTAATGACCGAGTATGAGACAAAATTTGTAGAAAAAGGAAACGCTATCTGCAAGCTGATTGCAAAACGGGTATGAAACACAAATTTGGGCATACACTAATAAAAAACGGGTTATCAGGTTATTAGATGAAGCTGCCTCCCAAGCTGGTGCGCCGTTTAAGATGCGCTACCTGCGACAAACCAGAACTGGATCGAAAGGCTCTGCATATCCGCAAATGTTTTTTAGAGGTGTGCAAAGCCTTAGAATGTAAAAAAGACAAATGTAAAAAGAAATGTTAAAGGAGAATCACTATGGAAATGGTATTTACAACACAGAATTTTGAAAGCGAAGTATTAAACTCAGATAAGCCGGTACTGGTAGACTTTTTTGCAGACTGGTGTGGTCCATGCAAAATGATGGCTCCAGTAGTAGAAGAACTGGCAGAACTGTATGACGGCAAGGCTAAAGTAGGAAAGTTAAACGTGGACAGCAATGAAGAGATTGCCATGAAGTACGGCGTAATGTCTATCCCGACCATTCTGGTAATCAAAAATGGTCAGGTAGAAGCAAAGATGGTTGGCGTCCAGAAAAGAGAAACATTAATGGATGCACTGGATAAGGCGCTGTAAATCAGGAAAATAAGGATGAAAAAGCCGGACTCTCAACGATGTATGCTGCGGATCCGGCTTTTTCGCAGCAGTTCATCCATGCAAAAACTGACATAAATTTGACCAATTGCAAAAAATATTAAAAAAACTATTGACTTTTTGTCTAAGATAAGCTATACTAACACACGTGCTTGAGACAAGTACAGAAAACTTTACAAACGCACCTTTAGCTCAGTTGGTAGAGCAGTAGACTCTTAATCTATTTGTCCAGGGTTCGA
>JBKUOG010000027.1:0-37546 GCA_046957575.1 Lachnospiraceae bacterium | reverse complement strand
AGCTTTCAACGCTTTTTCCTGTCTGAATCTTCGCATGGCTGAACTGTTACATTTACTTTATCATATGCACATCAATCTGATTAAACGGAATCTCGATTCCTGCCTTGTCGTACTCCAGCTTTACAGATTCGGTAATATCCCAGCGGCAGTTCCAGTAGTCATCGCTGGCTGCCCAGGCCCTTCCGCCTATCATGACAGCGCTGTCCCCCAGGCTGTGTACAAAAACCTGCATCGGTTCCTCCTTTAACACCAATGGATGCTCTTCCAACAACCACTGCAGGATGTCCTTTGCCTTTTTTAAATCTGCTGTATAGCTGATTCCCACCAGAATATCCACCCGCCGTTTTCCCATTCCAGTCACATTGGTCATGGGTTCATTGGACAAAGTTCCATTGGGAATCACGATCTTGCGGTTGTCTGCAGACACCAGAGTGGTATATACCACTCCAATATTGGAGACCTGGCCCTCACCTCCCTGAGAGATAATGTAATCCCCCACCTTAAAAGGCTTTGTAACCAGAATCAGAACCCCTCCTGCAAAGTTGGTCAGCGTACCCTGTAGGGCTAAACCAATAGCAATACCTGCTGATCCTAACAATGCGATAATAGATGCAGAACTGATACCGATTTTCTCGGCTGCTATAAAAATCAGAATCCCATACTGAAAAGCCTTTGCCACTGATACCAGAAAACGGCTGATTCCAATCTCCAGCCCCATCTTATCCAGAGTTCGTCTTATAAACTTGCTAGTAAATTTAATAATGCGGCTGCCAATCAGCAAAATCAGCGCGGCTGCCAGCAGCCGGTAGCCAAAACTCATCAGCCCTGGAATCCACCCCTTCATGGTCTCAATGATTACATCGGGATTCAGGCGCGCAATATCTTCTGCAAGCTGTGCCCCCACTTCCAGAGTCTCCTGGACGGCTGCCTGTGTTGTCTCTTCCATTATCATCCTCCTATATGGCAGTCCTCAGGAAAGCACACGAGAGTTTTCTTATAAAGTCTCCTGCTTCTTTGAATCTGCCGTCTCTGTTTCTATCTTTTTTGCTGCAGTCTTCCGACCTGTTTTTTTTCTGACTGGAACTTCTTTTTCAGCCAGTTTCTCTTTCTTAGCTGAAGTTTCCCTCTTAGCTGAAACGTCTTTCTTAGCCAAAGTCTCCTTCTTAGCTGAAACGTCTTTCTTAGCCGAAGTCTCCTTCTTAGCTGAAACGTCTTTCTTAGCCGAAGTCTTTTCTTTTACCGGAGTGCAGGTAAATACAGAAACGCTCATCGGCGCAATGTCTATTTCAATGGAGTCTTCCTTTTCATCCCACTCTATCTTCTTGGAGGATTTGACTCTTCCATTGACCATGCCAAAACCGCCGTACTTTCCAGCATCGCTGTTTAAAATCTCCTTATACTTTCCTGCAAATGGAACTCCCACCCGGAATTTGGGATGAGCCATATTGTCAAAGTTGCAGACAAACAGCAGTGTCTCGTCCGGTTTCTTTGTCTTTCGCACAAACATAACCATGCTCAGTTCCTTGTAAGAGCAGTTCATCCACTCAAATCCTTCCGGATCATAATCCAGCTCTGACAAAGCCGGATGAGTCAGATACAAGGCATTTAAGTCCCTGACAAATGTCTGCATCTCATTGTGCACCGGATACTCTAAAAGATTCCACTCCAGGCTGGCATTTTCATTCCACTCGTCCACCTGCGCAAAATCCTGTCCCATAAACAGCAGTTTTTTGCCCGGATGTCCCATGTAAAATCCATAAGCTGCCCTTAAATTCGCTGCTTTCTGCTCCAGAGTTTCCCCTGGCATCTTGCCGATCATAGAGCCCTTTCCATGGACTACCTCATCATGAGAGAATACCAAAATAAAGTCTTCACTGTACGCATACAGCATAGAAAACGTAAGCTGGCCATAATTATTTTTGCGGAAGTAAGGATCACATTTCATATAGCTTAAGAAATCATTCATCCATCCCATATTCCACTTGTAGTCAAATCCCAGTCCGTCTTCCTTTACATCTGCCGTAATCTTTGGCCATGCAGTGGACTCTTCTGCAATTAAAACTGAGCCTCCCGCCTGTCCTTTAAAGACAGAATTTAAATGTTTTAAAAACTCTACTGCTTCCAGATTCTCATGTCCGCCATAGATATTGGCAACCCATTCGCCGTCATTTTTCCCGTAATCCAGGTACAGCATCGAGGCCACTGCATCCATGCGGATTCCGTCTGCGTGATACTTTTTCGCCCAGAACAATGCATTTGCAATCAGGAAATTGGATACCTGAGGTCTGCCGTAATTATAAATCAAAGTTCCCCAGTGAGGATGAGCCCCTTGTCTGGGATCTGCATGTTCGTAAACGCATGTACCGTCAAATGCAGCAAGACCATAGGTATCTCTTGGAAAATGGGCCGGAACCCAGTCTAAAATCACGCCGATTCCCTGCTCATGCATATAGTCCATAAAATACATAAAGTCATCCGGAGTTCCGTAACGGCTGGTAGGCGCATAATATCCGGTAACCTGGTATCCCCAGGAAGCATCTAAGGGATGTTCCATAACCGGCATCAGTTCTATATGGGTATATCCCATCATCTTCACATAATCCGCCAATTTTACGGCAATCTCTTTATAATTGTAAAACTCGGATCCAATAATCTCCTCTCCGTTTTCATTCACAGCAATGTCTTTGCGCATCCAGGAGCCCAGATGAACCTCATAGATGGACATAGGCTTTTCCTTAGAATCCCCCTTTGCCCGTTTTTTCATCCAGTCCTGATCCTTCCACTGGTACTTGTCGGTATCCCAGACAACAGACGCGTTATGGGGCCGCAGTTCAGAATAGCTTCCGTAAGGATCTGCTTTTAAAATCAGATCTCCGTTTTTGCATTTTACTTCGTATTTGTACAAAGCCCCTTCTTCAAGTCCCGGCATAAAAATCTCAAATACGCCAAAATCCCCCAGACGGCGCATCTGATTGCGGCGGCCGTCCCACAGGTTAAAATCGCCTACCACGCTGACCCGCATGGCGCATGGCGCCCACACTGCAAAGTAAACGCCGGACACTCCGTTAATGGTCATAGGATGCGCGCCTAATTTATCGTAAATCGTATAATGGATTCCTGCCTCAAATTTTCGTAAATCCTCTTCTGAAATCTGCGGCTTAAATGCATAAGGATCCTTTAAATCCTCTGTGACCCCATTGTCAAATGTAACCCGAAGCGTATAATCCGGAATCGTCTTTCTGGGAAGAAGGGCCGCAAAAAATCCGGTCTCATCCGCCAGTTCCATTGGATATGTCTTATTGCCCGCTACTACCTGGGCACTGGCGGCAGTCGGCATCAGCATCTGAATCAGCACGCCTTCTTCTGTCACATGCGGCCCTAAGAGTTCATGCGGGTTTACAGATTCGGAATAAACCAGTTCTTCAATCCCTGCCCAATCCATTAAATCATACAATTTTTTTTCCATTATACTTCCCCCTTGTCTATTCTCTCACGCGAATTTTTTGTAACAGTTCAGCCATGCATCTTCTTGCCTGCCTATAGCGGACAAGAAGTGCCAGGCATCTGCCCTATGAAGATTTAGACAGAAAAACGCTTATGAAAACAAGTTTTCAACGTCTATTCCTGTCTAAATCTTCGCATGGCTGAACCGTTACAATTCTTTTAATCAGTTTACCATTTTTCCTTATAAATTACAATGAGAATCCATAATACGCAAGCATAAGATCCACCACTCTCCCATAACTTTTTACTCCGTCTTTTTGCTGGTTAAGTTTCAAATATGTATCATTCATTTTACTGGCCGCTTCGGCTGCTTTCCCTTCGTATTTGTCCCAAAACAGGTCATTGGCAGCCAAATTGGATTTTGCCATTTCGGGAAGTCTTTCATACAGCTCAAAATATTGTTTCGGACTTTCCTCATACAGGGCGTTTGCGGCATAAATCCAGCCGGTCAGATAGCCGCTGTAGCGGTAATCTGCCGAATCAGATCCCACACAGGCCAGGTAACCGATAAAATTAGCTTCATCTTCCCTCATAAATCCCTTTAAATGGGACAGTTCATGGCAGACTGTATGAGGAATATTATACGGCGTCATTGCCCGGTTAAAATTGGCTTCTATAGTAAAGGGCGAATATACTCCGGCCAGCTGCTGCACTGATAAAATCCAGGAAATTCCTACCGGTTTGGGATTGGGATAAAAACCAGACAACTGAGGATAAACTGTTCCAAGTTTTTTCATGGCCTTTACCCCTTCCCGCCCCATATTCCATGCTTCTTTAAATGTTAAAGTCTGATTCTTCCCTGCCGTCTCCTCGCCGTCCTTCGATGCCAATATCACCTGCCTGGTCAAAAATTCACAAAGCTGATATAAGTCTTCTGGAGAAGACTCTTTTGCCTCCAGGCCAATCACAGCAGAAAACGGCGTTCTGGAGTAATGAATTCCACAGTTTGCAGCATATAAAAAACAGAGACAGGATACAAGAAATACCGCATTTTTGATAATAAGTCCTGGCCTTTTTATGTGGCGGATTCCCCAGATTACAGTGGCAGCCGCCAGCACATAAATCCCCATTTCTGCAGCAGAAACAGAAAACAGGCCAAAAATTCTTCCAACTATACCGGCCAAAACAGGATAGATTGTCGTCCCGTACCAATCTGCAAATCCGTCTATTGTTCTGGCTGCTGCCATCCCCCCAAAGGAAACCAGAAAAAGGAGTGCTGCACCTGGTATTTGCCAGAATTTTTTTATTTTTTCTCTCATAAGACATTCTCCAGCAGCTTTTCTTTTTATTTTACTGTATTTTCCAAAAAATTTCCATAGGAGGATCCCTACGGATTTCTTGTTTTTTCTTATATTTTTATAAAAACCCTTGCACAAATCCGGATTCTCGTTTAAACTCTATCTCTAGCACAAGTATACGCGGATTCCTATATCCGTTTTATTTTAAGGTGAGGAAATTATGAGTAAAAATTCAGATAAAACAGAATCAAACAATGAGACAAAAGAACCCATTAACTGGAAATCAGAACTAATCAGTTGGATACAGATTATTGTGGCAGCCGCTTTGATTGCCCTGTTTTTAAACAGCTGTATTATTGCCAACAGCCAGATCCCCAGTGAATCCATGGAAAACACCATCATGGCCCATGATCGGGTCATCGGTTCCCGGTTATCTTACCTGTTTTCAGAACCAGAGCGGGGAGACGTAGTTATTTTCCACTATCCAGACGATCCTACCGGCAATACCTATTATGTAAAGCGGGTCATCGGACTTCCCGGCGATGTGATTGATATCCATGACGGCGGAGTCTATCTCAACGGATCCGACACTCCCTTAGAAGAACCCTATATTAAGGAGCCAATGGAAACGGATCCTGCACATCCGCTCCACTTTGAAGTGCCTGAGGGAAGTTACTTTATGATGGGCGACAACCGGAATGACTCCTGGGATGCACGTTTCTGGGAAAATACCTGGGTGACAAAAGATATGCTGATTGCTAAGGTGCTGTTCCGATACTACCCGTTTAACAAAATGGGCATTATAGATTAAAGATGTATATAAAAAACGCGGATTCCGAAGAGTCCGCGTTTTTTATATACATCTTTAGTTGTCGGAAGTATACTCGATCCCGTTAATATTGTTTTCTCTGTCGCTGTAAAAGGTAAGAGTAAATCCCTCACAGTCATATTTGTAAACGCCCCTGGACTCTGTGTAATCCGTACCATACACTTCCTCCATCCTGGCTACACTGGAGCCAATGGCTATCCCCTCTGCAGTGGACACATTTCCTGTCTTAAAGTAGATGGAATTAATGCAGTCCTTCTGATCTGCAGGGTAAGTAGAAATTTCAAAATCTTTGTATACATATACCTTTTCTTTGCCCTGATAGCTGCAGTTCTCTGCCTCGTAGTAATTCTCGGCTTTTCCTAATCCGGAAAGCACTGGTGCGGCCTCTCCATTGATAGAAACCTCCACACCATTTGAACTAAAACTGCCTGACGCATCAGCAGCCAATGCAGTCATCGTACCTAACATACCAACGAAGAGAACTGCCGTCGCAAGCAGAACCCATAACTTTTTTCTCATGGTAATCGCTCCTTTTCTCTTCTCTTTGTGTATTTATTCTAGCATTTTTATGATCTGAATTCAAGGTGATGGCCTGCCGAAAACCTTACGATATTCTAACGATTCCACGTCCATTTCTTTACACGTGATTTTCAATTTCCATCAGCATATCTACGCGGCGCTGATGGCGTCCGCCTTCATAGCTGGCATTTAGCCACTCTTCTGTAATCATTTTGGCCATTTCGCTGCCTACTACTCTGGCCCCAAAAGCTAAAACGTTGGAATTATTATGCATTCTGGAAAGTTTTGCAGTGTATGGTTCGCTGCATACACATGCCCGAATTCCTTTTACCTTGTTGGCAGCCAATGAAATACCTACGCCAGTACCGCAGATAACGATTCCCAAATCTGCCTGTCCGGATGCCACTGCTTTTCCAACTTTTTCGCCGTACACCGGATAGTCGCAGCTTTCAGGGGAATTGGTTCCCAAGTCCAGGACTTCATACCCCTTTTCTTCTGCAAACTCCTTAATGATGTTTTTAAGTTCTACTGCTGTATGGTCATTTCCCATTGCGATTTTCATATGATTCATTCTCTCTTTCTTCCTGTATTTCTTCCTGTTCTTCTTCCAACGCCTCTGAATAGGCAAAAAAAGCCTGGATTCTGTCCAGTCTGGAGGTCATGGAAAGCAGCAGCAGGTCTGCAACTGTAAGCGCGGCCATGGCTTCTACCACCACCACTGCCCTTGGAACAATAATCGGGTCATGGCGTCCTTTTATAGCAATCTTCTCTTCCTGGCCCAGACGGTTCACTGTTTCCTGAAGAGAAGCAATGGATGGGGTCGGCTTAAATGCCGCACGAAACGTCAGCCTGCTTCCGTCGCTGATTCCGCCCAAAACTCCGCCGGAATGGTTGGTTTTTTTGGATATCCGGCCATGTTCATTGATAAAGAACTGGTCATTATTTTCCCTTCCGCTTAAAGCGGCAGCCTGAAATCCATCCCCGATTTCAAAGCCTTTGACTGCTCCTATAGACATCACTGCCTTCGCCAGACTGGCGCTTAATTTGTCAAAAACCGGCTCCCCGATGCCTGTAGGCAGTCCGTCTATCTCGCACTGGATCACGCCGCCTGCAGAATCCTTTTTCTCCATCATTTCTTCCAGATACCGTTCTGCTTCCTTTGCTGCCTGTGCGTCCGGCATGTACAGGCGGTTGCGATTTCTCTCTTCCCAGTCAAACCGCTCCATTCTTACAGATACTGGACCAATGGAGCGGGAAAATGCCCGGATCGTGATTCCCAAACTTTCCAAAAACCTGGCCGCCACTGCTCCGGCCGCTACTCTGCCAATAGTTTCTCTGCCGGAAGAACGTCCGCCTCCCCGATAATCCCGAAACCCATATTTCATGTCAAAAGTATAGTCTGCGTGTCCGGGCCGGTAAATATCCATAATCTCGCTGTAATCTTTGGATCTCTGATCCTGATTGCGCACAAACATGGCAATGGGCGTACCTGTGGTGCGCCCTTCAAATACGCCGGACAAAATTTCCACTTTGTCCCCCTCCTGTCTCTGGGTTGTAAAGCGGCTCTGTCCGGGTTTTCTCCGATCCAGGTAGTTCTGAATCTCTTCTTCTGTTAGGGAAAGTCCTGCCGGGCAGCCGTCAATCACCACTCCGACGCCTGCTCCATGAGACTCTCCCCACGTTGTAATCTTCCATATTGTTCCCAGTGTGGAACCTGCCATAATGACGTCTCCTCGCTGTTCATTTTCCTTATCTTACTGAACTTTTACAATTACGCAGCAGTTAGGCTCATTTACCACCATCTCCCTGCTGCTCATAACAATCTGCTTTTTCTCATAATCAATGGCAAAAAACGTAATTGTGCCGCTGTCATGGTTTAAGGACGCGATGTGCCGCTGATCTGGAAAGATTGCAAGATCCTTTGGATAATCGCCGCTGACTGGAAGGCTGAACAGCATCTCCAAAAGGCCTGTTTCCTCATCTCTGGAATACACCGTCAGGACGTTATCTCCTGCATTGGTACAGTACAGATACTTTTCATCCGGAGACAGACGCATTGCGCAGGCTGCTGTCAGGTTGCCGTTATCCTTCTGCTCCGCAACCGTAGAAATCGTCTGGATTTTCTCGATTCTGGGCGCTCTGTCTCCCGTCTCATAAGTAAAGACATCGATTACATTTTTAATTTCATACATTAAATAAATAAAACGGCCATCTGAACTGAACCGGAAATGTCTGGGAGCCGACTCCCTCTCACAGCGGATGGCGTCTACCTGCACCAGTTTTTCTTCCTTTTCGTCAAACCGGTAAATCCTTATCTGATCAATTCCCAGATCCGCTGCCATTACATACTTATTGTCCGGCGTTCTTCTGGTGCAGCTCACATGGGGCCGGAAATTGCGCTCCGCCACACTGCCGTAGCCTTTGTGAAATACGCCGTCCACAATATGATCTACAGACCCATCCTTATTTAGTTTTAGTATAGTGGCCTTTCCGTCATGGTAGCCGGATACAAATACATACTTGTCCGCTGTGTCTGTAGACAGATGACATCCTCTCATGCCTTTAATATTGGCGCTGTTTAAGCGGGTCAGCGCGCCGTTTGGCATAATCCGAAAAGATACGACGCCTTCATCTGCAATGGAGTACAGGGTTTTTCCGTCACTGGAAGCAATCACATAGGAAGAATTATCCACATCCACCTCACAGCGTTCTATAAATGTTCCTTTCTCCACGTCTACATCATATACCGTAATTCCCTTTGCCTTGCCTGTGTAGGAGTAGGAGCCTACATAAGCCATATACTTCCCTTCCATGTAACATTTCCTCCTAATTTTTCCCTTCTGATCAGCATCAAAATATACTGACGCTATCATATCATAAAAATTCTTTTTTGTTAACAAAAATCTATGGAAAGTATTGACACCCCTGCATATGAGAGTATAATCCGTGCCAAGCTTTCAAATCATGTTTACTTTAGGAGGATGTTATGAATGAGCCATTGATCGATCTGGTAAATATCAGCAAAAGTTTTGACGGGGATATGGTCTTAGACGACCTTTGCCTGTCTGTAAAAGAAAACACCTTCGTTACCCTTCTGGGCCCCAGCGGCTGCGGCAAGACTACTACCCTGCGAATTATCGGCGGTTTTGAGAAACCGGATTCCGGAAAGGTAATCTTTGAAGGCAGCGACATTACCAAGCTCCCGCCAAACAAGCGGCAGTTAAATACGGTATTCCAAAAATACGCTCTATTCCCTCATATGAATATTGCGGAAAATATTGCCTTTGGATTAAAAATCAAAGGAAAATCCAAGTCTTATATTGACGACAAAATCAAATATGCCTTAAAACTGGTAAACTTAGACGGCTTTGAAAACCGGAGCGTAGATTCTTTAAGCGGCGGCCAGCAGCAGCGGATTGCCATTGCAAGAGCCATTGTAAATGAGCCGAAGCTCCTTCTTTTAGACGAGCCGTTAGGCGCCCTGGATCTAAAGCTCCGCCAGGATATGCAGTATGAGCTGATCCGTCTGAAAAACGAGCTGGGCATTACCTTTATCTATGTTACCCACGACCAGGAAGAAGCGCTGACCATGTCTGACACCATCGTGGTTATGAACCAGGGCTACATCCAGCAGATGGGATCTCCGGAACAGATTTACAATGAGCCGGAAAATGCCTTTGTTGCAGACTTTATCGGAGAAAGCAACATTGTAGACGGCATCATGCTGCAGGATGAGCTGGTTGAAATTTTCGGCGCCAAGTTTCCCTGCGTAGACAAAGGCTTTGGACACAACAAACCAGTTGACGTGGTCATCCGTCCAGAAGATATTGACCTGGTAAAACCGGAAGAAGGTACTCTGACCGGCGTGGTTACCCATCTGATCTTCAAGGGCGTTCACTATGAAATGGAAGTAACCACCCCTGGCGGATTTGAATGGCTGGTTCACAGCACCGATATGTTCCCTGTAGGCCAAGAAGTCGGCATTCACATCGAACCTTTTGAAATCCAGATTATGAATAAGCCGGCATCCGAAGATGAGGAGGCTATGGGCGTCAATGAATAATCCGAAAAACAAGTGGCTGGCCACCCCGTATATTATCTGGATGGTGGGATTTACCATCATCCCCCTGGCCTTAATCGTTTATTACGGCCTGACCGATAAATCAGGCGCGTTTACCCTGGCAAATGTGCTTTCCATCGCGGAACCGGAGCACGCAAAAGCGTTGTTTCTGTCCCTGGGCCTTTCCCTTTTAAGTACCCTGATCTGCCTGGTGTTAGCCTATCCTCTGGCCATGATTTTAAGAAAAAAAGGCGTCAGTTCCGGAAGTTTTATTGTATTTATTTTTATCCTTCCCATGTGGATGAACTTTCTGCTCCGGACCCTGGCATGGCAGACGCTGCTGGAGAAAAACGGCGTTATCAACGGCATTTTAAACCAGCTTCATCTTCCAAACATTGCCATTATCAATACGCCCTGGGCCATTATCCTGGGCATGGTATATAACTTCCTGCCTTTTATGGTACTGCCCATTTATAATATCTTAATGAAAATTGATGACAATACCATCAATGCCGCCAAAGATCTGGGTGCCAGCAGTCTGCACACGTTTCTGCACATATGGCTTCCATTAAGTCTTCCCGGCATTGTCAGCGGAATTACAATGGTATTTGTTCCAGCCCTGACCACCTTTGTTATCTCCAATCTTCTTGGCGGAAGCAAAATCCTGTTGATTGGAAACGTCATCGAGCAGGAATTTACCAAAGGCAGCAACTGGAATTTAGGCTCCGGACTTTCCCTGGTACTAATGGTATTCATCCTCATCAGCATGGCGCTGATTGCCAAATATGACAACAACGGGGAGGGCAGAGTCTGATGAAAAAGTACAGTTTCAGGAAATTTTTAGAAGATTTTTATATGGTGCTGATTCTTCTGTTTTTATATGCGCCGATTTTTACTATGATGGTTCTGTCCTTTAATGATTCCAAATCCAGAACCCAGTGGGGCGGCTTTACTGCAAAATGGTACACCCAGATGTTTGAAAATCCCGCCATTATGGACGCCCTTTACAATACCCTGGTGATTGCATTTTTATCTGCCCTCTTTGCTACCATTATCGGAACCATTGCGGCAATGGGCATCCAGCAGATGAAAAAAGTTCCAAAAGCCATTGTCATGGGCGTCAACAACATCCCCATGCTGAATTCAGAGATTGTAACTGGCATTTCCCTGATGCTGGTATTTATTGCCTTTGGAATTTCCCTGGGATTTAAAACCATCCTGTTAGCCCACATTACCTTTAACATTCCCTATGTTGTGTTAAACGTCATGCCAAAGCTTAGGCAGACCGACCGGTATGCGTATGAAGCCGCCCAGGATCTAGGCGCAACTCCGTCAAAAGCCTTTTTCAAAGTGGTATTTCCGGACATTCTTCCTGGTATCCTGTCTGGATTTTTAATGGCCTTTACCATGTCTCTGGACGACTTTATCATTACCCACTTTACCAGAGGCGCCGGCATCAATACCTTGTCCACCTTAATTTACAGCGAGGTACGCCGCGGAATCCAGCCGTCTATGTACGCGCTGTCTACCGTCATTTTTGTTACGGTTCTGGCCCTGCTTTTAATCTCTAACTTTTCTCCGGAAAACCAGTCCGGTATTGCATCCCATAAAGCAGAAGCAGTCATCAAAAAGCGCCGCAGAAATAACAATATCCGCAAAGCCTGTCTGGTATTTGCTGCCTTTACAATTGTAGTGTCAGTCTCTTTTACGGCTTATAAAAAATACTCAGTCAACCGCTCCAATGAATTATATGTTTACAACTGGGGGGAATATATTGATCCGAAAGTAATCGAATTGTTTGAAGAAGAAACCGGCATTCATGTGACTTATGATATGTTTGAAACCAACGAAGAAATGTATCCGGTCATTGAGGCCGGAGCCGTCTGTTATGATGTGGTCTGTCCGTCTGATTATATGATTCAGAAAATGGCGCAAAACGGGCTTCTGGCAGAAATTAATTTTGATAATATTCCAAATATTTCCAATATTGAGCCGATATTTTTGGAAAAGTCCAAAAGCTTTGATCCTGATAACCGCTACTCCGTTCCCTATACCTGGGGCACCGTCGGCATTTTGTACAATACCAAGCGCGTTGCAGAACTGGGTGCAGCGCCCCCAGACAAATGGTCGGATTTGTGGGATCCGGTTTATAAAGGAGAAATCCTTATGCAGGACTCAGTCCGCGATGCCTTTATGGTAGCGTTAAAGTCCCTTGGCTATTCTATGAATACAGAAAATCCAGAAGAACTTGCCAAAGCCCGCGATCTTTTGATTGCCCAGAAACCATTGGTACAGGCTTACGTTGTTGACCAGGTTCGAGATAAAATGATTGGGGGAGAGGCAGCCGTCAGCGTCGTCTATTCCGGTGAGATGCTTTACATCCAGGATGAAGTGGCCAACTTAGGGCTTGACTACACCCTGGAATATGTGATTCCCAAAGAAGGCACAAACCTGTGGTTTGATTCCTGGGTGATTCCTGCCAATGCCCGCAATAAAGAAAATGCAGAAAAATGGATTAATTTCCTCTGCAGGCCGGATATTGCCAAAATGAATTTTGAGTACATTACCTACTCCACTCCCAACAGCGCCGCCAAAGCCCTGCTGGAAGAACGAGTTCAGAACAACAAAGCCGTTTTCCCGGACATGGACAAGCTGACAAACTGCGAAGTCTTTGAATACTTAGGAGATGAAGCAGATGCTATCTACAATGATATGTGGAAAGAGGTAAAGTCGAATTAATGAATATCCTCTTTTCTGCATTGTTGTTATAACAACAGACTTATGAGTTTTGTTATGGTATGCTTAGAGTCCCAGGTCAAATATCCTCCTGCAAGCACGATTGCATCGGATCACTGATCTGGGGGTAAGAGGTAAAATATAAGTAACAAGCCAGGAGGACTTTCTATGATACGAAAAATTATTCACATTGACGAAGAAGCATGCAACGGCTGCGGCGCATGTGCGGCTGCCTGCCACGAAGGCGCTATTGGCATGGTAGATGGAAAAGCCAGACTTTTAAGAGATGACTACTGTGACGGTCTGGGAGACTGTCTGCCCACCTGTCCTGCTGGTGCAATTACCTTTGTAGAGCGGGAAGCTGCCCCTTATGATGAAGCGGCTGTAAAAGCCCATATGTCCCAAAATTCTGCTTCTCATAAAACAGCTCACAGCAGGCAGGGCGAACAGCCTTTCTGCGGGTGTCCGGGAAGTAAAAGCCAGGCTATTGTCAGGACAGAAACCACGCCTGTTTCTGAAAAAGAGGAACACACTTCCCTGGAAAGCTGCCTGTCTCAATGGCCGGTACAGATAAAACTGGCTCCGGTAAATGCGCCTTATTTTAAGAATTGTCATCTTTTGATTGCTGCAGACTGCACTGCATACGCATATGCCAATTTCCACAAAGACTTTATCGCAGGACGGATTACCCTGGTAGGATGTCCCAAATTAGACGACATAGACTACAGCGAAAAACTGGCCGCCATTCTCTCTGAAAATGATATTCAGGATCTTACGGTGGTTCGGATGGAAGTTCCCTGCTGCGGCGGTATTGTTCAGGCAGTAAAAAATGCCCTTCTGACCAGTGGGAAACTGATCCCATGGCAGGTTGTCACCATCACCACTGACGGCAGAATCCTTCCCCTCCATTAAACTCCCGGATCAAGAGTAAAGCCTTACTCTTGATCTTTCTTGTTTTTTATATTATATTACTGTTAGACACACGAGTGTATCATTTCATTCTTTACGAAAGGGGATTTTTATGTCTCAAACTTTTAACTCCATCAAACAATATCCGGGGACTGATTCCGCTATGTGCCATGCTGCTATGGACAGCGCTGTTTCCATTGTTCGCCAAAACCTGAAAGAATTTACCCACAGCTTTAAGTCTTCCAACTCCTTTGACAACTTTTTTGAGCCTACTGAAAATGTAGAATGGACTACCGGATTCTGGACCGGCTGCATCTGGCTGGCTTATGAGCACACCGGCGATGAAGCATTTAAGGAGGCTGCCTTAATTCAGGCACAGAGTTTTTTAGAGCGAATTGAAAACAAGATTGATGTAAATCACCACGATATGGGATTCTTATACAGCTTATCCTGCGTAGCTGCTTATAAGCTGACCGGCAGCGAAGTTGGTAAAAAAGCCGCTCTTTTAGCTGCTGACCATTTAGCTGAGCGTTTCCGCACAGTAGGCAATTTCCTTCAGGCATGGGGCAATCCCGGCGAACCAAAGGAATACCGCTTAATCATTGACTGTCTGTTAAACCTGCCTCTGCTCTACTGGGCTTCTGAGGTAACCGGAGACAGTTCTTATGCAGACAAGGCAAAAGCGCATATCCAGACTGCTATGAAGTGTTTGGTAAGACCGGATCACTCCACCTACCACACCCATTTCTTTGACGTAAATACCGGCGAGCCGACTTACGGTGTAACCCACCAGGGCAACCGCAACGGATCTGCATGGGCAAGAGGTCAGGCATGGGGGATTTACGGCGCTGCATTAAGCTACCGTTATGTAAAAAATCCTGAATATCTGGATTTGTTCTTTGAAGTGACCGACTATTTTATCGAACATCTGCCAGAAGATTTAGTACCTTATTGGGATTTTGATTTTGATACAGGCAGCACCGAACCAAGAGACTCTTCTGCTTCTGCAATCGCTATCTGCGGCATCTATGAGATGTGCAAGTATCTGGATGAGGAAAAAGCAGCCCCCTATCTGGAAGCTGCTGACAAAATGCTCCGCGCACTGATGGATCACTGCGCAAACAGAGATTATAAAAAGTCCAACGGTATCCTTCTTCATGGAACCTATGCCCGCGACTCCAAAGAAAACACCTGCAAAAATCGGGGTGTAGACGAGTGCAATACCTGGGGCGATTATTTCTACATGGAAGCGCTGATCCGTACATTAAAGGACTGGAATCTGTACTGGTAAAATCATGCTTATTTCCCATCCCATGGGAAATAATGGTACAGCCATGTTTTAGCCAGATTTACCCAGCTCTCGCAATTTGTCTCCACGCCCCTTCCATCTGCTGCCATGGTCAGTCGGCTTGCCAGACCCAATCCATGGATTCCTTCTGGATATAGATGAAATTCTGCTGGGACGTGGGCATTGCAGAGTGCGGACAAAAACAGCAGCGAGTTTTGCACAGGCACAGTAGTGTCTGTCAGTGTATGCCACAAAAAGGTTATAGGCACGTCTTTGCTGACGTGCTTTTCTAATGACTGTTCTTCTAATAATCCCTCACAATTTGAGAGATTTTCTCCCAAAAGCCGTTCAAAACTGGGACGGTGCGCATATTCTCCGGCAGTAATCACAGGATAGGAAAGCATCAGACCGTCTGGCTTTACCTGCTCTGCATCTGCGCCCAGCATTTTCCATAAGCCCTCTTTCTTTTTCCAGAATACGGCCAGGCTGGCTGCCAGATGACCTCCGGCCGAACATCCCTGCACAATAATCTGATCCGTTTGAACTCCCCACTCTTTCGCGTGTTCCCGCACAATCAGCATCGCCTTTGCCAGCTGCAAAAGCGCAGTCGGATAATGAACTCCTTCCCCGCAGGAATAGCGAAGTACAGCCACATGGTATCCCATGGCCATAAAGGTAAGAGCCATAGGTTCTGCTTCTCTGTCCGATGTTCTCTGATATCCGCCTCCCGGACACATTAAAATAAGGGGTCTTGTCTTTCCAAGAGCCAGTTCTTCTGAAGTATCCCACAGGTAAGTATACAATCTGCCTTCTGGTTCTCCCACACCTGCAGACACAGGTATCATTTGATGGTTCATAACAAATTCCTCCTTAAACCAGGCCGGATTTTTTCCATCTG
Organism: Lachnospiraceae bacterium; assembly: GCA_046957575.1. GTDB lineage: Bacteria > Bacillota > Clostridia > Lachnospirales > Lachnospiraceae > UMGS1370. The sequence goes on along the minus strand of JBKUOG010000027.1, from coordinate 21,565 downwards.
CCCTGCAGATAGAATCCAATGGAGATTACTGCGGCGATTGTCCAGCCAATCGGCCAGGACAGCCAGATTCCAGCAGCCCCCATGGGCGCGGCCAGTATATAAGACAGAATAACACGAAGAATCAAATCTGTAAATGTGGCAATCATAAACTGTTTCATGCATCCGGCTCCGCGGATGACCCCGTCTGCAATGAGTTTTCCCATAATCACCGGGTAAAACGGCGAAACAATTTTTAAAAATTCGACTCCGGTTTTCATAGCCTCCCCTCCTGGTTCCTCCATGAAAATAGAAATCACCATTTCTGCAAAAAACCAGTATAAAACCAGAAACGTTGATGCTGCTAAAATTCCCATCCCCAGTCCGGCATGAAACCCTTTTTTAACCCGTTCCGGCTTTCCGGCGCCAATATTTTGAGCCGTAAAGCTGGACAATCCATTACCCAGAGTCGTCAGGGAAGTAATGGTAAATGTGTTTAACTTCACTGCAGCAGAATATCCTGCGATCACAGAAGATCCAAAGCTGTTAACCAGACTCTGTATAAACAGGTTTCCAACTGAAATAAAGCTTTGCTGTAAAATGCTTGGGACAGCAACCATGCTGATTCGCTTTAGCATTCCCCATGAAAACTTCTTTTCCTCCCCCTCTGCCGGAATAAAACCCAATCTCTTTTTTAAAGCCGCCAAAGCCAGCACGCAGGCCGCCCCCTGGGCAAGGAACGTGGCCCAGGCCACGCCTGCCACTCCCCAGTGAAACACAATAACAAATACCAAATCCAACACAATATTTCCCAGCGAAGAGCCAATGAGAAAATAAAGGGGTGTCCTGGAATCTCCCAACGAGGTAAAAATCCCTGTACTCACATTATAAAGAAACAAAAACAAAAAACCGCCAATATAGATATTCAGATACAGCGCCCCGTCTTCAAAAACATTTTCCGGTGTCTGAAGTCCCAGCAGCATGGGACGACAGAAAATAAAGCCCAGCGCCATCAAAATTCCGCTGATGACACTGCTGGAAATCAGGGTTGTGTATACGGCTGTTTTTAATTCTCCATACCGCTTTGCGCCAAATAGCTGGGAAATTACCACTGCGCATCCTATGTTGCTTCCCACTGCCACTGCCATAAAAATCATGGTAATCGGATAAGAAGCCCCTACTGCTGCCAGCGCATCCTCTCCCGCAAATTTTCCAGCCACCACGCTGTCTGCAATGTTATATAATTGTTGGAAAATGACGCTTACAAACATAGGAATCGTAAACATCCACAGCGCCTTATAAGGACTTCCCTGAGTTAAATCTCTATTCATTTTCTTATACTCCTTTTTAATACCCGACCTGAATTTCTTGCCTAATTTGCCGTAATTGATTATACTATATTCAAATATTTTTTTATAATACTATTTTTTACTCTTATCCATACGCTTTATCTATGGATAAATGTATCATTTATGGCAAACAGAGGAGAAATCTATGAGTACAAATTTTGACTATTACAAGGTTTTCTACTATGCTGCCTCTCTGGGCAGCATTACGCTGGCTGCAAAAGAACTATTTTTATCTCAGCCTACGGTCAGCCGATTAATCCAGAATCTGGAAAATGACCTGGGAATTACCCTATTTATCCGCACTAAAAAAGGACTTCTTCTAACTCCGGAAGGCAATGTACTCTACCAGCATGTTTCCAAAGCGTGCCAGCATATTTTTGCAGCGGAAAGCGAATTAAACAGCCTTCAGGCAATGGACTCCGGGACTATACGGCTGGGCGCCAGCGAAATGACCATCCACAACTATCTTCTGCCCCGTTTCGGCCGTTTTCATGAAAAATTTCCTTCTATTAAATTTCGGATTCACTCCTGCAATGCCGCCGGCGCTGTCACTGCTTTAAAAAATGGAGAATTGGATTTTGCAGTGGTCCTCTCTCCGATTCCAGCAGAAGACGATTTCCTGATCCATCCCCTGGCCAGTTTTCAGGACATTGCAGCAGCCGGCCCTGCCTTTTCCTTTCTAAAGGACAGACTGCTGGATTTAAAAGATCTGCTGGCCTATCCGCTTATCTGTACGGAACGGGGGACTGCGACCAGAGAGTTTTGGGAGCAGCAGTTTTCTCTGTATGGTTCTGCCCTTCATACAGATATTGAACTTCCCACTACAGATCTGCTTTGTCCGATGGCAGCAGAAAATCTTGGCCTGGCTCTTGTTCCGGAAGATTTTGCAGCGCCGTTTTTAAAAAACAGTTCTCTGATAAAGCTGGAACTAAGCTGCCAGATTCCTACCCGCCAGATTTTTGCTATTCAAAATCCTCAGTACCCTATGTCTTTGGCCGGTCAGACATTTTGGGAACTCTGTACAGAAACCAGCGCCCGTTTGCAGGAGCAGTCCCGTTTATTTGAAAAAACAGCGGATTTATGATAGGATGGGGGTATCAAAATAAACGTTCACATGAGTGACAGGGAGATGTTAAAAATGATTATCAGAAATGAAGAAAAACGCGATTATCAGGCAGTTGAAGCCCTTACCAGGAAAGCCTTTTACAATTTATATGTCCCCGGGTGCGTGGAACACTACTTAGTCCATATCATGCGGAATCACAAGGACTTTATTCCGGAACTGGATTTTGTACTGGAGCTGAATCAGGAAATCATAGGGAATATCATGTACACCAAAGCCCATCTTACGGATGAGCAGGGCATCGAAAAAGAGATCCTTACTTTTGGCCCTGTCTGCATTGATCCGGGCTATCAAAGAAACGGCTATGGCAAACTCCTTATGGAACATTCTTTTGAAAAAGCAATTTCTTTGGGTTACGATACCATTGTAATATTTGGAAGTCCGGCAAACTATGTAAGCCGGGGATTTAAGTGCTGCAAAAAATATAATGTCTGTGCAGAAGGCGGCAGGTTTCCCTCTGCCATGATGGTAAAAGAACTGATTCCCGGCGCACTGGATGGAAGAAAATGGTTCTATTCTGACAGTCCGGTTATGGCAATTTCCGAAGAAGAAGCCCAAAAGTATGATGACGCGCTGGAAAAGATGGAGAAAAAATATCTCCCCAGCCAGGATGAATTTTATATTATGAGCCATTCTTTTGTAGAGTAAAAACAGGATTTTATTTCATTACGGAGGTGTCCGCAGACAAGACGGTAATGGTCCCGTACGGCAATAAAACCTATGGTCCCTATACTGCCAAAAAGATCCCGGATGCTGTCCCGGCAGATGCAGATCCACAGTCCATGGCCGGCGTTGAGCTTTTTCGTGGAAAAGAAATCCTCTTTCGGGGATGTGTACAGGATAGGGAACAATGGCAGCTTTTTAGGAATGCTTGGCAATGAAATCTGCCGCCCAGGAAATGTCAAAGCGGCGGGCGGCTTACAGTTACGCTGCAAAGCGATAAATATTATAAACATTGATAAAAATCAAAACTACCATTAATCCGATAAACAACTTGTCTACCATATCGGAATCAATTTTTTTATTGATGGACCGGCCAGCCATACCGCCGCCGATTCCTGCGATTACCATGAGCACTAAAAGAATCACATCAAATTCCGGTACAGTTCCGGTAATCAGTGTATTGGCCAGACTGGTAATCTGAGAGAATAAAATAATATACAGCGAATTTGCGGCGGCTGTTTTCGTATCCATAGAAAAGAAATAAAACAGCACCACCAGGTTAATCGGACCTCCGCCGATTCCCAAAAACGAAGATAAAATACCCAGTACCAGGCCAATTATCAGACATGGAACTACACTAGTCAGCTTGTGAGTTTTAATCTTGGCTTTATTAATGGTATAGATTAAAGTTCCCAGGGTAATGACCATCAGACACCCTGCCTGAACCGCTCCTACCATATCTTTATCTGCAAACATATCTGACAGATACTGAAACATCATCTTTCCTGCAATGCCGCCAATGGCTGCGCCAATTGCCAGTGGTGTACCTGTTTTCGTATCCACGCTGGAATCTTTGGCCATCTTTGACTTAATTACAGAATAGCAGGACATGGACAATACCGTACATCCGGACAGAAAGCTGATTGTGGCCACGCTTAAAACACCAAATGCGTCCAGGGTCGGTTTGATGATTACACCGCCTCCAATTCCACAGATCGCTCCCACAATAGACGCGCCGAAACTTACCAGCACGAACAACAGATACATCATAATTTCACCACTCCTATTCTAAAATCTACTTGTGTTACTTTCTATTTTAAGCACTTAGAACCTTTTATTCAAGAACGTTTTATTCAAACGTTTGAGCCTGTTTCCGATACTGTTTTGGGGAAACTCCCTTTATCTTCCGAAAAACATCTCCAAAATAATTTCCATCGCTGTATCCGCAGCTTAACGCCACTTCTGTCACAGACTGTGTTCCGGATGCCAGCATTTTTGCAGCCTCTTCAATCCGCACATGAGTTAAGTATTCCTTAAATCCAAATCCGGTCAATTTATGAAATTTTCTTGAAAAATATGCAGGACTCATATGAGCGCGCTCTGCCATCTTAGTCAGACTTAAAAATTCCGAATAATGAAGATACAGATAGTCGGCTGCCTTTTGAATCTCTCTCTCTGTCTCATCCAGAGTCCCTGAAATACAGTCCCCGATTCCTTCCCTGCCCAAAAATGCCAGAAGTTCCAAAAGATATCCTTCCTGCAAAAGAGCAGAATAACCGTCTGCCTTTCTCCCCTCTTCTTCTATCTTCTGAAACAATTCCTCTGCAAAAAACCGGCGTTTTGGAGGAATTGCAATTTTTACGGTATTAAAAAGCATGTCCATTTCTGTCTGGGAACAGAATTTTCCCATCAAAGTCACTGTCTGCTCTAAAAACTCTATGGTTATCCGTTCCGCTATAGGACTGGATTCATAGGTGGTCCTGTGAATTTGTCCAGGCTTTATGAGAATAAAATCACCAGCATTTACATAATAGATAGAATGCCCGATGAACACTCTGCAAGTACCGGAAGTCAGGTAAAATAACTCGTACATCCTGTGAGAATGGGCATCCTTCATGGAAAATCCCTGCTCCCGCTTTCTCCTGGTAAATTCTACTTTAAACGGCCAGACAGATGGTCCCGGCGCAGTATTTTTTTCTTTCACTCAGTCCCCCCTCCTTCTCCTGTTCATCTTTTATTGGACAAAAAATCAGTATTTTTCCCAAAATCAGACAGAAAAATCGTAGAAAACCTCTTATTTTTGTATTATCATTGGTAATACCTGTTAAATGTGATACTCGTGTACTGTCTCGTTCACTAGGGTCAAAAGGTCTTTTGACCACAACATCTAAATACAGGAAAGAAAGGATTTTTCTATGAGTTCTCAAGCTGAATTATCGGAAAAGGACCAAAAATTTCGAGAATTTTCCTTAAACGCCTCGGCGTGGAAAGTAATTTTATATGTAAGCCTTCCGCTGGCTCTTTACCAGAGTTTAAATCAGCTGTTTAAAATTCTGGATTCCATGATGGCTGCCCACATCAGCTCTTCTGCTGTGTCTACAGTGTCTTACCTGTCTCAGCTGGACATGACCTTGTCTGCCCTGGGAGGCGGCCTGGCTGTAGGAGCAGGTGTAAAAATCAGCGAAGCCTATGGATCCGGCGATTTTACTCTGGTAAAAAAGCGTGTCAGCACCCTGTACTCGCTGTGCACCGCTGTCAGCATCCTCCTTCTGGGAATTTTACTCCCCTTTACAGAAGAGTTTTTAAAATTGGCTGGTACTCCTGAAGAATTTATGGCTGACGGCGTTTCTTATTTCAGGCTGGATTTAATCGGCATGGTTATTATGTTTTTCAACAACGTCTACATTTCCGTAGAACGCGCCAGAGGCAATTCCAAGCGGATTCTGATTCTCAACGTATTCGTCATTGCTGTAAAACTAATTTTAACAGCAGCTTTTGTCTATGTATTCCATGGCGGAATCCATATGATTGCCATTGCCACCATTCTCTCCCAGGCTCTGATGTTTGCCGCTGCTGCCGTCAATATCTGCCAGCCAGATAATGCATTTGGATTTTCGTTTTCCAGCATATCCTTTAAAACATCTGTAGTTCTCCCCATTCTGACCGTATCCGGTCCGGTTATTGTGGAAAAAGCCGCTTTCTCTCTGGGAAAAGTGCTGGTCAACTCTATGAGTACCGTCTATGGGGCACTGACCGTAGGCGCACTTGGCATTTCCAACAACATTGGAGGCATCAGCACCACGCCCCATAATGGGTTTCAGGATGGCAGTTCTGCTATTATCAGCCAGAACTTAGGAGCCGGAAAACCGGCCCGCGCTCTGGAAATCTTTTTCTGGACAGCTGCTATTGATGTAGCCATCAGCGCTGTTACCATGGTCTTAAACCTGGTGTTTCTGCGGCAGATTACCTGGCTGTTTGCCCAGAATGATCCTGCTTTTCAGGATCTTATTATGTCGATTTACTGGTTTGAAGCATGGGGTGCTGTTCCTCTGGGCATCAATTCTGCAGTAGTAGGAATGCTCTATGGGTTTGGGAAAACCAACTATACACTGCTGATTAATTTCTGCCGGGTATTCGCTTTCCGGGTTCCTGTGCTCTGGGCCCTTCAGCAATTTACCTCTCTTGGAAGCATCAGTGTGGGAATCGTTATGGCGGTCAGCAATATCGGAGTCGGCATCCTGTCTGCTGTCATCGGCTTTTTCACCATCCGCCAGCTTTGCAGAGAATATCACATCCATCTGCTGAAAAAATCTTAAAACGCCCGCAGATTCTGCTTTTTCCAGCAGGATCTGAGAGCGTTTCTGACTTTTAGCTGCTTTTGGCAAACGTGTTTTGATTTTACAATCCGCTACAGCATTGCTTTTCCGCGGCAATATGTCTGAACCACATCATAGTTGTCTTCTAATACTGCCAGATCGGCATCATATCCGGCTGCCAGGCGGCCTTTCCTGTTGTCTACGCGAAGGACTTTTGCAGGATTGATGGTGCAGGAATTCAGCGCAGCATCAAATGGAATCATTGCTTTTTCCACTAAAATTTTTAATCCTTTATTCATGTTCAGCGTACTGCCCGCAATGGTTTCTGTACCTTTCAGCCTTGCCAGTCCATCTTCTCCTATCTCAATATCATGTCCGCCAAGCTGATAATGGCCTCCTGGCGGACAGTTCTTTGCCCGTAAAGAATCGCTGACCATAATCGCATAATCCCGGCCTTTGGCAGTAAAATAGTTGTTCAGTGCAGCCAAATGAGAATGGCAGCCATCGCAGATCACTTCGCCGTAAATATCCCGCACTCTCATAGCTGTGCCAACCAGACCTGGCTTTCGGTGATGGTACGGGGTCATGCCGTTATACACATGGGTCATTGAAACAGCGCCATTGGCAATTCCCATCAGCGCCTGCTCATAAGTAGCTGCCGAATGTCCCATGCTGACTGCTACTCCATTTTGGCTGCAGTATCTGGTAAGAGCAAAATCCAGATCCTGCTCCGGCGCTAAGGTAATATACTTAATCCATCCCTTTGCCGCCTTCTGATAACCGGCAAACTGTTCTACGCTGGGTTTTGCAATGGCTTCCGGCGGCTGTGCGCCTTTATATTCCATGTCCAGATAGGGGCCTTCAAAATGAATTCCCAAAATCTCCGCACCTTCATATCCCTCTTCTATTACCCTGGCTACATTGGCCACTGCCTCTGTCAGAACATCCGGCATCTGCGTCACCGTAGTGGGAAGAATGGCAGTCACTCCTTCTTCCGGAATCCTTCTCATCCAGTCCCTAAGTCCCTCCGGATTGGCATCATTCGTGTCAAATCCATAGGCGCCATGAGTGTGCACATCAATAAATCCCGGAACGATCCGCTTATCCCCATAATCTTTATCTGCCGGCTTTTCATCCAGATTGTAAATCCGAACAATGACTCCGTCTTGTATCTCTAACTGTGCTGGAATAAACTGTCCGGCAATCCAAACCCTGCTGCTCTGTACAATCATTGCAAACCCCTCTCTTTCCTTTGTTTTTTTAATCGTAACAGTCAGCCATGCATCTTCTTGCCAGCTTACGCGGACAAGATGCGCCAGGCGTCTTCCCTATGAAAATTTAGACAGGAAAATTCTTATGAAAACAAGTTTCGGGCGTCTGTTCCTGTCTAAATCTTCGCATGGCTGAACCGTTACTTTGAATCAGTATAACCTGTTTTTTTCAGATTGACAACCCTGTCAGGACAGGAACTGCTGAAAACAAAACCTTTCGCATTCTATAAAAAACGCTTCAGCCACTTCTCCTTTGCTTTCGTATACGGCTGATACCTGACCGGCAAATCCAGCCGCACCGTTTTTTTTTGCACTGACTTTTCTCTGGTAAATGTCTCAAACGTATACTTTCCATGATATGCCCCCATTCCGCTGTTTCCCACTCCCCCAAAAGGCAGGTAATTCGTTGCCAGATGAATGACCGTATCATTGATGCAGCCGCCTCCAAAGGAGACATTGTCCAGAATATACTCTTCCACCAGTTTTCTGGATGTAAACAAATACAGCGCCAAAGGCTTTTCTCCCCGTTTGATAATTCTCTCTGCTTCCAATACAGAGTCTATGGAAATAATCGGGAGAATCGGACCGAAAATCTCTTCCTTCATAACCGGGCGATCCCAGGACGGCTCATCTAAAAGGGCAGGGCCAATCTGAAGGGTATCCTCCCTTCTCTCTCCGCCAAACAGCAGATTTTCTCCATCCAGTAAATGCACCAGACGATCATAATGTTTTCTGCTGACAATCCTGGGATAATCAGAATTTAAAAGCGGGTTTTCCCCAAGCTGCCGCCAAGTCCAATACTTTATCCACCGAATCAGTTCTTTTTTCACAGAGCGCTGCACCAGAATATAATCCGGCGCCACACAGGTTTGTCCTGCATTTAAAAATTTCCCAAATACAATCCGTTTTGCAGCCATCCGGATATCTGCGCTCTTTTCTACAATACAGGGACTTTTTCCTCCCAGTTCCAGGGTAACTGGCGTCAGATGCAAGGCTGCCTTTTTTAAAACTTCCTTTCCCACTGCCGGACTTCCTGTAAAGAAAATATAGTCAAAGCGGCAGTCCAGCAGCTTTTCACTGACTGCCTGATCCCCTAATACCACCGCTCCCAGCCAAGAGGGAACGGACTGTTCTATGATTGTCTTTATCACGTTTCCTGTATTTGGCGCGTATTCTGACGGCTTTACAATACAGCAGTTTCCGGCTGCAATCGCCCCGATAAAAGGTTCCATAGCCAGCAGAAACGGATAATTCCAAGGTGCCATCACCAGTACGTTTCCATAAGGTTCCCGAATGACAAAACTAACCGCCGGCATTTGGGCAATGGGTGTGGGAACCAGTTTCCGTTTTGTCCAGGAATCCAAATGCTTTAACATATAGGAAAGAGAACTTAAGATCAGCCCTGTCTCTGTCATATAGGATTCAAATGAGGATTTATTTAGATCTTTTTTTAGAGCTGCCTCTATTTCCGGCTGATACTTTTCAATGTTTTTTCCCAGTCGGCGCAGTATACCCCTGCGAAAGTCTGTATCCAGTGTTCTCCCCTGTAAAAAAGCTTTCCTCTGCCTCTTTAATAATTGTTCTGCAGTCATATCTCCTCCATAGCCGAGAAAACCTGCCACTGGCAGCTTTTCCGGATGCCTGACAACAAAAAGCCGTCCCAACGATTCGTCAGGACAGCTTTTCTCATTTGAATGAAATGTAATTGTTTATAAAGAACCTGGATCGATCATGCTCTCGCCAAGAGCCATAACTTCCTCATCCGCTACTGTATATTTTCCATCTTCGCCCTTTACTACGTTCAGGGTATGTTCTGTAGCCTCACCGTAGCCTATGGTCTCCAGGCTTCCGTTTAAAGCGTCATACAGCATAGTGAAGGTCTGTTCCATAATCTCTGCCTCTGAAGGAGTCTCTCCAGATGTAGCTGTTTCCGTTGCCCAAGTCATTAAATCTCCCTCAATGCTTGTCAAAGCCTCCTGCATTGCATCGCCGAAAAGCAGCGGTTCTACAGTAACCGGAACTGTATAACCATTATCTGTCTTAGTTGCCTCGCCTACTGTATATTTGCACTTTTTCAGTAAGCCGGACATATACTCGCGGTACTTTGCTACCAGTTCATCAGAAAGTCCTACACTGGTAAACTGTACCATAACCTCATCCAGCATTTCCTGATTATTTGCTTCTACTTCTTCTCTGGTAGCGTCAACCAGTTTCAGATATTCGTCTGTGATCTCTCCCTTTAATGCAGCATCCAGTTCACCCTTTACATAACCTGATGCATCAAATTTTGGAGCACAGCCGGCCAGAAGAAGCACCATTACCGCTACCAGTAAGGCAGCAACGCTTTTAATTTTTTTCATACGTATCCTCCTAAAATTTAGTTTTTGTATACTCCTTTAATCTACCAGAAACAGAGCATATAGTCAACTATTATTTCGTCCGTTTGCCCGTTCTGCGTGTACATTTTTTCCTTTTATTTTGGCATTTTTCATGGACTTAATTACTGTATCCGCATACTCGTTTGGCACTTCTACAAATGTATATCCATCATACATGTCAATACTGCCCACAACCCGTCCCGGAATTCTGGATTCCCCTGCAACTGCTCCCAAAATATCGCCCGGAGTTACCTTCTGAGATTTTCCGATATTTAAAAACAGTCTGGCCATGCTGTTTCCCTCACCGGCAATATAATCATAGACTTTTTCTGAAGCCCGCGTTCTGCGTCCTCTGCCTCTTCCGGCAGTCTCATTTCTCCCTCTGCGTCCGTCTCTCTCTCTGCCAAATCCCCTTCCCCAGGAATCCAGATCATCCAGGGAACGCGCCGGACGGCTGCTCTCTCCAATCTCTTCGTTTTCATCGCCTACTACGATTTTTAACAGAGCGGCTGCCAGATCCATGGCAGTATAATCTTCTTCAATCAGTTTCATTTCGATGACATCGATCATATCGTCTAATTCCTGGTTTTCAACAGTTTCTCTTACCTGATCCAGGATTTTATCTACTTTAATAGAAGTAATGTCATTTAAGGACGGAATCGCCTGGGGAATAATCCGGGTCTTGCAGTAGCGCTGGATATCCCGCATTTTGTAGACTTCCCGTCCGACCACCAGGCTAAATGCTTTTCCTTCCCGTCCTGCCCGTCCAGTACGGCCGATGCGGTGAACATAGTATTCGTCATCCTGGGGAATGTCATAGTTAAATACTGCTTCGACATCATCTACATCTATTCCTCTTGCAGCCACATCTGTTGCCACCAAAATGTCCGTTTTTCCATTGCGGAAACTATTCATAACCCGATCCCGCTGAATCTGTTTTAAATCGCCATGAAGACCTTCTGCAAAATATCCCCGTCCCTGAAGAGCTTCTACTACTTCTTCTACGCCCTTTTTGGTATTACAGAACACAACCGACAATTTGGGAGCATATAAATCCAGCAGACGACTTAAAACCTCGACTTTATTCTTTTGTTTTACCTCATAGTAATACTGGGTTACTTTTGGAACAGTCAGATCTTTCTTTACCACTTTTACAGTGACAGGATCTTTTTGAAATTTGCGGGCAATCTCCAGAATTGCCGGAGACATGGTTGCAGAAAACATCATGGTCTGGCGAGTTTCGGGAAGCTGTCCCAAAATTGTCTCCATATCCTCTAAAAATCCCATGTTCAGCATTTCGTCTGCTTCATCTAAGATAACTGTGCGAATCTCTTCTGTGCGGATGGTCTTTCTGCGCATATGATCCATCACACGTCCCGGAGTGCCGATAATCACCTGGGTTCCATCTTTTAAAGAGCGAATCTGCTTTACGATCTCCTGACCACCATACACAGGCAAAACCTTAATTCCATGCATGTACTTTGCCAGCCGCCGAATCTCCTCTGCTACCTGGATTGCCAGTTCTCTGGTAGGACAGAGCACAACTGCCTGCAGCTTTTTCAGCTTTGGGTCAATTCTCTCCAGCAGCGGAATGCCGAATGCTGCCGTTTTTCCAGTTCCGGTCTGGGCCTGTCCAATGATGTCTGTCCCCCCCAGCGCCAGCGGGATAGCCTGACCCTGGATGGGAGAAGTCTCCTCAAATCCCATGTCTGCAACTGCCCGGAGAATCCTGTCATCTAATTGTAATTCTTCAAATTTAATTGTCTCCATATATAAACTCCCTAATCCTCTCTGTCTCTAACTCTTTATTTACAGGAAAACTCTGCCGCAGGCATCTTTTCACAGATACTTAGCGGCAGCAAAAACGAGAGGCGGTAAGGCACGCTCAGGCCTTTCATCCTCTCGTTCGTACAGGAATTAACTATATCAGCAACTGAAAGTGCTGTCAAGTAATCGTTGGAATTTTTTACTTAAGGCTCATCTTACACTTTAAATCGGTACCCAACTCCCCATATAGTCTCAATGTACTGGGGCTTGGCAGTGTTAAACTCGATCTTTTCCCGAATCTTCTTGATGTGTACCGTAACAGTGGCAATATCTCCAATGGATTCCATATCCCAGATCTTGTTAAATAATTCTTCTTTGGTAAATACATGGTTCGGATGCTCAGCCAGGAACGTGAGAAGGTCAAATTCTTTTGTGGTAAAATTCTTTTCCTCTCCATTAATCCACACTCTGCGGGCGGTTTTGTCGATTTTCAGACCGCGGATCTCAATAATATCATTGGCTGGAAGGCCGCTGGAAATCAGACGCTCGTAGCGGGCCATATGGGCTTTGACGCGGGCGACCATCTCGCTTGGAGAGAATGGCTTTGTAATGTAGTCATCTGCTCCCAGTCCCAGGCCCCGGATTTTGTCAATGTCTTCTTTCTTTGCAGATACCATAATGATGGGCGTGTTTTTCTTCTCCCGAACTTTCTTGCAGATCTCAAAGCCATCCATCCCGGGAAGCATTAAGTCCAGTATGATCAGGTCAAAATCCTCTGCCAGAGCCTTTTCCAGGCCGTCGGCACCGTCGTTTTCAATCTCCACTTCAAATCCTGACAGTTCCAGATAGTCTTTTTCCAGCTCTGCGATGCTTTCTTCATCTTCAATGATTAATATTCTGCTCATCTTGAACAACCTCCTGGTATTTTCTAAGAACAAAGTGTATCTCTGTTCCGATTCCTTCCTTGCTGGTGGCCCATATCCGGCCGTTGTGGTCTTCAATAATCTTTTTTACAATCGAAAGACCGATTCCGCTTCCGCCTTTTTGGGAATTGCGGGATGCATCCGTCCGGTAGAACCTGTCAAAAATATTGGGCAGATCCCTGGCAGCAATCCCTCTGCCATTGTCCTCTATTCCTACTTCTATAAAATCTCCTGCATCCTTAATCCGGATATTGATAATCCCCTTTTTCTTATCCAGATATTTTACCGAATTGCTGATGATGTTGTTGATAACCCTGCGAAGCTGTTCGACATCGGCAATGACGCACACATCATCTTCTACATAATTAAAATACCCCAGCTCAATATTCTGCGCTTCCAGATCCAGCCCCACCTCTTCTGCGCAGTCCCTGAAATAGCGGCTTACGTTGATTTTGGAAAACGTATACGGAATCTTATTGGTATCAATCTTGGAATAAAAGGTAAGTTCATCAATCAGGCGGTCCATGTCATTGGCTTTATTATAAATGGTACGGATGTATTTATCCAGTTTTTCCGGCGAAGAAGCCACGCCGTCCATGATTCCCTCTACATAACCTTTAATCGCTGTAATCGGGGTCTTTAAATCATGGGAAATGTTGCTGATTAACTCTTTGCTTTCCTTATCATATTGGATCTTTTCCTCTGTGGACTCTTTTAAACGGATGCGCATCTCCTCAAAGTCCTGGCAAAGCTGTCCAATCTCGTCTTCCTCCTCTATCTCCAGAGAAAAATCCAGGTTGCCGTCTCGAATCTTTTTAGTGGCTTCTTCTAATTTCCCCAGAGGCTGAATAATGGAGCGGTAAATCCAAATGACCATCACCGTCCCTGCGATAACTAAAATCATAATTCCCGCAATCAGCATCTCTCGAAGCATGTCCCTTACCTCTGGCAGAAGTTCGTCCACCTGAGATACCATAAAAATGCTGCCCTGATCGCCGTCCCGGAAAGAAAAATCCAGTTGCTTGACCAGATGCTGACTCTCTCCGTCCAAATACAGACTTCCCTCTATCCTGTGCTGACCATTGCCGTACTCAGGCAGTTGGGTTAAAATATCTTTATCAATCGAAAGGTCCTCGTCTCCTGTAAAAAGAATCTGATTCCCTTTTCTTACAATTAAATATGCATAATAATTTTTCAGTTCCTTATTAAGTTCTGCCAGATACGCGGGATTTTCAAATTTTTCCGGCGATTCATCTACAGCCTTCTGGAGCTTTTCTTCAAACCCTCTGGTTAAACGATTAAATGCCTGAACCGAGTTACCGGAAAGTAAATCGATCTGCTCTGTCAGGCCGTATTCTTCACTGAACGCTTTTGTCTGATAACTGGAAAGTCCCACTGCTACCATGTATATCAAAAAAATCGGCATAAGGGTAATCGTCACAAATGCAACGACCAGTCGAGTTTTTAATTTCATTTTGTAACATCCTTTCTCATAGGAACGTTTTCCCTCTATTTCCAGTGGAAAATCGTCATTTATAGTATAACATAGTTCAGAAGGTTTATTTCTAAAAGTATTCTAAATTTTTGCGGCTCGTTGACAATTTCGGCTTTTTCTGATATTCTTAAAACGATTATGCGTAAAAATTGTAACAGTTCAGCCATGCGAAAGTTCAGACAGGAAAAAGCGTTGAAAACTAGTTTTTATAAGAGTTTTCCTGTCTGAATCTTCTTGCCCGCTTCTTGTCCGCCATAAGCGGGCAAGAAGATGTATGGCTGAACTATTACTAAGAAATTTAGGAGGTAGATCATGAATCTTGCAAGTTTAGAAAAGACTTGCCGCGCAGTGCGCCGCGATATCATCAATTTAACCGCTGACGCAGCTTCCGGACATCCGGGCGGCTCTTTATCTGCAGTTGAGATCCTTACTGTTTTATATTGCGATCAGATGAATATCGACCCCAAGAACCCCCGCAAAGAAGATCGGGATCGTTTTGTATTGTCCAAGGGCCATGCTGCTCCTGCGCTGTACGGGATTCTGGCTGAGCGCGGATTCTTTGACAAAAGCGAGTTTAAGAGTTTCCGTAAAATTAATGGCATGCTTCAGGGACATCCGGACTGCAAGCGCTGTCCTGGTGTAGAAGCGTCTACTGGTTCTTTGGGACAGGGTGTATCAATCGCTGTCGGCATGGCTTTGGGTGCAAGACTTCAGGGCAAAGGCGCAAAGGTCTACACTCTTTTAGGTGACGGCGAACTTCAGGAAGGCCAGGTATGGGAAGCTGCCATGGCTGCCGCCCACTATAAATTAGACAACCTGACTCTGATCATTGACAACAACGGACTTCAGATTGACGGATCCAATGACCAGGTTATGAGTCTGGGCAGTATTTCTGACAAATTCAAAGCATTTGGCTTTGAAGTCATTGAGATTGACGGCAACGATTTACAGGCTGTCAGTGATGCATTCCAGGTTCCGGTTTCCGGCAAACCAAAATGTATCTTAGCCCATACTGTAAAAGGCAAGGGCGTTTCCTTTATGGAAAATCAGGTTGGCTGGCATGGCAAAGGCCCCAGTGAGCAGGAGCGCCAGGCAGCACTGAAAGAATTGGAGGATTGATTATGAGTGAGAAGAAAGCCATTCGGGTTGCTTACGGCGAGGCCCTGGAGGAATTAGGCGCAGTCAACGACAAAATCGTGGCTCTGGACGCGGATCTTTCCCACTCCACCATGACCTACAAGTTTGCTGACAAATTCCCAAAACGTTTCTTTAATGCCGGTATTGCAGAAGCCAATATGGTCGACATGGCTGCCGGTCTAGCCGCTATGGGATATATTCCTTTTGTAAGCACATTTGCAATATTTGGTACCGGGCGCGCTTACGATCAGGTCCGCAATGGATGTGCTTATCCCGGATTTAATGTAAAATTTGCCTTTTCCCATGCAGGTGTTACTTTGGGAGAGGACGGCGGAAGCCATCAGGCCATTGAAGATATCGCCCTGATGAGAGTCATTCCAGGCATGACTGTAGTGGTTCCCTGTGATGCCAATGAGGCAAAGCGGGCAGTAAAAGCCCTGGTAGATATGAAGGGACCTGCTTACCTTCGCACAGCCAGAATGCCTTCTGTTGTTTTTGAAGAGGATATGCCTTTTGAACTGGGCAAAGCCAATGTACTTTGCGAAGGCAGCGACGTCGCCATCTTCGCCTGCGGTATTATGGTTAATGAATCCCTGGAAGCTGCCAAAGCCTTAGCAGCCGAAGGTATTCATGCAGAAGTTGTTAATGTCCATACAATTAAGCCCCTCGACAGAGAGACAATTTTAAAGAGTGCAGGAAAGTGCAAAAAAGTGCTTACTGTTGAAGAACACTCTGTTATTGGCGGTTTAGGCGATGCAGTAGCAGATGTCCTGATTGGAAACGGAGATTTCAAATTTAGAAAGATTGGAATTGCAGACAAGTTTGGTCAGTCTGGTACTCCGGCTGCTCTGTTGGAAGAATATGGCCTGACTTCCAGACATATTGTGGAAGCAGTAAAAAATTTATAAAAAGTGATATAGAAGTGAAGGAAGGCACAGCCAATGGACGTTTATCCAACGGCTGTGCCTTTCTTTACTTTTGATATACTAACAAGATAATTGCTCCAACTAATTTGTATCAGCAGGGTTATCACAAATTCATCATCGCAGTAAATTTCATAAAATTCCTTCGTTCAAACTTTCACTCCCATCCTTCAGCGCCAATGCGCTTGTATAAACTGAATGGTTTTTTCTGCCAGGAAAACAGAAAAAGGGATTAAAATGATGACTGCAAAATACGTACAGACACAAAATAAAATACTACTACTAAAAATGGAAATATCTGAATGGTAAGTAATCCAATCAAAAATCTCAAAAAATACTTTAAAGAAAATAAGTCCATAAATAACCGATAAGATGTGTATCATATGATCATTCTCCTTTCTCCCAAAAGAGAACGGCAGACTTTCAGCGCCAGCGTACAGGAGATGAAAACATCCTTGTACGTTGGCACATGAAACTTATATGAATCGTTAATAGAACAATCTGTTTACTGCGCTGAAAATGCCGCGGATGGACGCTCTGGTAATGTTGGAGCTGATACCAACACCATATGTTGCCTTGCCTGTACTCAAATCTACCAGATGGATATAGGATGCGGCCTGTGCTCCGGAACCAATGGACAATGCGTGCTCGTTATAATCCATAACCCGAATCTGGATTCCCAAAGCATCTTCCAGTCCTCTCTGAACCGCGTCAATCGGTCCGTTTCCAACACCCTCAAAAGTCTTTTCAACTCCATGGTCTGTAAAAGTAACTCTGGCAAGAGTTGCAAATTCTCCATTTCCAACATCTGTATCGCTGATGCGGCACTTGATAAAATGCATCGGCTCTTTACGGTCTAAGTAATTGCTGCGGAATTCTTCCATAATCTGTTCCGGAGCAACCTCTCCCTGCTTCTCAGAAATCTTCTGAATAATATCTGCAAACTCTTTGTGCATTCCCTTTGGAAGCTTGTATCCGTAGAAAGTATCCATAACGAAGGCTACGCCGCCCTTTCCGGACTGGCTGTTGATCCGGACAATAGGCTCGTACCTGCGGCCAATATCGGCTGGATCAATGGGAAGATAGGGAACTTCCCAATACTGGCTGTTTCTCTCATGCAAAGCCTGCATTCCCTTGTTGATGGCATCCTGGTGGGAACCGGAAAATGCGGTAAATACCAGCTTTCCCGCATAAGGGTGCCTGGGATGGATATCCATTTTGGTACACCGCTCATATACATCTATACTCTCTGTCATGTTTTCAAGATTCAGCTTTGGATCAATCCCCTGGGAGAACATATTGTAGGCAATGTTCATAATATCCACATTGCCGGTGCGCTCGCCGTTTCCAAACAGCGTTCCTTCCACACGCTCCGCTCCTGCTAACAAAGCCAGCTCAGTTGCTGCAATGCCGGTTCCCCTGTCATTATGAGGATGGATACTCAAAATAATGCTTTCACGGTTTTTAAAGTGGGTGTTCATCCACTCTACCTGGTCTGCATATACGTTCGGCGTATTCATTTCCACAGTAGCCGGAAGGTTGATAATCACCTTGTTATCCCTAGTTGCGCCCCAGGTTTCCTGAACCGCGGTACATATCTCAAGGGCATAATCTAACTCTGTGCCGGTAAAGCTTTCCGGAGAATACTCCAGCTGAAGTTCTCCTGTGTAATCCTTTGCGTATTTCTGCACCAGCCTGGTTCCGATTACTGCAATCTCTTTTATCTCTTCTTTGTCCTTATGAAATACCACATCCCGCTGAAGAGTGGATGTTGAATTATAAATATGTACAATTACCTTTTTTACACCCTGAATGGCGTCAAAAGTTCGCTTAATCAAATGCTCCCTGCACTGAACCAATACCTGAACCACCACATCATCCGGAATCAATTTGCGCTCCACTAGCTGGCGGAGAAAGTCATATTCAATCTGAGATGCTGCCGGAAATCCCACTTCAATCTCCTTAAATCCCAGCTTAATCAAATGCTGGAACATCTCTATCTTTTCCTCTACTTCCATGGGCTCTACCAGAGCCTGATTGCCGTCTCTCAAATCCACGCTGCACCAGACAGGCGCTCCCGCAATCTCCTTATTCGGCCACGTACGCTCCGGAAAATCCACTACAGGAACTCGTTTATATCTCTGATAATTTAACATGACTCTTCCCCGCCTTTCCTTTTCTCTGCTGTAAATCTTTCCTTACTCCACAAAATGCCCTTTTCTTCCCATTACCTGAATCACCTGGTCTACATATTTTTCACAGGCCTCATGATCAGGCGCTTCTACCATGACCCGCACTACCGGCTCTGTGCCGCTCTGACGCAGCAGAATGCGCCCTGTCTCTCCCAGACTCTCTGCTACTTTTTCCACTTCTGCCTTTACGTCAGGATCTTCCTGGGCAGCTGTTTTATCTTTTACCCGCACATTTTTTAAAACCTGCGGATAAATTGTAATCTCAGAAGCCAGCTTATCCAACGGCTGTTTCTTTTCCAGGATCACTTCCATTACCTTTAAAGAGGTAAGAATCCCATCTCCAGTTGTAGCATTTTTGCTGAAAATAATGTGGCCGGACTGTTCACCGCCCAAACCATGGCCATTAGCAGACATATTTTCATAAACATATTTGTCTCCAACTGCAGTCTTTTCGTAGGAAATCCCCTCTCTGTCAAAAGCTTTATAAAGACCAAAATTGGACATAATGGTAGTCACTACTGTATTGTTGGGCAGTGTTCCCTGCTCTTTCATGTATTTGCCGCAGATATACATAATCTTATCGCCATCTACCAGATTGCCTTCCTTATCCACAGCCAGACACCGGTCTGCATCGCCGTCATATGCAAATCCCACATCGCAGCCTTCCCGCTTTACAAATGCCTGCAGGTTTTCAATATGAGTAGAGCCGCAGTTGGTATTGATATTTAACCCATTGGGTTCGTTGGAAATCACATGAGTCTCCGCTCCCAATGCATCAAATACATTCTTTGCAATAGCAGATGCGCTGCCGTTTGCACAGTCCAGCGCTACCTTTGTATTTTTAAAAGAGCGGGTTGCAAGAGAAATCAAATAGCCAATATAGCGGTTTCTTCCTGCTGCAAAGTCTACTGTGCGGCCAATCTGGTCCCGCTTTGCAAGGGGAATTTCTTCCAGCTCTCCATCCAGATATTTCTCGATTTCTGTGATAACGCTCTCTTCCAGCTTCTCGCCCTTTTCATTGATCACTTTGATTCCATTGTCATAATAAGGATTATGGCTGGCGGAAATCATAATTCCGCAGTCAAACTCTTCTGTTCTGACTACATATGACACACTGGGAGTCGTAGTAACATGGAGAAGATATACATCTGCGCCGGACGCAGTAAGACCAGAAACCAGGGCATATTCAAACATATAGCTGCTGCGTCTGGTGTCTTTCCCAATCACTACCCTGGTGCGTTCATCCGGTTTTCTCTGTCCGTAATACCAGCCCAGAAACCGTCCTACCTTAAACGCGTCCTCTACAGTCAATGTTACATTTGCCTCGCCCCGAAATCCATCAGTTCCAAAATATTTTCCCATTTTGCTGTCCTCCAAATCCTGTCTTTCTTTTTGCTGTCTATCCAATCTCTTTTAGATAACGGCCCAATGCATCCTGCCAGGTCGGCAGCAGAGTAAATCCTTTTTCTACCAGCTTTGAACGATCCATGCGGCTGTTTTTCGGGCGCTTTGCCTTAGCCGGAAACTGAGAGGAATCTACAGGAGTTACTTTTACATCCGTCATACCTGCCTGGCGGAAAATCTCGCAGGCAAATTCATACCAACTGCATAATCCCTCATTGGTGGCATGGTAGCGGCCATATTCTTCTGTTTGAATCATATCTGCCAAAAGACGAGCCAAATCATACGTATACGTAGGAGATCCGATCTGATCATCTACCACGCTGACCGCTCCTTTTTCTCTTCCCAGACGAAGCATGGTATTAATAAAGTTTTTGCCGTTGGCTCCAAATACCCAGGCAATCCGGACTGTAAAAAATTTCTTTACCAGCCGTTCAATATAAACTTCTCCCTCATATTTGGTCAGTCCGTAAATATTTAAAGGTTCTCTGTGATCATCCGGCTCCCAGGGACGGGTTCCCTCGCCGTTAAACACATAATCAGTGCTGATGTACATCATTTTAATATCTAAGTCCCGGCAGACTTCTGCAATATTTTTTGTGCCTTCCGCATTAATCTTGCGGCACAATTCCACATTATCTTCTGCGGCATCTACTGCAGTATAAGCGGCACAGTGAATAACCGCATCCGGTGCTGCCTCTGTAATTACCTTGCGGCACTCATCTGCATCGGTAATGTCCATTTCTTCCACATCTACGCCAATATACTCTATTCCCCGTTTATCCAATTCATTCATTAAATCATGGCCTAACTGACCTTTTGACCCGGTTATCAGAATTTTCATGTCCCGTCTCCTCCTGCTAATCAATAAAAACGCCCGAAAACTCCAGAACTTCCCCACAGCAGAAAAACCTGCTGCGCGGCTTTCCTCTTCTGTTTCCAGGCGCCCCGTTGCGCGGTAATCACTTATTTATAGTAACAGTTCAGCCATGGGAAAATTCAGACAAAAAAGCGTTGAAAGCTTGTTTTCATAAGAGTTTTCCTGTCTAAATCTTCATAGAGCACACGCCAGACGCTTCTTGTCCGCGTAAGCTGGCAAAAAGATACATGGCCAAACTATTACTATTTATAACTTATTCCCATACATCTTGTCAAAATACTGGCTGTATTCTCCGCTGATGATGTGTTTCCACCAGTCTTCATTATCCAGATACCACTGAATAGTCTGCTCCATTCCTGTATCAAAGTTATACTTCGGCTTCCACCCAAGCTCTGTCTCGATCTTCTTCGGATCAATCGCATATCTTCTGTCATGGCCCAGACGGTCTGCTACAAAGCGGATTAAGCTTTCCGGCTTATTTAATGCCTTCA
>JBKUOG010000026.1:0-42054 GCA_046957575.1 Lachnospiraceae bacterium | reverse complement strand
CAAATATACCGTCAAGTACACGACCAGTTTCAAAAAAGACTACAAACGAGCCATAAAGCGTGGCTTGAAGATTGAGCTGCTGGAGCAGGTCGTAGCATTGCTGGCAATGGGCGAACCGCTGCCGGATAAGAACCGTGACCATGACCTGTCCGGTGATTGGGCAGGCCATCGGGAATGTCATATTCTCCCGGACTGGCTGCTCGTCTACCGCATAGAAGATGATGTACTGGTGCTGACGCTGGCCCGCACTGGCACACACAGCGACTTGTTCGGCAAATAAACACTCTGCCGCCGTATGGGGAAACCTGTACGGCGTTTTTCTGTGTGCAAAAGGGCGGCGTGAATGATATGCTCCCTCTATGAGAGACAGTGAAATAAAACACTGTCAAACATTGTTGTGGTATACTAAAGCTGTAACATTCCGTTCGGATAAATATAGAAGAGAACGAACAAGGAGAACTCATCATGACAAAAAAGTACAACGAGGAATTGGATTTACTATAATAATAACCGAATTTTAGGACACAGACCTATGAGAATTTTTCAGAGAAGACAAGGAATTTCTCTCAGTAAGACCACCGTCCATAAATATATGAACCAGATTTTAGGGCTTCATGCAATCGTTATGAGAAAGAAACCGGCATATATGCGTGGAACAAAAATATGACCGCAGTGTAATTGCCACTTTAAATTCAGATTATATCAATACGGAACTGGCAAAAGCAACTCTTCAGAAGGCTCTAATAGCCGAAAACCCTGCAGAAGGATTAATTTTACATAGTGATCAGGGCTGCCAGTTTACTTCATGGGATTTTATCCATTATTGTGAAAGCAATGGAATTTGTCAAAGCATGAGTAAAGCAGGATGTCCCTATGATAATGCACCAATGGAACGTTTCTACAATACATTAAAAAATGAACTCATTTATCCGAATCATTTTTATGATGCGGGCAGCTTAGATGAAGCGCTAAACCGATATGTGTATGTATGGTATAATCATGTCCGCCCTCATTCATACAATGATTGGAAAACACCATTTGAAGCTAGATATGCTGGGTAATTTTTTCGAACAAAGCGTTACAAAAATGCTTGACCACTACAATTTAAAAAATGTAAAAATTTACTTCCAGTCCGACAGCAGATTTTCGAGATAGTGGAAATTTATTGTACCTGGGGCTAGCCGTTGTGCCAGCAATTTGGTACAATGTAAGTATTACACTGAAGGAGGCTCTCATTATGGCAAAAGAAGGACTGGAGACGGTCTGGCAGTGGCTGTCAGACAATATCCTGTTTATTAACCTGATTTTATCCATTGTCATTGTGTTTTTTCAAAGACGGGATCCCAAGGCGGTATGGACCTGGCTCCTTGCGCTCTTTTTCATACCGGGTTTTGGCATTATACTTTACTTGCTGTTTGGTCAGGATTTTCACAAAAGCAAGATGTTTCAGATTAAAAAGCTGGAAGATGAGATGGGATCTTCCATCCGCAGCCAGGAAGAGATTTTGCGCAACTTTAATCATGAAAATATGGACGACCCGCTGGTGCGGGATTACGGCGATCTGATTATGTATAATCTGAAAACTTCCGGGAGCGTCCTTACGGTACACAATGATATAAAAATTTTCTCTGACGGAGAGGCCAAGTTTGAGGATCTGCGCAGAAGTCTGCGGCAGGCTAAAAAGTTTATTCACATTCAGTATTACATTATTAAAAATGATGAGTTATTTGATTCCATTGTGCCGATTCTGATGGATCGGGTAAGAAATGGAGTGGAAGTCAGGATTCTTTACGATGGCATGGGGGGCCGTTTTATGCCCAAGAAACGGTGGGAAGAACTGGAACAGGCAGGCATCAAAATCGGAGTATTTTTCCCAGCCTTGCTTGGACGGTTAAACCTGCGCGTCAACTACCGCAATCACCGCAAGATAGTGGTGATTGATGGAACAGTGGGATATGTAGGCGGATTCAATATCGGAAGAGAGTATATTTCCAGAGATCCCAAGTTTGGCTATTGGCGGGATACTCATCTAAGAATCACCGGAGATGCAGTTATCAGCCTTCAGATTCGTTTTGCTCTGGACTGGAACTACGCAACCCATGAAAATCTGTTTCAGATGCCGATCTATTTTGACTCTCCTTACCGCAATGGACTGGTAAAGGCCATGGAAGAAGAGGGAAGGCGTCTGGTTGCAATCCAGATCGTGGCCAGCGGGCCAGATACAGCAGACAGACAGATCCGAAACAATTACCTGGAACTGTTTCACAAGGCCAGAAAAAATATTTACATTCATACTCCGTATTTTGTGCCGGATGATGCAGTTCAGACAGCGCTGCGTATTGCAGCCTGCTCCGGCGTGGATGTGCGGCTGATGATTCCCTGCAAGCCGGATCATCCCTTTGTATACTGGGCCACATATTCTTATGCAGGCGATTTGATTGAAGCGGGAGCCAGATGCTATGTATATGATAATGGGTTCCTTCACGCAAAAGGAGTGATGGTAGACGGCCGGGTCAGCAGTTACGGCACTGCCAACATGGATATCCGAAGCTTTGAGTTAAACTTTGAAGTCAATGCCACGATTTATGATGAAACTATTACCGGACAGTTGGAGGAAGAGTTTATTAACGATTTAAATCATTGCCGGGAAATTACAAAAGAAGTATACGAATCCCGTTCTCTGCTGATTCGGATTAAAGAGCAGGGAAGCCGTCTGCTTTCTCCTCTTTTATAATGACCAGAGATACTGGCAGATGCAGGACTTTAAAATCGTAACAGTTCAGCTATGCATCTTCTTGCCAGCTTATGCGGACAAGAAGCACCAGGCGTCTGAATCTTCGCATAGCTGAACTGTTGCCTGAAATCATGCCAGTTTGTATGAAATCTCCCTTTTCTGCGCATATTATGGGGCAGGAAGGGGAGATTTTATTTTGAAAAGATTTGCAATGAATTTTTTTAAATGCGGGATTACCGGATGGTGTCTGGAAGTGATTTTTACATCTGCAGAATCCATTATGGCAGGAGACTGGCGTCTCATGGGTCATACATCGCTTCTTATGTTTCCTATTTACGGGATGGGTGCTTTGCTGGGACCTATCGGAGAAAAAGTAGATTTATGGATAGGAGATGGGAGCAGCGGTCTGAAAACTTCTTTAAATGCAGTGGACCATGCCATCCGCCATGGACTCTTATATATGGTTTTGATTTTTACCGCAGAATATATGTGCGGACTGTTTCTGCGGGAAAAGGGGATCTGTCCCTGGGATTATACAGGGAGACATTCCAGCGTCAACGGATTAATCCGCCTGGATTTTGCCCCTTTATGGTTTTTTACAGGACTTCTGTTTGAACGGATAACAGCTCGTAAAATTCAGTAATAGTTCAGCTGCGTATCTTCTTGCCCGCTTACAGAAGACAAGAAGATGCATGGCTGAATGGTTCGTAAAATTTATGTCATAGACTTGTATTTGCTTCGGGGATTTTATATAATGAGAGAAATTGTTGAGACTCCGGAGGAACATTGGCATGATACGTTTTTTATTAGTAGCAATTATCTTATTTTCGTTTTTAATTTTAAGCATTCCTATATTAATTTATGAGCATTTTCTGGGGAAAAAGGACCTGGATAAAAGAAACCGGCAGAGCCTGAAGATTGTCCAGTTTATGTTCAGTATTATTTTAAAGGTAAGCGGGGTTTCCTATACCGCAGAGGGTCTGGAAAATATCCCGAAGGACACGGCTGTTCTTTATGTGGGAAATCACAGAAGTTATTTTGACATCCTGATTGGCTATGTGACAGTGCCCGGCCTTATGGGATTTGTGGCAAAAAAGGAGATGGAGCGATATCTTTCTTTGCGGGACTGGATGCGTAATGTCAATTGTCTCTTTTTAGACAGGGATAATATTAAAGAAGGATTAAAAACGATTTTAAAGGGAATCGAGCAGGTGAAAAAAGGGATTTCTGTATGGATTTTTCCGGAAGGAACCCGCAACAGCAGTGCAGACCGAAAAGATCTGCTTCCCTTTAAAGAGGGAAGTCTGAAAATCGCAGAAAAAAGCGGCTGCCCGGTGATCCCGGTAGCGATGGTGGGGACTGCGGATATATTTGAAAAACATATGCCTTTTATCCGTCCGACAAAGGTAACAGTTCGGTACGGAACCCCCATTTATCTAAAGGAACTTCCGGCAGAGCAGAAGAAGTTTTCAGGGGCCTATGTCCGAGGTGTGATCATTGATATGCTAAAAGAGATGGAGCAGGAGTAAGATGCAGAATTTGGATTTACAGGAAATCAGAAACAAGCTGGATGAGGTAGATAAAGAGCTGGTCAGTCTGTTTGAAGAGAGAATGAAACTGTGTGCAGAGGTAGCAGAGTTTAAAATCAGGACAGGAAAACCGGTATATGACAAAGAGCGGGAGCAGCAAAAGCTGGAAAGCGTGGGAGCATTGGCCCACAGCGAATTTAACAGGCAGGCAGTGACAGAATTGTTTTCCCAGATTATGACCATCAGCCGGAGATACCAGTATCAGGTGCTGGCCGGACATGGAAAGAGTACGCTCTTTGGCTTTGAACCAGTAGAAAAACTGGCAAAAGAAAAGGTCCAGGTGGTTTATCAGGGAGTGGAGGGCGCTTACAGCCACGAAGCAGCTATCAGATATTTTGGAAAAGGCGTTTCAGCCCGCCATGTTCCTTCCTGGGAAGAAGCCATGGAAGAGGTGAGCAGGAAAAAGGCAGATTATGCAGTCCTTCCCATTGAAAACTCATCGGCCGGAGCTGTAAGCAGCATTTACGATCTGCTGGTAAAATACAATAATTACATAGTAGGAGAAGTATTTCTGGATATTAATCATGCGCTGTTAGGACTGCCGGGCGCTGCATTAGAGGATGTCCGCACAGTCTATTCACATCCCCAGGCATTGATGCAGTGTTCGGAATATTTAAATGCTAACAAAAACTGGCGTCAAATCAGCGCAGCCAACACAGCATTGGCAGCCAAAAAGGTTCTGGAAGATGGGGATAAAAGCCAGGCAGCAGTGGCCAGTGAGAATGCAGGAAGGATTTACGGTCTTGTTCCATTGCAG
Source organism: Lachnospiraceae bacterium (assembly GCA_046957575.1). Taxonomy (GTDB): domain Bacteria; phylum Bacillota; class Clostridia; order Lachnospirales; family Lachnospiraceae; genus UMGS1370. The sequence goes on along the minus strand of JBKUOG010000026.1, from coordinate 36,974 downwards.
AGAAGCATTAACCACAATAAGTCCAATACCACCAGATTTATCGTAGTGGCTAACCGACCTGTTTACCAGATTGGATCAGGGAAAGTCAGCATTTGCTTTGAACTGCCCCATAAAAGCGGTACCTTGTACAATATGCTGGGCAATTTCATTTTTAATGATGTAAATATGGTGATGATTGAATCCAGACCCATTGTGGGGAGAAACTGGGAATACCGGTTTTTTGTAGATATTGAGGGCAGCTTAAGTGATGCGCCGGTTCAGAACGCGCTGATGGGGATTGCCCAGGAAGCGGCAGGTATGCGGATTTTAGGAAATTACTAAATGGGGGCAGGGGTATGAATACATGTGAATTTGTGCTGTACAGAGACATGGAGCACCAGGATTTGTTTGATTCCATGGCAGGACTTTTAGACGAAAAAACAGACATTCCATTAGATGCATACGCCTGCGCAGGCCGTTTGCTGGAACTGGCTGCGAAGTATGGATTTGAGGGGAACTTATGGCACTGCTTTCTGGCGTACTGTCTGGCATCTCACGAAAACGCCTATAGTACAGCCTGTGAAATTGTGGGACCGGTTCATGGCACCATAAATGCTTTGGCAGCCCACGACTTTTCCAAAATGAAAGAGTTGTTTGAAAAAGACATAAAGAGTCTGCCAGGCGGTATCTGGCAGGAGCTGTCTGAGTTTGGCGCAGCAGAGCGAACCGGGAAGGTGTTTAACCGCAGGATCCGGGATCGGATTATCACACTGACAAAGGATTTGGAAAAGGCTGAAAGTGCAGAAGCATTTCAGGCGTTGGTTACTGGTTTTTATAAAGAATTCGGCGTAGGCCGGTTTGGTCTTCACAAGGCGTTTCGCATTGAAGAACTGAGAGAAACGCCAGAAGGAAGAAGGACCAGAATTGAGCCCATTACCAGCATTGACCATGTGTACTTAAAAGATTTAGTAGGCTATGAGAGCCAGAAGAAAAAACTGACAGACAATACAGAAGCGTTTATAGAGGGAAGAGAGGCCAACAATGTTTTGCTCTACGGAGATGCTGGGACCGGCAAATCTTCCAGTGTAAAAGCTATTTTAAACCAGTATTACGATCAGGGACTCAGGATGATTGAGGTCTACAAGCACCAGTTTTTCTGCCTTTCCGATGTGCTGGAGGAGATTAAAGACAGAAACTATAAGTTTATTATCTACATGGATGACTTGTCCTTTGAGGACTTTGAGATAGAATACAAGTATTTAAAAGCAATAATTGAAGGCGGACTGGGCAAAAAGCCGTCCAATGTGCTGATTTATGCCACATCGAACCGACGCCATCTGATCCGGGAAAAATTCAGTGATAAGAAAGAGATTTTAGACGATCTCCATGGCAATGATACGGTTCAGGAAAAATTGTCTTTAGTTGCCAGATTTGGGGTAACGATTTATTTCGGAGCGCCGGATAAGATGGAATTTCAGCAGATTGTCAAGATCCTGGCAAAACAGCGGGGATTAGAGATTCCAGAAGAAGAACTCTATGCAGAGGCAAACAAGTGGGAACTGTACCATGGCGGCTTTTCCGGGCGGACGGCAGCTCAGTTTATCACGCATCTGTTAGGAAAAAAGCCTGAAAAATAAGGAGGATGGTCCATGGCAGCTATACAGACATTTGCAGCGATTGATATAGGCTCTTTTGAGATGGAATTAAACATTTATGAAATTTCCGCCAAAAACGGAGTCCGTTCCATTGACCAGATCCGCCGGATGAGCACACTGGGACGGGACGTTTACAAATATGGGAAAATCAGCTACGAATCCATTGATGAGATGTGCCGGGTGCTGGAAGATTTTTCCAGGATTATGAAGGGATATAAAGTCCAGGCATACCGGGCTTATGCCACCAGCGCTCTCAGGGAAGCAGAAAACAATCAGATTATTCTGGATCACATTAAAGTGCGGACAGATTTAGATGTAAAAATCATCAGCAATTCCGAACAGCGATTTATCAGCTACAAAGCTATTGCGGTAAAAGACGCAGAGTTTAATAAGATTATCCAAAAAGGGACAGCTATCGTGGATATAGGATTTGGAAGTGTCCAGCTGACTCTGTTTGACAAGGATACACTGGTGACAACACAAAATCTGGCTCTTGGCGGCCTGCGGGTACGGGAACTTCTGTCAGAGGTTGCCGCCAATATGGAATTGACTATGGAATTAATCACAGAGATTGTAGACAATGAGTTATCTGCATTCCGGAAAATCCATTTAAAAGACAGGGAAATTAAAAATATTATCGGAATCGGGCGCAATACCAGGTATTTGTTTCGGGACAGAGAAAAGGGAAAAATGCCGGAACACCTGACAGCAAAAGAAGCCGGAACATATTATCAGGAACTGCTTCATATGGGAATGGATGCAGTTGCAGACAGGCTGGGAGTGAACGGAGAGTTTGCAAAGTTCTTATTCCCCAGCGCCGCGATCTATAAATGTCTTTGCGAGATGACCGGGGCGGAGATGATCTGGCTTCCAGGAAGCAGCATGTGCGACGGAATTGCAGCCGACTATGCAGAAAAGAACCGCCTTGTAAAATTTAATCACGATTTTGAACGGGATATTGTAATAGAATGCCGAAATCTGGCAAAGCGGTATAAGTGCAACAGCAGTCACAATCAGGCACTGGAGGATTATGCACTGAGAATATTTGATGCGACCGGCAAATATCATGGAATGGGGAAAAAGGAACGCCTGCTTTTACAGATTTCCGTCCTGCTTCACGCCTGCGGCAAATTTATCAGTATGAAGAATTCCAACGAGTGTGCATATAATATTATTATGTCTACGGAAATCATTGGACTCAGCCATCTGGAGAGGGAGATTGTGGCAAATGTAGTGCGCTACAATATTCGGGATTTTGAATACGATAAAGTTCACCTGGAGCTGGGGGCCTTTCAGAGCGGACTCACAGACGGAGACGTAAAGAAAGTAACGGTTCTCATCGGCAAGCTCACCAGTATTTTACGGCTGGCAAATGCAATGGACAGAAGCCATAAACAGAAGCTGGCCGGCTGCCGGATTACTCTGAAAGACCGGAAACTGATGATCACAACCGGCTACGAAGGAGATATCACTCTGGAACGGGTATCATTTGAGCAGAAGGCAGATTTTTTTGAGGAGATCTATGGAATCCGCCCGATTTTAAGGCAGAAAAGGAAAGGATAAGCATGGAAGCACAGGAAAGAAGGGATTTTGCAAATCCTAAGAACTATGTAAACCGGGAACTGAGCTGGATTCAGTTTAATTACAGGGTGCTCAGTGAGGCCAGGGATAAAACCCTGCCATTGTTTGAACGCTTAAAATTTTTAAGCATTACATCCTCAAATCTGGATGAATTTTTTATGGTCCGCGTGGCTTCTCTAAAAGATCTGGTCCATGCTGGGTACACAAAGCCGGATATTGCAGGGATGACGCCGGGGGAGCAGTTGGAACCCATCAGCAAAAAGGCCCACGAACTGGTAAATCTCCAATATTCAACCTACAACCGTTCCATTCTTCCAGCTCTGCGCCAAAATGGTTTAAATGTGGTGGACGGGTATGAGGACCTAAGTCCTAGGCAGGCAGAGTATGCGGATAAATATTTTAAGGAAAATGTCTATCCGGTACTGACACCCATGGCAGTAGATTCTTCCAGGCCGTTTCCTCTGGTGCGCAATAAAACCCTGAATATTGCTGCCCTTCTGAAAAAGAAAAAGGGTGGCAAAGAGCTGGAATTTGCTATGGTTCAGGTGCCGTCTGTTCTGCCCAGAATCGTAGAACTTCCAGTCACTGCAACAGAAGACGGCAGAGAACTTCACAATGTAATTTTGCTGGAAGAAATTATTGAGCGGAATATGGCGTCCCTGTTTTTAAATTACGACGTTGTTGCCGCCCATCCGTTTCGGATTATGAGAAATGCAGATCTGACCATTGACGAAGAAGAGGCTGTGGATCTGCTGGAAGAAATTCAAAAGCAGTTAAAACGCCGCCAGTGGGGAGAAGTGATCCGGCTGGAGATAGAGGAAAAGGTAGACAAACGGCTTTTAAAAATTTTGAAAAAAGAACTGGAAGTTGGCAGCGAGGATATTTTTGAAATTAACGGCCCTCTGGATCTGACATTTCTGATGAAGATGTACGGAATGTCCGGGTTTGAACACTTGAAAACTCCGGCTTACAGGCCCCAGCCAGTTCCGGAACTGATGAACGAAGACGATATTTTTACCAATATCCAGAAAGGGGATATTCTCCTTCACCACCCTTATGAGACATTCGATCCGGTGGTAGATTTTGTCCGTACTGCGGCAAAAGATCCAAGTGTCCTTGCCATTAAGCAGACTTTGTACCGGGTCAGCGGTCATTCTCCGATCATTGCAGCTTTGGCGGAAGCGGCTGAAAATGGCAAGCAGGTGTCGGTTCTGGTGGAATTAAAGGCAAGATTTGATGAAGAAAACAACATTATCTGGGCCAAAAAGCTGGAAAAAGCAGGATGTCATGTAATTTACGGGCTGGTAGGATTAAAAACCCACAGCAAGATTACACTGGTAGTCCGCAGGGAAGAAGATGGAATTCGGCGTTATGTTCATCTGGGAACCGGAAACTACAATGACTCTACAGCAAAATTATATACAGACTGCGGTCTGTTTACCTGCAATCCCCTCTACGGCGAAGACGCTACAGCCGTCTTTAACATGCTGTCCGGCTACTCAGAACCCCTTGGCTGGAACCGTCTGGCAGTAGCGCCTTTGTGGCTGAGAGACACGATGCTGCGCCGGATCCGCAGAGAAAAAGAAAATGCAGAAAACGGCAAAAAAGCCCATATTATTGCCAAGATGAATTCTTTGTGCGATAAAGAGATTATTGGCGCTCTTTATGAGGCCAGCTGCGCAGGAGTAAAGATTGAACTGATTATACGGGGGATTTGCTGTTTAAAGGCAGGAGTTTCTGGATTGAGTGAAAACATTTCTGTCCGCTCCATAGTAGGGAATTTTCTGGAACACAGCCGGATCTTTTACTTTGAAAATAACGGAGCGCCCAAGCTTTACATGGGAAGTGCGGACTGGATGCCGAGAAATTTAGACAAGAGGGTAGAGATTGTATTTCCGGTAGAGTCTGAAAATGTGCGGATACAAGTGATGCATATTCTGGAAATTCAGTTGGCAGACAATGTAAAAGCCCATATCCTGCAGCCGGACGGCAGCTATGAAAAGCCGGATCGCAGAGGAAAGCAGACGGTCAATTCGCAAAGCCAGTTTTGCGAGGAAGCTATCCAAAACACCCAGCTGGAACGGAAAAAGGCAGATCCTACAGAGAGAAGAACCTTTATTCCTATTGAGAGCCAGGAAGAATAGAATCTATGGTAACAGTTCAGCCATGCGAAGATTCAGACAGGAAAAAGCGTTGAAAGCTTGTTTTCATAAGAGTGTTTCTGTCTAAATCTTCATAGGCTGGACGCCTGATGTCTCTTGCACACTTACAGCGTGCAGGAAGATGTATGGCTGAACTGTTACCAACTATGAAAGGATAAAAACGGGTCATCCTCAAGAGAGGACGGCCCGTTTTTGGTCGAATTTAATCTTCTGCCGGCAGTCCGCTGTGGTAGGAGTAGTTTCCCAATTCGTCCAGCAAAAATTCATAGAGCGCAGGACTCGGAAGTTTTCCGCTGTTTAGAAGTTCTTCAATTAAGTTGTAGATCACTCCGCATTTGGTTAAAGCCCTGTGGAACAGATCCGGAAACGAGGCATTGGAAGCCATCTGCTGATTCCAGGGGTTGCACCAGGTTTCATGGTCAGAATTTAAACTTTTTCTGGGAGAAGCTACCCTGTCTGTGACAATCTTGGAAGAAGCGATGGGATGCTTTAAAAACAGGGACTCGACAAATTCGATGCCGGCCTGTTTTTTGCCGGATTTATCCGCCAGAGTGCGGCAGCCAAAGCGCATGGCAAGAATGGAGCGCTGGACCATGCGGGGAGTGACGCGGAAATTATTCTTGTAGGTAATCGGGTAATAGGTTTCATTAATGCATTCGGCCAGAAAACGGGAGATGAACTGAGTGTCAAATCCATTTAGGCAGATGGTAGCTGCCTGGTTAAACTGGGATGGAAGTTTGCGCTTATATTTATACAAAAGAAGGGCGTCAATGTCATTTTCCAGAAGAGCATGAAGGCCATAATGGTGAGAAGTAGGGTTATTGACATCATAGCCGATTCGTCCGTATACAAAAGGATGACAGGTATAGTCGCCGATATAGTGTCCCAGGTAACCGCAGAAATAGGCCAGGGCTCGTTCTCTCTGCTGCTTGGATTCAATTTTTGCGATATGATTCAGGCAGCAGCGGAAAAACTGATTGATGTGATGTTCGTGCATATAGGAGCCTACATTCCGGTAATCTCTGTGGCGCAGAATGGGAAGATTATAGAAAAACATATCCGGCCCCTGAAGTCCCAGCTGATAGAGCCAGCGGTATTTGGCAATAATAAATTTTAACTGACCAGAAGGCATATTGTTGTAAGCCTTCATTCCCAGGATATAGTGTGTAGTAAAGCCAGGCATAATCAAGACTCCTTTCCTTTTGACCCTGCATCTATCTATATTCTATCACAAAATGGAACAATTGTGATAGTAGTTTCCTGCATAAATTCTTCTGGAAAAGAATAGAAAATAGAAAAAGGCAGGAGAGAGCAAATGGCAGAACTGATACATTTGGTACATAAAATCGTCTGGGGGCCCTGGCTGTTAGTTATTTTTGCTGGAACCGGCTGTTATTTGACGATTCGCTCCCGCGCTTTTCAGATACGGGGGATTCGGACATGGATAGGGCGGACAGCAGGGAGTCTGATGACTGCTTCCAAATCAGGCTCAAAAGGAATTTCCCAGTTTCAGACAGCCTGCACTGCCTTGGCGGCTACAGTGGGAACCGGAAATATTGTCGGGGTGGCCACTGCCCTGGCTGCAGGCGGACCTGGGGCGGTTTTTTGGATGTGGGTGTCTGCTCTGGCTGGTATGATGACTGCTTATGGGGAAACCTGGCTGGGAATCCGGTACCGGCGCAGAGGAAAGGGCGGAAAATGGATATGCGGTCCCATGGTTACATTGGAATACGGGGCAAAACGGCCGGCTTTAGCTGGTATTTATGCTTTTTTGTGCGTACTGTCATCTCTTGGCATGGGAAGTATGGTGCAGGCCAATTCTCTGGCAGAAACAGCAGAATTTACCTGGCAGATACCAAGAGTGCTGTGCGCAGTTCTTTTGACGGCTGCTGCTGCCGCAGTTATTGGGGGAGGCGTGGGACGGATTGCGTCTGTATCGGAAAAGCTGGTTCCCTGGTCGGCAGGGATTTATCTGACTGCCTGTGTTCTGGTATTATTTTTTTGCAGACGCCAGATTCCGTCCGTTCTTCTTGAAATTGTGACCAGCGCTTTTGCTCCTGCTACAGCCGGATGCAGCATGGCTGGGGCGGCAGCCGGATTAGGAATGAAACATGCAGTCCGCTATGGGATTGCCAGAGGCGTATTTTCCAATGAAGCAGGATTAGGGAGTCTGGCTATTTTACATGGAACGGCAGAAGATACGACTCCGGAAGAGCAGGGGATGTGGGCCATGTTTGAAGTATTTTTTGACACAATTTTGGTCTGTACAGTAACCGCTCTGGTAATTCTCTGTGCTGCATCCCAGAAAGGCTTTCCCATTGAGGATGGGGCATCCCTGGCAGTGAAAAGTTTTTCCGCATTTTTGGGAGATAAAGGGGAATATATCGTTGCCCTGTCTATGATGCTGTTTGCATTTGCAACCATTACCGCCTGGTACTATATGGGAAGACAGGCAGCCGATTATCTTTGGGAAAGACAGGGAAAATCTATTTCCGGCTGGGGATACGAAAGTCTTTATCTGGCTGCAGTTTTTGTGGGCTGCATTGCCAGGGTAGAGGCAGTGTGGGAACTTTCTGATATCTGGAACGGACTGATGGCCCTTCCCAATCTGGCAGCCCTTCTTTTTCTGGCAGATGAGATCCGGTATCCGAAAAAACAAAGAAAATGAGAATGGTACTTGACAGCCTGAAGGAAGAACCGTATACTTACCCTAGTAAAAGGGAGTAGCTTGCATCTGGAAAGCAATTGAAAGATTTTTTGGGTGTCATGCGCTGCCGTCATCACGGTTCCCGGCAGAGGGCGCAGGGGAATCCGGTACGCATATAAACAGCGAGACTTTTACTGTATCTTTTGTGGTACAGTAAAAATCCGCTTTTTTTATTACACAGGAAAAGAGAGGTAGGAAAAATGGTTTTAGTATGGATTATGCTGGTAGTCGGATTTATTCTTCTGATAAAAGGAGCAGACTACTTTGTAGAGGGAAGTTCTGCGGTGGCAAAGATTTTAAGAATTCCAAGCGTTGTCATTGGACTGACCATTGTGGCAATGGGAACCAGTGCTCCGGAGCTGGCTGTCAGCGTTACGGCAGCGTTAACAGGAAACAATGAAATTGCAGTGGGAAATGTAATTGGTTCTAATATATTTAACCTGATGGTAGTAACCGGTACCTGCGGCGTTATCCTTCCTATGGCAGTGGATAAGGGGATTTTAAACGGAGACTTTATTTTTTCCATTCTGATTTCCGCAGTTTTGCTGGCAATGTTTGCATTTGATATGGAAATTGGCCGGCTGGACGGCGTTATCCTTCTGCTTTTATTTGCCTATTTTATTGTTAAACTGGTAAAAAAAGCGCTGAACGAGCGGACAGAGGCCCAGGAAGAGGGAGAGCGCCTTTCTCCAATCAGAATCTTTATATATATTGCAGGCGGAATTGCTGCTATTGTATTTGGCGGAGACATTGTAGTTGACAGCGCCAGCAAGATTGCCAGTTCCTTTGGTTTAAGCCAAAATTTGATTGGACTTACCATTGTAGCAATGGGAACGTCTCTTCCGGAATTGGTTACTTCAATTGTGGCCTCAAAAAAAGGAGAAAACGGATTGGCTCTGGGCAATGTAATCGGATCCAATATCTTTAATATTTTGATGATTTTGGGAATTTCCTCCGCCATTCATCCAATCGCAGTGACCATTCAGTCTTCTTATGACTTAATTGTTTTAATTGTATTCAGTATTGCAGTATGGCTGATGGCCAGAACCAGAAAAGAAGTAAACAGGGGAGAGGGTATTGCGATGCTGGCCCTTTACTTTGGATATATGGTATATATCATTCTTCGATAAGGTTCGCATCAGAGTCAGAATATGCGTATACCTGAATGGAAATTCGGGTAAAAAAAGCTGCCGATAAAGATAAAATCTTCCGGCAGCTTTTTATGTATCTTAATGAGAAAAAGGGAGGAGAGCTGATAATTTCTTATCAGCTCGAGTATTATGAAAAAAATCTTGTAAACAAATCAATTTAGAAAAATCAGCGTCTGCTGTTTTCTATGGTTATAGTATAGTCAGAAATCGTGAAGAAATCGTGTTAATTGTGTAAAAGGTTTTTGAATTAATTTTGAACAGTTTATGAACAGAGGGAGTTGCTTTCTGGAATCGGAAAAGCGTACAGAAAAAATCTTGCAATGGTCTGTCAGATCTGCTAAAATCAACGTTAAGAAACGGGGAGTCTTACAATCCCCGGATGGAGGAAAGATGAAATGAAAAATCCAATGATTACAATTACAATGGAAAACGGCGATGTAATGAAGGCGGAACTCTATCCTGAAGTAGCGCCTAATACGGTAAATAACTTTTTAAGTCTGGCTGGTAAAGGATTTTACGACGGTCTGATTTTTCACAGGGTCATAAAGGGATTTATGATTCAGGGAGGATGTCCGGACGGTACAGGTATGGGCGGTCCGGGATACACCATCAAGGGTGAATTTAGCCAGAATGGATTCCAGAACGATCTTCGCCATACACCGGGTGTGCTGTCTATGGCAAGAGCTACGCATCCGGATTCTGCCGGTTCCCAGTTCTTTATCATGCATGAGACATCCCCTCACTTAGACGGCGCTTATGCTGCATTCGGCCAGATAATCGAGGGAATGGATATTGTCAATAAGATTGCCGATGTCCGCACAGATTACAGTGACAGACCGATGAAGGAACAGAAGATTAAGAGCATTACAGTTGAGACATTCGGCGAGAATTATCCAGAACCGGAACACAGCTAAAGTATGAAAAAGACCTGCGGCGTAAGGATAAACAGGCAGTTTTACGAGGTCTTAATATCTGACGAACCAGAGGCCCTTCTGGCTGCAAAGGCGGCTGGAGGGGCCGTTCTTGGCGTTGGGGAAAAATGTGCGGATTTTTGTCCATGGCTTTCTACATTTCTTATAAATTGGGAGGAAGCCAGTGGGGAAAGGCTTCAGATAATTGCCGAACGGCTGGTGAGGAGAGAGAAACTGCTTCCCTGGAATATTTGTGAAACAGAAAGACTTCTTATTCGGGAAGCAACTTCAGAAGATTTTGAAAAATTGCTTCCATTTCAGCGGGAATTGACAGCAGGAGTGGAACTGGAAAATATTCGGGCATTTAAAAGCCGGGAAGATCTGGAATCCTACATTTCCTGCCAGTATGGCTTCTTTGAATATGGATTGTGGATTTTGGAAGAAAAAAAGAGCGGCTGTCTGGTAGGGACAGCCGGTGTGTGGAATCCCAACGATGCTGTCTGTGGCAGGCTTAAACTGACAGGGGAGCATCCGGACGAATATCTGGAAATGGGGTATCATATTTTTTCACCCTACAGGAGGAAAGGACTGGCCAGGGAAGCCTGTCAGGCTGTGATGGATTATACAGACTGGGAACTGGAATGTAAAATCTGTCTGCAGATTGCTCCTTCCAATCTTTTGTCCCGTAAGGTGGCAGAGAGTTTGGGGTTCTGGCGGCTGTTTACTCATACAAATACCGAAGAAACTGGATTGCCGTATCTGTACGGGTGGAGTTGCCAATAAGGGAGAAATAAGCTTCCTCCATTTGAGTACCAGCTTTTTTGTGAAACTGGGAGTGCTCCAGATTAATGGCAGCAGGAAAGAAATTGCCAGCTTCATCTTTGGCCATATAGACATCATCTTTTACCAGTTCCCACAAGTCGGCAGGAAGCGTTTCTTCCAGATTAAAAAAACCTCCATTTACTGCATAATGATCAATGGCAGCACTATCTGCAATCATCACATCTAAATCTTTGCTGGCGATAATAGCGGTTACTTTTGCCAGAGAAGCATAGTCCATTTGGGAAGTGTTTTCTCCAAAGCTAATGTATAGACTGGTGTCCATCTCCACCTTATCTTTTTCGCCGTACCCCATACGGGTCTTAAAATCAGCGGCCAGTTTTTCATAATCAGCGCCTGAGACAGAGCGGTCATTCATGACCACGCAGTACAATTGGGTGGTAAAGCTTTTTTGATAAAAGATAGTACCAATGGCATACAGGAAAAACAGGATCACACAGCCGATTACCATGTGGATTTTATAATACTCCCATATGTACCACAGCTTATCCCGAAAGGACATATTTTTAAGTTTTGCTTTTTCCTCTTTTACCTCAGCTTTTAAAGATTCTTTTAAAGACATACGGTTATCCTCTTTTCTGGAAGTCGTATCCATCACAAAAGGGAAGATACGCATTTCTTAAAAGTATAGCACAAAAACATAAAAAAAATATGAAAAAAGTATGAAATCCTGGGGAAAGTTGATTTTTTATGTCAGATTCGCTATAATGGTAACAGCTGAATTGTTAAATGACTAAGAGAAAAAGTGAGGAATGAGTAGTATGCTGCAGGGACTGTTTAATTACGATAATCCGGTTTGGCGTTTTATCGGTAAGCTGGGAGATTTAATAGTGCTGAATATTTTATGGATTGTGACATCCATTCCGATTGTTACAGCAGGAGCTTCCACTACTGCGCTTTATTATGTGACATTAAAGCTGGTTCGGGACGAAGATGGCTATACCATTAAGTCATTTTTTAAGTCCTTTAAAGAAAATTTCAGACAGTCCACGATTATTTGGCTGATTATGCTGACAGTCGGCCTGATTCTTGGATTTGATTTGTACTTCTTCATGTATATGCAGACAGAACCGTCTAAACTCCGTACAGTGATGGTGACGATTTTTGGCTCCATATCGTTGATTTATATCTGTATTCTGACCTATGTATTTCCGCTGCAGAGCCGCTTTTATAATCCAATTAAGCGAACCTTATTTAATGCATTTTTTATGTCTGTTCGCCATATTCTTCAGACATTGGGAATTTTAGTCATGGACGCTGCAGTAGTAGTGCTGATGTTTCTTACATTTTTTGCAGCTCCTCAGTTTTCGGTTCTGTTCTTTTTATTTGGCTTTCCTCTGATTGCATTTGTAAACTCTTTTGTGTTTCATGGGATCTTTAAGAAGTATATGCCAAAAAGCGACAGAGAAGATGACAGGGAACTGCGTCCCCTGTTTGCAGAGGAACCGGAAGAAAAGAAGACAACTTAAATTGGCAGATCCCGAAGGCCTGGGTTTCCAGGAACTTCGGGATTTTTTTCATTATATAAAAATCCTATTTTGGATAGTATTTCGTCCTAAATGTACGGCACTTTGGACAAAGAATGATTTTTGGCGAAAAAAGGCTTGAAAAAAGGGGTGAAAGCGTTTACAATGTATCGAGATTAATACAGTATACAAAATAATGTATTCCAAAAACAAATGCAGAGGGAAAGTCTATGACAACTCATTTTAAGCTTCGCGCTTACGGAAAAATTAATTTAGGACTGGATGTTTTGAGAAAACGGGAGGACGGATACCATGAAGTTCGGATGATTATGCAGACAGTGGGGCTGTATGATCAGATTGATTTATTTTTCCGCCAGAGACCCGGAATTGAGATTGAAACCAATCTGCCTTACCTTCCGGTTAATGAAAATAACCTGGTATATAAGGCGGCTCATATGCTGATGGAAGAATTTCAGGTGACAAATGGTGTATTTATCCGCCTGCGCAAACTGATTCCGGTTGCAGCAGGCATGGCAGGAGGAAGCAGCGATGCAGCGGCAGTTCTGGTGGGGATTAATAAGATGTTCCATTTGGGGCTGTCCAGGGAAGAACTGATGGCAAGAGGTGTGAAGATAGGCGCTGATGTGCCTTACTGTATTATGAGAGGAACTGCACTTTCGGAAGGAATTGGCGAGAAACTGACAGCTCTCCCGCCTATGCCCCAGTGTCAGGTGCTGCTTGCAAAGCCAGCTATCAGCGTGTCAACCAAATATGTGTATGAAAACCTTCATGCAAACAGTCTAAAACCATCCCAGCATCCGGATATTGACGGCATGGCAGAGGCCATAAGTGAAGGAAATCTGCTGGATGTATCGAATCGCCTGGGCAATGTTCTGGAATTGGTTACAGCAAAAAAATATCCGGTTATTGAAGAAATTAAAGAGGTTATGAACCGCCATGGGGCGTTAGGGGCTTTGATGAGCGGAAGCGGACCTACTGTATTCGGGCTTTTTGATAATCCCAAAGCAGCATCTTTGGCATATGAAGAACTGCGATATGGCCGCAGCAGAGAATTGGCAAAACAGGTATATCTTACCAATATTTTTAACAACAAAAATAACATTTTATCTATATAAAAACAGGAAATACAATCAAGGAGGAGAAAATCATGGGAAGCGATTTTCGGGTAACAATGAATGAGTATCTGCCATTAAGGGATGTGGTATTTAATACTCTTCGTCAGGCAATTTTAAAGGGGGAACTGGAACCGGGAGAGAGACTGATGGAGATTCAGCTTGCAGAGAGACTGGGCGTCAGCAGGACACCGATTCGGGAAGCTATCCGCAAGCTTGAACTGGAAGGACTGGTGTTAATGATTCCCAGAAAAGGAGCAGAGGTTGCCAGAATTTCAGAAAAGAGCCTGAAAGATGTATTGGAAGTGCGCCGTTCGTTAGAAGAACTGGCCATTGAACTGACCTGCCAGAGAATTTCCGAAGAAGGAATCGAAGAAATCGAGGAAGCTCAGAAGGCATTTGCAGACGCCATTTATAAAGGAGATGTCATGGCGATTGCAGAAGCGGACGAGCAGTTTCATGAACTTATCTATAAGGCAACCGGCAATAAGCGGCTGGTTCAGATTCTCAATAATTTAAGGGAGCAGATGTACCGCTACCGTTTAGAATATATTAAAGATGGAGGCAAGCGCCAGGTACTTTTAGTGGAGCATGAGCATATTCTGCGCTGTATCCGCAGACACAGCATTGCAGAGGCAAAAGCAGCAGTAAGAGAACACATTGATAATCAGGAAATTACGGTTTCTAAAAACATTAAAGAGCAGGCATCATAAACAAAGTGTTAACAAGTGTAAAAAATATATAAAGCCATTGACGCAGTGACAACCTGTCATTATAATAGTGACAGATTGTCACTTTTTGCTTTTTTTGCAAAAATATGGCTATGGCATCAGTGCACACTGGCGTCAGGGAAGGAGTATGAAAGATATGCCTACAGAGAGGTTTGCGCGTCTGCCGGCAGAAAAGAAAGAAGTCATTCGGATGGCCGCTGTATCTGAATTTACCAGAGTTCCATTTGAAAAAGTGTCTATCAACCAGATTATCCAGAACGCGGATATTTCCAGAGGAAGTTTTTACACGTATTTTGAGGACAAACGGGATTTGCTCCAGTATGTTTTTTCAGATATTTTAATGCAGGCCCGTGAATTTTGTAAAAAGAGCCTGATTGAAAATGAGGGAAATTACTGGAAGATGCTGGACAGACTGTTTATAGAGTGGTTTCAATTTGAGTGGAGCGAAAATCTGATGGATTTGGCCAGAATTGCCATGCTTCAGACAGATGCAGGGCAGTTGATAAAAGGCTGCAGCGGCTTGGAGGTGATAGACGGATCGGCTGAAATTGATGAGTGGATTTATGAAAATGGAGACTGGTCCGAGCTGCGCTGTCAGGAAAAAGAATTTATCCGGCTGACTGCGGATTTGGGGATGCAGACATTAATCATGGCATTGGGCCAGAGATTTAAGTTCCCGGAAAGAACAATGGATATTTATCATATGTTTACTGAGAAATTAGACATTATCCAACAGGGAGCCTGCGTTTCCCGGAGAGATTAAACAAGTGAAAATGAGGAGAGGAACATGAAAAAAAGAACAAAGATCATCACAGGAGTTGTGACAGTCGGAATATTAGCTGCAGTGGCAGTGCCCAGGCTGTTAAAGCCGGAACAGGTTATAGAACAGGTTACAGTTCCGGTTGTAAAGGCAGAAACGCCTGAAAACGGCACCATTACCTTGTCAAAAGAAGTAATCGGAACCGTCCAGCCGTCAGATATTATTTATGTGATGCCAAAGGTGGCGGGAGAGATTCTGGAAATTTACGCAGATGCCGGAGATGTGGTGACAGCAGGTCAGCCGCTTTGCCGGATTGACAATAAGCAGATTGACAGCAGCAAGATTTCTTTGGATGCGGCAAAGGTGGCTTTAGATACAGCCAATGCAAATCTGGCCAGAATGCAGGTGCTTTACAGCAGCGGAGATATTTCCGCCCAGGCTTTTGAACAGGTACAGACCAGTGCCCAGTCTGCCAAGCTGCAGTACGACGGTGCAAAATTAGCCTATGATCTTCAGGTGGAATACAGCACAGTAACAGCTCCTATTGCAGGAAAAATCGAGAGCAGTACCATGGTGCTTCACAATACAGTAGCCCAGTCCAGTCAGCTTTGCGTCATTACCGGGGAAGGCGGAAAAAAGGTTACATTTTCCGTTGCAGACAGTTTAAGAAATGCCCTTTCGCCTGGGGATGAGATTTCCATGGAAAAGCAGGGGACGACCTATACAGGAACCGTCACAGAGGTTGGCTCTATGGTGAATCCGCAGACAGGACTGTTTGATATTGAAGCATCTGTAGCAGGCGGCGAAGCCCTGACTCCCGGTGTAAAGATTCAGTTAAGCGTTGTTTCCGATAAAGCGGAAAATGTAATGACCCTGCCGGTAGACTGCATCTATTATGACGGCGGCGATGCCTATGTGTATACCTGTGAGAATGGAATCGTACATAAAGTTCCAGTGGAAGTAGGTATCTATGATGCGGAAAGAGCCCAGATTATTTCCGGAATTTCAGCAGATGATCTGGTGATTACCACCTGGACTTCTGAACTGACAGAGGGTGCGGCTGTAACGCTTCAGGAGACAGAAGCTGCGAGTACAGAGGAATCTGCAGCAGAGACAGCAGTCGAGAGCGCAGGTGAATCTGCAGCAGAGACAGTAGTCGAGAGTACAGAAGAAGCTGCTGTGCCGGCAGTGCAGTAAGGAGGCGGCTCGATGAATTTAACAAAAACTGTATTAAAACGCCCGGTTACCACAGTTCTCTGCGTCTTGTGCCTCATGGTATTCGGATTTATTTCTCTGTTTTCTTCTAAGATGGAACTGACTCCGGAAATGAATATGCCTATGATGGTAATCAGCACAGTCTATGTGGGCGCGAGTCCGGAAGATGTGGATGAACTGCTGACCAAACCCATCGAAGATGAAGTCGGTCAGTTAAGCGGTGTCGATTCTCTGACATCTGTTTCCAGTGAGAATTCCTCTCTGGTCTTGCTGCAGTATGATTACGGCACAGATATGGATAAAGCGTATTCTGATTTGAAAAAGAAAGTAGATGCGCTGGAAAGCTCTCTGCCCGAAGACGCCATGGCTCCCATGATCATGGAATTTGACGTTAACAGTACCCCTTCTATGATGATGGCAGTCAATAATTGCGGTGTCAATAATTTATACAATTATGTAAATGATACCATTGTGCCTGAATTAGAGAAAATTCCTAGTGTAGCCAGTGTAGAACTGTCCGGCGGTCAAAAAGAGTATGTCCGGATTCAGTTGATTCCGGAAAAACTGGCCCAGTACCATCTTTCCATTAATTCTGTAGCCACAGCGGTATCTAATGCCAGCTTTTCTATTCCATCCGGCTCGACAGAAGTGGGAAGCCAGGAACTCAATGTATCTGCCGGAGTGACCTATGAGACCGTAGACAGTTTAAAGGAGATTCCCATCACCACGCCCAGCGGAGATATTGTATATCTGGATGATGTGGCAGTGGTTGGAAACGCAGTAGAAGAAGCTTCCAGTATTGGCCGGTATAATGGAAGAGATACCATTTCCGTCAGCATTCAGAAACAGCAGAAAAGCAGCGCCCAGGAGGTTTCCAGGGAAGTGTCCAGGGTCATGGATAAACTGGAGGCATCCGATGAAAATCTGGATATGGTAGTGGTTTATGATGCAAATGACCAGATTGAGGGTGCTTTAAGTTCTGTATTTGAAACCATGATCATGGCAGTCGCAGTTTCCATGGTTATTATTTTCCTGTTTTTCGGGGACATTAAAGCGTCTCTGATTGTAGGAACTTCTATTCCGATTTCCATTATGGCAGCTCTGGTGTTAATGTATTTGATGGGATTTTCCTTAAATGTCATTACCATGAGTGCATTAGTTCTGGGCGTAGGTATGATGGTGGATAACTCCATCGTTGTCCTGGAAAGCTGTTTTAGAGCTACAAAGGGCAATGGGTTCCGGGAATACCGGCAGGCGGCGATTGACGGCAGCGGCATTGTGCTGCAGTCCATTATCGGTTCAACAGCAACCACCTGCGTTGTATTTTTGCCGCTGGCACTTTTATCCGGCATGAGCGGACAGATGTTTAAGCCTTTGGGCTTTACGATTATTTTCTGTATGGCAGCATCTTTAGTTTCCGCCATGACCATTGTGCCGTTATGCTATGCATTTTACCATCCAAGAGAAAACAGCCATGCGCCGGCTTCTAGGATTGTAGCTGCTATGCAGAGGGGATACAGAGACATTATGGAATCCATTCTGCCAAAGAAAAAGATGGTTATGTTTGGAACCATAGGCATGCTGGTGCTTTCCTTTATGATGGCCTCTCAGCTGCGTTCAGAGATGATTCCGGCTACAGATGAGGGAACCATTGCCATTTCTGTAGATATGCGTCCTGGTGTAAATATTGAAAAAGCAGAGGGGATTTTGTCTGATATTGAGACGGCCATCACAGCAGATGAAGATTTGGATTCATACATGCTGACTTACAGCGGAAACGGCGGAAGCATTACTGCTTATTTAAAAGATGACAGAAAACGGGAAACCAGTGAAGTAACCAGGGAGTGGAAATCGTTATTAAGTACAATGGATGACTGCAATATTACAGTTCAGGAAAGCAGCACTATGTCCAGCTTCTCTATGGGAGATACCTATCAGGTTATTTTGCAGAGCACCCAGTATGATGAACTCAAAGAAGTTTCCGATAAGATCGCAGAGGAATTAAAAGCCAGAAAAGAGATTGCAAAGGTGCATACCAGTCTGGAAAATGCAGCTCCAGTTGTAAAACTTCATATTGATTCAGTGAAAGCAGGAGCAGAAGGATTAACACCAGCCATGATTGCAGGAACCGTCAACCAGATTTTAAGCGGTGCAGACGCCACAACATTGGAAGTAGACGGCAACGAGGTAGATGTTCGGGTAGAATACCCGGCAGATGATTATAAAACCATCGATCAGTTAGAAAGTATTATGCTGACCAATCCATCCGGAGGAACAGTGGCCCTGACAGATGTGGCGGACGTTGTGTTTGAGGACAGTCCGGCCAGCATTTCCAGAAGCGACAAGCAGTATCAGGTAACCATTTCTGCTGAATATGCCGCGATAGATGAAAGCGGAAGACGGGCAGCCAGAATTGACGGCCAGCTTTTTGAAGAGGTGGTAAAGCCAAATCTGACTCAGTCTGTTTCTGTAGCTACAAATGATATGATGGAGATGATGAACGAAGAATTCAGTGCGCTGGGGCAGGCAATTTTGCTGGCAGCATTTCTGGTATTTGTAGTCATGGCAGCCCAGTTTGAGTCTCCGAAGTTCTCATTCATGGTTATGACCACTATTCCATTTAGCTTAATCGGATCCTTTGGACTTTTATGGCTGGCAGATGTATCTATCAGTATGCCGTCCCTGCTGGGATTTCTGATGTTAGTCGGTACAGTTGTAAATAATGGTATTCTTTATGTAGACACAGTAAACCAGTACCGGGCCACTATGGATATTAAGACGGCGCTGATCGAAGCAGGAGCAACCCGTCTGCGTCCGATTTTGATGACGACTTTGACCACCATTGTAGCCATGATTCCAATGGCTCTGGCTTTTGGAGAGAGCGGAGAAATGATGCAGGGATTAGGACTGGTAAACGTAGGCGGTCTGGTGGCATCTACGGTTTTATCCTTATTAATGCTTCCGGTTTATTACAGTATCATGAACCGGAAGAGAAAAGCAGAACCAGATTACGATTAATATATGTCCGGTTGGGGCATGAAGGAGGGAATTTATGAAACAGTTGCAGAATGCGGCAGTGTTAAGTCTTGCAGCAATTCTGGCAGCGGCAGCGCCGTCTGCGGCGCTTGCCGGCAGTCCGGAGTTTGCCTATACGGCTGAGAAATGGTCAACGTTAAGAGACAATAAACTGGAATATGATGAGATCGGGGATCTGGTTCATGAGTACAATCCTACCGTCCTCAACAATCAGGCATCCTACGAGCAGAACCGGGAGGGCGATATGGGAAGAAGTGACGGCGATATTGCCGCCAGCTACCGCCAGAGTGCCCAAAACATTTACGACCAAATTGACATGCTGGATCCGGACAGTCCCAGTTATGACAGCACAGTTCTTGCTCTGGAACAGCAGGCTAAAGCGCTGGAAGCCAGCGCTACCCAGGCAGAAAGCGGCAACTTCGGAACGCAGAGCCAGAATAAACAGGCGGAAGCCACAATTGTAGCTTCTACAAAGTCATTAATGATTAATTACCATCAGCTTTTGTTAAATCTGGAACTTTCCCAAAAGAATTTAGTCTTGCTGCAGAGTCAGCAGGAGGCAGTTCAGAGAAAGGCAGATATCGGCATGGCCACTCAGATGGATGTGCTTAATGCAAAGAGTGCAGTTGAAAATGCAGAAGCCAGTATTTTAAGCACAGAAAAGCAAATCCGCAATACCAGACAGAGTATGTGTCTGGCTACCGGCTGGGCTTACAATGCCAATCCGGAGATTGGGGAACTGCCTTCGGTCAGCCAAGAAGAGATTTTGGCCATTAATCTGGAACAAGATAAAGAAGAGGCGGTAAAAAACAACTATACACTTTCTGTTAACCGCCACCGTTACAGCAATACCAGGGTGGAAGAGACAAAGGAAACTCTGGAAGAA
The DNA here is from genome assembly GCA_046957575.1 of Lachnospiraceae bacterium. GTDB lineage: Bacteria > Bacillota > Clostridia > Lachnospirales > Lachnospiraceae > UMGS1370. The sequence continues at coordinate 16,761 of JBKUOG010000026.1, read as the reverse complement.
ACCATTAAAAACAATGAGTCCCAGGTCCGCTCTTCGGTCACCAGCAGCTATCAGGCGCTTTTACAGGCCCAGGCGGATTTTGAGCAGGCCCAGGCAGAACTGAACTTAGCGCAGAAGCAGTTTGACACAGCATCTCTTAATCTGGCCATTGGAAATTTGAGTCAGTTGGAGTACGATCAGCAGGTATTTGCACTGGAGGGTGCAAAGACGACCCTGAAATTAAAAGAGATGGCAGTGCTTCAGGCATATGAAACGTATAAGAGCGGTGTGGCAGGTCTGGCATCTGCAGGTTAGGGGGTTTTTATGACAAACATAAAATTCACGTTCCGATTTGCAGGAACTGCACTGATTTTGGCAGCCGGACTTTCCCTGTGGCAGCCGGCAGGATCTTCCTTTTTATTTATGGCAGAGGCAGCCCAGGTTCAGAAACCGGAAGACTATGAGGATGAAAAATGGGCGCGTCTCTTAGATGACACATTAGAGTATGAAGAGATTCCGGACCTGATTAAATTTTTTAACCCTACTTACCGCGCAGTTGCTGATTCAGTAGAGGATGGCTTAAAAGATTCCTATGAACTGGCAGAAAAAATGAAGGAAGACGGGAAAGAGTACCGCCAGCAGGCAAAAGGATTGGAAGCAGAGGGAGATGCGATCTATTCTGCCCAGTATAAGGCCATGGCAAAAAGCCTGAATTCAGCTGCCAGTGCTATGGAAAAGACATTGGATAAACAGGCGAGACGCCTGGATCAGAACACCCTGGCCCCTGTCCGTAATCAGCTGACTTCGGCAGTCCAGTCCTTGATGATTGGATACCAGCAGATGGAAGTCAATCGGGAAATGCTGGTAAAGATGGTGGAATTATATACGGATATGCTGTCCATGTCTAATACCCAGAGCGGAATCGGAATGGCCACTTCCACAGATTTATTGTCTGCCCAGGTAAATCTGACATCTGCTAAAAATCAGCTGTCAACTTTGGAAAACAGCATGGATTCCATGAGAAGAACTCTGATTATGCTGACTGGTTGGGAGTACAGCGATAATCCGGTTTTTGGAAAGGTACCGGATCCGGATATGAGTCAGATAGATGCCATTGACCGGGAGGCTGATAAAGTAACTGCCATTGCTTATAATCAGGAGATTATCTCTTTAAAAAATACCAAACAGGAAGGCCGTACTGTAAAAGATATTCATTCTAAAGAACGCAGTGTGACAGATGCAGAGGAGCAGCTTCGCAGCAATATGGATACTTTATATGACAACCTGACAGAAAAACAGGCGGAGCTTGAAGCGGCCGAGACTTCCTTTTTACAGGCGCAGCTTACCATGGACAGCAACAACCGCCGCTATCAGCTTGGGATGCTGGGGCGAGTAGAATACCTGGGAACCGAGATTGCATACTATCGGGCAAAGGCCGCCAGGGATGTGGCCAATATGAATATGCTGCAGGCATTAAATGAGTATAATTGGGCGCTTAAGGGCGTTCTTTTGGCAGAGTAATGGTTTCCCACCACTGGGCCAGTCTGGATGTAAACTGGATATCCGGATGGGTCAGAAAGAGGGACTGATAATCTTCTTCAGTCAGGACGCCTGCCAGCTGCTCCTTGGAGGAATCCGGTACAACAGCAGCAGTATCGCTTACAAAGCAGAGAGACGGGTAGAGGACGCACCACCAGTTGCGTCCTTTTCCTTTGCCTAAAATCACGCGGACTGCATCGTAATCTCCAGCAGGAAACAGCATATCGCCATATACCTTGGAGGGAAAGTGGCTTACGCCAAGTTCAATATTTGTGCTGTAGGAGAAACCGCGGCTGCGGATAAAGTCATCTGCGGCTCTTTCCAATTCTTCCTTATGTAAATATACATAAGAGGCAGTCTGCTCTTTAGAACTGCCGGCTCCACCAGATTCTTCAGAAAGCCCCAGAGCGATTTTGTCCAAAAGGAAGGAGCGGACTTCCAGCTTTAAATCCTGATCGTCCCGGCAATTGCTGTTGGCAATGACATGGAAACGGAGTACCTGTTCCCGGATTCTCTGGGACAGATTGAAATCCTGGGCGCTCAACTGGGCCAGATTCAGGACAAAGGCCAGAAGAATCAGAGCGCCTCCGGCCAGAAGATTGTTTTTAATGGTTCGGTTCATAGACAAATCCTCCTGTCTGTTCGATTTATGTTGTAATTGTTGACGCCTGTGGTATAATTTAGACACATATGCAATAAAAAGATGTTGGGGGCAAAAAGTTTTGACTCCTCTGATGCCAGATTGCTGAGAAGATTTAATAGGAGATAGAGAATATGGAAAAAAAGACGGTAGCAGTGCTGTTTGGAGGCCAATCCTCTGAACACGTAGTTTCCTGTATGTCCGCTGCAAATATTGTGGAACAGATTGACACAGATAAATATAATCTTTTGCTGATAGGAATCACAGAAGACGGCCATTGGCTAAAGGCCCCGTCGCTGGATTCCATTCGGGACAACAGTTGGAAAGAAAGCCGTAAAGAGGCAGTGATTCTTCCGGATGCCACAAAGAAATGTGCGCTGATTAAAGCAAAGGACGGCTGGCAGGAAGTCTCCATTGACTGCGCCTTTCCGGTACTTCATGGATTATACGGAGAAGACGGAACGGTTCAGGGCCTGTTAGAATTGGCCCGCATCCCTTATGTGGGATGTGGAGTTCTGGCATCGGCAGTTTCCATGGATAAGCTGTACACCAAGATCATTGTCGATGATCTGGGAATCCGCCAGGCCGCTTACGAGCCGGTGATGAAAGAGCAGCTTTCTCACATGGATGAAGTGGTAAAACGTGTTGAGTCGCGTTTTTCCTATCCGGTATTTATTAAACCCAGCAATGCCGGATCTTCTAAAGGCGTGTCCAGGGCGGAAAACAGAGAGGCTCTGATTGAGGGACTTATAGAGGCATCCTGCCATGACAGGAAGATTCTGGTGGAAGAAACCATTTTTGGCCGGGAAGTAGAATGCGCGGTATTCGGCGGAGGGGCGATTCCAGTAGAAGCTTCGGGAGTAGGAGAGATTTTGGCAGCCGCAGATTTCTATGATTTTGACGCCAAATATTACAATCAGGAGTCCAGAACCGTAGTGGATCCCCAACTTCCAGGAGATGCAGCCGAGACGATCCGAAACAATGCCGCGGCGATTTTTAAAGCAGTAGATGGCTATGGTCTGGCGCGAGTGGATTTTTTTGTAAAAGAGGATGGGGAAGTAGTATTTAACGAGATCAATACTTTGCCGGGCTTTACGGCGATTAGCATGTATCCCATGCTCTGGGAGGCAAGAGGCATTGACAAAAAGACTCTGGTGAACCGATTGATTGAGCATGGCCTTGCGCGCTGACTGTTTGGAGCCAGCAAAACCGCATGGAGAAAAACAGGAGGGTTCTAAGATGACAGACAGAAATGCTCCTATCGGCGTATTTGATTCCGGGGTAGGCGGCCTCACAGTAGCCAGAGAGATTATTCGGCAGATGCCGGATGAACAGATCATTTATTTTGGGGATACGGCCAGAGTTCCGTACGGAAGTAAATCCAGAGATACCATTCTGCGGTATTCCAGACAGATTATCCGTTTTTTAGAGAGCAAACAGGTAAAGGCGATTGTAATCGCCTGCAATACGGCCAGCGCTTATGCCTTGGAAGAGGTAAAAAAAGAACTGGATATCCCGATTATCGGAGTAATTCGGGCTGGCGCAGTAAGCGCAGTAAAGACAACTCAAAATGGACGTATTGGTATTATTGGCACAGAAGGGACCATACGAAGCGGCATTTATGAAACTGTAATTAAAGAAATGCTGCCGGACGCAGAGGTGACAGGAAAAGCCTGTCCGCTGCTGGTTCCCTTGGTGGAAGAAGGTTTGTTTCACGATTCCGTTACAGACGAAATCGCATCCCGTTATCTTAGCGAGTTAAAGGCAAAGTATGTGGATACACTGGTACTTGGGTGCACCCACTATCCGCTTTTGCGCTCTGCTATTAAGCGTCTCATGGGGGAAGAGGTTACACTGGTCAATCCGGCTTACGAGACGGCAGTTGAATTAAGAGAACTGCTGAAACAGAATGATTTGATTGGCACAGGGGCAGCTGGCCAGGAGGAAAAATACCAGTTTTATGTAAGTGATTTGGCAGAAAAGTTTACCAGTTTTGCTTCAGCCATTCTTCCGGAACAGGTAAAGGAAACCAGGAAGATTGACATTGAAACCTACTAATTGATGCTGCAGATGTTACTTTATTTTTTAGAAAGCAGGAGAGGCATATGACAAAAGAGGTACTTGTCACAGTCAGCGGACTTCAGTCCATGGGCGGTGAGAGCGATGAAATTCAGGTAATCACTCCGGGAAATTATTATAGAAAGAATGGAAAGCATTATATCATTTACGATGAAATGATAGAAGGATACAGCAATCCGGTTAAAAATACGATTAAAGTGGGAGAGGATGTAATAGATGTAATTAAGCATGGCATCTCCAATGTCCACATGGTATTTGAAAAAGACAAAAAACGTGTGACATCCTATACCACTCCTGTGGGAGAAATGATGATTGGACTGAACACAAACAACATTCAGGTCGAAGAAAGAGAAGATGCGCTGAACGTGCAGGTCAGCTATTCGCTGGATATTAACTATGAACATATATCCGAATGCAGTATTGTGGTAAACGTTCAGTCCAAGGGGCAGGCGGCAGTAGATTTGATGAGTTGAAAGCTGCTTTTTGAATAATTGCATAAAGAGAAAAATACGGCTGCCGTACTTAATAACTTGTACAGCAGCCGTATTTATTTACTCTTCTTTCTTGTCCTTTTTCCAGAACATCAGCTTGTCCCGTAAGCGTTTCTTCTTTGAAGCAGGCTGAATGGACTTGCCGCGGACACTTTTTAAATCAGTAATATAGAGTCCGCTGATAACAACTTTGGCTTCGCTTTTAACAGGGAGAACCTGGTAAACTCTTTCATCCGCAATGAGGGTCATGATTTTCGGGCCAACTTTCGCTTTTACAATCGGAAGCTTTGCCCAGCGCATATATTTTGGGGTCTGCTCATAAACCATCTTGGGGAGGCCGGATTCTTTAATTTTTAATTTCTTTTTGTCAATTACCAGAATTGAGACAGTTTGCTTGGCAGCTTCCATCATAGACTGAGATGCGGCCTGCTTTTTTTCTAACTTGCGTCCAAAGTAGTACAGCACTCCCAGAATGATTGCAGCGATAAGCAGAATCCAGAGAATTACATTTAAAATTAAGTTCCAGTTCATCGGGCAATACCTCCAACAGTTTCCTTAGTATCGGTAAGATTATACCATTTATAATGAAAAAAGGCAAGTAAAAGTGAAAATTCTATTAAGATTGCACTTGACAGCTTGACAAGCCTATGATAGACTGGAATGTGCACTATTGTGGCGATTTGTGCCTTTATAGGCTAATTGCGCCCAAAAATAAAACGTGAAAGAAAAAGAAAACAGGGGTGAAACGTCAATGGAGAAAAGCAAGATGCGTCCGGTGCCGGCCGGTAAGAGCGTAAGAATGAGCTTCTCAGGACAGAAAGAAGTCTTAGAGATGCCAAACCTGATTGAGATTCAGAAAAACTCCTATCAGTGGTTCTTAGACGAAGGACTCAAGGAAGTGTTTGAAGACATCTCTCCGATTGCGGATTTTGCAGGCCATTTAAGCCTGGAATTTGTAGACTTTACATTATGTAAGGATGATATAAAGTACACCATCGAAGAGTGCAAAGAGAGGGACGCTACTTATGCAGCACCTTTAAAAGTAAGGGTGAGACTTTGCAACAAAGATAAAGACGAAATCAATGAACATGAGATTTTCATGGGTGATCTTCCGCTTATGACAGATACAGGATCGTTCGTTATCAACGGAGCAGAGAGGGTTATTGTCAGCCAGTTGGTTCGTTCGCCGGGTATTTACTATGGCATTGCCCATGACAAGGTGGGAAAAGAACTGTACAGTTGTACGGTGATTCCAAACCGCGGCGCATGGCTGGAATACGAGACGGATTCCAATGATATTTTCTATGTTCGTGTGGATCGTACCAGAAAGGTTCCGGTTACGGTTTTGATTCGTGCGCTGGGCTTTGGCACCAATGCAGAGATTATTGACTTGTTCGGTGAAGAGCCGAAATTGTTAGCCAGCTTTGGTAAGGATACTTCTGACAACTACCAGGATGGCTTATTAGAGTTATACAAAAAGATCCGTCCAGGCGAACCGTTATCCGTTGATAGTGCAGAAAGCTTGCTCAACAGCATGTTCTTTGACCCCAGAAGATATGACTTGGCAAAAGTAGGCCGTTACAAATTTAACAAGAAACTGGCATTTAAGAATCGAATCAAAGGCCATACCCTGGCGGAAGATGTCGTTGACACCACCACAGGAGAGATTCTGGCAGAGGCCGGCACCAAGCTGGATAAGGAAATGGCAGATAAGATTCAGAATGCAGCAGTTCCATTTGTATGGATTGAGGGACCGGAGCGCAAACAGAAAGTTCTGTCCAATATGATGGTAGACCTGGCTTCTTATGTTTCCTTTGATCCGGAAGAGGTTGGAGTTACAGAATTAGTTTACTATCCTGTGCTGGAATCTATCCTGTCAGAAGTTGGAACTTCTGATGAAGAAGAATTAAAGGCAGCAATCCGCCGCAGCATCCACGAGCTGATTCCAAAGCACATTACCAAGGAAGATATTTTAGCATCCATTAACTACAATATGCATCTGGAGCAGGAAGTTGGTGCGGCAGATGATATCGACCATCTGGGCAACCGCCGCATCCGCGCAGTAGGCGAACTGCTTCAGAATCAGTACCGCATCGGTTTGTCCCGTATGGAACGTGTGGTAAGAGAGCGTATGACTACCCAGGATATGGAGGGTATTACTCCCCAGTCCTTAATCAACATCAAGCCGGTAACTGCAGCAGTGAAGGAGTTCTTCGGAAGCTCCCAGTTGTCCCAGTTTATGGATCAGAACAACCCGCTGGCTGAGCTGACTCACAAGAGACGTCTTTCTGCATTAGGTCCTGGAGGTTTGTCCAGAGATCGTGCCGGATTCGAGGTTCGAGACGTACATTACACCCACTACGGACGTATGTGCCCCATCGAGACGCCTGAGGGACCGAACATCGGTCTGATCAACTCTCTTGCAACCTATGCAAGAGTCAATGAATACGGATTTATCGAAGCGCCATACCGCGTTCTGGACAAATCCGATCCGTTAAATCCGATTGTAACCGATGAGGTTGTATACCTGACTGCTGACGAAGAAGATAACTTCGTAGTTGCACAGGCAAACGAACCGTTAGACGCAGAAGGCCACTTCATCAACAACAACGTTTCCGGACGTTTCAGAGAAGAAACTTCTGCATTCCAGAAAAAAGCCATTGACCTGATGGACGTTTCCCCGAAGATGGTATTCTCTGTGGCAACCTCCATGATTCCTTTCCTGGAGAACGACGATGCGAACCGTGCTCTGATGGGATCCAACATGCAGCGTCAGGCAGTTCCGCTGCTTTCTACTGAGGCGCCAGTTGTTGGCACTGGTATTGAGAGCAAAGCGGCAGTTGACTCCGGCGTGTGCGTAGTGGCAAAAAATGCCGGTGTAGTAGAGAGATCTGCTTCCAATGAGATTATCATTAAGAGAGACTCTGACGGCAACAAGGATGTATATCATCTGACTAAGTTTAAGAGAAGCAACCAGTCCAACTGCTACAACCAGAAGCCGATTGTATTTAAGGGCAACCATGTACAGGCCGGCGAAGTTATCGCAGACGGCCCGTCCACTTCCAAGGGCGAAATCGCTCTGGGCAAGAACCCGTTAATCGGATTCATGACTTGGGAAGGCTACAACTACGAGGATGCGGTTCTGTTAAGCGAACGTCTGGTACAGGAAGACGTTTATACCTCTGTTCATATTGAAGAATACGAGGCAGAAGCCCGTGACACCAAGTTAGGACCGGAAGAGATTACCAGAGACGTTCCTGGTGTAGGTGAAGATGCATTAAAAGACCTGGACGAGAGAGGAATTATTCGTATCGGTGCAGAAGTACGCGCCGGTGATATTCTGGTTGGAAAGGTAACTCCAAAGGGAGAGACCGAACTGACTGCAGAAGAGAGACTGCTTCGCGCAATCTTCGGTGAGAAGGCAAGAGAAGTCCGGGATACTTCCTTAAAAGTCCCTCATGGTGCATACGGTATCATCGTAGATGCCAAGGTATTTACCAGAGAAAACGGAGACGAGCTGTCTCCTGGCGTAAACGAGACTGTCCGCATTTATATTGCCCAGAAGAGAAAGATTTCTGTAGGTGATAAGATGGCAGGACGTCACGGCAACAAGGGTGTTGTTTCCCGTGTACTTCCAGTAGAAGATATGCCATTCCTTCCAAATGGCCGTCCGTTAGATATCGTATTGAATCCTCTGGGCGTACCTTCCCGTATGAACATCGGACAGGTGCTGGAGATTCACTTGAGCCTCGCTGCCAAGGCATTAGGCTTTAACATTGCAACTCCGGTCTTTGATGGCGCAAACGAGAACGACATCATGGATACTCTGGATATTGCAAATGACTATGTAAATGGAACCTGGGAAGAATTCCAGGAGAAATATAAAGATGTGCTGGATGAAGGCGTTATGGATTATCTGGGAAGCCACTTAGAGCACCGCGCTCTCTGGAAGGGCGTACCGCTGTCCAGAGACGGTAAGGTTCGTCTGCGTGACGGACGTACCGGCGAGTATTTCGACAGCCCGGTTACTATCGGACACATGCATTACTTAAAGCTGCATCATCTGGTAGACGATAAGATCCATGCACGTTCCACCGGCCCATACTCCTTAGTAACCCAGCAGCCTCTGGGCGGTAAAGCTCAGTTCGGCGGCCAGCGTTTCGGAGAGATGGAAGTTTGGGCTCTGGAGGCATATGGTGCATCCTATACCCTTCAGGAGATCCTGACTGTTAAGTCCGATGACGTTGTAGGACGTGTAAAGACCTACGAGGCAATTATCAAGGGCGAGAACATTCCGGAGCCGGGTATTCCGGAGTCCTTCAAGGTACTTTTAAAAGAGCTTCAGTCATTAGGATTGGACGTAAGAGTGCTGCGTGAGGACAATACGGAAGTTGAAATGACAGAAAACATTGATTACGGCGATACCGATTTGCGCTCCATTATTGAGGGAGACCGTCACAGCCGCCAGGATGAGTCCTTTGGCAATTACGGTTACCAGGAGCAGGAGTTCAAGGATAATGAACTGGTTGCCGTTGAAGATGACTATGTAGAAGATTCTGATGCAGACGGGGAGTTAGATCTGAATTTTGATGACAGCTTCGATGCAGACGATGCTTCTGATTTTGAAGATAACGAATAGGAGGGAGTACCGCTCATGCCAGAGACAAATGAAACTTATCAGCCGTTGACTTTTGATGCAATTAAAATCGGCCTGGCTTCTCCGGAAAAGATTTTGGAGTGGTCCCATGGCGAGGTGAAAAAGCCGGAGACTATTAACTACAGAACTTTAAAGCCGGAAAAAGACGGCCTGTTCTGCGAGAGAATCTTTGGACCCACCAAGGACTGGGAGTGTCACTGCGGCAAGTATAAAAAGATTCGTTATAAAGGCGTTATCTGTGACCGCTGCGGTGTAGAGGTAACGAAAGCAAGCGTTCGTAGAGAGCGGGTAGGCCATATTGCCCTGGCCGCTCCCGTATCCCATATCTGGTACTTTAAGGGAATCCCCAGCCGTATGGGACTGATTCTGGACATTTCCCCAAGAACATTGGAGAAAGTTCTGTACTTTGCATCTTATATCGTATTGGATCCAGGTCAGACCAGCCTTCAGTACAAGCAGGTCCTGTCTGAGAAAGAATACAGAGAAGAGATTGATAAATATGGCTACGGCGCATTCCGCGCAGGGATGGGTGCCGAGGCCATTCAGGAAATTCTGCAGGCCATTGATTTGGAAAAAGATTCTGCAGATTTAAGAAAGCAGTTAAAAGAATCTACTGGTCAGAAGCGGGCGCGTATTATCAAGCGCCTGGAAGTAGTAGAAGCATTCCGCAACTCTGGCAACAAGCCAGAGTGGATGATTATGACCGTGATTCCGGTAATTCCTCCGGATATCCGTCCAATGGTACAGTTAGACGGCGGCCGTTTTGCAACTTCTGACTTAAACGACTTATATAGAAGAATTATCAACCGCAACAACCGTCTGGCACGTCTTCTGGAGCTTGGCGCTCCGGACATCATTGTCCGCAACGAGAAGCGTATGCTTCAGGAAGCAGTAGATGCCCTGATTGACAACGGCCGCCGTGGAAGACCAGTAACCGGCCCAGGCAACCGTGCATTAAAGTCCTTATCCGATATGTTAAAGGGTAAGCAGGGACGTTTCCGTCAGAACCTGTTAGGTAAGCGTGTTGACTACTCCGGACGTTCCGTTATCGTAGTAGGACCAGAATTAAAGATTTACCAGTGCGGTCTTCCAAAGGAAATGGCAATCGAGCTGTTTAAGCCATTCGTTATGAAAGAGCTGGTTTCCAATGGAACTGCCCACAACATTAAAAATGCAAAGAAGATGGTTGAGCGTCTGCAGCCAGAGGTCTGGGACGTATTAGAGGATGTAATTAAAGAGCATCCGGTTATGTTAAACCGTGCTCCGACCCTGCACCGTCTGGGTATCCAGGCATTTGAGCCGATCCTGGTAGAAGGTAAGGCAATTAAGCTGCATCCATTGGTTTGTACTGCATTTAACGCAGACTTTGACGGTGACCAGATGGCAGTTCATCTGCCGTTGTCTGTAGAAGCACAGGCAGAGTGCCGTTTCATGCTGCTTTCTCCAAACAACCTGTTAAAGCCGTCTGATGGTGGTCCAGTAGCCGTTCCTTCCCAGGATATGGTTCTTGGTATCTACTATCTGACCCAGGAAAGACCTGGCGCAGCAGGCGAAGGCATGATGTTCAAGAGCGTTAACGAGGCGATTCTGGCTTATGAAAACAAGGCTGTTACCCTGCACTCCAGAGTAAAGGTAAGAGTCCAGAAGACCATGCCGGACGGCACTGTAAAGTCCGGAATCGTAGAGTCTACAGTAGGCCGTTTCATCTTCAATGAAATCGTACCTCAGGATTTAGGATTCGTAGACAGAAGCATCGAAGGCAACGAACTGCTGCTGGAAGTTGACTTCCATGTCGGCAAAAAGCAGTTAAAGCAGATTCTGGAAAAGGTTATCAACGTACATGGCGCAACCCAGACCGCGGTAACTCTGGATGATATTAAGGCAATCGGCTACAAGTATTCTACCAGAGCAGCTATGACGGTATCCATTTCCGACATGACCGTACCAGCATCTAAGAAGCAGTTAATTGCAGATGCACAGGCAACGGTTGATAAGATTGCAAAGAACTTCCGTCGTGGTTTAATCACAGAGGAAGAGCGTTATAAAGAAGTAATCGAAACCTGGAAGAATACGGACGACCAGTTGACTCACGATCTGCTGACCGGATTGGATAAGTACAACAACATCTACATGATGGCTGACTCCGGTGCGCGTGGTTCTGATAAGCAGATTAAGCAGTTAGCAGGTATGCGTGGATTGATGGCCGATACAACCGGACACACCATCGAGCTGCCGATTAAGTCCAACTTCCGTGAAGGTCTGGACGTACTGGAGTACTTCATCTCCGCTCATGGTGCGCGTAAAGGTCTGTCCGATACCGCACTTCGTACCGCGGACTCTGGTTACCTGACCAGACGTCTGGTAGACGTTTCCCAGGACTTAATTGTTCGCGAGACAGACTGCTGCGAAGGCAAAGAGATTCCATTCATGGAAATCAAGGCATTCACAGATGGACAGGAAACCATCGAGAGTCTGGAAGAGCGTCTGACCGGCCGTTACATTGCAGAAACCATTACCGATCCGGATACTGGAGAAGTAGTAGTAAAAGCAAACCATATGTGTACGCCAAAGCGTGCTGCAGCCGTTATGAAGGTATTAAAGAAACTGGGCAGAGACTCTGTTAAGATTCGTACCGTATTAAGCTGTAAGTCCCACATTGGTGTATGTGCAAAGTGTTACGGCGCCAACATGGCAACCGGACAGCCTGTACAGGTAGGCGAAGCAGTTGGTATCATTGCAGCCCAGTCTATCGGTGAGCCTGGTACACAGCTTACCATGCGTACCTTCCATACCGGCGGCGTTGCGGGCGGCGATATTACCCAGGGTCTTCCTCGTGTCGAAGAGCTTTTCGAGGCACGTAAGCCGAAGGGACTTGCAATTATCTCCGAATTTGGCGGCGTAGTTGCAATCAAAGATACCAAGAAGAAACGTGAAATTACGATCACAGACAATGAGACTGGCAACTCCAAGACCTATCTGATTCCTTACGGTTCCAGAATTAAGGTTCAGGACGGCCAGGTACTGGAAGCCGGTGACGAGCTGACAGAAGGTAGCGTAAATCCACACGACATCTTAAAGATTAAGGGCGTTCGTGCCGTACAGGATTATATGCTTCAGGAAGTACAGCGTGTATACCGTCTCCAGGGTGTAGAAATCAACGACAAGCATGTTGAGATGATTGTTCGTCAGATGTTAAAGAAGATCAAGATCGAGGAAAGCGGCGACGGCGATGTTCTGCCAGGCGTATCCATGGATGTGCTGGACTACAATGACATGAACGAAAAGCTGATTGCAGAAGGCAAAAAGCCGGCAGAAGGCAAGCAGGTTATGCTGGGTATCACCAAGGCATCTCTGGCAACCGATTCCTTCTTATCTGCAGCATCCTTCCAGGAGACTACCAAGGTTCTGACCGAGGCAGCCATCAACGGCAAGATTGATAAGCTGATTGGCTTGAAGGAGAACGTAATCATCGGTAAGCTGATTCCTGCCGGAACCGGTATGAAGCGCTACCGCGATGTTCACTTAAGCACAGATCTGGAAAATGGAGAAACTCCATTAGACGAAAGCGAAATCCTTCAGCCCATTAATATCCAGCCGGAGGATGCAGAAGAAGTGTTGAACTTTGAGGAAGATGACATCTAAAAACAGCACCATCTAAATCATTTACAGCAAAAAGCTGGCATCTTACAGAAAGTAAACCTCTGTGAAATGCCAGCTTTTTTGAATTGTATCAATTATCTTTTTTCGGCCCGGTCGTTAAAAAAGGAACCAACTCATCACTGTTATAGTGGTTATTATTGTTTCCGCTGGAAGGATTGCTGGGAGTTGTGGTGCCAGGAGCAGAGTTTGAACTTCCTGGTGCGTTGAAATTTACATCCGATCCTCCAGGACCTCCGCTGCTGGAAGAGCCAGGGCCTCCTGTAGAGACATTTCCATTTCCTGCAGGAGGCGTATTTTGACTGCCTACATTCTGACATACACCATTGGCAGCAAAGGTATACGTGACTCCATTGAGAGTGAGAGAAGTATTTGCATACATCTGCCCATTTGAAGGATTTAAGTAAAAATACTGTCCGTTAATTTGAATCCATCCAGTAGCCATATGTCCGGATTCATTAAAATAATAGTAAGCATTGTCAATCAGAGTCCATCCCTGCGCCATCTTACCAGTAGAAACATCCAGATAATAGCGGTTTGTACCATCGGTCTGCCATCCGGTCAGCATACGTCCGTCAGTGTTCAGACAATAGTAAGAACCATTCACCTGCTGCCATCCGGTAGCCATTTTTCCGCTGGAAACAAAGTAATACCATTGACCGCCGATTTGATTCCAGTTGTTTACTACGCATCGGCCATCTTCCCGGAAATAGTACCAGGCATTGTCCATTTGCCGCCAGCCAGTGGCCATACTGCCGTCACCCTTCAGATAATAATAGTCATAGCCACTATTATTCCGGATTTTTAACCACCCGGTTACCATGACGCCAGTGGTATCATAAAGATAGTACCATTTATTATCAACCTGCTGCCATCCGGTAGCCATCAGGCCGTTTGCCTTAAAATAGTACCATTTGCCATCAATTTGTTTCCAGCCGCGGGTCATCAGACCGGAAGAAAGATCCATATAATAATATCCGTCGCTGGTATGAATCCATCCTTTGTGAATGGAACCATTATCTTCGATATAGGTATAATTGCCGTTATTGTTGTTCCAACCATACGTAACAGCCAAAGTCTCCTGCGCCGAAGTTAAAGTTAAAACTCCTGTCAGTCCGGCTGCGGCAAAAAACGGTATTAGGTGTCGCCTCATAAGTGCCCTCCTTACTAAGCATTTTCATAGGTAAACCTTAGATAAATGCAGTTCTTTTATCAGTATAACATAAAATAGGAAAAAACGCTTAACATTTTCCTTACATTTTTTACAGAATATCATAACAGTTCAGCCGTGCGAAGATTTAGGCAGGAATAGACGTTGAAAATTTGTTTTTATAAGAATTTTTCTGCCTAAATCTTCATAGGGCAGCCCCCCAACGCTGCTTGTCCGCCACAAGCGGGCAAGAAGATGCATGGTTGAACTGTTACAGAATGTCGGCAATAATTTTACGGTAGCAGGTTTTGGCGTAGCGGTACATAATAATCGTATATTCACCAAATTCCTGACCAATATTGGACTTGTACACAGCCCACAAGGCCCATAAGAATCCGCCCAATGCCATATAAGAGTAAAAGATTAGCTGCTCCCTGACAGAAGGTTCTCTCTCCAGATAAAAGCACAGCAGTTCATAGGCCTGCTCTAAAGTATAATAAGAATAAATTGCACACATTGCCACATCAATCAGAGGATCACACATACCTGAATATTCCCAGTCAATCAGCCGGATACTGCCGTCTGGAAGAAACAGGAAGTTGTCGGCAACGCTGTCAATATGGCAGAGTACCTTTTCACTTCTTTGTTTGGGCAGAAGATTTAAAAGTTCGCTCATCCATTCCGATACAGTTTCATAGTCGTCAAAAGGAATGGAACCATATTTGAGACAAAGATTTTCATAAAAATGAATTCGCTCATGGATGTCAAACTCATGATTTACGTGGATACTGCAGTGATGAAGACGTCTTAGAAGAGCCATACACTGCTTCATTTCTTCTGGATTTGTCGGATCGGCATTGTGGGAACCCTCATAATATTCAGAAATTTTGTATCCCGTATCTCCATTAAAATAGATTATGTTTTCTGTGATCTCCAGGGAGGCAACGGCATCATAACTGTCTTTTTCCTGTTTTCGGTTAATCAAAAGTTCCGTTCCCGGTCCGGGAATCCGGCAGAGATAGTGCTTTTTATGGACCTCAAACAGAAAGGACTGATTGGTCATTCCGGCTTTCAGGCAGCGGATATTGCGGATTTCAGATTCCGGAATATCGAAAACCTGAGAGACCAGTTCCATTGCTTTATTATCGGATTTACTCTGGTACTTGGGATCAAAAAGGCGCAGTTCTTCCAGATTTTCAAATTCATAGACCTGGTTATCCGGCTGACAATTAACAGACATATCCAAAACCGTTTCAGGAGATTTGGAAGAAAGAAATTCAGGAAGAGGAAGCCCTGCATTTACAATTCGTTGTCTTGCATCGCCGGAAAGGATGTCTGCATACACCTGTTCCCAATAAAATTGCTCGGTTCCTCCGATTTTGTAATAGGATTCCAAGACAGGTAAAAACTGTTTGGAAAAGGTTTTGGAAAAGAAAGCAGGCCCGTACATGACCCAGCTGTCATGCCCTCCGATACTGGTTCCTGTAATGTGTCCCTTCTTATTAAAAGAGAGACACCACTCTGATGTAAGGCCATTCATAAATACAGAAGAATACCAGCCGAAGCACTCATAGGTATGAAACATATTGTCCCGCATCCAGTTATCAGAAGATAATAGATAAACATTGCGGTTTTGAAGAACATTTTTCGCACGATATACGGTGGCTAACGTATTTTTACAGGAGTATTCCGGATTATATAGAAGCTTTACATCATATTTATCAATGAGATATTCAAATTTTTCTTTCAAATATCCCACAACAATGGTGATATCAGTAATCCCGACCGCATGCAGCTGCTTAATCTGCCGTTCAATCATTCTCTCACCAAATACTTCTAATAGTCCTTTAGGTGTTTCAAAAGTAAGGGGGACAAAACGGGAACCGAAACCAGCAGCGATAATCAGGGCAGCATCTACCCGAAACTGTTCCATAAACTCCATTCCAAAAGAGGTTAGTTGATAATTCCCCTCAGGGCTGGTAGTCAGGTAGGAATGCGCAGTGCATTCTTTGATGAGAGTGTTGACGGATCCAAGAGAGATTTCTAAGATAGAAGCAATCTCTCTCTGGGTGGCATTCGGATGTTCCAAAATGCAGCGGCATAATAATCCATAACGATTCATATAGAAAATCCTTTCTGCTATTTTTGATATAAATAATGTTCAGAAAAAATAAAATAATAAATAATATGAACATTATATCATAAAAACCTTAAAAGACAACTGTTTTGAATGGAAAATCCAAAGGGATCCTTTTCTGGGAAAATTAAGAAAGTCATAAGAAAATCAGAGAAAATCATAGGTTTTCATAGCGTATTGTACTTATATAAAAACAAAAAATGAAAAAAATGTATTTTTCGTAATAATTACGTAAGAAAATGAACAGAGAAAAGTTATAGCATTTTTTGAAGGACTGTATTATACTAACTGTGTGATGGAGGTAATCATGCTCCGACAGAGAAATTAGAAATATTTGTTACATAAGGAAAAAAACATAAATTTTGTAAAAAACTATTGATAATTTCCCTTATAAGAAGTATAATTGCCTCGTAATGCAAAAAAAGGATTTCT